>JAJWFY010000052.1:0-23881 GCA_021615735.1 Segatella copri | reverse complement strand
TAGCCGCCTCCTTTCAATTTCAGAAGCCTCGATTACGAAAGTAGTCGGGGCTTTTTTTTATTTTTTTATCTGCTCAAGATGTTTTTTATCAGCAGATGACGTTGATTACACGGATTTTTATTATCTTTGCAGCATGATTTGGACCGATAGAATAAGACAGGTGAAGATTTTTTTGGTGATAGCGGCAGTGTTTATTGCTGTCGCCTCTCTTGTTGTGTCTCATTTTCTTGTTCGTGATCTAGCAGAAGAGGAACGCAACCGTATGGCGGTTTGGGCTGAAGCTATGCGTACGCTCAATAATGCCGATGAGAATACTGACTTGAACTTGGTATTGAAGGTTATCAATGAAAATAATTCCATTCCGGTTATCGTAATGGATTCTGAAAACCATGCTCAGACTTTTCGTAATGTTGATGTGGAAGGGAAAGATTATGCTGATTCCCTTGCTTATGCTTCTGCCATCGGTCAGCGGCTCTTGAAACAAGGCAAGAATATTAAAATTGAACTAGATGATTCAACGCATGACTATATTCAGGTTTGCTATGATGAATCCCTCATGATACGACGTCTGTCAGCTTATCCTTATATTCAGTTGGGGGTAGTCATGCTCTTTGTGGTTATTGCCATCTTTGCTTTGCTTACTTCCAAAAGAGCGGAACAGAATAAGGTGTGGGTGGGGTTGTCTAAAGAAACTGCTCATCAGTTGGGTACTCCAATTTCCAGTCTGATGGCTTGGATTGAAATTCTGAAGATGAATTATCCGGACGACGAACTCATTCCTGAAATGAACAAGGATATCCAGCGTTTGCAACTGATAGCAGACCGTTTCTCAAAGATTGGTGCCCTGCCAGAACCTGTTCCTGCCAGTTTGAACGAAGTGATGAATCATGTTATAGACTACATGGATCGTCGAACATCGAAGAATGTCAAAATGGTGAAGGAAATTCCTGAACAGGATGTTATTGTTAAGATGAATGCTTCTCTCTTTGAATGGGTGATAGAAAATCTTTCGAAGAATGCTGTTGATGCTATGGGAGCAAATTGTGGACAGATTACGCTCCATGTGGAAGAAATAGATGATAAAGCTATTATAGAAGTTTCAGATACAGGAAATGGTATAAGAAAAAAGGATTTGAAGAATGTATTCCGTCCCGGTTTTACTACCAAAAAGCGAGGCTGGGGCTTAGGTTTATCACTAGCTAAACGAATCGTAGAAGAATACCATCATGGTAAAATATGGGTGAAAAGTACAGAAATTGGGCATGGAACCACCTTCAGAATTGAGTTAAAGAAAGAATAATCAATTAATAATGAGTGATTTTAGTGATTTTTACATAAAAAATTATTTTATCTCAAAAATTATTTGTAACTTTGCAGCCCGAAACAATATAGTATATATTGAATATGTGTAACATAGATTCTTTTAAGATTGATTTGAAAGCTTTACCTCAAGGTATAACCGAAAAGGAATTTAAGCTTACCAATGAATATTTTGAGGCAATCGATGCTCCTGATGTTCAGAGAGGCGAGTTGTCAAGTAGTCTGTCTATCAATAGGACGGATGACTTCTTCGAACTCAATTTCCATACTGAGGGAGTGGTTCACATACCATGCGACATCTGTCTGGACGATATGGATCAAACCATTGAGACTAATGACAGGCTAGTCGTAAAATTCGGAGAAGAGTACTCAGAGGATGATGATCTGGTGACTGTGGCCGAGAACGAAGGAATACTCGATGTCGCCTGGTTTATCTATGAATTTATAGATCTCAATATTCCCATCAAGCATGTGCATGCACCTGGAAAATGCAACCCTGCTATGATTGAAAAGCTCAATGAGCATTCTGCCGCCCGAAGCGGTGAGGAAGAAGAGGAAACTGTAGATCCACGCTGGGAAGCTCTATTGAAATTGAAAAAATAAAAATTAAAATTTTAAACATTTAAAAATTATGGCACATCCTAAAAGAAGACAGTCAAAGACACGTACACTTAAGAGAAGAACTCATGATAAGGCAGTAGCTCCTACATTGGCAGTTTGCCCTAACTGTGGTGCATACTATGTATACCACACTGTTTGCCCTACTTGCGGTTACTATCGTGGTAAGGTTGCAATCGTTAAGGAAGCAGCTGAATAATGGGTAAGATTAATGCTGTAATTACAGGTGTCGGTGGCTACGTGCCAGACTATATCCTCAACAATGAGGAGTTATCTCGCATGGTAGATACTACAGATGAGTGGATTACCACCCGTGTGGGTATCAAAGAGCGCCGCATCCTTACAGAGGAAGGCCTTGGAACCAGCTATCTGGCACGTAAAGCTGCCAAGCAGTTGATTCAGAAGACTGGCGTGGATCCAGATACAATCGATGCATTGATTGTAACAACCACGACACCTGACTATAAGTTCCCTTCTACAGCATCTATCGTCCTCGGCAAGCTGGGTTTGAAGAATGCTTTCGCATTTGACTTCTCTGCAGCTTGCTGTGGATTCTTGTATACCCTTGATGTTGCTGCAAGCATGATTCAGAGTGGTAGATACAAGAAGATTATTGTGATTGGTGCTGACAAGATGTCTTCATTGGTAGATTACACAGACCGTGCTACTTGTGTTCTCTTTGGAGATGGAGCAGGTGCGGTTTTGGTGGAGGCAACTGAAGAGGAGAACGTTGGAGTTCAGAACTCATACCTTCGTACAGATGGACAAGGTTTGCCTTTCCTTCACATGAAGGCTGGTGGTTCTGTTTGCCCTCCTTCACATTTTACAGTTGATCATCGTCTGCATTATCTTTATCAGGAAGGTCGTACTGTATTCCGTTACGCAGTAACAGATATGAGCAACGACGTGATGAAAATCATGGAAATGAACAACCTGAAGGCTGATGATGTGAACTGGGTAATTCCTCACGAGGCTAATCTCCGTATTATTGAGGCAGTAACCAAGCGTGCTGGAATTCCACTTGATAAGGTGGTTGTAAACATCGATCATTATGGAAATACTAGTGCAGCAACAATTCCATTGGCACTCTGGGATGCAGAAAGCCAATTGAAGAAGGGCGATAACGTCATCTTCACAGCATTTGGTGCAGGATTTGTACATGGCGCTTCTTTCTATAAGTGGGCGTATGATGGCGCTGCTTACGGAAAGTAATCTATAAAAATAGGATAGAATAATTATCTATATAAGGAAACGCATCTTTCTTATTTCTCTATAAATAAGTAAGGATGCGTTTCTTTAGCTTAAAAACAATAGAGCTTAACTTCTTGATAGTAAAATTTTGCTAAATTCAATTTTTTATGCATAAAGCTGGTTTCGTAAATATAGTAGGTAACCCTAATGTGGGAAAAAGTACCTTGATGAATCAATTGGTGGGTGAACGTATTAGTATTGCAACTTTTAAGGCTCAGACAACCCGTCATCGTATCATGGGTATTGTGAATACTGATGATATGCAGATTGTATTTTCTGATACTCCTGGTGTTTTGAAGCCTAATTACAAGATGCAGGAGATGATGCTTGCCTTCTCTGAGAGTGCATTGGCGGATGCTGATGTGCTGCTTTATGTGACAGATGTGATAGAAAACCCTGAAAAGAACATGGAATTCTTGGAAAAGGTTAAGAAAATGCAGATTCCTGTACTCTTGCTCATCAACAAGATTGATCAGAGTGATCCGAAGAAGTTGGGTGATATTGTTGAAAAATGGCACTCTTTGTTGCCTAATGCAGAGATTCTTCCTATCTCAGCGAAGAATAAATTCGGAACGGATATGCTCTTGAAGCGCATTAAGGAACTCTTGCCGGAATCTCCTGCTTTCTTTGATAAGGATCAGCTGACAGACAAGCCTGCCCGTTTCTTCGTTTCAGAGATTATCCGAGAAAAGATTTTGCTCTATTATGATAAGGAAATACCTTATTCTGTAGAGGTAAGAGTGGAGCGATTTAAGGAAGATGAAAAACGTATCCACATTAATGCGGTGATTTATGTTGAACGTGATTCACAAAAGGGTATCATCATCGGTCACCAGGGTATCGCATTGAAAAAGGTGAATACCGAGAGTCGTAAGGCTTTGGAAAAGTTCTTCGACAAGAAAATCTTCTTGGAGACTTTCGTAAAAGTTGATAAGGAATGGCGCAGCTCTCAGAGAGAACTTGATGCCTTTGGATATAATCCGGAATAATTGATAGTTAAGAGTTAATAGTTTAAAGACGCCCTTAATAACTATAAACTATCAACTAAAATAACTCCTCCCTGAATGTAATCGAGGGAGTGACTCTCGCCAAAAGAGCGAGGGCCGGAGCAAGGTCAGCTTCGGCAAATTATTAACTTGGATGCAGAGACCACATCCTTGAATACCTCCTAAAAGGAAGGAGGATAATGACTGTTTATGGCAAATTTAGTAGCTATTGTAGGACGCCCTAATGTGGGTAAGTCTACTTTATTTAATCGTTTGACTCAATCACGTCGCGCTATCGTTAGTGATACTGCCGGTACTACTCGTGACCGTCAGTATGGTAAGTGCAGTTGGAATGGTAGAGAATTTTCTGTTGTTGATACCGGTGGTTGGGTTGTAAAATCTGATGATATTTTTGAAGATGCTATCCGCAAGCAGGTGCTTGTTGCTACCGAAGAGGCTGACCTGGTTCTCTTCCTGGTAGACGTTAACACTGGCCTTACTGATTGGGATGAAGACGTGGCGCTTATTTTGCGTCGTGCCAAATTGCCTGTTATCCTTGTTGCTAACAAGGTTGATAACAGCGCAGAGTATTATCAGGCTGCTGAGTTCTACAAGTTAGGCTTGGGGGATCCCCAGTGTATCAGTGCAGCTACAGGTGGTGGTACTGGTGATTTGCTTGATATGATTCTGGACAAACTTCAGGATAATCCTGAGGAGGCAATCGAAGAAGATATTCCTCGTTTTGCGGTAGTAGGTCGTCCGAATGCTGGTAAGAGTAGCATTATCAATGCTTTTATAGGTGAGGATCGTAATATCGTGACAGAAATTGCTGGTACTACACGTGATAGTATCTATACCAGATACGATAAGTTTGGCTTCGATTTTTACCTGGTTGATACAGCTGGTATCCGTCGTAAGAACAAGGTAAGCGAAGACTTGGAATTCTATTCAGTGATGCGTTCTATCCGTGCCATCGAGAATAGTGATGTCTGCATCCTGATGCTCGATGCTACCCGTGGTATCGAGACCCAGGATATGAACATCTTCCAGTTGATTCAGAAGAACAACAAGAGTCTGGTGGTTGTAGTAAACAAATGGGATTTGGTTGAGGAGAAGAATCAGAAGGTAATTGATACTTTTGAAAATGCAATCCGCAAGCGTATGGCCCCATTCGTAGACTTTCCTATCATCTTTGCTTCAGCCTTGACTAAGCAGCGTATTTTCCGAGTATTGGAAACTGCCAAGGAAGTTTACCAGAACCGTAAGGCTCATATTGGAACTTCTAAGTTGAATGAGGTGATGTTGCCTATTATCGAGGCATATCCTCCACAGAGCATAAAGGGTAAGTATATCAAAATTAAGTATTGCACCCAGTTGCCTAATACAACGATTCCTTCGTTTGTGTTCTATGCAAACTTGCCTCAGTATGTCAAGGAGAATTATCGCCGTTTCCTGGAAAATAAGATTCGTGAGAACTGGTCATTACATGGCTGTCCTATCAACGTCTTCATTCGTCAGAAGTAAATAAATGAAGCGAAGAATGCAGAATCAAAGTGTATAAAAATGAAGAAACTTTTGATTTTTATGATATTCATGGTGGGATTGGTATTTTCTTCCTGTAGGGAGGAAAAGCCTGATCCTGGCTATCTTGCAGGTATTGCTGCCAAGGGATATTATGATTTGCTTTTAGAGGGCAAGTATAAGGAGTTTGTAGACGGCTACAATCAACCTTATCGGTTGCCAAATGGCTATCAGAATCAATTGCTGATGAATGCCAAAATGTTTGTTGAGCAGCAGCAAGATGAACATAAAGGTATGGTTAAGGTGAATGTACTGAATGCAAAGGCTGATACAGCGCATCATGTTGCTGATGTTTTTCTGCAAGTGGTGTATGGTGACAGTACTAAAGAACAGATAGTGGTACCTATGGTAGAGGTCAAGGATGCCTGGAAAATGAGATAGTATTTATTTTGTAATAAAAAAGCCATCAGCCAGTTTCTGGGCTGATGGCTTTTTTTTTGAACGATACTGTCTTATTTGTTTTTAGCTTCTTCCAGCTCCACCTCCTTTACTTTGCGGAAGAGATCGGAAGCAAAGACTAAATCGTTGAGTTTCTCGTTTGTTGAGGTCATCACTTCATCTTTGTTGCCTTGCCATTCTTTATGACCTTGGTAGATAAAGCAGATGTTTTCACCAATGCCCATCACCGAATTCATGTCGTGGGTGTTGATGATGGTAGTCATATTATAGTCTTTGGTGATGCCTGAAAGAAGTTCGTCTATCACAAGTGAGGTCTTTGGATCCAAACCTGAGTTTGGCTCATCGCAGAACAAGTATTTCGGATTCATTACTATGGCACGTGCAATAGCTACTCGTTTCTGCATACCACCCGAGATTTCTCCAGGATATTTCTGCTGAGCCTCTATCAGATTGACGCGGTCAAGACATTCCTGAGCCCGTTTTACGCGCTCCCTGTAATTCATGGTAGAGAACATGTCAAGTGGGAACATGACATTCTCAAGTACATTCAGAGAGTCGAATAGGGCTGCGCTTTGGAAAATCATTCCCATCTCGCGGCGCATCTGGACTTTTTCTTTTTTCGACATCCGGGTGAAGTCACGGTCATCGTAGAGAACTTCGCCACTTGTAGGCTGAAGTAATCCTACGAGATTCTTCATGAGTACGGTCTTTCCGGAACCGCTCTGTCCGATTATCAAATTAGTCTTTCCTGTTTCAAAGGTGACGTTTATATTGTCTAATACAACCTTGTCGCCAAACGACTTGGTGAGATTTCTAACTTCTATCATAGTTTACGAGAGAATTTGAGTGAGGAAAACATCTGAAAACAGAATCAAAACACTAGAACAGACAACAGCATCGGTTGACGATTTTCCAACCTCAACAGATCCACCTTCTACGGTATAACCGAAATAAGAAGATACGCTGGAAATGATGAATGCAAAGAAAAGACTCTTGATGATGCTCATCCATACAAACCATTGGTTAAATGAATGTTGCAAGCCAAGTGTCAGATCATCTGGTGGTAGGATATGCCCAATATATGCTGTTCCGTAGGCGCCGATGATACCCATGCCAGAACTGAAGATAACCAGGAATGGCATGATGGTAACCAAACCGAGAATTTTAGGCAGAATGAGGTAACATGCAGAGTTCACTCCCATGATATCAAGGGCATCAATCTGTTGGGTGACACGCATTGTTCCCAACTCCGAAGCGATATTAGAACCCACTTTACCTGCGAGAATCAGACACATGATACTTGATGAGAACTCCAGAAGCATGATTTCTCGAGTGGTGTAACCTGAAACCCATCGTGGCATCCATGGACTCTGAATGTTCAATTTCATCTGGATGCAGATAACTGCTCCAATGAAGAAGGATATCAGTAAAACGATACCAATAGAATCAATACCCAATTGCGACATCTCCTTGATGTATTGTTTCAAGAACATGCGCATGCGCTCAGGACGGGAAAAAGAACGTCCCATCAATATAAGATATTTACCGAAGGTGGTAAGCCATTTTTCTATTAACATGCTATTATAAAACTGAATTTTGCTGCAAAATTAACCAAAATCCTCTAAAAAACTGCAATATTATGAATAGTTTTTGATTTTATAAGCGATATTTCCTTTATTTTTAGTATTTTTGCAGCCAAATTAGCTAATTATGGACGAAATTAACAATAACGAACAGCAAAATCAGAATTCTCTGGTTTTGCGAACAGAGGGATTGGTGAAGCGCTATGGTAAACGAACGGTTGCCAATGGAGTTTCTATCAATGTGAAGCAAGGAGAAATTGTGGGATTACTGGGACCTAATGGTGCCGGTAAGACAACTTCTTTCTATATGACAACTGGACTTGTTGTGCCTAATGAGGGACATGTCTTTCTGGGAGATCAGGAAATTACTGATTTTCCTGTATACAAACGTGCCCGTGCGGGAATCGGATACCTGCCTCAGGAGGCCAGTGTTTTCCGCAAGATGAGTGTTGAGGACAATATACTTTCAGTCTTGGAAATGACAGGAAAGCCACGTAGTTATCAGTTGCAGAAATTAGAGAGTCTTATTAGCGAGTTTCGTCTCAATAAGGTTCGTAAGAATAAGGGTGACCAGCTTTCCGGAGGTGAGCGCCGCCGTACAGAGATTGCCCGTTGCCTGGCTATTGACCCAAAGTTTATCATGCTCGATGAGCCATTTGCTGGTGTTGACCCTATTGCGGTAGAAGATATTCAGCATATTGTATGGCAGTTGAAGTATCGCAATATCGGTATTTTGATTACCGACCATAATGTACAGGAGACTCTTACCATTACAGACAGAGCCTATCTGCTGTTCGAAGGAAAGATTCTTTTCCAGGGCAAACCAGAGGAATTGGCAGAGAATAAGATTGTGCGCGAAAAGTATCTGAGTAACAGTTTTGTGCTCAGAAAGAAGGACTTTCAGCTCATAGATGAGCAAAAAAGAGCCAAAGAAGCAGCGACTGATGGTTAAAAAATCATTTTTTTCTCTTATATATTAGGTATATCCATTAAAAATGTGTAATTTTGCAAGCCAATTGCGGTTATACACGAAAACTGTAGAATTAAAGAAAATATTAACAATAATAAAATAACAAATATCAAGATGAAAATTTCATTTGAAAATCCTGACAAGATTAATGGTCTTTTGACCCTCGTTGTCGAAGAGGAAGATTACAAGAATGATGTCGAGAAGACATTGAAAGATTATCGTAAGAAGGCTAATGTTCCAGGTTTCCGTCCTGGTCAGGCTCCTATGGGTATGATTAAGCGTCAGTTCGGTCCATCTGTAAAAATGGAAGCTATCAACAAGCTCGTTGGTCAGCAGATTTACAAGTATGTACAGGACAACAATATCCAGATGCTCGGTGAGCCTCTCCCATCAGAGAAACAGGAGCCAGCTGACTTGGAGAATGGTACTTCTTTCACATTTATGTTTGATATCGCTGTTGCTCCAGAGTTCAAGGTAACTCTCAATGGTCGCGACAAGGTTGATTATTATAACATCACAGTTGATGATAAGATTCTCGATCAGCAGATTGATATGTACGCTCAGCGTGCAGGTAGCTATGAGAAGGCTGAGAAGTACGAGGAGAATGACCTTTTGAAGGGTGACTTGCGTGAGCTTGATGAAAATGGCAATACCAAGGAAGGTGGTATCACTGTAGAGGGTGCTATCCTGATGCCTAGCTACATCAAGGTTGACGAGCAGAAGAATCTCTTCAACGATGCTAAGCTTGGTGATGTAATCACATTCAACCCTAAGAAGGCTTATCCAGAGAACGATACTGAGGTTTCTTCACTCCTGAAGATTGAGCGTGAAGCTGTTAAGGACTTGGAGTCAGAGTTCAGCTTCCAGGTTACAGAAATCCAGCGTTTCAAGAAGCATGAAATCAACGAAGAGCTCTTTAAGCAGGTTCTCGGTGAGGATACTGACGTGAAGGACGAGGCTGCTTTCCGTGCTAAGATTGCAGAGGGCTTGCAGACACAGCTCGTTAACGATTCTGATTATAAGTTCATTCTCGACGTTCGTGAGCACTGCGAGAAGAAGGTAGGTGAATTGCAGTTCCCAGATGCACTCTTGAAGCGTATCATGTTGGCTAACAACAAGGATAAGGGCGAGGAGTTCGTAGAGAAGAACTATGCTGAGAGCATCAAGGAGTTGACATGGCATCTTATCAAGGAGCAGCTCATCAAGGCTCAGGATATCAAGGTTGATGATAATGACCTGATGGAGACAGCTAAGGAGGCAGCTCGTGCTCAGTTCGCTCAGTATGGTATGAACAACATTCCTGAGGAGTACATTGAGAACTATGCTAAGGAAATCCTCAAGAAGGGTGACGCTACAGATGCACTTGTAGATCGCTCTATCGACCGTAAGTTGGCTGCAGCTCTGAAAACAGCTGTAAAACTCAACGAAAAGGAGATTTCTGTAGAAGATTTCAACAAGATGATGCAGGAATAACATTTTTTTGAAAAAAAACTTCAAATAAATACGAGGTTATCGACTTTTTTTATTATCTTTGTTCCACCGAACGAGAAATAAGGGTCGATAACCTCTTTTTTCGTATGGTTTAAGACGTAAAATACTATATAGATATGAACGATTTTAGAAAATATGCAACCAAGCATCTTGGTATGAATGGTATGGTGCTTGATGATGTTATTAAGGCACAGGCTCAGTATATGAACCCTTACATCTTGGAGGAGCGTCAGTTGAACGTTACTCAGATGGATGTATTCTCTCGCTTAATGATGGACCGTATCATCTTCCTGGGTACACAGATTGATGACTACACCGCAAATACATTGCAGGCGCAATTGCTGTATCTGGATTCAGTAGATAGTGGCAAAGATATTTCTATCTATTTGAATAGTCCTGGTGGTAGCGTTACTGCCGGTTTGGGTATTTATGATACCATGCAGTTTATCTCTAGCGATGTAGCTACTATCTGTACAGGTATGGCTGCTTCTATGGCTGCCGTGCTGCTCGTTTCTGGTCAGGAGGGTAAGCGTTCTGCTTTGCCTCATAGCCGTGTCATGATTCACCAGCCATTAGGTGGCGTTCAGGGTCAGGCTTCTGATATTGAGATTGAGGCTCGCGAAATCTTGAAGATGAAGAAGGAATTGTATACTATCATTTCAGACCATTCTCATACTCCTTATGATAAGGTTTATGCTGATAGCGACCGTAACTATTGGATGACAGCTGAAGAAGCCAAGGAATATGGAATGATAGATAATGTGTTGGTTCGTAAATAACGAATTGTTTTAAGTAAATATGCGTATATATAATAAGGTGCGCAAGAAGAGATAATAATTATAATATGCCAAAGAAAGTATGTAGCTTCTGTGGAAGATCAGAAAATGAAGTCAGATTACTCATCACGGGTATCAATGGCTTCATTTGCGAAGATTGTGCTAAGCAGGCTTATGAAATTATACAGTCTACAGGGGTCTTGGCTCCTAAAGCTGGGGAGGGTAAGTTTGTTCTCAAAGAGGTGCCAAAGCCTGTAGAGATCAAAAAATACCTGGATGAATATATCATCGGTCAGGATCAGGCTAAGCGCAATTTGGCTGTCGCTGTATATAACCACTACAAGCGTTTGCAGCAGCCAAAGGATGAAGATGGTGTAGAAATCGAAAAGAGTAATATCATCATGGTTGGTAGTACCGGTACAGGTAAAACCTTGTTGGCGCGTACAATAGCTAAGATGTTGGATGTTCCTTTCACCATTGTTGATGCCACTGTATTTACTGAAGCAGGTTATGTGGGTGAAGACGTTGAAAGCATCTTGTCGCGTCTGTTGCAGGTTGCTGATTATGATGTGGCTGCAGCAGAAAGGGGCATTGTGTTCATTGATGAGATTGATAAGATAGCCCGCAAGAGCGATAATCCTTCTATCACGCGTGATGTGAGTGGCGAAGGTGTACAGCAGGGATTGTTGAAACTCTTGGAAGGTACCATGGTTAATGTTCCGCCTAAGGGTGGACGCAAGCATCCTGATCAGGATTATATCCATGTAGATACCAAGAATATCCTGTTTATCTGTGGTGGTGCTTTTGATGGTATTGAGCGTAAAATAGCTCAGCGTATGAATACGCACGTAGTAGGCTATAATTCGGTTCAGAATGTGGCTAAGATTGATAAGAAGGATTTGATGCAGTATATCCTTCCACAGGATTTGAAGTCTTTTGGCTTGATACCTGAAATTATCGGCCGTTTGCCTGTGCTTACTTATCTCAATCCGTTGGATAGGGAGGCTTTGCGCAAAATCTTGGTTGAACCTAAGAATTCTATTGTCAAGCAATATCAGAAATTGTTTGAGATGGATGGCATTAAATTGAAGTTTGATGAAGATGCTCTCGATTATATCGTAGATAAGGCGGTAGAGTATAAATTGGGTGCTCGCGGACTTCGTTCAATTGTTGAAGCTGTGATGATGGATGCTATGTTTGAGATTCCATCAGAGAAGGTTAAATCATTTACTGTTACGCTGGAGTATACCAAGCAACAGTTGGATAAATCTCATCTCGGACAGTTGGAAACAGCATAAATCAGTTGGGCTTTTCGCCCAATTGAATGCTATTTAATCGTATATATAGACATATATAATATAATAATAGGTGGATATGACAGAACAGGTTAATCTTACAGGACAGTTGAAGCATTATTTCGGCTTCGATTCGTTTAAGGGTGATCAAGAGGCAATCATCAGAAATTTGATGAGTGGCAATGATACTTTTGTATTGATGCCTACAGGTGGCGGTAAGAGTTTGTGTTACCAGTTGCCTTCGCTCATTATGGAGGGCACAGCTATTGTGATTTCTCCTCTGATTGCTTTGATGAAAAACCAGGTAGATGTTATTAATGGTTTGAGTGAAAGTGATGGCGTGGCTCATTATCTCAATTCATCATTGAATAAGTCGGCTATTGAGAAGGTGAAGAATGATATTCTCAATGGTACGACCAAACTCCTGTATGTTGCACCTGAATCTCTGACTAAAGAAGATAATGTTGAGTTTCTTAAAACGGTAAAGATATCGTTCTATGCAATTGACGAGGCTCACTGTATCTCTGAGTGGGGACATGATTTCAGACCAGAGTATCGTCGTATTCGTCCTATTATTAATGAAATCGGTGTTGCACCAGTGATAGCACTTACTGCTACCGCCACAGATAAGGTGCGTACTGATATCAAGAAAAACTTAGGCATTATTGATGCCAGAGAATTCAAGAGTTCTTTCAACCGTCCTAACTTGTATTATGAGGTGCGGCCGAAGAACAAGGATATCGATCGTCAGATCATCATGTTTATTCGTCAGCACAAAGGAAAGAGTGGTATTATCTATTGTCTCTCCCGTAAGAAAGTAGAGGAATTGGCAGAGGTGTTGAAAGCCAATGAAATCAAAGCGGCTCCTTATCATGCCGGTCTTGATTCGGCTACCCGTTCTCAAACCCAGGATGATTTTCTGATGGAGCGTATTGATGTCATTGTTGCTACTATCGCCTTCGGAATGGGTATCGATAAACCTGATGTCCGTTTTGTTATTCATTATGATATACCCAAGAGCCTGGAAGGTTATTATCAGGAAACGGGTAGAGCCGGACGTGATGGAGGCGAGGGTATATGTATCGCCTTCTATGCCCGTAAAGACCTCAGAAAACTGGAGAAGTTTATGGAGAACAAACCTGTAGCAGAACAGGATATCGGCAGACAGTTGTTGCAGGAAACGGCTGCCTATGCAGAATCGTCTGTCTGTCGCAGAAAAATGTTGCTTCATTATTTTGGTGAGGAATATCATGAAGAAAACTGCCATAACTGCGACAACTGCCTGCATCCTACAGAAAAATTCGAGGCTAAGGATGCGCTGCTCGTTGTTTTGGAGTCTGTTGCTGCGGTGAAGGAGAATTTCCGCCAGGAATATATCATCGATTTTGTAAAGGGACGTGCTACTGATGATATCGTTTCTCACAAGCATGATGAACTGGAGGAGTTTGGAGCAGGAGAAGATATGGATGCCAAAGTTTGGAATCCTGTTATCCGTCAGGCGTTGATAGCCGGTTATCTCAAGAAAGATGTAGAGAACTATGGCCTTTTGAAGTTGACAGCTGCGGGTAAGCGTTTCATTAAGAATCCTGAATCATTCATGATCGTTGCCGATAAGGAATTCTCTGATGATTTTGATGGAGCGCCTCTGAGCGAGCATAATACAGGTGCTTTGGATCAGACACTTTTCTCCATGTTGAAAGACTTGCGTAAGACAGTAGCAAAGAAGCATAAATTGCCGCCTTATGTTATTTTCCAGGATATTTCTCTGGAACAGATGGCAACGATGTATCCTGTAGATATGCAGGAATTGCAGAACATACAGGGAGTTGGAGCCGGTAAGGCAAAGAGGTATGGTAAGGAGTTCTGTAAATTGATCAATCAGTATTGTGAAGAGAATCTGATAGAGCGTCCTGAGGAATTACGTGTCAGAACAGTTGCCAAGAAATCAGTCTTGAAGGTAAGCATCATCCAGAGCATAGACCGCCAGATAGATCTTGATGATTTGGCAGAAGCAAAAGGTTTGGATTTCTCAGAATTGCTTGACGAAATAGAGGCAATCGTTTACAGCGGTACCAAGCTGAATATCGATTATTTCATAGAGGAAGTTGTGGATGATGACCATGTAGATGACATCTACGATTACTTCATGGAGAGCGATACTGATGATTTGAATGCGGCTCAAGATGAATTGGGTGAAGACTACAATGAAGACGAAATTCGACTCGTCAGAATCAAGTTTTTGTCCGAACAAGCCAACTAATCACGTTAAATAGCATTAATAAGGTAAGATTTTCGTGAAAAGCGAACTCTATCTGAGAAATTATTGCTAAATTTGCACGCAATAAATTTTTAAAGGTTACAATATGTCATCATTTGTTGCAGATAAAATTGTAATGGACGGTCTCACTTACGACGACGTCCTTCTTATCCCTGCGTATTCAGAGGTACTACCAAAACAGGTAGAGTTGAAAACCAAGTTCTCTCGTAACATCGAGTTGAACGTTCCATTCGTTACAGCAGCGATGGACACCGTTACCGAGGCTTCAATGGCGATAGCTATCGCTCGTGAAGGTGGAATCGGTGTAATTCACAAGAACATGACCATTGAGGAGCAAGCTCGTCAGGTTGCTATTGTGAAGCGTGCTGAGAATGGTATGATTTATGACCCTGTCACCATCCGTCGTGGCAGTACAGTGAAGGATGCTCTTGATATGATGCATGATTATCATATCGGTGGTATTCCTGTGGTAGATGATGAAAATCATCTTGTAGGTATTGTTACCAACCGTGATCTTCGTTTTGAGCGCCACATGGACAAGAAGATTGATGAGGTAATGACTAGCGAGAATTTGGTTACCACTCACATCCAGACCGACTTGGTTGCTGCTGCTGCCATCCTGCAGGAGAATAAGATTGAGAAACTCCCTGTAGTTGACAACGAGAATCACCTGGTAGGTTTGATTACTTACAAGGACATCACAAAGGCTAAGGACAAACCTATGGCTTGCAAGGATGCCAAGGGACGTCTTCGTGTGGCTGCCGGTGTGGGTGTTACTGTAGATACATTGGATCGTGCCAAGGCTTTGGTCGAGGCTGGTGCTGATGCTATCGTTATCGATACTGCTCATGGTCACTCTAAGGGTGTAGTTGAGAAACTCAAGCAAGTTAAGGCTGCCTTCCCACAGGTAGATGTTGTGGTAGGTAATGTGGCTACTGGTGAGGCTGCCAAGTATTTGGTAGAGAATGGTGCTGATGGTGTTAAGGTAGGTATCGGTCCTGGTTCTATCTGTACTACTCGTGTGGTTGCCGGTGTTGGCGTTCCACAGTTGAGTGCAGTTTATGATGTATATTCTGCTCTTAAGGGTACTGGTGTGCCTTTGATAGCTGATGGCGGTCTTCGTTACTCAGGTGATGTTGTGAAGGCTTTGGCTGCCGGTGGTAGCTGCGTCATGATCGGTTCTTTGGTTGCTGGTACCGAGGAGAGTCCTGGTGATACCATCATCTTCAATGGCCGTAAGTTTAAGAGCTATCGTGGTATGGGTTCTTTGGAGGCTATGGAACAGAAGAATGGTTCTAAGGACCGTTACTTCCAGGGTGATACCAAGGATGCCAAGAAATTGGTTCCAGAGGGTATCGCTGGTCGTGTGCCTTACAAGGGAACTGTCCAGGAGGTCATCTACCAGCTGATTGGTGGTTTGCGTTCTGGTATGGGATATTGTGGTGCTGCTACCATCGAGAACTTGCACAATGCCAAGTTCGCTCGTATCACAAATGCAGGTGTGTTGGAGAGTCATCCACATGATATCACTATCACTAGTGAGGCTCCTAACTATAGCCGTCCTGAATAATATAATTAGGAAATATGAAGTTTTATGCACTTATAGCGGCAATGCTCCTTTCGGGGAGCATTGCTTTTGCTCATACCGACCCAATTGTTATGATTATTGATGGTCAATCTGTCAAGAAGTCGGAATTTGAGTACTTTTATCAGAAAAATCATTTGGGAAATACGGTTGATTCTAAAAGTGTCAAGGTGTTTACCGATGGCTTTGTTGATTATAAGCTGAAAGTGCAAGCTGCTAAGGATGCTCATCTCGATACTTTGCCTAATATCAGGCGTGTGTTGAAACGATATGATGATGTCGAGTCATGCGAGTTGATGCCCGATAAAGGCAGTGTTCATGTTGCACATATCCTCTTGAGATTGGGACAGAAAGCATCTTACCAGGAACAGGAGGTGGTGGAAAGAAGAATCGATTCTATTTATCAGGCTCTTTGCAAAGGTGCAGATTTTGCAGACCTGGCAAAAAAGTGTTCTGATGATAAAGGGTCTGCGGTCAATGGGGGGACTTTGGCATGGTTTACAAAAGGTCAGACTGTGCAGGCTTTTGAAAAAGTAGCTTTCTCTCTGCGAAAGGGTGAAATTAGTAGACCGTTTATGTCTGAGTTTGGTTATCATATCGTCAAGTTGCTGGATAAACATGATGATGGTAATCAGAAAAAATATGTAGCTGATGCTAAGGTAGAAAATTGGCGGGGAACCTACCAGCAGCAGGAGGAAGTAGAAAACCTTTTGCTGAATGAAATCTGCCAGCGTAATATTTGGGATAAGGCTGCTGCTGATAAAAAAGGTCTGGCTGCCTTCTATGCTAAGAATAAGAAAAAATACAAATGGGAAATGAAGCGCCTGAAGAAGATGAAGGTTAATCTGCCCCGGAATGGCGAATACCCGGATGTGGTACTTGCTGACTATCAAGACTCGTTAGAGAAACAATGGGTCGCACAATTGAAGAAGAAATATAAAGTGGTGGTTTTCCATAGCATGTTGACCACTCTCAATATACATTAATATATTATAGAAACAATACATGAATACTGGATATAAAATGACAATGGCATTTATAGCCCTGCTGATGATAGTAGGAATAAGTGCTAGTGCAACAAGAGCAAGCCGTAGTGCTTTGGCTCATGAGGCTGATTCTGCAAATATCAAGCAACAAGCTGCTGCCGATTCTCAGAAAATCAATGAGGGTAGTGTGGTTGATGAGGTCATTTGGGTTGTCGGCGATGAGGCTATCCTGAAGTCAGACGTCGAGGTAACCCGTTTGCAGGCTGAGGCTGAAGGTATTAAATATACTGGTGACCCAGACTGTTCTATTCCTGAGCAGATTGCCGTTCAGAAACTGTTTCTCCATCAGGCAGCTATCGATAGTATCGAAGTATCTGAGTCAGAAGTCATGAATGGTATCGACGAACAGATCAACAGTTGGGTTTCCATGATTGGTTCTCGTGAAAAACTGGAGGAGTATCGCAAGCAAAGTATCACCCAGATGCGCCAGCAGATGCATGATGATTTCAAAAACCAACAGCTGATTCAGAAGATGAAGCAGGAACTGGTGAAAGATATCAAGGTGTCTCCGGCTCAGGTTCGTAAATTCTTTAAGGATTTACCTGCCGACAGTATCCCTTTCGTTCCAACAGAGGTTGAGGTCGAAATCCTCACCATGCAGCCACGTATCCCTCTTGAGGAGATTAACCGTGTGAAGAATCAGTTGCGTGAGTTTACTGACCGTGTGAATAAGGGTGAGACTTCTTTTGCTACTTTGGCTCGTCTTTATTCTGAGGATCCGGGTTCAGCCCGTATGGGTGGCGAGATGGATTATATCGGTAGAGGTATGTTGGATCCTGCGTTTGCAAATGTAGCATTCAATCTTACCGATCCTAAGAAAATCTCAAAGATTGTTGAGTCTGAGTTTGGTTATCATATCATCCAGTTGATTGATAAGCGTGGTGATAAGATTAAGTGTCGCCATATCCTGCTCAAGCCTCAGGTTTCTCAGGATGCTATTGATAAGTCTATCGGCCGTCTGGATTCTATCGGTAATGATATCCGTGCCGCTAAGTTTACCTTTGAGCAGGCTGTTGAAGCATTGTCTGATGATAAGGATACCCGCAACAACAAGGGTTTGATGGCCAATGTTACTCCTGACCAGTCAAGAACTTCCCGCTTCCAGATGAAGGATCTGCCTACCGAGGTTGCCCGTATGGTAGATACAATGAAGGTAGGTGAGGTTTCTGCACCTTTCACGATGGTGAATTCCAAGGGTAAAACCACTTGTGCTTTGGTAAAACTGGTAAGCCGTGTTGACGGACATAGAGCTACTATTACCGAAGATTTTCAGGTGATGAAGGATGTAGTGTTGGCTAAGGAGCGTGCCCAGACCTTGCACGATTGGGTAGTCAATAAAATCAAGCAGACTTATGTTCGTATGAACGATCGCTATAAGGATTGTAAGTTTGAATATCAAGGTTGGATTAAATGATAAATAAAAGATTAAATAATCATATCAGAGGGCATAGAATCATATCGGTTATGGTTCTATGCCTGTTTGGGTTTTGTCTGATGCAAGCCATGCAGGCTCCAAAGAAGCATGCCAGAAAACGCCCTCATGGTGACCGCGTATATCTTTTGCATGCAGATGAATTGTACTATGATATGTTCGGTAATAATCCTGATGCCCAAATATTGAAAGGTAAGGTCTCTTTCTTGCATCAGGGCAGTCATCTTACCTGTGACAGCGCGTATTTCTATCAGGCTTCTAATTCCGTGAAAGCTTTCGGACATGTTCATTACCGGCAGGGAGACACCTTGTCACTCACTTGTGATAGAGCAGAGTATGATGGGCAGATGCAGATGATGAGAGCACGCAAGAATGTGGTCTTGCATCATCGTCGGCAGACTTTGCGTACTGATAGCTTGGATTTCGACCGCTTGTATAATATGGCAAACTTCTTTGACGGCGGAACGCTGATTGATGGTAAGGATAAGCTGGTTGCCGATTGGGGTGAGTATCATACCGAAACGCGTGAGGCTAAGTTTGTCTATAATGTCAAGTTGCGCAGCGGCAAGGATGTTGTTACCACCGATACTTTGTATTACGATGTCCGTAAGTCAAAGGCTCGCATGGTAGGACCTTCTAAGATTGTTTCTGGTGCAAGTGTTGTCAAGACAGAAGACGGATATTACGATACCAAGACAGATAGAGCGCAGCTTTACGGCCGTTCTACGGTTGTAGATAAAGACAAAACGCTTACGGGTGATACGCTCTATTATGTAAAGGATGGAGAAAGTACCGGATATGGTAATGTGGTTTATGTAGATAAGAAGAGCAAGAATTCCCTTACTTGTAATTATCTGCGTTACAACGAGAAAACCGGTAATGGCTTTGCCACCCGCAATCCTGTAGCGATCGACTATTCGCAGAAAGATACTCTTTGGGTTCATTCTGATACCATGCGTATCAATACCTTCCATATCAATACCGATTCGGTATACCGTAAGGTGCATGCTTATCCTAAGGTCCGTGCCTATCGCCTTGATATGCAGGCCATCTGCGATTCCCTGGTTTTCAATTCTCAGGATTCCTGCATGACCATGTATAAGGATCCTATCGTCTGGAATGGAAACCGTCAGTTGCTGGGCGAGAAGATTCTGGTCTTCATGAACGACTCTACCGTTCGTTTTGCCCATGTCATCGGACAGGCGCTGTCTGTAGAGCAGATGCCGGATAGTGTTCATTTCAATCAGATCAGCTCTTCTGAGATGAAATCTTATTTTGAAAAAGGTGAGATTAAACAAGGAGAGTCTATCGGTAATGTGCAGACCATCTATTATATGACGGATGATAAGGACAGTTCGCTCATTGGCTTGAATTATCTGGAGACCGATACCATGCGCATGTATATGGGACCGGGCAGGAAGATGGAGAAAATCTGGACCAATAAGTTTACATCTACCATGTATCCTATGACGCAGATTCCGCCGGCAAAATATAAACTTAACAATTTTGCCTGGTTCGAGGACTTGCGTCCTAAAGATAAGAATGATATCTTTGTATGGCGTGGTAAATCCAAGGGCTCCGAACTCAAGAACATTAAGCGTCATGAAGCTCCACTTCAGAAACTGACTGACTGATTATAATGAAGCATCATTTTCTTATATGATTAATATTTAGAGATGAGTGATATTATTCAACTTTTACCCGATTCTGTTGCCAATCAGATAGCAGCAGGTGAGGTTATACAGCGTCCGGCTTCAGTTATCAAGGAGCTGGTCGAAAATGCAGTCGATGCGGGTGCCAGGAATATCCATGTCACAGTTACCGATGCTGGCCGTACCAACATCCAGGTGATAGATGATGGAAAAGGTATGTCTGAAACAGATGCTCGTTTGGCTTTTGAACGTCATTCTACTTCCAAGATCCGTAAGGCTGACGATTTGTTTGCGCTTCGCACCATGGGCTTCCGTGGCGAAGCTTTGGCGTCTATAGCTGCTGTGGCTCAGGTTGAACTGAAGTCACGGCAGGCAACTGACGAGATAGGAACCCTGATACAGATTTCGGGTTCCCGATATGAGAAACAGGAGCCATGCTCCTGTGCTGTGGGCAGTATCTTCTCGGTCAGCAATATATTTTATAATGTACCCGCGCGCAGGAAGTTCCTGAAGTCCAACTCTACAGAGTTGAACAATATTCTGACGGCTTTCGAGCGGATTGCATTGGTAAATCCCCAAATCACCTTTACTTTGCACAGCAATGGTACCGAGGTGTTCAATTTGCGTGCCGCTAATTTGCGTCAGCGCATTCTCGATGTCTTCGGCAAGCGTTTCAATCAGGAACTCCTGCCGGTAAATGTAGAAACCACTATGTGTAAGGTGTCTGGATTTGTGGGCAAACCGGAATCTGCCAGAAAGAAAGGTGTGCATCAGTTCTTCTTTGTCAACGGGAGATACATGAAACATCCTTATTTCAATAAGGCTGTGATGGCAGCTTATGACCGTCTGGTTCCTCAGGGTGAACAGGTGCCTTACTTTCTGTATTTTGATGTAGATCCGAAGGATATTGATGTGAATATCCATCCTACGAAGACTGAAATCAAATTCGAGAATGAGCAGGCTATCTGGCAAATCCTCTCGGCTTCGGTCAAGGAGTCCATCGGTATGTTCAATGATGTACCTACCATTGATTTCGATACCGAGGATAAACCGGATATTCCCGTTTATAATCCTGAGATGACTCCAGCTGCTGCGGCACCGAAGATCAGTTTGAATCCTGGTTATAATCCGTTCAAGTCTTCCTCTTCCACTGGAGCAGTCCCTATGGGAGCAGGCTTCTCTGTTCCTAAGTCGAAACCTCAGGTGGATGAAAAATGGGAACAGCTTTATGGAGGACTCAAAGATCAGGATGATGTGCAGGGGATGGAGCAGACCATGGTGTTTTCCGATGATTCTAGTCAGGATAATACGCCAGACAGTATCATTGCAGAGAAATCGCCAGCCCATTATCAGTATAAAGGTAAGTATATCATGACTGCGGTCAAGTCGGGGTTGATGATCATTGACCAGCATCGTGCCCATGTGCGTGTCTTGTTCGAACAGTATTTGCGCCAGTTGGCTGACCGGACCTTTCATTCACAGAAAGTCCTCTTTCCTGAGGTTGTGCAGTTCCCGATGTCTGAGAAGGTAATCTTCGATAAGATTCTGCCAGAAATGGAATCGATGGGTTTTGAACTGGAAGATCTCGGAGGTGGAAGCTATGCCGTGAATTCGGTTCCAGGCGGACTTGAAGGATTGAATCCTCTTAAACTGGTACAGGACATGGTTTCTTCTGCTGTAGAAAAGGGCGTATCAGCCATTGATGAAATCAATCAGACTTTGGCTTTGAGTCTGGCTCGCCAGGCTGCAATACCTCAGGGGCAGATATTGAGTAATGAAGAGATGGAGGGGCTGGTGAATGATCTTTTTGCCTGCCAGAATGTCAATTATACGCCCGACGGAAAGTCGGTACTTTGTATCCTCCGTCAGCAGGAAATTGAGCATCTTTTAGGTTAAAAGCAGGGAAAAATCCCGTTTTTCTTAAAAAAGTTAACGAAAAATGCTATTTTTTTTTGAAAATGAAGGTTATTTCAAAAAATAGTATTATCTTTGCTCCGTCATTCAGAAGGTATATATATATATAAATTGATTTTTAAATTATAAAGTTATGAAAAAGTTATTAGCAGTGCTAGCATTGGCTAGCGTAACAATGGGCAGTATGGCTCAGGATGCAGCAACTACTGAGAAGTATAGCGTTGCAACAAATTCTTTCTGGAGCAATTGGTTTGTTCAGGCAAACGTTGCTGGTTCTGCATTCTGGGGCAACCAGGAAGAGGGCAATGGTTTCTCTAAGAGCCCACTCAAGGGTTTCAGAAACAATCTCGGTTTCTCTGTTGCTGTAGGTAAGTGGTTTACACCAGGTCTCGGTCTCCGTACCAAGTTCAATGGCGCTTGGGGCCGTACAGTCGTTTCTGAGAATAAGTCAACAAATGCAAATAAGTATTGGACTTTGAATGAGCAGGTTTTGTTCAATGTTAGCAATATGTTGTGTGGTTACAACGAGGCTCGTCTTTGGGATTGCATCCCTTACGCAGGTGTTGGTATTAACCGTAACATGAGCGCTAACTGCTATGCTCCTGTAGCTGGTGTTGGTATCTTGAATGAGTTCAAGATCAATAACAAGTGGGCTGTCAACCTCGATGTAAACTATACAGTAGGTGCTAACGACTACGATGGCTACAATGGTTTGTTGGCAGGTGCTAAGCCTAGCACATCTCACTCTATCGACAAGTTGATTGCAAGACACGACCGTTCTTTGAATGTTGAGGTCGGTGTTACATACAACTTGGGTAAGGCTACTTGGAACAAGGTGCCAGATGTTGACGCTATCAACGCTCTTCACCAGTCAGAACTCGACGCTCTCAATGCTAAGTTGAACGATGCTAATGCAGAGAACGACCGTTTGAAGAATCTCTTGAACAACCAGAAGTCTGTAGAGGAAAAGGCAGTTAAGGAGTATGTTGCTACTCCAGTTTCTGTATTCTTCAACATCGGCAAGTCTAAGGTTGCTTCTAAGAAGGATCTCGTAAACGTACAGGCTCTCGCTCAGTATGCTAAGGACAACAACGCTAAGTTGGTAGTTAACGGTTATGCTGACAGCGCTACTGGTTCTGTAGCTGTTAACCAGAAGATTTCTAAGGCTCGTGCTGAGAAGGTAGCTGATGAGCTCGTTAAGTTGGGTGTTGCTAAGGAGAACATCGTAGTTAAGGCTAACGGTGGTGTTAAGGATTTGACTCCTGCTTCTTACAACCGTCGTGCAACTGTTCAGGTTGGTGAGTAATTATACAGTATATATAATATAAGGTATAAAAATAGAATAGGGCATTCTTCCTCGTGAAGAATGCCTTTTTTGTTTCTTTGAATTTCTTAAAAAAGAACTTTTCTTTCTCAATAAGTACCTTTTGGGGTTGAAAGAGGTTTGGCAGTCCCATCGTAAGTACTTTCTCTTGGTTGGCTGTTTTTGGCAATTGAAATGCAAAAACTGACCGTTTTTACCCTGAAAATTGAGGAAAAACACTAGAAAATGCACTTTTTTGAAGAAAAAACGAAAAAAGTTGCTGAAAAATTTGGTGGAACCAAAAAATAGTCGTACCTTTGCAACCGCTTACGAAAAGTAAGGGCGCTTAGCTCAGCTGGTTTAGAGCATCTGCCTTACAAGCAGAGGGTCGGCGGTTCGAA
>JAJWFY010000051.1:0-24088 GCA_021615735.1 Segatella copri | reverse complement strand
CATAGCCAGCAGATTTACAGTCTGCCCCATTTGGCCACTCTGGTAACTACCCAAACTTTTCTTTTTCCGAGCCTCTTGTCGGATTCGAACCAACGACCCCGAGATTACAAATCACGTGCTCTGGCCAACTGAGCTAAAGAGGCAATCTTTACAGCCACAATACGGCTAAATTTCCATCTATCGGAAAACGGCTGCAAAGATACAACTATTTTTTGAATCAACAAAATTTTTTCGAGTTTTTTTTTATCGATTCCTTGATTTTTCTTTAAATTTGGTCAATTGAACCTTCATTGAGTCCACTGCCTGGTCAATTCCTTCCTCAAAAGTGTCACATGTCTTTTCTACGAACAACTTGGTTCCAGGGACAGCAACTTCCAGATGAACTTCCTTATTCAAGGCAGTAGCAGGCTTCACGACCTTTAATTGCACCTCTACTTTCTGTATATCTTCAAAAGTTTTTTCTAACTTGGCGACTTTCTTTTCGATAAACGCCTGTAACTTCTCGGTAGCGTCGAAGTGAATCGACTGAATCTTAATTTCCATAGTTACCTCCATTTTTTAAAAGGTTACGCCCGAGGATGGGCTTCAATATAAACTCGTTTCAACTGTTCAAACGTTGTATGCGTATAAATCTCGGTCGTCGAGAGTTTCGCATGCCCCAACAGTCTTTTCAAACTTTCAATACCAGCACCATGATTCAACATTGCAGTAGCAAACGTATGCCTCAACACGTGCGGACTTTTCTTTTTCAACGAGCAAACCCTTGCGAGGTTCTCTTTCACGATTTCTCTGACTTGAACCGGACTCATCCGTCCGCCCCTATCCGCAAGTAAAAGAGCTCCAGACCTAACCGTCACTCTTTGTGCCCTTAGAGCCAAATATTCCGAAAGAGCATTTTTCAGCTCGTCACCAAAAGGAACTATACGTTGT
This sequence comes from Segatella copri, assembly GCA_021615735.1. Taxonomy (GTDB): domain Bacteria; phylum Bacteroidota; class Bacteroidia; order Bacteroidales; family Bacteroidaceae; genus Prevotella; species Prevotella copri_Q. Next base: position 23,158 of record JAJWFY010000051.1, on the reverse strand, counting down.
TTGTTTCCCTTACCCGTAATCTTTATCTCTTTTTTGATAAAGTTCACATCGTCAACATCAAGTCCTATCAACTCTGACAATCGCATCCCCGTCTCATAGAACAATATTATAATAGTACGTGCGCGTACATTATTATAATCATCGCCCCACATTTTCCTGTCAAGCAACTCATCCATCTCATTTTCTTTCAAGAATTGAGGCAGCGGTTTACTCTCCTTAGGCCCTTTGAGGCTATGAGCGGGATCCGACTCCACATAATGTCTGACTAAAGCAAACCGATAGAACATTTTCAAAGCACTCAACCGGCGATTAACCGAGGTTGCCTTATTTCCTGCATCTATCATATGCTCCATCCAGTTGCGAATCATATCAGAATCAACAGATTCCCAAGTGAAGGATTCAGACAAGTTCCTAGCATACTGCTCAAAGAGTTTCAAATCTTCGCGATAGTTTTCTACCGTTCTCTGTGACCTGTTCAGTTCAGAGCGCAAATATTCCAAGAACTTATCTATACTCAACATAACGTCGTACCTTTTTCATTTCGGCAACGAAGTTACGAAAATTATTTTAAACTACCAAATTTTTTGAGGATTTTTTACTTTTATTCCTCGTTTGCACGCAACTGCTGTACGTAGATGGCGTGTTCCATCTTGAGACGCTTCAAAACAGAAGGCTTGTCATACTGCTGACGAGCGCGGAGCTCCTTAACAATGCCTGTCTTTTCGAACTTTCTCTTAAACTTCTTGAGAGCTCTCTCGATGTTCTCACCGTCTTTAACTGGTACAATAATCATTTTTTTGCTTTTAATTTATTATGTTAAACTTATGTTATTCTATGCGAAATATGGCAATGCCACAATTTGCGGGTGCAAAATTACATCTATTTTATCAAACTACCAAGTTTTTCTTCAACTTTTTGCTCTAAAATGTTCATTTTATGGGTTTTGTAGCATTTTTAAGCCACAATTTCTCCTCTTCATTAAGGAAAGGAGACAATTTTTCATAAACCAACTGATGATAATCATTGAGCCATTCAATCTCTTCAGGCAACAACATATCAACATCTACTGGAGTGGTATCTATAGGACAAAGAGTAAGAGGCTCTATCTGCAGGAATTTACCGAACTCAGTAGACAGGTAGTCAGAAATCAGCACCGTATTTTCTATTCTCACGCCGAACTTACCTGCCAAATACAATCCTGGCTCATCAGTCAAGGTCATTCCAGCTCTCAAAGGTGTAGGCATCCACTCCATTCTTATTTGATGAGGGCCTTCGTGCACACAGAGATACGAACCTACTCCATGGCCTGTACCATGCAAGAAATTATATCCTTCACGCCACATACACTCTCTTCCAACAGCATCCAGCTGGGTTCCAGATGCACCATCGGGGAATTTAACTAATTCCAACTGTATATGCGCTTTCAGAACCAAGGTATAAATATGTTTCATCTCTTCAGATACAGGTCCCAAGGCTATGGTACGGGTAATATCCGTAGTACCATCCTGGTATTGGGCTCCAGAATCTATCAAGATCAAGCCTTCCGGTTTCAGAACGACATCAGTTTCGGGTGTTGCCTCATAATGTACAATTGCTCCATGCTGCGCATATCCGGCAATCGTATCAAAAGAAATATCTCTGAACAGTTTCTGTTCTGCACGCAGAGAAGTTAATTTCTCATCAATGGATATTTCTGTTTGTCCACCAGCCTCAACTGCAGGTTTCAACCACTTCAAGAACTTAACCATAGCTACACCATCTTTAAGCATCGCACTACGGTAGCCCTCTATTTCAGCTTTATTTTTCACAGCCTTCATTGCCGGGATAGGTGAACCTGCAGCTACAATTTCCTGGCATTTTACAGCTTTCCACAGATAATAGCTCGTTTCATCTCCATCCAGCAAGATATTATATTCTGAATAAGATTCAAGACATTTTTCCACCTTATTATAATTATAGAGAGAAACCTGATTGTCTTGAAGATACTGTTTTACTTCAGAAGACAGTTTGTTATCATCCACAAAGAGAGAAACTTTATCACTCTCAATCAATAAATAACTTACAAATACAGGATTGCAATGAACATCTGTGCCACGAAGATTCAAAGTCCAAGCAATATCATCCAAAGCAGAAACGAGCATACCATCAGCATGAAGTTCTCTCAAAGACTTACGGATACGGGACACCTTAGAAGCCAGCGTTTCTCCTGCATATTCCAATGGCTGGATTTCTACCGGATTTGCAGGAAGCGAAGGGCGATTCTCCCAGATTTGTGCCAAAGGATCCAAATTAGTTCTAAGCGTAATTCCACCGAGTTTACGGAGAGAATAGCTTAAATCCTTAACATAATTATAAGAGTTGACCATACCGTCAAGTCCAACCTCAGGAGATTGAACCTCCTGCAATTCTTTACCTAACCATTCAGCAATAGTAGGCGTACCTTCTATTTTCAGCTTCATCAACTGATATTCAGTACCTTCCAACTGTTCTTCCGCAGCCAGAAAGTAACGGGAATCAGTCCATAAAGCAGCCGAAGTCATCGTAACAACAGCAGTACCAGCCGACCCGTTAAAACCAGAAATCCACTCTCTTCCCCGCCAATGGTCGGCAACATACTCGCTCTGGTGAGCATCAGTACTAGGGAAGATGAAAGCAGAAAGATGCTCACGCTTCATCAACTCCCTCAAGCTAGCTAATCGTAATTCGATTTCATTCATAATTGTTATGCAATTTAATGTTTAACTTAACTCAAAATAATGCATTTTGCTAATTAGAGATTACAAAGATAACATTTTTAAGAATTAACAACAAATTTAAGCGCAAAAATATGCACGATTTACATTACTTTTTATTAATTTTGCGGTCGGAAAGTAAAAAGAAGGAGTTTTACAAACTTTATTCTGGATACATTCCGCTATTTTTCAGGAGAAAAAGATTATAAACATTTAAATAAGAATTGTAGTTATGAATTTTTTAACAAATGACAAACTCGTTATCGTCGGTGCAGGCGGTATGATCGGTTCTAACATGGTACAGAGCGCTTTGATGCTCGGTCTTACTCCAAACATCTGTCTTTATGATATCTTCGAGCCAGGTGTACATGGTGTTTTCGATGAGATTCAGCAGTGCGCATTCCCAGGTGTTAACGTAACTTATACTGTTAACCCAGAGGAGGCTTTCACTGGTGCTAAATATATCATTTCTTCTGGTGGTGCTCCTCGTAAGGAGGGTATGACTCGTGAGGATCTTCTTAAGGGCAACTGCAAGATTGCTGCTGAATTTGGTGACAACATCAAGAAGTACTGCCCAGAGGTTGAGCACGTAGTTGTTATCTTCAACCCAGCTGACGTTACAGCTCTTACAGCACTTATCCACTCAGGTTTGAAGCCAAACCAGTTGACATCACTCGCAGCTCTCGATTCTACTCGTCTGCAGCAGGCTTTGGCCCTCGAGTTCGGTGTACAGCAGGATAAGGTTACTGGCGCTCACACTTACGGTGGTCACGGCGAGCAGATGGCTGTATTTGCTTCTCAGGTTAAGGTTGACGGCAAGCCATTGGCAGAGATGGGTCTTTCTGACGAGCGTTGGGAAGAGATCAAGCACCACACAGTACAGGGTGGTTCTAACATCATCAAGCTCCGCGGCCGTTCTTCATTCCAGAGCCCAGCTTACAACGCAGTTAAGATGATCGAGGCTGCTATGGGTGGCGAGAAGTTCACATTGCCAGCAGGTTGCTATGTAAACCACGACAAGCTCGGTTTCAAGAACGTAATGATGGCTATGCCTACTACTATCGACAAGACTGGTGTTCACTTCACAGAGCCTACAGGTACTGAGGAAGAGCTCGCTAGCCTCCAGAAGTCTTACGAGCACCTTTGCAAGATGCGCGATGAGATCGTAGAGCTCGGCATCGTTCCTCCAGTAGCTGAGTGGAAAGAGATGAACCCTAACTTGTAATTCTCCGCTTCGGATTTTTAGAAGTTAACTCGATAAGGGCTGAATCGTGAAAATGCTTCATGATTCAGCCTTTTTTCATTTATTTTTCCCCTATAGCGACCATTTATCCCCAAATACGCCATATCGTTACATTTTTCTGTAAATCAGGTTATACGAATTTGGCATTATTTTTGTAATTTTGCACACAGAAATAACAAATAAGAAAGGATAATAGAAAATTATGGAATTGATAAAGAACAAATCATTCGGGGGCGAGCGCCCTCTTTTCGGTGCTCACGATGTGCGTTTAGAAGATATTACGATTACAGATGGCGAATCGGGCATCAAGTGCTGCCAAAACATAGAATGCCACCATTCCAAGTTTTATGGCAAATACCCTTGGTGGCATGTGGACGGTTCCCTTATCACAGACTGCTACTTCGCCCCAGAAAGCCGTTCGGCCATCTGGTATAGTGATAATATGGTGATGAAAGACTGCACCATCGATGGACCTAAGTTCTTCCGCGAAATGAAGAATCTGGATTTGGAGAACGTAAACATCACGGATGCAGACGAGACTTTCTGGAAGGTAGATGGCTTGAAACTGAAGAACGTAAAACTCCACGATGGAACCTATCCATTCATGTTCTCCAAGAACATCTATGTAGACGGACTTGAGAGCGACTCTAAATATGTATTCCAATACTGCAGAAATGTGGAGATTCACAACGCAAAGATTACAACCAAGGACAGTTTCTGGGAATGCGAGAATGTAACCGTCTATGATTCGGAACTGAATGGTGAGTATCTGGCCTGGCACAGCAAGAACATCAAGTTCGTACGTTGCCACATCAGCGGCGAGCAGCCTCTCTGCTACATGGACCATGTTACTCTGGAGGATTGTACCTTTGACAAGGAATGCGACCGTGCCTTCGAGGATTGTACCAACATCGATGCACAGATCAAGGGAAGCATCACCAATATCAAAAACCCTATTTCCGGAAGAATCGAGGCAGACGAAGTGGGAAGCGTAACTTATACTGAGTTTGCCAAAGCGCCAAAGGGTGCATGTGAAATCACAGATAAATCGAAATAGCTTAAGAGGTAATGATAGAAATGGTAACAATTAAGTAAAAAACTAATTGCTCCCATAACTAATTGTTCTTACACCTAAATGAAATCTCCGTTCATAGACATTGAACGGCCGTTCAAAAGCTTTGAATGTACGTTCAATGTCTTTGAACGGAGATTCAAAGTCTATGAACGAAGATTTCAATTAGGAGAAAAAGAGAATTATCCTATATAAATAAGCGAATTATCCTATATAGATAGAAGAAACAACATAGATAGAAAACAAATATGAAATACAATTTTGATGAAATCATCGAACGTCGTGGAACCAACTCATACAAATGGGATTTGGTGAAGGAAGACGGCGTTATTCCGATGTGGGTAGCAGATATGGACTTCCTGACTGCTCCCTGCATCATCGAAGCTCTGCAGAAGCGCGTAGCTCACGGCATCTTCGGCTATACCCTCGTACCTGATTCTTATTACGAGGCTATCATCAGCTGGTTCTCCCGCCGCCACCAGTGGAAGATAGAGAAAGACTGGATTCTCTATACATCAGGCATTGTACCTGCCATTTCCTGTTGTCTGAAAGCCATCTGCATGCCTGGAGAGAAGGTGTTGGTACAGACACCTGTATACAACTGTTTCTTCTCCTGCATTACAAACAGTGGCTGCGAAGTAGTGGAAAATGAATTGAAGCGTGTGGGCAACTGCACCTACGAGATAGATTTCGAGGATTTCGAGCGCAAGTGTGCCGACGAGAAGACCACAGCCTTCATCCTCTGCAATCCTCACAATCCAGCCGGAAGAGTATGGAAGAAAGAGGAACTTGAGCGAATGAACGACATCTGTCTCAAACACGGGGTAAAGGTCATCGCAGATGAAATCCATTGTGAACTCATCATGCCGGGCTATCAGTATACTCCATTTGCCAGCATCAGCGAAGCTAGCCGTGACAACTGCGTAGTATTGAATTCCCCATCAAAGTCATTCAATATTGCAGGACTTCAGATAGCCAACATTATCTGTCCGGATGCAACATTGCGCCGCCGCATCAACCGTGCCATCAACATCAACGAGGTTTGTGACGTAAACCCATTCGGCGTTATCGCTCTCCAGGCAGCTTACAATGAGGGAGAAGAATGGTTGGATGAATTGAACCAATATCTCTACGAGAACTATCAGGCAGTAAAGGAATTCTTCAATACCGAATTGCCACAAGTTCGCGTTACCCGCCTTGAAGGCACCTACCTGGTATGGCTCGATATCCTGCCATTCGAACTGTCAAGCGACGAGGCTTATGAGAAACTGATGAACGATGGCAAGGTATTCGTCAACAGCGGAACGATGTATGGCAGAAAGGCTGGTCAGGGCTACCTGCGCCTTAACATCGCCTGTCCTCGCAAGACCCTGATGCAGGGATTGATTCGCATCGCACGGGTTCTCAGCCAGTATATGGATGAAGAGGATTTGAGCGGATGCCCTGCATAAAAGAACGAGAATAGAGAAAAGAATTCTAAACAAAATGTTTAAAACAAGATAAGATGGAAAATGAAGTTTTAAAAGCCATTAAGGAGAGAAGAAGCATTCGTCGCTTCAAGGCAGATCAGATTACCGACGAAGAGTTGAAGACGGTATTGGAAGCTGGCACATGGGCAGCAACAGGTCATGGAACCCAGGAGCCTTTCATCATTGCCGTTCAGAATCCTGAGATTTGCGCCCAGCTTCGCAAGATGAACGCAGAAATCATGGGTGTAGAAAGCGATCCTTACTATGGAGCGCCAACCATCGTTATCGTTCTGGCACCAGAAAGCAACGTTAACGGTGTGAAAGATGGCAGCCTTATCTTAGGCAATATGATGCTTGCAGCCCACTCTATCGGTCTTGCATCTTGCTGGATTAACCGTGAAGACGGCATGTTTGCATCAGAAGAAGGCAAGAAGCTGATGAAAGACTGGAATCTTCCAGAAGGTTTGATGGGAGTAGGAGCCTTAGCCTTGGGTTATGCTTCTGCGCATCCTCATACCGTAAAACCAAGAAAAGAGGATTACTACCGCATTATCAAATAAAGGCAGGATGCCTGGTTTACGGCACATACATATTCAAGAAAAGGTCTCATGAAGAAAAACATTCATGAGACCTTTTTATATATGTATATAATGAAGCTATTACAACTTTACACTTGCCAAGACCTTATCAGTAGCGCCTGCCAAATGAGCCACGAAGGCGCCAGCCTTATCGCCAGCCTGTTTCAGGAAGGTCTCATCATTCATCAGAGAACTCATCAAACCTGAGAAATCCTCATAGGTATTGATTTCAAAACCTCCACCCGATTTCAGCAAGCCCTGAGCCTCCTGAAACTTTTTGTTGTTCGGACCAAAGATAACCGGCATATTCCATACGGCAGCCTCCAAGGTGTTATGAATACCTACACCAAAGCCGCCACCGATATAAGCCACATCACCATAGTTGTACATACTGCTCAACAATCCGAAACAATCGATGATCAAGACATCAGCCTCCGCAGCCTCTTCAGGAGTAGTTTGCGTATAGCGCACTACCTTCTTGCCCTTTATCAGAGAAAGAATCAACTTCAGATGCTCTTCAGCGATGACATGAGGAGCAATCAGCAAGCGCCAATCCTTATGCTCATTAAAGAAAGGTATAAAGATATTCTCATCTGGTGGCCATGAGCTACCGGCAACAAATACCTTGAAATCATGATGAGGTACATCCGCAGACTGAGATGAAGCTACTCCTGTTCTGAAAGCCTCGCAAATCGGCAATTGCTTGGCAGCCTCCTTTATCTGGAGAACACGGTCGAAACGGGTATCTCCTACCACATCCACAGCCGTGATGCCTATACCTTCGAGCAATCGCTTGCTCTCCTCGTTCTGTACGAAGAAACGGGTAAAGCACTTCAGCACTCCAGCATAGTTTCTGCCATACCATTTGAAGAACACCTGATCCTCGCGGAAGATACTGCTCACGCTATAAGTAGGAATGTTGCGATGCTTCAGGATATGAAGGAAATTAGACCAGAACTCATACTTGATGAAGAAAGCCATCACAGGACGTACCAGTCTAAGGAAACGGATGGCGTTCAACCTAGTATCCACCGGCATATAACAGATGATGTCAGCTCCCTCATAGTTCTTGCGCACCTCATAACCTGAAGGAGAATAGAAGGTAAGCAGAATCTTATACTGAGGATAGTCCTTGCGGATACGTTCCATCAAAGGTCGTCCCTGTTCAAACTCACCGAGCGATGCAGCATGAAACCAAATGTACTTAGCGTTAGGATCCACCTTCTGCTTCAATATTTTGAAAGCCTCACGCTCACCATGCCACATCTTGCGCACCTTTTCATTGAACAGACTTGCAATGGCTATGCCCCAAAGGACGAAATATATTACGATATTATAGATCATGATATTTCTTTATATTGGTTACTATCTATAAATACGTGAACTCTCTGAATAGCCTTCAGCAACATGCTACAGAAAGCCATTCAGAGAGAAATTATTGTGAATTAACCCAAAACTTCGATTGCCTTGCGAAGACGGCGCAGAGTTTCCTCCTTGCCAAGGAAGGCAGAGATATCGAACATACCCGGGCCCTTACCCTCACCTACGAGAGTCAGACGGAATGCGTTCATCACATCACCCAGCTTATAGCCCTTATCCTCTACCCATTTCATCACGACAGGTTCCTGACCTTCGATAGAGAAATCCTCAATACCTTCAAGCACATCAGCAAGTTCTGTCATCTGCTGTGCAGAATATTCCTTCCAGCGCTTCTTGGCTGTCTTAGCATCATACTCTGTAGGAGCAATGAAGAAGAAAGAACACAATGGCCACAGTTCATAGACAAAGTTCACACGATCCTTCATCATGTGTACCACCTGCTTTACGCGGTCCAGAGTTTCCTCTACACCATTGTTGGCAACAATAGGGGCAAAGAGGTTAGCTATTTCATCATCGCTCTTCATCAGAATGTATTCGTGGTTGAACCAGATTCCCTTCTTGAAGTCGAACTTGGCACCAGCCTTAGAGCAACGTGAAATATCAAAAGCCTTCACCAGTTCATCAAGAGAGAAGATTTCCTGTTCTGTACCAGGATTCCAGCCGAGGAGCGCCAGGAAGTTGACTACAGCCTCTGGGAAGTAGCCACTCTCACGATAACCGGAAGAAACCTCGCCAGTCTTAGGATCATGCCACTCCAGCGGGAATACCGGGAAACCGAGGCGGTCGCCATCACGCTTACTCAGCTTACCTTTACCTTCCGGTTTAAGAAGCAAAGGAAGATGCGCAAAACGAGGCATGGTATCTTCCCAACCGAAAGCCTTATAAAGAAGTACGTGCAAAGGCGCACTAGGCAACCACTCCTCACCGCGGATTACATGAGAGATTTCCATCAGGTGGTCGTCTACGATATTTGCCAGGTGATAAGTTGGCAATTCATCAGCACTCTTATAAAGTACCTTATCATCCAAGATATCGCTCATTACCTTCACATCACCACGAATCATATCGTTCACGTGAATTTCCTGTCCTGGTTCAATCTTGAAACGTACAGTATACTGCTTTCCGTCAGCAATCAGCTTATCAACCTCTTCCTTAGAAAGAGTCAGAGAGTTGCGCATCTGCATACGAGTATGAGCATCATACTGGAAATTCTGGATTTCGGCACGTTTCGCTTCCAACTCCTCAGGAGTATCAAAAGCAATATACGCCTTATCATTATCCAAGAGCTGCTGAACATACTGCTTATAGATATCACGACGTTCACTCTGGCGATAAGGTCCATGCTCTCCACCGAAACTTACACCCTCGTCAAACTGGATACCCAGCCACTTAAAAGATTCCAGGATATATTCTTCGGCTCCAGGCACGAAACGATGAGAATCTGTATCCTCAATACGGAACACCAGCTCACCTCCATGTTGGCGAGCAAACAAATAATTATACAGAGCGGTACGAACACCGCCAATGTGCAATGCACCCGTTGGACTAGGGGCAAAACGCACCCTTACTTTTCTATCTGCCATGTCTTTTTATAGCTATTTTCAAATTTTTCTGCAAATTTACATCTTTTTTTGCGATTTTAGCCGTTTTTTTTCGTATTTTCGCACTGTAAAACGAAATAAGTAAGAAAAAAGTAGGAAAATGAGCATATTTAACAACCCAGAAGAGAACTATTGGCGCAATTTCGCCACAAAAACGGTTTTGATATTAATTACCGTTGCTATCATTGTTTGGTTCCTTCCTCGCAACGAAGGAAGGATGTTCCGGTACGATGTTGGAAAGCCATGGATGTATGGTTCCGTCATCGCAAAATTTGACTTTCCGATCTATAAGACCGATGAAGCCATCAAGCGTGAACAGGATTCGCTGATGAAGCAATTCCAACCTTATTATTCTGTCAATGAATCCATCGGCAGCGAACAGGTGAGCCGCTTCCTGCACGACTTCAGCCAAGGTGTACCAGGTTTGCCAAAAGAATATGTGGGACTCATAGCCCACCAGCTTCAACGCCTTTATCAGACCGGCATCATCGCTACCACGGAATATAATCGTATCTACAAAGATTCTACCAGTATGATACGAATTATCAACGGAAAGAATGTGAAGAGCGTACCTATCGGTTCGTTCTACTCTACTATTGCCGCTTACGAACGCATCTTCTACGATGAGAAGCTGGCAACCCAGAGACAGCTTTTATCCCGTTGCAACCTCAATAATTATGTTGAAGCCAACGTCATATACGATAAGGGAAGAAGCGAGGCAGAGAAAGCCGACATGATGAGCAGCATTCCACTGGCAAGCGGAATGGTGATGAGCGGACAGAAGATTGTGGATCGTGGTGAAGTGATTACAAACAACACCTATCGGGTGCTCAATTCATTCGATAAGGAGATGAAGCGCCGCAGCTCTACCCAGGAAGAGCTGACAACCACTATCATCGGACAGGTACTGTTTATTTTCATTCTTGTCATGCTGTTTACCTCTTATCTCTCACTTTTCAGAAAAGACTATTTTGATAAGCCGCGCAGCATTACCATGCTTTATGCGATGATTACGCTGTTCCCTATCTTTGTGTCACTCATGATGAAACACAATTTCTTCAGTGTCTATATCATCCCATTTGCCATGGCGCCTATCTTCGTACGTGTGTTTATGGACTCGCGTACAGCCTTTATCAGCCACGTTACGATGATTCTTATTTGTGCAGCAGCTGTAAAATACCAATACGAGTTTATCATCGTACAGCTGGTAGCAGGTCTTGTTGCTATTTACAGTTTGCGTGAACTCAGCAAGCGCTCGCAGATATTCATCACAGCCCTGTTGGTAACTATAGCCAGCAGTGTAGTATATCTTGCCCTTCAGCTGATGCAGGACAACCAGGTGTTCAACGTAGATGCCAGCATGTATACCTACTTTACCGTAAACGGCATCTTCCTGCTACTCTCTTATCCGCTCATGTACATTATAGAAAAGATGTTTGGATTTACATCTAATGTTACACTTTTCGAGTTGTCAAATACCAACAAGGGATTACTTCGCAACCTGAGTGAGATTGCTCCAGGCACCTTCCAGCATTCTATCACCGTAGGTAACCTGGCAGCAGAGATTGCCAACCGCATCAGAGCCAACAGTCTTCTGGTACGTACCGGAGCACTCTATCATGATATCGGTAAGATGACTAACCCTGTTTTCTTCACAGAGAATCAGGTGGGCGTTAATCCTCACGACCAGTTAAGCGACCTTGAGAGCGCACAGATTATCATAAGCCATGTTTCAGAAGGTCTGAAGATGGCAGAGAAGGTTGGTCTGCCAGGCATCATAAAGGATTTCATCACTACTCATCACGGAACGGGCATCACCAAGTATTTCTATATTAATTACTGTAATGCTCACCCTACAGAGGTGATTGACAAGTCACAGTTCCAATATCCTGGTCCGAACCCATTTACCCGCGAACAGGCCATCCTGATGATGGCAGATACGGTTGAAGCGGCTTCGCGCTCTCTGAACGAATATACAGAAGAAAGCATCAGTAACCTCGTCAATAAGCTCATCGACGGACAGGTGGCAGATGGTTTCTTCAAGGAGTGCCCTATCACGTTCCGAGACATCGCTCTCGCTAAGCAGGTACTCATCGAACGACTCAAGGCTATTTACCATACCCGTATTTCGTATCCTCACTTGAACGTAAGACAGAATGCCGGCAAAAAGACGAGTCAGGAGTCTAAAGAACAAGAGTAAAGATACAATTCGTGAAGTTCTTATGCCGTAAAGCGTAAAAACGGATATACAAAAAGGTAAAACATAACCAATAAAAGCCCTTTTTCTTGCACAGTTTTTCAAATATGTGCAAGAGAAAGGGCTTTTTGCGTTAATATGCTTTAAATATTTCGAGAAAACTATAGTGAAAAAGAACATTATAGTTACCTTTGCGGACGTTTTTATTTAATATTATTAAGATGAAGAAACTAAAATTAGTTGGTTTGGCCATTGCGATGGCTTGTGCAACCCCATCTTTTGCAGGCGGTTTGCTCACCAACACCAATCAACATGTAGCATTCAACAGAATGATGAGCCGTGAGGCTTCAATTGGTATCGACGGTGTTTATTACAATCCAGCCGGAGTTGTATTCATGGGTGAAGGTCACCATCTCGCCATCAACTGGCAGTTGGCTTACCAGACACGTAGCATTGAAAATGATTATGCTCTGTTCACAAACAATGTGAACAATCCTATTACTCCTCGCACTTTTAAGGGTAAAGCTTTTGCGCCTGTCATCCCTTCATTCCAGTATGCTTATAATAAAGGTAGATGGTCACTTCAGGCTAGCTTCGCCCTCACAGGTGGCGGTGGCAAGTGTACCTTCGATAATGGTCTTGGCTCTTTCGAAAAGATCGTAGCTGAGACAGCAATGGCTGCTTGCGGTTTGGCAAGAACTGTTGACAACGTATTGGGCAATACACTTGGACAGCCAGGAATGCAAATGTTTACAACCGACCAAGCTTTCGGTCAGAAAGGCGAATATAGTTACAATAGCTATATGCATGGACGTCAGTACTATTACGGTCTCTCTGTAGGTGCTGCATATAAATTCAGCGACAACTTCAGCGCATTTGCAGGCGTACGTGGCGTCTATGCTTCAACAAACTACTATGGATATGTTGAAAACATCAAGGTAGGCAACATGCCTCTTTACAAGGTACTCGACCCTAACAAGGAAAATGCAGCCAACATTGAATTGAGCTGTGATCAGAGCGGCATCGGCTTTACTCCTATCATCGGTGTGGACTTCAAGACTGGCAAGTGGAACTTCTCTGCAAAATATGAGTTCAAGACTCGTATACGTTTGAAGAACAAGTCTGTAAATCAGGCTCCTAGTATCAGTGCTCTCCCAGACAACTTGTCCAGACAGATGGTTGGAACATTGACTCAGGTGTTCACAAATAAGGGTATGACTCCAGAGAAAGCTCTAGCCACTGCAACAAATACTACTCAAGCAGTTTTGACTAACGGTGATGTAGTAAAGACAATGGCTGGCTTGAAGACTCAGTTCGATACAGAGCTCGAAGAGGCTATCGGTGAATATGAGGATGGCAAGAAGATTGCTGGTGATATTCCTGCTTATCTGGCACTCGGTGTAGGCTATAGCCCTGTTGATGCAGTTAGAGTAAACGTTGGTTTCCACTGGTTCGATGACAAGCACGCTACATCTTACAACAACCGACAGGAGAAGTTAAAGCGTGGTACATTGGAGTACAACGCAGGTGTAGAGGTAGACGTAAACAAGAAGATTACCTTGAGTACAGGTTGGCAGAATACCAACTATGGCTTGAGCGATGAATACATGGACGACAAATCATTCGTTGTCAGTTCAAACTCTGTAGCAGTCGGTGGTGTATACCACATCAATAAGAAGATGGACTTGAACGTGGCTTACTTCCACACCTTCTATCAGCACAAGAAGACCTCTGAGAAGGTTCAGCTTTCTGCTGAAAAGAGCATCAACTACAGTTCAGACTACACACGTAACAACAACGTATTCGCAGTAGGTCTCGACATCAACTTCTAAACATAACTACAAATATCATAATTAAAAGGCTACCCGTTCTTGCAACAAGTAACGGATAGCCTTTTTCATTTTATTTACCAATCTTATTTTCTTCCATTCTGCCAGAGAAAAGGATGGGCAGGAGACTACAACGGGTCTACATCATAATAAATCTGCAGAGCTCCATATCTCGGATTCTTTCCCATCTGTTGCTGAGCAAACTTCAGATATTCTCTTACCTTCTGCTGGTCAATACCATTTTCCAGTTTGATAACAATCTTTCGAATGTTCATCGTCTTAACCCTTGCCACAGCAGGTTTATCGGGTCCCAACACACGCTCGCCAAACCAGCTTCTCAGCGTTTTGCTGAGCTCATGGCTAGCCTGTTCGCATACCTTATCATATTTATGTTTTACATACACATTAATCAGGTGAAAGAAAGGTGGATAATGAAAAGTTCTTCTCTCCTCCAGGATACCCTGATACAAGCCTGCATAATCATTATTCACCACCTGTCCGATTACTGGCAAGGTAGGATTCTTGGTCTGTAGAATCACCAAGCCACGCTTACCTTTTCTTCCAGCTCTACCACTCACCTGTGCCATCATCATGAAAGCATGCTCGTAGGCGCGGAAATCGGGATAGTTGAGCATCGAATCAGCATTCAGGATGCCTACTACACTCACCTTATCGAAATCGAGACCCTTAGAAACCATTTGCGTGCCTATGAGAAGATTCGTCCTGCCTTCAGAGAAGTCTGCGATAAGACGTTCGTAGGCATTTCGTGTACGTGTTGTATCCAAATCCATTCTGGCAATCTTGGCTTCCGGAAAGATTTCCGCTATCTGGTCTTCTATCTTCTCGGTACCAAAACCGCGTCCCATGATTTCCGTACTGCCACAGTTAGGACATTCCGTAGGAACCGGATAAGTGTAACCACAATAATGGCAAGTCAGCAAGTTAATGCTTTTGTGTAACGTAAGCGAGACATCACAGTTCTTACATTTCGGCACCCAACCACATACCTTACATTCAACCATCGGCGCAAAACCACGACGATTCTGAAAGAGGATTGCCTGTTGCCCATTCTTCAAAGCCTCTCTTACTGCAGCCAAAAGCTGTGGAGAGAAAGGACCGCTCATCATCTTACGGCGGCGCAAGTCTTTTACATCTACCACCTGAATTTCCGGCAACTGAATACCTTTGTATCTTGTTTTCAGTTCTACCAGGCCATACTTGCCTTGCTGCGCATTATAATAACTCTCCATCGAAGGCGTAGCCGTACCCAATAATGTCTTTGCCCCATACATCTTGGCAAGCACTATGGCAGCACTTCTGGCATGGTAGCGCGGAGCGGGATCCTGTTGTTTAAAGGAAGTCTCGTGCTCTTCGTCTATGATGACGAGTCCCAAATTTTTAAAAGGCAGGAAGACGGCACTTCTTGCACCCAGAATTACATCATAGGGATGATCAGAGAGTTGTTTCTGCCAGATTTCTACACGCTCAGCATCACTATATTTAGAATGGTAGATGCCCAGTCGGTCACCGAAAACTCTATGAAGGCGCTCCATGATTTGTACGGTCAGAGCGATTTCCGGCAGAAGATAGAGCACCTGCTTATGCTCCTCAATGGCTTTTCTGATAAGATGAATGTAGATTTCCGTCTTTCCGCTGGATGTCACACCATGAAGCAATACAACATCCTTTTTCATCATTTGCATCAGGATACCATTATAGGCATCTTGCTGAGCCAAGGAGAGAGGTTTAATCAAGTCAAGATGAGATTCTCCATTCGTATTCAATCGTCCTATTTCCAATTTATACGTAACAAGGATTCCTCTATTGATAAGTGCCTTGACAACAGCATCCGTACAATGGCTCTCGTTCATCAGTTCTTCCTTGGTCACTTTTTTTATGCCTTCCCTAGGCGTATCGCCATCAAGACTGTCCCAATGCGAGAGACTCAGAAAGGTGGTTAAAGTTTTGGCTTGCTTCAAGGCTCTCTGCACCAGGTTGAGCGCTACATGAAGTGCCTGCTCACTACGGTACGTACTGGCAAGTTCTACATAGAGTTCCATCTTGGGCTTGAATTTCTCTGTAGACTTCAGACCACCAGGCATAGCAGCATTATAGACATCGCCTAACGGAGCCATATAATAATAGCCAATCCATTGCCACAATCTCATCTGCTGAGGCAACAGCGAAGGCGTATTGTCAAGTACCGCCTCGACAGGTTTGCAGGAGAATGCAGGCTTATCATCATGCAGCCGGGTAGCCATTGCGATATATTTCTTACTTTTACCAAGAGGAACCAGCAAGCGTACCCCAGGCACAACTTTCCCTTCCATCCCATCAGGGACAGAATAAGTAAAGGTTCCGTCGAGCGGAAGGGGTAATATCACATCTACATATTTCATATCTAATCTTCTTTAACCTTGAAATATCCACCATTCAGGCTTTCGACTTGCAAAGTTAGCAAAAAAAAAGCAGATACCCATCATCGGATACCTGCTTTTATATATTTTAAGATGTACTAGGCGAGACCATACGATGTTCTCACCCATAATCTGTCCTGTTCTTTTACGAGATTAGAACCAATAACCCAAAGCAATCTGCCAACTGTTATTCTTACTGTTACCATTTACAATCTTGTCGGTAGTATCCTTCCAGGTTGCATCAGCAGTCTTACCGCAAGCGATGTTATAGTTCGCAGAGAGCTGGAGATGGCTCAGCAGGGTAACACCCAAACCTACGTTTACGCTGAAGTTTGTTTTCTTCAGAGAATAGCAGCTGGAATCATTCCACTTGAAGTTCTTGTCACCAACGTTGATACCCCACTGTGGACCAGCGAAAACGAAAACATTAGCCAAGCTGCTCAAACCGAAGCCATAACGTACGTTTACAGGAATATTAAGAGATTTCTGAGTCATTGTTGTCTCTACATTCTCAGCAGAAACCTTAGCTTCCTTCTGATCGTACAAGGCAGCAGCATCAAAGCTCAAGCCAACAACAGGGATAGTAACCTTTACCATTGGACCAACAAAGAAACCTGTCTTGTTAGATGCATCGAATACATCGTTACTCAAAGACATGTTAGTAACATCCAAACCGCCCTTCAAACCAAACTTAATCTGGGCATTAGCTTTTGTAGCAAACATCATGGCTGCTACAACCATTAATACTGATAAAACTTTCTTCATTCTATATTTACTTTAATTCTTATATAAATTAATGACGCTCTCTACGAACCGTTACCCTAGCTGAGCCACCAGAAGAAACGTTCCTTCCCCCCGACCTGCGTTTTTTAACAGTAGAAGTCTTAGCTTGTTTAGATGCAGAACCACTTCTTCTGTTACGGCTTTTCTTCAGAGTCTTGGCATCCATATTCTTTTCTGCCTTGGCAATACTGTCAAGAGAATCCTTCCGAGCCTGATTACCCCAGATATTCTTCTCAAAGGCAGCCAACTCAGCTTCTATGCGTTTTTGTTCCTTCGCCATGGCTGTATCCGAAGGACAGTATTGTGCCAGGGTATTGCCCTGCATATTATTGGTCTTGTAGATTTTACCCCGATACAGATTCTTGGTAAAATAATCTTCTGCACTCATCACAGCAGCATTGTTCACATTACTGGTCATCAGCTGCTGCTTAGCCAGGAACGGAGCCAGATCATCATACTTCACCCAGAAGAGCGGATACTTGTTTCCTACATCTCCAAAATCATCATTACGGGTCATGATAGGGCACAAAGCCAATACCTTGGTATGGAAAGAAGCTGTTTTCTGGTCATAATAAGAAGTCTCCTTCACATAGTACGCCTTCACTTCAGCTGATGGAATATCGCTGTCATCAATATGCACCTTTCCATTATCAGTCTTCTCGTAGTAGATATGATAATTATCTACGAATGCTTTCGGAGTAAGACGGTTGGCGGCAGAAAAATCTTCATTACCATCCATACGATACTGATAAACAGGCACTCTACCCGTGAACATCAGTTTAAAGATATAGGTAAAGAGATTCATCTTACCATCTGTTGGCTCTACAGGATAATACAAGGCTGCATTGGCATCATCTGTGAGATTGAGTTCACGATAGATGTCTCTTCTCCAAACCACGTCCTCATCCATCGGAATAGCTGTAGGGAAATAGAGTTTGGCACGCAAGGTCATATTGTCAGCATTCGACTGTTGTGCCTTTTGCTGAGCCTGCTTTCTGCGAGCCGCTGGCTGTGCCATGATGCTCTGCACCATTCCCAAAAGCATGAATATGAATAATATCTTTTTCATTACATTGAACTTTGAACATTGAACTTTGAACTTTATGATAAGTAAAGCCGTTGAACTCTTCACTTACCTGACGATAACTTCCATTGCTGCCGGCAGATTTCGGGTAATTCCATCAGGACCTACAGCCTTGATATGCGAGATATAGAAGCGTCGGTTTCTTGACAGTTTTCTGAACTCTTCGCGCTGTCGTTCTGAGAAATTGGAACCCGCCGAAGCCAAAGGTATGGCATTTCCCATATTATCGAAGAATACGGTTTCGAAGCCCAGCACCTTAAACGGAATATCAAGGAGTCCGTCATCTATGGCTGCATGAATGCCTGGAGCACCCATCAGAGCACCTTTCGATAGAGCACCACCTCTAAATCTATCTGTACCCATCGCAATATAAGCTGTTGGGTCAGGAAGTTTTCTTACATGGAATACGAATGGAGGCAGACTTCTCACCTGTCCCTTATCGCGGGCTGTCACATGGATGGTAACATCCTTACCCACCGCTGAAGGTGTAGCCACGAAATGACCATTGCCCTTAGCTACGAAAGAACCGCCTGTCATGGAAGCAGAGATAGCATTTGCCGGAACACCAGGAACGCTGATGCTGATAGGATTGGCATAGCCTGCATAGAGCACATTCATCAGGTCGGCAGCAACGGTAGCTGTATTAGGAACAGGCAATACGGTGTATCTCTGAACGAAATTGCGTCGCATCATCTCGCCATTCTTGCCTCTCATCAGAATGTAACCGCCAAACTGATGCTCACCTACGCCACCTGCCACAAAACTGTATCTGCCATTCTCGGCATTCAGCCTACTACCATTCACATAGATTTCCGGGCGCTGTGTACTGTCTATTGCAGCCATCACCACATGCGAATTGAAACGTTCACCGGCATAGAGGGTTGTTTTCTCTGGAATAACGAATGCATCGAGTTCATTCACATTCAGTTCTACCAAATCTATATTTTTCTTCTCCTCATCCGATTTCTTCCCATCATCGGCAAGACTTTTCTTGATTTTCTCGACAATAGACTTGCCTTTGACACCGAATTCCTCATCTGTAGGAGTATTCAGCGCCAGCATAGCCATCAGGATGACATACATCAGGTTAATCATCTTCTGGCGAGGCGAAACCGGTCTTTTCTTGATTGCCATGGATATAAATTTGCTTGATTCTATTTATTTTCTTCGTTCTTTACTCTTCACTTGTTACATGAGGAGCCGCCACACGCATATTGATGGTCATGGCATCAATCATACGGGTATAAATCTTGTTCAACTGTTCTATCTGCTTTGCCATCATCTTGGTCTGCTCATTGATCTGGTCAATGGTACCAATCTGCTGGCTGGCACTTTTCAGCTGCATCTCGTATACCCTGCTGATACCTGTCAAGGTACGGTTCAGATTCTCCATCTCCTCGCTGTCACGAGTCAGTCGGCTACTCTGTTCGTTTACCTTACTCAAGGTTTCTACCAGGCTCTTCAACTGTTCTACGTAACTGTTCTGAACTTCCACCACCTCAGGATTAAGTGGAGTCAGTTCTGGCGCAGCAGTCATTACAGGAGAGACAGGAGAAGCAACCTGAGGTTGAATGGTTTCAGAACGATTCTTGGCAGTCATCATTTCTTCTGCCGACACCTTTCCTTCCAGATACTCCTCTGTAGCATGGGTAGGCAAGTCTCTACCTTCGGCAGTCTTGTCGAAAGGACGGTCGAAAGCAGAAAGGAAGAACACGAAAATCTCGGTTCCCATACCTAAGAAAAGCATGAAATTGGCACCAGGAAGATGGGTCAACTTAAAGAGGGTACCAGCGATAACGATAGAGGCACCCCAACTGTAAGCATAGTTAAGGAATGTCTGACCCGGCACACTATCCATCCACTTCTGCAAGCGGTATACGATATTGAATTTGCTATAATAGCTCATATTATTTATCTCCTATTCTTATTCTTCAATGGTTTCTGTTTTCCGCTTGCCGTAGTAGCAAGACTTCTCACGCAACGGAATCCGATGTATGAGCGAGGCTGATTCTGGTACTCGAAAGTGCGCCATGCCGAACGGATAAACGACTCAGGGTCTTTCCAGGAACCACCTCTTACACTCTTCTTCTTCAAACGGTAAGGATCTTCTATGGCAGCATTATACTGTAAAGTTGGGTTAAAATCGCTCATTGCGTCAACACCCGCCTCTGTATAAACGGTACTTGTCCACTCTGCCACATTACCAGCCATATCGTAAAGTCCATTAGAATTTGGCGAATAGATAGCCACCTTGCTGGTTATCAGGTTGCCGTCTTTAGTATAGTTGCCCCTGTCTGGTTTGAAATTAGCATAAAAACAGCCATCCCCATTCTTCACATCCGCATTGTCCCAAGGAAATTCATTCTGGTTCTTGCCTCTTGCAGCATATTCCCATTCAGCCTCGGTTGGCAGACGGTAACGCTGTACAAATCTTGCTTCAGGACCTAAGCCCTTCAACAGATAGTCTGTTCTCCAGGCGCAGAAGGCATTTGCCTGTTCCCAGGTAACACCGACTACCGGATAGTCATTATACGCAGGATTGCTGAAATAACTTCTCAGATAGGTTTCATTCTCTGCATTTCTGAAGTCGTTTACCCAACAGGTAGTGTCAGGATAAACATTCACGATATAGGTATTCAGGAAATCCCATGGTCCTGAAAGCGGACGGTTGATAGTCTCACGCACCACTCTACCCTCATCATCGTAATAAGCAGTATCTTTCGAAATCATCACCACCTCGTCCGGATTTATCTTCACATCGGTGTTAAGGGTACGTTCCTGAGGATTCAGGCGGAACTTACGCTGAGCCGCAGCCGTATAATCATAGATTTCGTATTTATAGTTGAGCTGGCGCCAGTCGATGAGTTTTTCTCCTGTAACCGGATTGGTTTCATACAAACTTTCAAAAGCTCTCTGCTCATCCTCATTAGGTTTCTTAGGAAGCGCTTTCTTCCAGTTTACATGAGGTGTAACCGGATCGCCATTCTTATCTTCAGTAATCATGTAAGTCTCGTCGCCTCCATAAGCAGGATCAGCCAGACGTGTACGAAGGATAGAATCACGCACATAAGCCACAAACTGCTTATATTCTGAATTGGTGATTTCGGTATCATCCATCCAGAATCCATCCACCGACACATCCTTGCGAGGTGTTTTCATTCCCCAGAGTGAGTCTTGGGTCTCCATTCCCATTTTCAGGAAGCCACGGTTTATCTTTACCATACCATAAGGGGCTGGCTCTACAAAGCTTCTACCGCTCACGCCAACCACCTCGCCACCTCTGCCTGCAACAGAAGCTTGCTTGGCACCGAAGCAGCCGCTCAAGGTGAGCAATATAGCGAATGCACTAAGGAGCAATATACTTTTCTTCATTGTTTTATGATTCTACTATGTTCTTATTTCTATTTACATTATAATATTCTGACGCTCTGATGGCGGTTTCTGCCTTTCTTGGTCAGGTTGATATCGGTCTGATACCCTACAAAGAGTTCATGACTGCCATTTCCGGCACTGAGTTTGGAGGTATATACCTCGTAACTGTAACCAATCACTACCCCATGAAAACTACCGCCTACCAGCATGGTTACCGATCTGTCCGGACTGTAGGTTACTCCACCATACAACATCCGTTTCTCATATTGGTAAACCAATCTTCCTGTCAGGTCGCCTCGCCATGTAGTACCATCTGTTGTAACAAGAACAGACGGCTTTATTGTTAAGAACGGATTTCTCAGTCGAATATTGTATCCACCAGTCAAATAATATGTGGCATCTATTTTCAATTCGTTGGTCTCACCTAGATTAATCGTAGGCGATGTAAGATGCTGGGCAGAAAGTCCTACATACCAAGACTTATGCTGGTAATACAGACCCAGACTCAAATCCATTCCGCTTCCATTTACGTCTGAAGTAGAAAAGGCAGGGTCACCACTTTCTCCCAAATCCACCTTGCTTCCATCAAACTTCTCACTCAGCATACCTCCTTGAACACCCACGCTCAGCGTTCCACCCAGGAGTTTATTCTGCAAAGCATACTGTAAAGCCAGGCGCTGATGAGTAAAAAGACCAATCTGGTCGCTCTGTAGCGACAAGCCTACTCCATGCCGGTGATTGAGCAAGAAGAAAGGCATGTCAGCCGCCACCTGAAAGGTACGGGGGTTATGTTCGAATCCAGCCATATCAAGTGCGTAGGCCGCCGTAACATTGAGTTTCGACTGCTTACCCACAGCAGCAGGATTGAATGATGGTTCCATATCAAAGTAATGACTGAAGGAAGGATCATACTGTGCCCTCACTTCGAGCACCCCCACTAGCAGAATCCATATAATGATAAATCTTTTCAACACAATAAGATAACGGAATTTCTTACACATTATTATATATAAGCAAGAAACAAAAGATGAAAAAGAGGGTGTGTCATAAGTTTATGATTCACCCTCTTCTTGTTGTTGGATGAGATAGGATATGTTGTTGGAAGAGATAGGATATGTTATTGAGACAGTCAGTATCTTCGGCCGCACAACAGCTGTTGTGCGCTTGCATAACAGCTGATATGCGCATGCACAACAGCTGATGTGCATGCGTTGGTCAACTGTTATGCGCCAACTATTATCCAGACTTATGACACACCCTCCTATCATCGAGATTAATACTCGTCATCATTCCAGAGGAATATTAGGGCTGAATACCAAGCACTTATAGTCTTCCAACTTTTATAGTGAACATTTTATTAAGGAGTAAAAGTCGCTAAAAGGCTTTTCTAAACCTATCTTG
>JAJWFY010000050.1:0-25582 GCA_021615735.1 Segatella copri | reverse complement strand
CAGCTGTTACTGCTTTTTTGGAATTATGCAAGGTATAAACGCGGAGACGCTTACATAGCATCCTCATTTTCATTATTTTTAGGTATTGCATACCTTCTTAGAAATATGTACCTTTGCAGCCTGATTCAAGATAGTAATAATGATTATGAATATGCTAAATAAAAAAATAACTTGGAGAAAACAACATAAATGGTTAGGCATCGGTATGAGCTTTTTCATGCTGATGTTCTGCTTGTCGGGTATTTTGCTCAACCACCGTTCGCTTATCAAAGATGTGGACGTGAGCAGGAAATATCTGCCAAGTCGCTATGAATTCAAGAATTGGAATGGCGGGTTGCTGAGGGGAACGCTTGCTTTGGATGATGCCATATTGCTGTATGGAAACGGGGGAATCTGGCAAACGGATTCTACAGCATCCACATTCAAGGACTTTAATAAGGGGATGCCAGCAGGAGCAGACTGCCGACAGATAAGAAATGTTATCAGAACGGATGATGGTTCTGTCTGGTCGGTATCTCCATTTTCACTCTACCAGTTGGGGAGTCACAAAATATGGAAAAGCGTAACTCTTCCAACAGAGCCGGAAGAGAAGTTGAGCGACATTTCTGCTCATGGAGATACGCTTTTGGTTCTCAGCCGCTCCTATGCTTATGTTTCTTTGCCACCTTATCAGAACTTCCAACGGATAGAATTGCCTATGCCAAAGGAGTATGATGGGAAAGTTACAGTCTTTCGTACGATATGGCTGCTTCACAGTGGAGAGTTGTTTGGCAGCATTGGTAAACTCATCGTAGATGGCATTGCCATAATCCTGGTGTTGCTCTGCATCTCAGGTCTTATCTTCTGGTTAAAGCCTAAACAGAAGAGGTTGCTTCGCTTTTCGCTACAATGGCATGACAAAATAGGCCGATACACCATCATGCTTACTTTGTTGATAGCCCTGACAGGTTGGTGCCTTCGTCCACCTGTGATGATAGCCTTGGTGTTTAACAAGATGCCGTCTATTCCTGGGACGACGCTTCATAGCAAGAACCCTTGGAATGACAAACTCCGTGTGGTGCGTTATGATGAAAAGTTCGGTGACTGGCTCTTGTCAACTTCGGATGGTTTCTTTTCCGTGAATTTCCAGACAGGAAAGTTGGAGTCCATCTCCAATACTCCACCAGTCAGTGTTATGGGATTGAATGTCCTTCAGCAAAGCAAAGATGGCAAATGGTATTGCGGTTCGTTTAGTGGTCTCTTTGTTTGGGATAGAGTAAAGGGGACAACCGTTGATTATTCTACCGGGAAAGCTGCTTTAAAGAACGCTGGCGCACCATTCGGAAAAAAGGCGATAGCAGGTATGAGCCAGGATTTCTCAGATACGCCTGTCATTGCTGAGTATAATGAAGGAACCGACTTTGCACCACAACCCGCTTATATGAACCAACTGCCCATGTCATTATGGAATGTGGCTCTGGAGGCTCATAGCGGTAGAATCTTCATAGGTAGTATTGCTACATATATATTTATCTTCGTAATGGGAATACTTGCCGTATGGTGCCTTTGGTCTGGGTATGTCATTAGACTGGTGAAGAAAAAATAAAAAAGTTTTAATGCGTTGTTTTAATTGCTATATTGTATGTGTAAATGGTTGATACTCAGCGTAAAAGTACGTATGGCAATTCTCGGAAAAGCGCCGGGGATTGCCATATATTGCCATCGTGAGAATTAGTACCCTCATTTTCGTCGCGACGTATCAGATGCTACGTCGGGACGCAGTTGTTGTTACGTCGCGATGTATCAGATGCTACGTCGGGACGTAATTTCTTCCGCATCGATGGCGAAGTTATGAATAAAGATTGTTCATGGCAATATATGGCAGATAACCCCTAAAAATAAAGAATTGCCATACCCCTAACAGCTTTGTAATCAGAGAGATTACTGGCTGGTATGGCAATATGGCAATTCTTGAAAGAAAAATATTTTAAAATAAATCTTGTTACTTCACGCTCCACTCAAACAAACCGCAGGACAGAGTTTCTGGCTGCTTCAGTTCGAGCTTTACAGCCTTGGTCTTCACTGAGTCGAAATTCACGATGCAGGCTACACCACGCTTGCATGGATAAGCATCGGCTCCTGGAACTTCCTTCCAGTTGCCTGCCTCGTCCTGATAGTAGAGCTTCCAGCTGTCTGGTACCTTGCAACCGCCCCATGGCTGGTCGTCGTACCAATATACGGTGCTGGTCTTGATCTCCTTGCTCTCTGGGAAGGTGTAGGTAATCCACTCTGTAGTGTTCTTCTTAGGCCACCAGTGGATATATGGGATAGAACGGTCGTTCTCATCGGCAGGAACCAGTCCGTCGGTAATGCTGCTCTTGGCTGGCACTGGAGAAGAGAATTCTACCTTAGCCTGTGCAGCGAGAGTTGCAGGAGCTGATGGCTTTGCTGCCTTGACATCCTGTGGCAACCATACCTTCATGTTGCCGTTGCCACGATGAGCCCAAGCGAAGTATGGGATGAGGGTCAGGGTCTGGTCCTTGGTGCTCAGCTTGCCGCTCTTGTCGTAGGCGAGGGTCTGCACGTTCTCGGTCAAGGTCTCCATGTTCTGCCCCTTGTAGAGTGTCAGTACATTCTTATATTTAGGGTCGATGAAGCCATCGTACGAGAGCTTGCCCTCAGCGAACTGAGGTTCGCGGTTCTCCAGGATGCTCATGATGTCGAAGCCCTGGTTGTCTGGCCACTCTGCACAATATACGATAGGACCACGCTCGATGCTGATGCAGCCACGGTCGGCCTCTACCTTGTTGTTGGCACGTACAGTGCGTGCCTCCATATCGAAGTGAACGCGAACCACATCGCCCTTCTTCCACTTGCGGTTGATGGTATAATAGCCATCCTCTGTTACCTTAGCCTCTACCTTCTTTCCGTTTACGGTGATGGTATAGCCCAGTCGCTTGCCGTCGCTGTAGTAGTAAAGGTCTGATGGTACTGGCTGACCCTTTACCCAGCCCGGGATGCGGATCTTCATACCGAACTGACCTGCCTTGTTGTCATCCACCTTGATGGCGATGTCACCGTTCCAAGGATATTTTGTGTCCTGGCTCAAAGCCACCTTCTTGCCAGCTACTTTCAGAGAAGAAGAGTTGCTGAGGAAGAGGTTGACATATACATTCTTGTCCTTTACAGCATATACATAGCCTGGGAGGGATGGCAGGAAGCGGCAGATGTTGCTAGGGCAGCAGGCACAGCCGAACCAAGCCTGGCGCTGATGCTGACCCATACTCTCCAATGGGTTAGGGTAGAAGAAGCCGCCGCCGTCCATGCTCACACCACTGATGAGACCATTGTAGAGGGTACGCTCCAATACATCGTAATATTTGCTCTCGCCATGGAGAAGGAAGAGACGGTAGTTGACATAAACATTGCCGATAGCTGCGCAGGTTTCGCAGTAGGCACTCATATTAGGCAGCTCGTAGTTTTTGCCGAAAGCCTCGCCGTTGTTAGTAGCTCCGATTCCTCCGGTGATGTAGAGCTTCTTGCTTACGATGTTGTCCCAGATGCGGTCGATGGCGTGGATATAGGCTGTATCGCCGGTGAGGGCAGCTACATCAGCCATACCAGCATACATATAGGTGGCACGAACAGCATGACCTACAGCCTCGTCCTGCTCCAAAACCGGTTTGTGGCTCTGAGAATATTCCTGTTTGATGGAAGTCTTTCCACGATAGTCGAGGAAGAACTTAGCCTCTTCGAGATATTTCTTGTTGCCAGTAGCGAGATAGAGCTTGCAGAGCGCCATCTCTGCAATCTGATGTCCAGGAACCACACAAGCCTGTCCTGGATTAGGACCTACCTCGCGAACCACGCAGTCGGCATAGCGGATAGCGATGTCGAGGAACTTGCGGCTGCCTGTAGCCTGCCAGTGAGCCACGGCACCCTCAACCATGTGTCCAAGGTTGTAAAGCTCATGGCTCAAGTCCTCCTCCATGCTCCAGCGCTTGTCGCCAGCCCAGAAATGAGGATGCTTCGGGTTTTGTGTACGGGCGGTATAGAGGTATCCGTCAGCCTCCTGAGCCGGAGCGATGATGTCGAGCACGCTGTCGATATACGCCTTGAGTTTCTTGTCAGGGTAGGTCTGGAGCACGTAGCTGGCACCCTCGATAGTCTTGTATGGGTCGGTATCATCGAAGCTCAGCGGCATCAGTTTACCTACATCATACTTCTCGCTAGGATGTGCAGCGCGCTCAAAGTTCTTGTATCTTCCCTCTGTTTCGCATTTGCTGAAAGCCAGCGGGATGGTTACCTTGCGAGAGGTTTCGATACGCTGTCCCCAGAACGTATTGTTCCAAACCTTTACTGATGTGAAAGGCACCGGAGTGATAGGATAACCACCCGAGCTCTTGCTCACTTTCTGTGCCGAAGCAGGCATCAATGCCAATGCTGCCAAGGCTGATGTCATCAAAATCTTTTTCATGTTTTTTACTTTGAACTTTGAATTTTGAACATTGAACTTTATGATTGGTAAAGCTCAATGTTCTCTATTCTGTATTCTTGATTATTATTTTTAAATTCTTAATTCTTCTTTGGGATATATTCATCCCAGAGTTTCAATGAGTGCAGATAGCCTGAGAAAGGCCATGCCTCTTCGGCGTTCTTGCCCAGAAGCATAAACTGCGATGGCTTGACGAGGAGCTGGATATCTTTCTGACTTACGAGTTTGTCGTTGATGTAGATGCTCTCGATTCTGCCGTCGAAGCATACATATACGTGCTGCCACTTGCCTTCCAAGGTCTTCATCTCCTTGTAGCCGGCATCCTCGTACCATCCATAGTGGTTCATCACACCGCAGCGTGGTTCGGTGCCGTTTACCAGCATCAGCTTCTCCAGTTCATCGTGCGAAGAGGTGAAATCGGCTACGCATTCATTCTCGGCAATCTCCGGATTCAGAATCCATGCCTCGATGGTGTATGGAGCGTTGTCGCGGATAGTGGCTGGGAGCATGAAGTTGCTTCTGTAGCTCTCCTTGCCGGTAAAGGTGAATGCCTTCTTGCCCTCTATGGTCTTGATGATGGCAGCTGTATCGTGCTGTGTCTCGAACTCGCCTTTGAGATGAACATCCAGCGGACTGCCGTTCTTGATGTATGGCACGGTATCGCCCTCGTTGTAGTAATCAGCGCTGATATCTACCACCAGCCCCTGACTGTTCTTATCGGCTACTGCCTCACGCACGATGTTGCTCTGGGCATCGAAAGCCTTTTCTGCAGCCTCCTGTTCCCAGTTATAATAACGGAGATTGGTGAGGGTAAATTGCTTTTCGCCTGCACGGATTTCCAGTTTTCCTTCAGAAAGATTCAGACGTGGATCGTTTTCATCTATCTGATGCCAGCTTCCGTTGTCGAAAGCCTGGGCGGTGAGGGTGTGCTTGCGTGCCTTGCCGAGCTGCGGATGAGTCATCACGAGCTGGGCACCCGGTTGCAGGGTGATGGCATCTTTGCCAGCCATGCGCTCTCTGAGTGCTGTACCCTGAAGGAGTGAGAACTTGCCGGCGAGCATTCCCTCGTTGTTATGCCAGGTTGTGCCGTCGAAATCGGCTGCTGTCAGACCGAGCCACTGCTGTGGGGCAGAATCTTCTACGGAACCGTAAACCTTGATGTTCCAGATGGCGCCACCGAAACCATTCTTCTGTCCACCGGTATAGGTGAGGCGGATGTACTGCGCCTTGGCATTTCCGAAATCCACCATCGGTGAACCTGCCAGACGATTCTGTCGCTTGTCGGAGAAGGTCTGCCAGTGCTTACCGTCATTCGATGTCTCGATGAGATACTGATAGAACTGGGTTCCGTATTCAAACTGAGTCCAGATGCTCTTGATGCTCTGCTTCTTGCCCAGGTCAATCTGGATCCAATCTGGTCCGGTGGTGCGAGGGCGCCAGAGTGTTCCATTGTTGTCATCTACCGCATATTCCGGACGGAAGTCGTTGTCGTAGTAGGAAGAGGCGGTAACCTTGGCACCGAAGGCGAGGTTCTTAGCCACCTTCATCTCCGGTTTCAGATCGAGACCTTCGTGGGTTGGGATGACTTCCTTGATGGTACCGTCGGCATTGAATTCGAGCTTATCGATAGCCACCTGACGATGGAATCCACGGTTGGAGTGCGGATTGTCGTGGCGATGATATACGATGTAGTAGTTGTCGCCTTCCTGCAGCACGCTGTTGTGTCCCGGTCCGTGAACGGTACCGTCGGCATTGGTCTTGAGGATGGTGCCGTGGTAGGTATAAGGACCGAGCGGACTCTTGGCTGTGGCGTAATCCACACGGTAGCTGGCATCCTCGCAATGCTCGCAGGAGTAGAGGAAGTAGTAGATGCCGTTGCGCTTGAAGACGAAAGGAGCTTCGAAGAAGTGAGTAACCTCGGTATTCGGGATGAGCTTGGTTTCGCTGAACGACTTCATGTCAGGATTCAGTTTACCAGCTCCGCAACCGAAGCCTTTGTAGATGCCCCAGGTGCCCCAATACATATAGACCGAGCTGTCATCATCGCGGAAGGTCTGACCATCTAGAGTGATGGCATTCTTTACGAATCTGTCCGGTACGAGCACGGCCTCGCTCTCGCCCAGCACGTTCTTCCAAGGACCGCGAGGCGTATCGCCCACACCCAGATGAAGTTTGCAAGGCTGGCAGTAGAGATAGTAATACTTGCCGTCGGCTTCGTTCTTCATCACATCCGGTGCCCAGATCCAGTGGCTGTCCGGCCAGTTCATCGGCATCAGGGTCCAGTTTTTGAAATCCTTACTGCACCAGAGCTGTGCCGGTCCGAAACCGGCTCCGCTACCGTCAGTAGTAGCATATATATAATAGGTATCACCAAACTTCTTGATGGTTGGGTCGGCAAAGTAACCAGGTAGGATAGGGTTGCCGGCTCCCGGAGTGTTGTAGGCAGCTTTCTGGGCAGCACCTGTCTCAGGCGCTGCCGCAGCTGTAGTTACTAACAATGTTACAATTATATTTTTACTAACCATATGAACATCTTTTCTAAATATTTATTTCTTAATAAGTTTAATGACGAATCCACCGCCTGAAGCAAGATGGATCTTCAATTCTGATTTCTGATTGATGACGGATTTCTCTATCTTGTAATCCTCGGCATCATGGTTGGCATTGATGCCATCTTTCAGCACGATTGCTTCGTAATCTCCATTTGGGAGGAAATCAAACTTTAGGGTGAGCGTGCGCTCATCCCAGTTGCTCTGACCGCCTACATACCAGTTGTTGCCCTTCTTTCGGGCAGTAACGATATACTTTCCGATTTCTCCCTGAGGCACGATGGTCTTGTCGAAGACTACTGGCAGCGAAGCGATATATCGGGTGTATGGCTCATCAGCCTCATAGTTGGTAGGAGTGTCGGCAAGCATTGTAAATGGACTATCCTGCACGATGTAACAGGCAGCCTGGTGGCATCGGGTACCCATCGAAATCGGTTTGGTATAGATAGCCTTCCAGTTATCGCGGGTTCCGTTTCTCATCGCTCCCGGTGTGAAATCCACCTGTCCTGCCATCATTCGGATGTATGGGAAGGTGACGTCGTAGAGCGGCATATCATTCTTAGCCTCCGTCCAGCGGCATTCTTCCATACCGAATACACTCTCGTAGTTGAGGATGTTAGGGTAGGTGCGGTTCTGACCGTGTGGCTTGTAGATACCGTGCAGGTCGAGGATGAGATGATGCTTGGCGGTGCAGGCAGCCAGACGTTCCACCATTTCGATGGCGGTCTGGTCATCGCGGTCCATGAAATCCACCTTGAATCCCTTGATGCCCATATCGGCATAGGTCTTGCAGATGGTTTCCAGGTTCTCGTCCATCACGTTGAACACAGCCCAGAGTACGATGTCCACGCCCTTGCTCTTACCATATTCTATGAGCTTAGGCAACTGGATATCGTCTATTGGTTTCAGAATGCTTCCCTCTTTCGAGTTGTACCATCCTTCGTCAAGGACGATGTATTCCAAACCGTGATTATGAGCAAAATCTATGTAATACTTGTAGGTATCAAAGTTGATGCCCGCCTTGAAATCCACACCTTTCAGATTCCAGTCGTTCCACCAGTCCCAAGCCACCTTGCCCGGTTTAATCCAGGATGTATCGCCTATCTTGTTGGGAGCAGCGAGTGCATACACCAGGTTGTTGGTTGGCATCTGTGTATCGTGCTCTGTGATGGCGAAGATGCGCCAAGGATAATTGCGCTTGCCGGTGCTGGTAGCGATATAATCGCAGGTGCTCTTTACGTGGCTCATGTGTCGCCAAGGGTAGTAAGCCATCTCCTTAGGGTAGGGAGCGAAGGCTGCTCTCAGGATTCCCTTCTCTTTATCCTGTTCGCTGCTGTTGGCCTTCAGCCACATGCCCGGATACTTTTCCAGGTCGCTTTCCAGAATGGTAACCTTTGCCTTTCCGCAATCTACGGTAGCCGGCAGAAAAGCTAAATCCTGCTTAGCGGTATCGAGCCGTGTTTCGTGATAGATATTCTGGAAAGCCATGGCAAAAGGCTTTTCGGGTGTCGTGGTATAAGGTAGCCATGCCTTCTTGTCCTTGCCGAACTGGTAGGCGGCGTTTTCATTCAGAATGATGGTCTTGCCCTTTCGCTGTGTGTAGAATCGGTAAGCCACTCCCTCATCGTAAGCTCTCAGGATGATGCCGAAACCATTCTTCAGTTTCAGATTCAGTTCCTGATAACCTGTTTCAAAGTTTTGCTGACGATAGAATGGGGCATGGATGGTCTCCTTATGGTTGCTAAGCTTGTGGCTTGCTACCTTCGGGTTCTTACCCATGTCCATTCCATCGTTCAGCGTTACACCTATTGAAGACTCCTGTAAAAGAATGGAGCCGTTGTATTTAAATTGAAGAGAGAGATACTTGTTGGTGTTGAGTTCTGCCACGATTTTACCATCTGGTGATTTTACCAGATAGTTCTCTGCCGATACTGTTGCCCCTATATATAATAAGGTGGCGATGAAAAAGAGTTTCTTAACCATAACTTCTAGGTTTATTGTTGTTTTGTCCGTTTTGTTGTTCGCTTGATGGTAATGTCTGTATACCCAGATTACCACAAGTTTTTATTTCTGCTGCAAATTTACGAATAGAATTGTTTATGTAATGCAAAGAAAGTCCAAAATGATGAAAATATCGTATTAAAAGCCCCCTGTTAGACGATAGTTGCATCTTTGTGTACGATAATTTTAGGACTTCGTTGTTTTTTTCTGTTATTTTGCAAGCAGAAACAAAAACGTATAAATTTTAAACCTAGCAGATATGAATTCAAAGCAGTTCACATTATTAATAGGAGTAGCTTGTTTGCCGGGAATGACAACAGCAGCCACGGTTTATCGCACCATCTCTAAGGTAGCTGTGGTAACAGTGGATTGTCCGGTGGGTACAGCACCCCGACTTCCTAATCTCGTGTGGGTAACCTATTCTGATGGTTATTCTGAGTATCGCCAGGTACGCTGGGCTAATTCTCCGCTTGCTGATGAGCAGGCTGAGGCTGATGCGCAGAAGCATCCTGCCGGAAGCCAATATGAGATTGGTGGTTTTGTGATTGGTGACGAGACTACCGACAATGGTTATCCTGTCAAGGCACAAGTCAAGGTGGTGGCTGAAGGCTATCAGACTCCTGACAAGGAAGTGGCTCATACCTTCTCGCTCGCTGATGTGAGCATAGATGGTGACAACCGACTCACCCACAACCGTGATGAGGCTATCCGCGAGATCTGTTCCTGGGATGTTACCCAGCAACTCTACAACTATCGCGATACCTACGGACTCAGTACCGAGGGTTATACCAAGAGTGATGGCTGGGATTCGCCGGATACCAAACTCAAGGGACATGGCTCTGGTCACTATATGTCGGCAATCGCACAGGCATACGCCGTGGCAACCAATCCTGAGCAGAAAGCCATCCTTCGCAAGAACATCACCCGTATGGTGAATGAGTTGCGAGAGTGTCAGGAGAAAACCTTCGTATATAATAAGGATCTGAAGCGTAACTGGGAGGCGCGTGATTTCGCTCCAGAGGCAGAACTCAGAGAGATGAAGGGCACTTGGGCTGCTTTTGATGAATATAAGAAGCACCCTGAACTGTATGGTTACGGCTATATCAACGCCATTCCGGCTCAGCATTGTGCTCTTATTGAGATGTATCGTGCCTACAACAACTCCGATTGGGTTTGGGCACCTTATTATAGTGTACATAAGCAGCTTGCCGGTCTGATAGACATCGCCACCTACTTTGATGATAAGGAAATCTGCGACAAGGCTCTCCTCATTGCCAAGGATATGGGACTCTGGGTATGGAACCGCATGCACTACCGCACTTATGTGAAGCAGGACGGCACTCAGGATGAACGCAGAGCCAAGCCAGGCAACCGTTACGAGATGTGGGACATGTATATCGCCGGTGAGGTGGGAGGTATGAGCGAATCGCTCGCCCGTCTTTCTGAGATGGTTTCCAATCCGGATGAGAAGGCGAAGCTCCTTGAGGCAGCCAACTGTTTCGATGCACCTAAGTTTTATGATCCGCTGAGCAAGAACATCGATGACATCCGCACCCGCCATGCCAACCAGCATATTCCGATGATTATCGGAGCGCTGCGCAGCTACAAGAGCAATCAGAAGCCATATTATTACAATCTGGCACAGAACTTCTGGAGTCTGGTGCAGGGCAGATACATGTATGCGATGGGTGGTGTAGGCAACGGAGAAATGTTCCGCCAGCCATATACCCAGATTCTGAGTATGGCAACCAACGGACTGCAGGAAGGCGAATCGGAGGCTTATCCGGATATCAACGAAACCTGCTGCGCGTATAACCTCGTCAAACTGAGCAAGGATCTGAACTGTTATAACCCTGATAATGCGCAGTATCTCGACTATATCGAGCGCACGCTGTACAATCAGATTATCGGTTCGCTCAATCCGGACCAGTATCAGACCTGCTATCAGTATGCGGTAGGATTGAATGCCACCAAGCCATTCGGCAACGAGACTCCTCAGAGTACCTGCTGCGGTGGTACAGGTTCTGAAAATCATACCAAGTACCAGCAGTCGGCTTATTTTGCCAACGATCATACTCTCTGGATAGGTCTCTATATGCCAACCACCCTCCACTGGAAGGAGAAGGGCGTGACCATCAAGCAGGATTGCCTGTGGCCGGCACAGCATTCAGCCATCAAGATAACGGAAGGCGAGGGCGATTTCACCCTGAAACTCCGTGTGCCATATTGGGCTACGCAAGGTTTCTCCATCAAGGTGAACGGCAAGGAAGTGGCAAAGAGCTATCAGCCTAGCACCTATGTAGAACTGGAGCAGAAGCACTGGAAGGCGGGCGATGTCGTAGAAATCGACATGCCATTCAGCAAGCATATCGAATATGGTGCCGACAAGCTTTCGAGCGATGTGGCAAGTCTGGACGGTACTCCGCTGAAGACTTCCTGGGTAGGAACCCTGATGTATGGACCGCTGGTAATGGCAGGTACAGGTGCACAGACCTGGAACCAGGCTACGCTGAACATCGACTCCCGATTGAGCAAGATTACCATGGGCGAATCGAACGGCGTGACTACAGGTGCAGGAGCCAATCTCCTTACCCTGAAGCTGGATGGCAAGGAATTCCAGCCTGATTATTACCGCAACGCCAACAGTACCCACTACTACCGCATCAACCTGACCGATGCCAAGAGCAAGAAGAGCAAGAAGGTGAAGATAGATTTCACCGAACTGAATTCTCTCCTGAATCTTGCCGCAGAGCGCAAGGCTGACCAGGAGAAGTGGAATGCCCTCTCTCAGAAGGTTCCGGAGTATGCTCCATGGGCGCCGTTCGGCTATGAGCGCATGCAGAAGGTGATGGCTCAGGCACAGGAGCTGGTGGCAAAGGGCAAGAAGAAGGTGACCCAGGATGAACTGGAAGGCACTACTGCCATTCTGAACCGTGCCATCAATACGATGCGCCCTGGCAACCTTGCCGAGATGGAAGACCTCCGAGAACTTTCCGGTCTGCTTCGCCGTGCCGGCTGGCCTGATGACAACACCAGCGAGGAACTCAAGGAAGCCATCAGCTATGGCAGAATGGTTCAGAAATACGTGACCGACGGAAGTGGAACTCACGACATGATTCATGCCGCTGTAGGAAAACTGAAGAAGGCGATGAAACAATAAATAATAAGCCGTTACAGGCAATTTCTGAATAGAAATATAGGTTAAAAGACGAAAATATCGTCTAAAATATCAAAATTAGACGATATTTTCACTCTTTTGGACGATTTTGTGGCATGATATGATAAATATTATGTTACTTTGCAATCGAAATTTTTAAAAAACAATTATCAACCTAACAAACAATAGAAATGAGACAGACACAAAACATTTCAGGCTTTGTACATAGCCAAGCTTATGTAAAAGCCATCGCGTGTTTGGTCCTTGCATGTGGGGGGGCATTACCTACTCTAGCAGCAAGTGAGACCTCATCAAGCCCAAAGGTAGAAAATGTTCAGCAGAACGAAGTTACCGTAAAGGGTGTAGTAAAGGATGCCAATGGTGAAGCCATCATTGGTGCGAGTGTAATCGAAAAAGGCAATGCCAAGAATGGTACAGTTACCGATATTGATGGTAACTATACCTTAAAAGTAAAGCGTGGCGCTACCTTGACAATCTCTTATATCGGATTTATTAGTCAGGAAACCAAAGGCGGTAATATCATTTTGGAAGAAGACTTAAAGTCTTTGAACGAAGTGGTTGTTATCGGTTATGGTACCCAGAAAAAAGCTGATGTAACTTCTGCTGTTGTCAGTATTAAGGCAGAAGACTTTACAACAGGTAAAGTGAAGGATGCTGCCGAGTTAATTAAGGGTAAGGTTGCAGGTTTGACTATAGCCAATGGTTCAGGTGACCCTAATGCAGAATCTACTATCCGTCTTCGTGGTGTGATTTCCTTGAATGGTAGCAACACTCCTTTGGTTCTTGTAGATGGTATTGAAGGTTCTCTTAGCACTGTAGCTCCTGAGAATATTGCAAGTATTGATGTTCTGAAGGATGCTTCTGCTGCTGCTATCTATGGTACTCGTGGTGCTAATGGTGTTATCATCATTACCACTAAAGGTGGTCAGCGTGAGTCTAAGACAGAAGTAAGCTATTCTGGCTATGCTTCTTTGTCTTCTTTTGGCAAGACTCTTGATTTCATGGATGGAGCAGATGTCCGCGAAGGTAAGACGGATTTCTCGGATAAAGGTTATGATACAGATTGGTTGGATGCTATAACTCGAACAGCATTTAGCCATAATCATAATGTGTTAATTCATGGCGGTAACAAGACTACTACTTATTCTGCAGATTTTACTTATCGTAAGGATGAGGGTGTCTTTTTGGATACCTATAATGAAAATATGAAGGCAAGTTTCGACTTGAGCCATTGGATGCTTAACGATATGGTCAAGATTCAAGTAAATCTTTTGAAAACATGGCATGAGAATGGTCCTATCGATGCTGCTGATAAGATGCTATATCGTCAGGCTATTATCCGTAATCCTACTGAGCCAATCTATAATGCTGATGGTAGTTATTGCGAGAATTTTGGCGTTAACTACTATTATAACCCATTAGGAATCATCAAGGAGCACAAGGGACAGTATAAAACTGAAACTACTCGATATACAGGCTCTCTTACTTTCGAACCAATTAAGGGCTGGCAAACTAAGGCTATGTTCTCTACGGATCGTTTCAACAATCATGATCAGACTTATTATACTTCTAAGTATTATAGTCAGGCTTCCGAAAACCATACTGGTTATGCTTCTCAGAACTATGATACAGGTCAGACTGATAATTTCGAGTTGACAAGCAATTTCAACCATCAGTTTGGCGAGCATCGTTTTAATGCGCTTGCAGGTTACAGCTATCAAAAAGACACATGGTATGGATTCCGTGGCAGCAACTATGATTACCCTACCGATATGTTCGAGTATAACAATATGTATATCGGTGCAGCTCTTAAGAACGGTAAGGCGGGCTTAAATAGCTACAAGAGCGAGTCGAAGTTGATCGGTTTCTTTGGACGTATCAGTTACGGCTATGCTGATAGATACAACATTCTTGTCAGTGTTCGTCATGAAGGCTCTTCTAAGTTTGGAGCCAATCATAAGTGGGGAACTTTCCCTTCTGCATCACTTGGATGGACTATCAGTAATGAAAAGTTCATGAAGGATGTAAAGTGGGTGAACAACTTGAAACTTCGTGCTGGTTTTGGTGTTACAGGTGTAATTCCTAAAGACCCTTACCAATCATTGACTCGTTGGACATATGGTAGTAGCAGTATAAATCCTACTTATTATTACGACAATAACAAATGGAATCTTGGTTTGATTGTAAACTCAAATCCAAATCCAGATTTGAAGTGGGAAAAGTCAACAGAGTTCAACGTTGGTTTGGATTGGAGCATCTTGGGTGAGCGTTTGAGTGGTACCATCGATGTATATAAGAAAACCACAAAGGATATGCTTTGGTGGTATGATGTACCAACTCCACCAAACTACTATAACAAAACTCTTGCTAATGTAGGTGAAATGCGTAACCAAGGTATCGAGGCTTCTGTTACGGCAATTCCTGTTCAGACAAAAGACTTTGAATATAAAACAACTGTTACAGTTTCTCATAACTCAAATAAGTTGATCAGTTTGTCAAATGATCTTTATGAGACAGCCAATCAGCATGATGAGGCTTATTTAGGTGAGCCAATATCTATGTCTACACAGCGTTTGGAGGTTGGTAAGTCTATTGGAAATTTCTACGGAATGAAATCTGTGGGCGTTTCTGAGAATGGATTGTGGATGATAGAGAATGTTGAGACAGGAGAGGCTGAGGAGTTTAAAGACAATATGTTGTCTAATGATAAGTATCGTCAGTACTTGGGCAATGCTCTTCCTAAGGTGTATATGGGATGGACTAATACATTCCGTTACAAGAATTTCGACTTGTCTATGCAGTTCACTGGTCAGTTCGGGTTCAAAATTTTGAACGAGGCTCGTTGCTACTATGAGAATAACTCTATAGCATACAATCGTTTGAAGTCTGCAAATGATGAACCTTACGGATGTGGATATAAGTTGTCATCTGCACAAAAGCAGACATTTGTCAGCTACTATCTGGAAAATGGT
This sequence comes from Segatella copri, assembly GCA_021615735.1. Taxonomy (GTDB): domain Bacteria; phylum Bacteroidota; class Bacteroidia; order Bacteroidales; family Bacteroidaceae; genus Prevotella; species Prevotella copri_Q. Next base: position 10,408 of record JAJWFY010000050.1, on the reverse strand, counting down.
GATTTCTTGAAATTGAGTAGTGCAACTTTAGCTTATAATGTGCCTCTTAAGGAGAATAAGTATGTAAAAGCAGCACGTGTTTATCTTTCAGGAACAAACTTGTTTACTATTACAGGTTACAAGGGGTTGGATCCTGAATTGACTAATAGTGATGTGCAAGCTTCGGGTATTGATAGGAGAGATAAGTATCCGTCCATTCGTACCTTTACTTTGGGAGTCAATCTTACATTCTAACAATTTTAAGCGTTATAGATATGAATACTAAATTTCGTAATATATTATATGGTACAATGCTGGGAGTTGCAGGATTGGCTACTACTGGATGTACCGATTTGGATGAGCATTTGTATGATACAATTGCTACCGAAAACCATGAGTTTACCAATGAGGAAATCATGGCTATGTTCGGTCCCGTATATAGCAGTTTGCGTGATGTATATTGGGGATGGTATAGTTATGCCGATATGATGGACCAATCTTCCGATGTTTGGTGTATCCCTTATCGCATAGGTATTGGTTGGGGAGATCTTTATGTGTCTATGCATAAGCACGAGTTCCATTCACAGATTGCGCATTTTGGCGATACCTGGACTCGTAACTATGCGGGTATCAATGCTTGTAATAAGTTGTTGGGGTATCAGCAGATTCAGGAGAATCCTAAGTTGGTGGCTCAGTTGAGAGGCTATCGTGCCTTGTATTACTATATACTCTTTGACTTGTTCCGCAACATTCCTTTGGATACAGAGTTTGAGCACCCTGATGGTTGGTTACCAGAGCAAGCCACTCCACAGGAGACTTTTGATTTCTTGGTCAAGGAATTGAATGAGATAGCAGACGATTGTGGCACAACTATAGAGATGGGCAAGCTCAATAAGTATGCCATCCATATGATTTTGGCCAAGATGTACTTGAATCATAATGCTTGGTTCCAGGATGATTCCGACAATAGCTGGTATGGTAAGTGTATAGATGAACTTAATCAGGTAATGGATGGACCTTTCTCTTTGGCTTCTGCATATTCTGCTAACTTCATGGATGATATCTCTGGCTCTCCTGAGATAATCTTCGGTATACCATTCGAGAATAAGTATGCTGCTGGTAACTATATGGCAAATATGTGGATGCACGTAGCTGGTAAGGCAACTTGGGGCTTTGATGGTTGGGCAACAGGTGGTGCTGCTGTGATGCCTCAGTTCCTTGATACTTATGATAAGGATGACTCTCGTTTTAAGGATTGTTGGATTGGTGGTCAGCAGTATGATGCTTCTGGTGCTCCTATTTATTATGATGGCGAACCTTTGGTTTACACAAAGGAGTTACACAGTATTGATAATCCTGGTTGTTATCCTTTCGAAAGCTACCGTTTAGTGAAGTATGAAATCAAGGGAGGTGAGTATGGTTCTTCATATGATGATGTACCATTCTTCCGCTTGGCTGATGCTTATATGATGAAGGCTGAGTGCTTGCTTCGTCTTGGTGGCTATAAGGGCGAAACTGAACAGACCGCAGCAGATTTGGTTACCAAGGTTCGTGAACGTGACTTCTTGAACAATCCAGAAAAAGCCAAGGTTACAGTAGAGAAGTTGAAGGGTGGTAGTGTATATGCATACGGACACCGTGAAAACCAAGGTAAGATGGGCGAAGCAGACAAATGGATTATTACCAATGAAGGTGGTCAAGACATCGAATTGGGTGGCTTGCTCGATGAGCTGGCTTGGGAATTTGTAGCAGAACATCATCGTCGTCAAGATTTGATTCGTTTCCACATCAAGGGTTCTAAGGAAAATGTCTATAATGGTAAGTCTTGGTTCTGTAAGGATGCTAATCCTGATAAGACCGATCGCCATAAGGATATATTCCCTATTCCAAAGTCGGCTTTGGATGGCAACCCTAAGTTGAAACAGAATCCTGGTTATGCTGATAATAAACAGTGATAAAGTAAAAACTGAAAATAATAGTACAATATGAAAAAGATATTTTTATATACAATGTTAGCTTGCATGGCCGTATCATTCGGCTCATGCAGCGACGATCCAATGGATGCTACCGAGAAGCATGTATATGGAGAAAATGAAACTCCATATTTGCGTACAGATGCTTCTGCAACGATAGCATATACAGCTGAGTTTCGTAAGGGGCATGTAGAGGCAAAGACTATTCGTTTGTCTGATTATGCTGAGACAATTCAAACTAAGATTGGAATGACAGTGGACGAGTTGATGTCTGCTCTGGAAAGTGGAAATGCTGTATTCTACAATATCAACCCATCTCTTGGTCAGTGGAATAAAACAGCTCCAACCAAAGGTTCTACAGGTTGGTATTATGATAACAATGGTTTGATTTGCGACCAAAGTTCTGAGGTTGCAAGTGTAGAATTAGACAAAGCTAATAAGGCCTTAGTTATAGATGTACCAGAGAATTCTGCGGCAGGTGTTTCTATTTCTGCAAATGTAGGTTTTGCCATAAATAATGGAAAGGATTATGATGATTATGTAAGATTTAGCTTTACAATCATGGTGACTGATCCTAGTCTTATCATGGCTAATGTGACAATCCCAGAGGGTGATTATAATACCTATTCGGTGAAGTATGCTGATTATGAACATGCAATTACTACATGTTTGGGTATGACTGTTAAGGAATTGAATGATGCTGTATCAAATACAGAAAATGATATTGCATTGTACATGGTAAATGCAGACGATTCGTGGAATACCACAGCTTCTTATAATACAGATGCAGGTGTTATTGGCTTCTGGTGCACCAAGGATGGTACTATTCAAAATTGGGGCTCAGGATGTCTGTACTTTGTTCAAGCTGTTGACGGTAGTTTGAATATAGGACGTTACGAAAAAATTGCTTCAGGTACAACGGGCAAAGTGCACTGTGTTCTTGCTAGCAAGAAAGATCCTTCTAAGTATGTTGAGTTTATTGTAAATATAACTTTTGCTTAGGTCTTATACTAAGAGGGTGTGTCATAAGTTTATGATTCACCCTCTTCTTGTTATTGGATGAGATAGGATATGTTGTTGGATGAGATAGGATATGTTGTTGGAAGAGATAGGATATGTTGTTGAGACAGTCAGTATCTTCGGCCGCACAACAGCTGTTGTGCGCTTGCATAACAGCTGATATGCGCATGCACAACAGCCGTTGTGCATGCGGTGGTCAACTGTTATGCGCCAACTATTATTCAGACTTATGACACACCCTCATTGTACCAGAATCCATACTGGTCTATGGAACCAGATGAGGCTGCTGAGCAGTAATACAATTCTTTTGAAATAACGAATAATTCGCCCAATAGCAAAACACATAAGCTATTGGGCGATATTTTTTCCAACTCTTTAGATCTCTGTATTTAATCAAAATCAACTTAAACATAAATCATGAAACAAATTAAACTGAAAACGGGGATAGTGACAGTATTGTCAATGTTCTTTTTATTATCATTCTGTAGTTGCAGTTCCGGTAATGATTCCATGGAAACTGATACTCCTGTAAATCCCAAACCATCGGATGTGAAGCTGATGAATAAATCAAAGATAGCCAACTATGGTAAGTACTATTGTCCTGGTACCTGGAATGAAGGATTTGAAAAGGGACCTGACTACATGCTCCGCAGCGATGCCAGATGGTCGTGGTGGAGAATGAAGCAGAGTGAGCACTTCTTTGTGTTCTGGGAGCCTGGATTTGGAGATGATCCTAATGCTGAATCTGTACCGGAGGCTTTGCGTGTGGATATTGATGACTTGTTGCAGAAGGCTGAGCAGTTCTATAAGACCAATGTAGAGAAACTCGGTATGGCAACTGTCGGACAGGGAAAATCGGTCCTTGACAATCATAAGATGCAGATTTATCTCCTTTATCAGACTGATTGGCTTGCTACAGGTTCAGGCTATGATGACAAGATTGGTGCTCTTTGGGTAAATCCATCTACCTGCAAGCCGGTTGGTTCAACCATTGGTCATGAGATAGGACACTCTTTCCAATATCAGGTTTCTGCCGACAAACTCTTCATGGGTGAGGTTACGCCAATAGATAGGGCTGATGGTTCTCAGCTTGTGCCTGCCGGTTTCCGTTATGGTTTTGGTGAAAATGGTGCAGGCGGTTGTGCTTATTGGGAACAATGTGCCCAGTGGCAGTCGTTCCAGGATTATCCTAACGAGTGTTTTGACCAGGACGCTCATTATGCTGTTTGGCTCAAGAATCATCATCGCCATTTCAACCATGAGTTCATGCGTTACGCAAGCTACTGGTTCCAGTATTGGTTTACTGAAAAGCATGGCATCGAGTCATACGCCCGTATCTGGAAAGAGAGCAAATATCCGGAGGATCCGCTTCAGACTTATATGCGCATCTATTGCAACAATAGTCTTGATGCACTCTACAAGGATTTGTATGCGTATAGTGCTCATTGTGCTGACTATGATTTCAAGGCTGTGCATCAGTATAAGAAGGAGGCTGCCATTAACTATTCTACCAAACTGTATAAGAACGATGGCTGTTATCAGGTGGCTTATACTAACTGTCCGGGTACAACAGGTTTCAACCTCATCCCGCTGAATGTTCCTGCTTCAGGCAAGGTAAGTGCTACGCTTGAGGGCTTGGCTCCTGGTTCTGCTTTGGCAGCTGGTGATCCAGGTACTGTGGTAGATGGAGATGGTAATGCCAAGAGTACTGTGACCAAGTATAATTCACAGAGCAATACTCAGCAGAATTATCGTTATGGTTTTGTGGCAATCACCAAGGATGGCAAGTCGCATTATGGCGAGATGCATACAGGCAAGAAAGGCACAGCAACCTACGAAGTTCCTGCCAATACTGAGCGATTGTACCTCTGTGTGCTGGCTGCTCCTGATAAGTATAATCGCAATGCCTGGGATGATGATGAGACCAATGATGAGCAATGGCCTTATCGTGTGAAGTTCTCGGGTACCGACTTGCTGGGCAACGTGACGATACCGGAAGGAGACCCTACTGACGTGGAGACTTCACTTGAAGTTAGTCTTGACGCAAGCAGCGAAAGCTATCCTCTGCATACCTTCAATCTCTTGAATGATGGTGTCATGGAGAAGATTGCAAAGGCATTCAAGTTGCAGCCTTCTGAGATTGCAAGTGCTACATTGGAGGCTGGCGATGTGAAAGCTGAGGGTTTTACGGGGCCTGCTGATGGCAAGGTAGCTGTAGGCTTGACAAACCCAGACGGTTCAGTATCTTATGCATACTCTGCCAATGGAATCGGTTTCTGGATTGCAGAAGATGGTTCTGCTGGTGTTTGGGGTGACGGCACGAAGATCTACTTCGAATATGATGCCGGTGGCTACGCCCTTACTGTGGGTCATAAGCCTGGTGCTTCTGAAAAGGGCAAGACTTATACCATTAAACCAACGATGGTATATAATAAAGGTGGCAAGCTCCATAAGGCTGTCATTACTATCAAGATGAAATTCGCATAATTAATATAGTTAGTTCCGTTGCTGGCGTAAAACTGTTGTTTTGCAGAATGCAACGGAACTTTTTTGTTTCTCTGCTCATATTGATAACACTTTCGTTTCTCCTTTTAATACGTACATATCCGAGGCGTAAGATGTGTTGTCTTCATACTCTATAACTCATAGCTTAAACAGTCATACTTCCACGTTTATTTGGTTTGAACATATTGATTTGTGCGGTTGCTGGCATATGCCGACAACCTTGCTGGCATATGCCAGCAATCACACAACCCTAGTTCTTTAAGGTGTTAGATTAGTCTTCTCTCATCATATCAGCTATGTGTTTTAGCCTTTTAAGAATACTAAAGAAAGCATTCTTTCATCAAAAAGAACAAAGAATACGATATTTGTATCATTTTAGACGATATTGCGAGCGATTTTGCAAGATTATCAGTACTTTTGTGGCGAAATATAAATAACGCAAAAATCATAACCGATATGAAACAAATCTTCTTATCGCTGATGCTTACAGCGGCAACCTTGCCTTGGGCTACTGCAGCCCTGGCGCAGCAGGATCCATCTGAGATTCCTGCCACCAGACCCGTAAATCCTGTTTTTGCACCACAGAAACTCATCTTCGTACCGGGATTCCCTTATGAGATAAGAGTTAAATAATAACAACTTAATATTTTCGTTTATGAAACAACTTATGATAAGCCTCTTGTTGTTGCTTTCTTGTTTTTCTGTGCTGGCACAGGAAAAGTCTGGTAGCCGTGAGGTAACAAAAGTCAAGAAACTTTATACCTTGTTTGGTGGAACTTACGACTCATTCACTCGTATGCCATTGAGTGCAAAGGTATTTCTGATGTTGAAGGATTCTACTATTGTAGATACCTTGTCGGCAGAAGTGTATAATAAAGATAGTTTCTTTAAGTTCCCCGTGGAGAAGATTCGCCGGGATTACATCCTCAAAGCAACTTATCCAGGTTATTTCGATACATTCATCAACTATACTTTCGAGCCGAAAGGCTGAAAATATGAGAATGCCTTGCCTAAGATCTTGATGAAGAGAGATAATCAAAACTACGAGGCGCAGCTGGATGAGGTGGTTGTTAAAGCCACCAAGATTCAGGTGGTGCATCGTGGCGATACGATTGTATATGATGCGACAGCCTTTGCCTTGCCTGAAGGTTCCATGCTGGATGCTCTCATTAAGCAGTTGCCAGGTGTAGAACTCAAGGAAGGGGGAGAGGTTTTCGTGAATGGAAAGAAAGTGGATTTTCTTACCTTGAATGGCAAGAAACTCTTCAATGGCAATAATCAGGTGATGCTCGAAAACCTGCCTTATTATACGGTGAAGGATATCAAGGTGTTTAACAAGAAACGCACTTTGGCAGAGCAGATAAGTAAAGGTGAAGGCAGGGATTATGTGATGGATCTGAGCCTGAAACGTGATTATATACAGAATGCCTTAGCTACCGTGGAAGCTGGTGGTGGAACCCAAAACCGTTGGTTGGCACGTACTTTCGGACTATTGATGGGAGAAAAGCATGATGCGATGCTCTATGCCAATGCCAACAATCTGAATGAGGATGGTGCTCCAAGGAAAAATGGCGATTGGCTTCCTTCTCGTTTCTCGCAAGGCGTGAAGACCAATCGTGAGATAGGACTTTCTGTCCGTTCCGGTAACAAGGAAAAAAACATCGACAACGATTTCCAAACGACAGTAAAATGGAACGAAGAGAAGATAGAGAGTGAAAGTCAGGGAGAGGTATTTGCCAAGGATGGCAATATCTCAAAGCAAGGGTTTAACAAGGAAAAGAATAAATACTTCAGCTGGCGACTGGAAGATGATTTCCAGCATTTTACAGAAAAGTTTGCGCTCTATACTAGTTCCTATGTGAGCTATGACCATGCCAAGACCCTATCTTCGGCAGGAACTTCTACTTATCGTGACCATCTGATTAATGAAAGTTTGAACCAAGGTCTCGTTAAGGCTGATTATCTTTATGCGGGTACGAGGCTTGACCTTAAAAAACGCTTTTCGTGGGGTGATGCTATTTTTTTTACTTCAAGCATAAACGTTTCTCATAATAAACCAAATGATACCTATTCGCTCAATAAAATGAATTATGCTGTAGAAGGTGCTAAGGATGTTCGTAATCTCTATAGCGACCAGCACAAGCATTCCTATGATTATAGCTTTGGAGTGGGTTATAATCTGAGTTTATCTCATGGTTGGAGTATCAATATCCCTGTATCATTCATACAGCAGTATGAGAATCGCCATCATTCCAACTATCGTCTGGATCGTTTGGATGAAGGTGGATTTGATGAGTTAGGCATATTGCCTTCTACTACCGATCAATGGATGAAGGCGCAGGATGCAGACAATACCTATAGTTCAGACTTGTGGAAAAAAGGTTGTAAAAGTGAAATCCAGGTAATCAGACAAGGTGATGAAGGTTTCTTGCAAATTGTCTTGCCTCTAGAGTGGCAACAAGAACAGTATCACTATATGAGACTGGATATGGACACGGTGGCAAAGAGAAGAAAGTTACTTTTCCAGCCTCAGTTCTTTTATACGAACTGAGGCAAGAATTCTAAGCAGATAGATTATAGTCTCAGTATGAAACAGCCTGGCTTTGCCGATCTGATGCCATACGGAGATGATACTAATCCTCTGGCGGTTCGTATCAATAATCCAGACCTTAAGATGCTGATTCGCCATCATCTGGGAGCTTATATGAGTTGGAATTCTGATTCTGCAGACTTGAGCAGATGGGTGGATATGGAGGCTAATCTGGTGAGGAACTCATGGGGTACGCGCACCTCTTATAATACAAAGACGGGTGCTTTTACCTATAGAAATGACAACGTGAACGGCAACTGGGATGCTAAATTGGCTGCAGGCTTTTCACGTTCCATAGACAAGCAGCATCGCTTCCGATTCTCGACAGATGCAAAACTGGGTTATGTGCGCAGCGTGGATTTCGACATCGACTACGATAACAAGGGGGCAGAACTGAGTAAGGTGAATACCTGGAGCCCATCTGTAGGCGCAAGCCTGACCTATCAGCTCAAGGATTTCCTATGGAAGGTGAAGGGAAAGTATGAGGGAAAGTACAGTTGTAGTAACCAGGAAATCTTTGAAGACATCAAAGCCTGTGATTTCCAATATGGTACGGAACTGCAATATACTATCCCTTGGATGAAAGTGGGTATTCAGACAGACCTCACCATGTTTACCCGAAAAGGTTATAACAGTAACGAGATGAATACCGACGATTTGGTTTGGAATGCTATGTTGACCCGTACCTTCTGCAAGGGAAATGTTACAGCCAAGCTTCAAGCTTACGACTTGTTGCACCAGTTGACCAACAATGTTTATACCGTCAATGCTCAGGGCAGAACCGAAACTTGGTATAATACCATCCCTCGTTACGTGATGTTCTCGTTGGCGTTCAAGCTTCATAAGAAGGCAAAAAATGCGGAATAATCATCTTTCATGCTTTCAATAATGAGGTTTGAAATAATACAGAAAGCCATCCGATAGTATCCAAGCTATCGGATTGCTTTCTGTATTATTATAGTCTAAACAAGTCTCTCTATATCTTCTATTGAAAGGCCTGTACCTTTGGCAACTTGCTCTTGTGTGAGTCCCATGCCGAGAAGACGCTTTGCGGTGGCCAGCTTTTCTTTGGCAATACCTTCTTCTCTTCCTTCTTCCTTCGCAGTATCGATCGAATTTTTTATGTCCCGATAGGCCTTAAGACTATCCTCGTATTCTCGTAGTTCTTGTTGACTGAATTTAGCGATTTCTGCTTCTTCAAACAACTTCGTGAAAATTCTCTCTTTTAAAGCTTTCGGTCGTTTGCTAAGGTTGGGTAAATTCTTGAGTATATAGAGCCATTTGTCATACAGCGTTTCTAGCTCTGTCTCGTTTTTATTGAATTTGGCAATCTCAATATACTTGAAGGAAAGCTTGTCGTTAAAGACCTTGAATGTCTTTTTGTCTAGCAGGCCAACATCGTGATTGATTTCTTTTTGGTCGAAAGCTTCTTCCTTAAAATCAAAATTGAGCAATGCTACCGTGTAGACGTGGTCTAGCTTGAAATTCCAATCCTGTCCTTTTGGAGCTTGCTCTCTGATAGGAAACGTAGAGTAGAAGAGAGAACGGTCTTTAAAGTATTTCTGAAAAGCGTTCTGCATTTCAACGATGAACTTTTCTCCTTTCTCATTTTCACAATATACGTCAAAGATAGCTTTGCGCTCTGCGAAAACATCACCAACGTGTTCGCTATTAAGGTAGCGAACATCCTTAATGACTTGCTCTCCATCGAAAAGTGAATTCAGAAAGTTGATGAGCAAGTCTTTATTTGGCTTTGTTCCAAAGATACGTTTGAAACCAAAGTCGGTAAGTAAGCTGATATATCGTTCTTCTGATAATCTCATAATCTGTTCTTTTTATAGATTCTTTTGGCAAAGATACGACTTTTTGTAATATCTTCCAAGTTTTTTTGCGTAAATCTATTATTTTGATGATATTTTGGACGATTCTTTCAGTTTGTCTCATGAAAAAATAGTTATTTAGCAAGCGGAACTTAACATAAACTTATTTAAATATAAACGAAATGAAATGTACTAAACCCATTTGGCTGGTAGTTTGGATACTGCCATTGTTTTATACGTACGCATCCGAAGCGTAAGGTGTATTATCTTAATACCCTATAACTCACAACTTAAACAGTCATACTTCCACGTTTATTTGGTTTGAATATCTTGATTTGTGCGGTTGCTGGCATATGCCAGCAATCACACGAATCTAATTCTTTAAGGTCTGATGCCATCTATCGCAAGCTTTTCAACAATGATATGCAGTATCTGATAGAGTGTAGTGAGAAAATCGTGAGGGATAGTAAGCGGCTCCGCGTTTATACCTTGCATAATTCAAAAAAAAGCAGTAACAGCTG
>JAJWFY010000011.1:0-82081 GCA_021615735.1 Segatella copri | reverse complement strand
GCTCCACCATGAGGGCGGAGGAATTTTGCTCCCGGCGGTCGCAGAAAGTAAGTGTGCCAACTGTAAACAGTATATTGAATGACAAGCATGCAGGAACAGGACAAGAGAAAGGGCGGAAGACCGCCCACAGGCAGGGTTCGCAAATTGTCGAAGTCTGTCACGGTGAAGTTCTCGAAGCCAAGCTACGAGGCTCTGAGGCTGAGGGCGAGAAAAGCCAACCGCAAGTTGGCGGAGTATATCCGAGAGTCCGCCTTGAATGGCGAGGTGGTGAGCGGACACAACACAGAGACGGTTGCCATTGCCAAGAACCTCATCGGTATGGCTAACAACCTCAACCAACTTACCAAGCTGTCGCATCAGAGAGGTTTCCATGAAACTCATGTGTATGTGGTGGACTTGTTGAGAAGATTGAAAGCAATCCTTGGCGAGTATCGCCAAGCAAGTTATAAACCGAAGCCAAGCAGTATGGGCAGAAAGGAGGATACCACATGATAGGCAAGCTAAAGAAGGGCAGCTCATTTGGTGGTTGCATCCGCTATGTTACAGGCAAGGACGAGGCGAAAATCATCGCCTCGGATGGAGTGTTACTCGGCACGAATGCCGAGATAACGCAAAGTTTCGAGCTACAGAGGCAGCTAAATCCAAGGATTAAGAAGCCTGTGGGACACATTGCATTGAGCTTCAAACCCGAGGACAAGCCACGTTTGACGGATGAATTCATGGCTAAGATAGCCCTTGAATACATGCAGATGATGGGGATAAAAGATACTCAATTCATCATCGTAAGGCATCACAACACCGACAATCCACATTGTCATATCGTGTATAACCGCATCAATAACGAGGGCAAGCTCATATCAGACAGGAATGATTACAGGCGTAATGAGCAGGTGACCAAGGCTCTAAAATCCAAGTATGGCCTGACCTACGGAACGGACAAGAGCAATACTAATACTCGCAAATTGCGCAATGCTGAGCGTGCCAAATACGAGATTCACAATGCTGTCAAGGATGCCTTGAAAGTCGCTGATAATTGGCAAAAGTTCAAGAATGAACTTGCAAAGCGAGGTGTTCGCTTGGAACTTGTCTATAAGGACAAGGAGCAAAGCAAGGTTCAAGGCATCCGTTTTTGCAAGGATGGATATAGCTTCAAGGGTACGCAGATTAGCCGAGGCTATAGCTTTGGCAAACTGAATGCGAGATTTGAGGGAATGGAGAACTATGTATCAGCAAAATCCATCTCTATTCTGCAATACGAGCAAGGCTATCACAAGAACAATCAGGAGCCATCCATATCGGAGAGCAGTCAAGACCCTTGGGACGGTATTTTTTCCATAGGACTTTTGGCTCCTGCCAACGCGCAGACCTTTGAGTCTTTCCCAGAGGATGAATCCGCCAAGAAGAAAAAGAAGAAACGCAGAAGAGGCTTTAGCCTTTGATGCAAGTTACAAACCATTCAAACAACAAAAGAAATATGAAAGAAGAACTATTGGAAGCCATCTACGGCACAGTTGAGAGATTGGAGCAGAAAGTCGATGAACTTTCAGCTCCACCTAAGAATGCAGAGATAGGAAGAACTCCTGCTCCTACAAGTGTTGACACAAGCAAACTTGAAGAATCCATCCTTTCCGTATCTGCAAAAGAAGAGGAAACTATTGAAAAGTTGACAAGATTAAGAGACGCAATATGTGTCTATATCGAGCTTACAAAGAAGGAAACAATCAAAAATGAACAGCGTAGCAAACTCTTATCTGATGCTGTTAAGCAGTTGAAGCAAGAGCAAGGCGCAGCATCAAAAGACCTGCAAGAGCGACTTGACACAATAAGCAATACTCCTCAAAAGAAAGTTGTTACCTATCGCTTTGAGCCAACTTCTAAGTATGTTCTTCTTTTCATTGTAGGCTTGGTTCTATCACTTGTCCTTTCAATTTGGGGCAATCTCACCCAATGGCAAGCACATAAAAATTGGGAGGAAGCAGATTTGAAATACCGTGCTTTGCGAATGGTTCTTCCATCTGATGACCCGAATATTCGCTACATTGAAAAGAACTTCTCTGTGCAACGAGATGAAGATGTAATCACCAACGTAAGAAATCGTGTTGCTGCTTACGAGGATTCTATTCGTCGCCACCACGAAATGGTTGAAATGGCTGCTTACAAAGACAGCGTAGCCACTAAACTTTTGGAAGAATCTAAAGATATTAAACGCATATTAGAAAATAGAAATTGATGTCATCATGACTTTCTTATAATACAATAGCAGGTAACAACTCTTATCAAAAAGGAGAAGTTACCTGCTAATTCGTAGCTATATCCTTTTGAAGAAGCCTTCATATTCTTCATCCAAGATTTTCCAAATACCATTTTTGCGACCTCCTTCTCTGACAATCAAATTAAGGTCTGAAAGTTGTTTAAGGTATCGCTGTACTTGGCGTAGGGAAATGCCCATGTTCTCAGACATTTGCGTGGCATTGATTTGAGGTGTTTGTGAAATCAATTTATAGATTTGTCGTTGAGCCTTTACGAATTCTTTTGTGACATTAGCTTTGGCTTTTATGACATCTCCAGTCTCTTTTACGACATCTTTTATGACATCTTCGGTTGCTTTTACGACATGTGGATTGTCTTTTATGACATCCATACCATAGTTGAGGTTCCACAGGGTAACATGGAATTCAGAAGCATTGGAATTGAACTCTGGAGCATGATAATTCTCCAAATTCTCAAAACGCTTATATTCACCTATTATCTTCTTCATACCACTACCTCTACGCTCCATTAGCTTCAGACGATGAAAGAAATCTGCGAGCAAAGGGTTACGACGTTTTGAAGGTACTGTCATTGGGTTGAGTTGTTGTATCAATCGCCCATCAAACATACCGCCTGGAGAATATACCTCCATGCGGTCATCATACATATCAATGTGTATTTCGCTACCAAGCTCCATGTAGTCTCTGTGAATGATGGCGTTGCATATCACCTCAGTTACAGCACGTTCAGGATAATCGGGCAGTTCCTCTCGATAATCAGCCTCTTTCCACCATCTTCGATGTGAATTGTTCCGAACAAATGCAACCGCATCTTGTAATTGTCCGATAACGCTTCCCTCCAGTTCTGCATCATCTAAGGCTTCGCCCAAACCGCTTGTCATGTCTAAACCATTCCAACGAGTACAAAATATGCGAGAATGGCGTATAGGGGAGTCGTCAGCCAATAGAGCACCAGCATTGGTGAGTTTGCCATCGTTATCTACAATGCCCCATGATACGAAATCACTATCATCAAACGATTGGTTCAACCGTTTGAAGTGTACTGATTTGAGCTTTGAGAAAGCCATATCCTCAAATTTATATGGTGAAGGAATAGCATCAAAGGAGCGACCTGCACCTCTCATTACAAGATTCTTTAGCTGAAGTCGGTCAGCAACAACAGACTCATTGCCAACTCTAACAAATGCCAAGCGTTGCTTATCGCCTATATAGTAATAAGGTGTCTCTTGTCCTTTGTAAACGTGAAGAAGCACAAGTTTCTTGCCATCCACCTCCTTAAATTCGAGGTTGACGGTTGGTATAGGGTCAAGTTTTGTCTTTATCTCTTCGCTTATTCTTTCGGCATCACTCTCTGCATCAGCAAGTCCAACCACTTGGTCATCATCACTGATACCAAACACCAATGTTCCGCCTTCGCCATTTGCAAAGGCAGATACACTTTTTAGCCAACTCTTAGGTCGCTTGACTTCGAGTTGCAGTTTCTTGTCGTAGGCGGTTGCTTCGCCTATTAGTTGATTTATATTCATTATATTTTTTGTCTTATTTTATACACTTTGCCAACTTTGGAGTTTGCGAATCTGGCTTTTTATTGGGTGTATCAATTTTTAAAGTTAAAGGCATTGGAAAATCTACACCAACAAGTAAAGCTTCACCCTCACCAAGTATAGGCAAAAAAGATAAGCTATTTCGATTTGCTGTTGATGCCGCACTTTCGACAGCCTTTTTATCTTGTTCGTTTATAAGACGGTGAACAATAAATGTTCCCATTTGACTTAAAGTTCCTAATGGAATATCACGTGGCATTTGGGTTGCTATACACAGGAATAAACCATATTTACGAGCTTCCTTGGATATTTGTTCAAATGCATCAAGTGGTTTTGCTGAAAAATACTCATCAGCAATACTTTTGTTTAAGAATTGGTGTGCTTCATCAACAAACACAATTATTGGGCTGTCTTTGAAAGCTCCATTTCTCGCTTCATCTAATAAATAGCAACCAATTGCATTAACCAATATTTCTCGAACTTGGTAATCAAAGCTAACTTTTGAGAAATCTAATCTCAAAATACTATTCTCACCTTGTAGGAATTTTTGTATTCCCTCTTTTAAGTCTTTTTGAGTTTTAGCTTTATCTCTTCTAAATCCAAATATGTTGTTATATTCAGATGTAGACATAACATTGTTAACACGTGATATCAAACTTATACAATTTGATACATCTGTCTCGTTTCTTCCTCCCCAAAGAGATGCATTACTTCTATCAGAATCCCAAATGCATTCATTTGTGATTTGAGCAGCAAGAAGGCTAAAATCAAAATTACATAATTTATCCTCAATCTTTACAATGTTTTTGTAATAAAAAACTTCAAATGCCCTTTTTTCTTTAGTTGCTTTATATATATTTCCATTAATCAGATTACCTTTCTCATCCTTTTTGTAATACAAACCCAATTCAGATTTGTTGTCAAGTTTTGACATTTTTAAAGACCTTATAGCCTCCATCAATTTTGGAACCTGTGTTTTAGATGAAGGATGCAACAAGTAATATAATTCATCAATCGAAAGATTCTTGTAGTCAAATATATATTCTCCTGTACCTAAATTGATAGTCGTTGTTCTTTCAAGACCAGTGTATTCTCCTGTAGCATCAATAAGTATACATTTATTGCTTGTATATACAGAAGCAAGTTCTAATAATTTTGCCACTGTCCAACTTTTACCTCCACCAGTAGTTCCTAAAACTGCGCAATGACGTCCAAATAAGGAATTCAAAGAAATATGACAACAAACATCATTTGATGTAAGTTTTCCCAATGGTGCAAGCGGAACATTATCATCGTCTTTTTTTATCCCAAATGTTGAAATATAGCTTCCTATTTGTTCGTCAGAACATGAAAACACTTTTGCACCAACAGATGGATAACGTGATATTGTTTTAACTATAGTTTTGGGGTTATAAATATCAAAAAGAGCAAGTAATTCTATTTTCGCAATAGGATGAAACTGGGTCTCTTCTTCATTTATGCTTTTGTCTGTAATTTCCGTTTTTTCTCCCTGTGGTAGGTTTATTTCGAAAATTCTTCCAAGAAATCCAAACTCTTGTCCTTCGACGACAACAAAACTACCTACAGATCCTCCCAAATATATTTCTCCATTAAAATAAAAAGTACGCAATAACTTTGCAGACGGAATCTGCAAACGAATGTATTGTGGTGTTACCTCACAAACATATCCAATAAATTTGTTATGATCAAATGGTCTCATAATTATTTATATTGTCAGCTTCATAAGAATTATTGTATGGATAATTCTCCACAAAAGCTTTAAATTTTGAAAAAAGAATAGTTACATTGGGAGATATTGCTCCATCCTCCGAAACAAAATCTGGCACCAAAGAATGGGTTATTCCACTCTCTATCCAATCCTTATTTCCATCTTCTTTTTCTATTTCTTTTTTGCCATAGCAAGCCACTAGCAAATGAAAATTAGGATTCTGCAAAACTGCTTCTTTTATCACATTTTGAATATGCTTATCTTGGAAGCCAAATCCTACAACAATTAATAGGGTACCCTCTTTGCGCAATGTGCTCTGCAAATGTGACATCATTTCAAAATATGGCTGTTCATAGCTACTTTCATATTTTTCACTTGCTGGATATATGATACATGGGTGCTCTGTTTGCTCTTTTTGATAAACATATTCCCCTTTCTTTTCCCAATCGATGCTACCATGCAACTTAAACAATTGAATTACATTTGGAACAAAACTTTCCTCATTTTTAATTCTGGTTCGCTCTCTATAGACAATATCATGGTCAAAGTTACTTCCATTAAATATACGTGGATATGAAAATGAAAAACCATCAATAATTGTATAATTCATTCTCTGTGCAGCTTGTTCAAACAGTGTATCATAATTTGTAGTATAAAGTTGCACTCGAGGCTCGGTTGGTTTGCGAGCTGTTAACTTCCTAATGAAATCTTGGTGGTGTTTATTGTCTTCATCCAAAGTCAATCTGCAAGCATCAGCTATTTTCTTTTCCAACTTACATCTCAATAAGTTTCCATTGTTGTCTTTTATATCTCCATTTAATTTTTCATACAAAATGACAAAGGATAAAAAATCTTCAATATTTTGTGACTCTATTATTGCTTGGCATCTATCCTTCAAAGTTCCATTTTTGTGCATGAATACAGAACTAATTTCTTTTATCTCATTCTTGTAACTATCCCACAATTCGGTACGTGTTTTCCCTCCATGTTTTCCATTTTCCATAGAGGTGCCAGCAGCTGTTAATACAGCAATATTATGAAAATGATTTACATACTTTGTAATATCATGAGACATAATATCATATGCTTGAGCTGTTGCATATTCTTTAAAATTATCAAGCCCCTCTCCATCTTTTTGTGGCTGTGGAGCATCGTCAACATACCAATGCTCATTGTCATATGAGACAGATTTGTTTGCTGTTTTGTATAAATATATTCTTTTCATTTTTACTTCAAAATTAGATAATAATTATGAACTTACTTGGTTATTACTACACATTCATCCAACCTATCAAAAGTCGTATCTACAAACGTGTAACCAATCATCTTTGATGTATTAACGGATTGGAATTGTGCATATTGCCTACGGACATATCTCAGTTCAAACGCAAGTCGAAGAGCTTTGTTGTCGGCATCATCCTCATTCGTTTGCTTCGCCTCTTTGCCTGTAATAGTTCGCACTTTAGTTATCTCATACACATCACGTACTCCTTGCCCTTTGATGTAAGGCATGAAGAAGTGGAGGTCTTGCAAGGCAATGGTTGTAGGAAACTGTTTACCTGTATAGTACAAGGTTGCCATTCCATCCACAAACGCTTGATATTGCCTGTTGTCCTCCTTCACCAACCCAATGAGTACACGGTTGCCCACTTCCACATATGCCCCCTTTTGTGGTATGACATGAGCAATAGTCTCGTATGACTTGGTATGAATGAGTTCTTCAATAAACTTTTCCAATAGCTTTCTGTTCTCCACATCTTTAGGACGGAGAGGAAAGGCACCGATATTCACTTCCTTGATGGTCTTGTAGAACTTCGACACAGCCACATCATTTGGCTCGCCGTCGCCAGGGAAGAGAATATAACCGCCTATCACCTCTTTCTTCAATGCGTTGGCATCATAGTCCTTATAGTATATGGCATCACGATAGCGGTGCATTTGGTTGATTGCATCCTCTGGTGGTACATCCACCCCTTTATCCTTGCCGTCAATGCGATACTTGGCATCAAAGAGATAGGTCATCTTCATGCCTTGCTGCAAGTCGTTCTTGGTGAGCTGCAATACGATGTCTGGTTTCTGTGGAACAGTCGGCACAACCAAGTCTTTCATGCCCACATTGTCATTTTCCTTGTCTACATTCTTCGGATTATAAACAAGTTCTGCCAGCTCCACACCATCCTTGCGGAACAGTATGCGTGAATGTTCACCCTTGCCAAGCTCCCATGAGAAAATTCCGTTCATCTCCATGCGGTTGCGGTGCTCCACATCTTCGTCGTCAAGATGCAGTTGTTCCTTGACAATATGGCTAACCTCAATGAAGCACCATATCTCATACAGAGTTGCTATGTCCTTTGTCTGCAAGCGATACAGCCCATCATTCAAGGAGTAGGCTCTTCGCAGCAAGTTCCATGTGCGGTAAATCTGGCTATAGCCTGTTGCCTTTTGCAACACCAAACTCTCTTGGCTCATTCCTTTGAACCGTCCAATGGTTCGGAAGAAAGGATGATGTTGCAGTCGTTTCAATGTTTCCGAGGTGGCAAGCATAGCCGATTTCATAGTGTCAGAGGCAGTCTTTACAGCTTCTATGCGTTGGCGCAGTTCCTCATACCGTTTGCTTATTTGATGAAGTGCAAATTTCAGAAAGCGGTTTTCTTGCGTGTCGTTCGATTGTATTTGCTGCTCAACACGATAGAGGTAAGCTGGTTCCACACGATGTTCTGCCAGTTTGTTCTCAATGTTATGGGGAGTCTGCTTCAGTTTGTCGGCTCTCAGATATACCTCTTCACCATGAAGTCTATGGCGAGGTCGGTCTATGATACTTTTGCAAGCTTTTATGAATTTCTGTTGCTCTCCCTCAAACACGCTCCACCAAACGATGTCGGGATGTTCACCGTTTTGGTCGGGCGAGAAACCATGAAACGTGCGTCGCATATAGTCTAATGACAACATGCGGTATTCTCGCTCAATATCCTCAACTATGGCTCGCCAATGTTCGTGATAGTCAAGTTTTGTGCTCAGAACTTCAAAACCGAAACGGAAAGTTCTTGTCTCTTTGTCAACCTTATATATAATCTGTATCTCGCTTCGCCCTATCTCATTCTTGTAGTTGATGAATCCTGCCAAGATATGGCGACGGAAGGTGAAGCGATCGTTGTCATTTTGCAGGATGGAACCAAACTGAGCGTCTTTCACATAGTCCTTGAACTCTATCCATATTGGATAGTCTGCATTGTCGAAAAATGTGGCAGGAGCAGGAACGCCTTGCTCGATGTCGGTCTCATGTTCGGCATCCAATGCCCGCTTTACAGACACGCCCCCTTCTGACCAAGAGTAAGTGGAGTAGAGTTTATCCTCGCCCATATTGCTCTTGGCCTTGTTCCAAATGCCGTCGAACTTTGTACATTCGACAATCATCGTGAAATCCTTATGTTCAATGGTCAATAGTTCCATCTATATTCCTACTTTTAGCTCCAGAAACTTGTATAGCCCGAAACGAGTTTATCTTTCATCTCCTTCAATTTTGCCAAAGATATGGACTTTACGGTATTATCATCTCCCGATACTGCCTTTAATCCTTCTTCAATAGCCTTGCTTAAACTTTCAAGAAACTTGTCGCTGACCTTTGTGTCATCGCCTTCAATGCGTGACAACACCTTCATGCTTGTAATCTCGTCCAAGGCACGAGCCACTACATATCCTTGTGACAGTTCTTCTTCGTTTTCTCCCTTATTGTAAGGCAAATTGTTAACCACGTAGAGCAGGAACTCATTGCGTGTGCGATAGGCCACCTTGAACGGTGTGCCTTCAAGTACCGTATTAACCGCATCAAGGTAAGTAAGCACCGTTTCACAGACATCCTTGTTTGCAGCATATACATCCACCCCTTCAACGGCATAGCCTATAAGTTCCGTCTTGCCGAGTTTGCCTATTTGCTCATTTCTCTCCGTCAAGCCTCCGTGCAAATCCACCTCGTTCATCTCGATGGTCATGGCACGGTCAAGCACCTTGCGAGAGAACGAGAAGGTCGTTTCGTCCATATTCACCGTACCCACAACTATGAGGTTTTGAGGGATGCAGATTCCTTCCTCATTGAATTGTTTGCGAATGTCCTCGTTAGAAGTCAGCGATGCTGTCAAGTTGAAGTACCACTCTTCGTCTGCCTTTTCTAATATAGGGTCGGTTGTAACGGTACCATCCTCATGACTCTTGCGAGATTCTATCACACTCAGATATTCGGCAAAATACTGCTCTACAGGTGCAAGGTTCATTTCGTCCAAGCACAGGAAGTATGGTGTTTCGGTATCTTCCCATGCTTTGGCAATGAACTTCAAAAACTCTCCAGCGACAAACTCTGCCTTTCCACTGACACGGCTTACATACCCAATCAAGTCGCTTGAATCATGCCAATTAGGCTTCACCTGTACCATTTGGAAGTTCTTTGGCTTTTGTGCCTTATAGTCATCCGAGCCTTCATCCCAACAGGCTCTTGCCAACTCTCGAACAATTCGGCTTTTGCCTGTACCAGAGATACCAGCAAGCAAAAGAAATGGTTTGGACTTGATTGCAGTGATGTAGGGACGATATTTGTATATCGCACTATTGTCAACCACCTTTTGATCCTTTTGTTTTGTATCAAAATTCTTAAAGAAAGCCTCCTTGTCATTCCTATTAGGCATTTGTCTCATATAATCTTTATAATTTGTTTCTAATTTTGCATATCCATCCTTGACAACTATAACTTTAGAATAATTGTTAAGTGCATTTGTCATGATGTCCATATTCCCCATAGGGTCATGAAAAATATAAGTCAGCGCTTCCTTTAAATTTGCCGAAGAATTATGCTGTTCTAAATATTTTACAAGTTCTTCAACAACGAAAACTGGCTCAGACAAACCTTTTAGACTTTTGGTAAATGGATTTGGAGCATAATAACATTGTATCCAATGCTCCAAATATTCCCTGGCTTCATCTTCCGTAATAGAATGTGTAAACCGAGGAGTATATTTATCTTGGTCTTCAAGATATAATCCTAACTGACACGCCAATTGATAAGCGGTGCGGAAGAAATCATTCCCCATGCGAAGTCTGAAATCTTCTGCGCTCATTTGTTCGTGAGGTAGCTGCTGTACAAACTCACAAACTGTTTTTGGTGTGGCATTTCGCCACCTACATATTACATCAGCCATTATGTCCGTATTTTGTTATATCAATTTGCTTCATTAATGCCATTAGTACATCAACGATTATACTATTGCCTGCTTGTTTGTAAGTTTCTGTATCAGAACAAACAATTTTGAAAGTATCATCAAATCCCATAAGACGGAGACATTCACGTGGGGTTAGTTTGCGAAATCTACCATATTGACTATCTATCATGGAAGTGTCAACTTTTTCCATGATTTCGCAATCTTCTCCACATGGTCTTATTGCATATCTTTCAGAATGATTCGCTTTGAAATAGCTTTCTTCATAATCTTTCAATGCAAACAGATGCTCGTCTGTTTGAGGGGTATTGACATCATCTATCATTTTAGGATGAAAGACAAAATCGCCATGCCAATTAAACTGTTGATTTCTTTTTTGGCACAAGAGAATATCACCATTAATTTGGGTGTAACTTTTTTGATAATTTATACTTCTTGTTATAAAGTTTACTCCCTTTTGTCTAAGTAAATACTTTTTCTCGAATTGCTTCTGAAGATAATCATACACTGTTTTTACCAAAGGTATTGGTGCTGGATATTTGAAATCTGTCTCTCTTTTAAATCCAATACAATAGATGCGTTCACGACTTTGTGGTACACCATAATCTTTGCCATTTAAGACTTGATAGTATACATCATAATCGCAATCGTTCTCAAAAGTTTCTTTTATAATCTTCCATGTTTTACCCTTGTCATGACTAAGCATTCCTTTTACATTTTCAAAGATAAACACTTTAGGTTGGCACTCTATAACTATACGGGCAAATTCACGAAATAAGGTACCTCGTGTATCTTCAAACCCTCCATGCTTTCCACGTAACGAAAACGCTTGGCATGGGGCTCCACCCACAAATAAATCCACTTTGCCTTTGTATGGCTTTGCATCGAAATCGTGTACGTCGGTATGCCATTGTTCTTCAGATATTGGATAATTTGCGAAATATGCTTTTTTGCAATTTGCATCAATGTCTCCAGCAAACTGTATTTGACATTTAAGACCTAAGCGGTGCATGGAATGTTCTATGGCACCAATACCACTAAATGACGTAGCAAGCCTTATAGTTCTCTCGGGGTGAGAGAACTTCTGAAGCCGCCAATCCGTTTTTGAATCAATATTGGCATATGTATTTTGTATGTCAGAATATTTATTATTCATTTTCTATTCCATATTTCGTTATATCTATCTGTTTCAGTAAAGCAATTAGAACATCAACAACAATGCTATTCCCAGCTTCCATATATGCAGATGTATTACTTACAGCTATTTTGAAATCATCCTTGAACCCCATAAGACGTAGGCATTCTCTTGGAGTAAGTTTTCTCAAGCCATTAATACCTTTATCTTTATTATATGTAACATAGTTGTCAACTCCTGCACGATGCATTTTGTGCATAGACTGTAACAATGGACGAGCAATGTCTAAATCCGTCTTTATAGGTGTCTTAAAGTTTTTTGTACCAGGACACAATACATACTTCGCAACTTTCTCTGAAAGATAATATTTATCATCAATTTCCCTCACAGGAAAAATGAAATCATTAAATTTCTCTGATGCAGAACCATCAATTATAGCTTGACGATGTTCTTCATTTGAAGACAAAACTTTTACGCCTTTATTTTCCTCGAAATATTCGCTGTTTGTGTAATCCTCCAAGAAATCATACATCTTATACTTGAGAGGAATTGGAGCTGGGTATTTGAATTTTGTCTTTTTCTTAAAGCCGACACAATATAAACGTTCTCTTGTCTGCGGAATGCCATAGTCCCTTGCATTTAGAAGTTGGTAATGCACGTCATATCCGCAATAGTCCTTGAATGTATTGTATATTACCTCCCATGTGCGACCTTGGTCATGCTTAAACAACCCCTGCACATTTTCAAAGATGAAGACCTTAGGCTGACATTCTTTTACGACTCTTGCAAATTCCCTAAACAGCGTTCCTCTTGTATCTTCAAATCCTCGTTGCTCTCCGACAATAGAGAATGCTTGGCAAGGTGCTCCACCAACAAACAGGTCTATTTTGCCTTTGTATGGTCTTGCATCTAAATTATGTATATCAGTGTGCCATTGTTCTTCCGAGATTTTATAATTTGCGAAATATGCCTTTTTGCAATTTGCATCAATATCCCCAGCAAAAATAATCTCGACATTCAGATTCAATCTTTTGAATGCATATTCTATTGCTCCTATACCACTAAAAGATGTTGCAAGGCGAATAGTCCTGTTTGGATAAGAAAACTCTCTATCCACCCACGACTCACCTTGCAAGTCTAAATTAGCTTGCGTATTCTGTATATTTTTATGTTCCGCCATTGTTATTTTTCAGCCCAATCTTTTAAATTATCTCTCACCACCGACAAAAAGTTGATTTCATCAGCGACATCCTCTTGCGAGAAGTTTTCCGAGAGGGTTGAAATAACCTCACTAATTTTATTTATCTGCTCAAAGAGCAATTCTTTCTTATTCTGTTCCATCATTTTTAAATTCTTCAAACCGCACTAAGTCGGTCAGTTCAACATTTAACACTTTTGCTGTCATCATCAGACTTGCCAAGTCTGGCTGACTTGAATTGGTACACCATTTTGATATGGTAGTTTGATCTTTTCCAAGTTGTTCTGCCAACCAACGATTAGTCCGTTTTTTCTCTGCCAGCACAACTTTCAGTCTGTTCAATTCACGATTTGCCATATTTAATGTATTTCGATATGCAAAGGTACACTTTTTATTCCAATTTTCATAAGTTTGATACTAAAAGTTATGATATTTTAGCAAACAAATGAATATACTTCACTATTTAAAGGGCAAAATAACAAAGAAACAATATGCTATTTCAATTCTTAAAAAACTGCAAAAAGGAAGCAAACTTGTATGTTTTTTAAAAATTAGATTTATCTTTGTACCTGTAATCAAAGCGTTCTTTGTATATTGCAAAGTTGTGAAAGAAAAGAATATAACTCGTTTCTAAATAGTTAGCAGTTACATTCTTTATTACACTTAATTCGCTGATATTCAACCATAAAAGATTTTGTAGTGACTCGCTACGTGCAACAGTTTCAATTATCAAACTCCTATTTTGTAGTAAGACTAATTGTTCATATATATATATCGGTTGTTTTCCGTAGCTCATATATCCAAATAAAAAGTAAAGCCCCATCTTAGTACACATCGTTGAGAGGAGTGTTGGGATTTATTGCTACAAAAATGTGGCTTTAATTCGCCTTCTCCAAATATTTTCTAAGAAACCTGCTTATCGGGTAGAGAATTTTACGCAAAAGTTCTAAATTCCATTAATTTCTCCTAGATAATCATGGGATATTTAGAAAAAAATCGTATCTTTGTCCCCGAATTGAGGCGTTCTTTGCATATTGCAAAATACAGAAACGAGCAGAAGTCCGCTCGTTTCCATATTGTTACCTATATAATATAGGCAAACGACCAACTTCTTGATTTTCAATCAAAGCCCAATTTAGAGTGAGTTATATCCTTTAACAATTCAAGATGAGAAAACGAAAATGCGGAAAAAAGTCCCGATAGTGGTGCCAAAAGTTGCTTTTTTAGGCACTTTTGGCACCACTATCGGGCTTTTGGCAAATGAAACTTACTATCCATGCGTTATCCTGCCTCCGATACACTCTATGCCATAGTATTTTAGCGTAGAAGAGACTGAAAGATACTGAAACTTGTAAAATAAGGCGTTCTGAATACCCCGAAACATGTAAAATAAGGTGTTCTGATGAGTTAAAAACATGTAAAATAAGGCATTCCTCATTATTTTTTCTTATCTTTGTTCGCCCCGAAAAAACAACGGGATTGGGTTGTGGAAAGGGGGAAGAGAAAATAGAGATAAATATAAATATAAGAAATGAACAAATTAAAAGCTTTATTGGGTTTCGACCCAAAGACTACTACGGTCAAGACGGAGTTGATAGCTGGTATGACTACCTTCCTGACCATGTGTTACATCCTGGCAGTGAACCCTACCATCCTCGCCACCACAGGCATGGACAAAGGGGCTCTGTTTACTGCCACAGCCATCGCTTCTGCCATCGCCACCTTCCTGCTGGCTTTCATGGCAAAGTTGCCTTTCGCCCAGGCTCCTAGTATGGGACTGAATGCCTTCTTCGCCTTCACCCTTTGTCAGGCTATGGGCTTGACCTGGCAGCAGGCTTTGGCGGTATTGCTCGTAGAGGGTATCATCTTCCTAGCCATCACCTTCCTCAATATCCGCGATAAGATATTGGAGTGTATTCCGAAGAACCTCCGATTCGCTATTTCGGCTGGTATCGGTATGTTTATCGCCTTTATCGGTTTGAAGAATGCGGGCATCATTACTGCCAATGCTGATACTTTCGTGCAGCTCGGCAAGTTTACACCAGTCAGCATCCTGGGTCTCATCAGCATTCTGCTCTGCGGCTGTCTGATGGCGAGAAGAGTGAAGGGCTCCCTGTTTATCGCCATCATCATCTCTACATTGATTGGTATTCCGATGGGCGTAACCCAGTTCTCTGACAACTGGATGCCGGTATCTACCCCTCACAGCATTGCTCCTATCTTCTGCCAGTTTGATTTCACCGGCTTCTTTACTCCTAAGATGTTCATGGTGGTTTTCTCCCTGTTGCTTGTCAACATCTTTGATACCATCGGAACGGTTTTGGGATTGGTTTCCAAGTTGGGTATCAAGGAGAATGAGAAGGGCGAGATTCCGGGTGTAAAGGAGGCGATGATGAGTGATGCCATCGGTACTACAGCCGGTGCATTGCTGGGTAGCTCTACCATTACCACTTATGTGGAGAGTGCTTCGGGCGTTGCTGAGGGCGGTAAGTCGGGCTTGACATCTTTCTTTGTGGGTTTGATGTTTATCCTGAGCATCTTCCTGGCTCCAATCTTCCTCCTGATTCCGAGTGCTGCCACCAGTGGTGCCCTGGTAATGGTGGGTGTATTGATGATTGATTCGTTCAAGAAGATTGAGTTGGAGGATATTTCCGAATCATTCCCTGCTTTTATCACGATGATTACAATGGTACTCTGCTACAGCATTGCCGATGGCATCTGCCTTGGTATTCTGAGCTATGTATTGATCAAGATGATGGTGGGCAAGTTCAAGGATCTGAATCCTACGCTGTATATCCTGAGCATCTTCCTGCTCTTCAATTATGTTTTCAGTTAATTAAAAGACATATTTTTCAAAATTATTTTGATTGGTGATATTTAGAGAAAATATTCTTGTTTAAATAGAGGAGTTTCGGAAAAAAATGGTATCTTTGCAGCGGCTAGAAGTTGGAAAAGTGGTAGAAAACACCCCAAAAAGGGTTGGAAAAGCTCCTTTTTCTAGTCTAAAATAGGTTGGAAAAGTTCCGTAAAGCCTATAAATTATGGTAAGAAAAAGTAATATAGATATGCTTAACAGAAAGATATACAGCTATTTACGCAATTTCTTCGAAATGGAGAAAAAAGCTCTTCTCGTTTCAGGCGCTCGCCAGGTAGGTAAAACCTTCGCTATCCGGAAGGTTGGAAAGGAATGCTTTGCGGATGTAGTGGAGTTCAATTTCCTCAATAATCCTAAGTATAGAGAGGCTTTTAAGTCTCCTTCTGATGCTAAGGAAATCCTCCTGCGCCTTTCTGCCTTGGCTGAGAAAAAACTTATTCCAGGCACAACTCTGGTATTCTTTGATGAGGTGCAGGAATGTCCGGAGATGGTTACTGCCATCAAATTCCTGGTAGAAGAGGGTAGCTATCGCTATGTAATGAGTGGCTCGTTGTTAGGGGTAGAGTTGAAGGATATCCGTAGTGTACCTGTTGGTTATATAGCAGAAAAAGAGATGTTTCCTCTCGATTTTGAGGAATTTGCAGAGGCTGTAGGGATGAGTACTGGAGTAATGGCTCATGTCAAGGAGTGCTATGAGCAATGCAAGGTGGTGGATGAGGTTGTGCATAATAAGCTGAATGATCTCATTCATCTTTATCTCATTGTCGGAGGAATGCCTGAGGCTGTCCAAAAGTATATTAATACGAATAATTTACAGATAGTGCGTGAGGCACAACGAGAAATCATGCACCTCTACGGAAAGGATATAGCCAAGTATGACCCAAAGAACAAGCTGTATATCAAAGATATATTCGACTTGATACCTTCAGAACTGAATGCCAAGAACAAGCGTTTTATTTTGAAGGCATTAAATGAAAAGGCAAAATTTGAGCGTTACAGAAATTCTTTCTTATGGCTAGCCGATGCTGGTGTGGCGCTCCCTACTTATAATGTAGAAGAACCTCGCTTGCCTTTAAAACTTGGTGAACAGCGCAATTTATTTAAGTTGTTCATGAACGATGTGGGGTTGTTGGCAAGCCAGTATGCGGCCAATATAGCGATGGACTTACTTACGGGTACGACAGAAATCAACTATGGAGCCATTTATGAGAATTTTGCAGCGCAAGAATTACGTGCTCACGGTTATAATCTTTATTATTTCAATAACAAGAAGCAGGGGGAACTGGACTTTGTTATAGAAGATAGAGGTAAGGTCTTGCCGATAGAAATCAAGTCGGGCAAGGATTATAAACGTCATAATGCACTCTCTAATGTGATGAACAATGAGGAGTACGCTATTCCTCGTGCCATAGTTTTCTCTAATGGCAATGTGCAGGTTGTAGACAAGATTCTCTATTACCCTATCTATATGTTGATGTATCTTCAACCCGAAATGATAAAGAAACCTATATTCAGATTTGAGCCAATATAGGCTTTTATTATTTTTTTGCCAATAGATAAAAAACGAGGCGGCAAACTGCATCACGCAGGTTGCCGCCTTCTCTTTTCTAACTAACTTTCTTATCAACTATTCAAAATGTTATTACCTATATATGGATCCCAGGGCATCCTGCCCTGGATGTAGTCTGTTATTTCAAACGGATGATATTCAGCGAGCTGGCTGGAATCTCTACCGTTGCACCGTTCTTCTCTGTAGTTACGTAGTTTTCTACAGGATAGATGTTGGTAGGATTATCGATGGTGTTCTCCTCCAGACCATTCTTGGCAGAAAGGCGGATGAGCTTGCCATTCTTGATTTCCTTGCCCTGAAGATTAATCTTCGCTGTGGTGTGCTCGGTGCTGGTGTTGGCAATCTTCAGGATTACCTCGCCCGTCTGTTCATCAAGTGTTGCTGTAGAGAAGATGCCAGGAAGGGTGTTTGCCTTCAACTTGGTAGAGAATACTTCCTTGCCATCCAACTTGGCGAAGATGCTGTCGCCTACTACTTTCAGCTCGATGTCATACCACTTGCCGGTCTCGATGCTGCCTGGGGTAGTAGCTATCTGACTCTTGGCACCATTCACGATAGACTCCACACCGTGCTGGGTATTGTTCCAGCCACCGAGGTTCAACCAGCAGTAGTTGTTCTTATCCACGTAGTTAAAGATGATGAGGAAACCTTCGTTTCCGGCAGCCTTCTTCGCGCGTACCTTATATATATAGCCGTTGCTGGTAATCTCGCCTGGGTTCAGACGGATGCAGCTCTCTTCGTTGCTGGTCTGCTTGATGAGGCTACCCTCAGTCTTCCACTGTCCACGGATATCGGTAGGCAACTCCTGCAAGGTCATCGGCAGCGCCTTTCCGTTCTCATCGCTGTATCCCTTGTCCTCGAAAGAAACCTGAGTGCCCCATGTTCCCATACCTACACGGCAGATAGCTGGCTTCACCTGAGTCTGCTCATATTTGTATGGATTCTCCTGGTTCACCTTCAGTACACGGGTACCGATGTTGTTTGCCATCACGTTCTGAACGTAGTAAGATGGAGTTCCGAATACCTTGTCTGAGGTATACTGAATCATATCCGGTGCCCACATACGGTTGTTGAGGTTGGCGAAGATAGGAGCGTAGGATGCCATGGTCACGATATCCGAATTGTTCTCGATGCCCATCATATAGACTGCCTCACCGAGTGCTGCATCGAGCGAACCCATATTGCCGAAGCCCTGAGTTACGGCATATTCACCTACATAAATCTCGCTGCCCTTACGGTCGTAGTTATCATACTTGTTGAAGTTCTCGGCAAACCAGGCAGGATTTCTGTAGTAGTGCTCGTCGAGGAGTTCTACGCTCTCGTTGCTTTCCCACTTAGGGTTGTCATCGCCCCAAGCCACCACGTTACCGATGAGGTGCATCTTAGGATATTTTGCCAGAACCGCATCCTTGAACTTCTTGAAGCGCTCGTAGTAATGGTCGCTCTGAGCCGCAGGATCCGGCTGGTTGTTCTCATTACCAATCTCCAGATATTCGATGTTGTATGGCTCCGGATGACCGTTCTTGGCACGGAGCGCACCATATTTAGAGGTAACAGGACCATTGGCATACTCCAGGGCATTCATGCACTCATCAATCCAAGGCTGGATGCTGTCTACAGGAGTCATGCCGCCGTGCCACAAACCTACGTTTACAACATAGAGAGGCTTGGCGTTCAGATCCTCGGCAAGCTGCAGATACTCATCGAATCCCATACCATCGCTGGTACGGTAGCGCCAGTTTACGTTCTTATGGCCCGGACGTTCCTCGATAGGACCGATAGTCTTCTCCCAGTGGAAAGCATTCTCAGGAGATTCCTGTCCCTCTACGTAGCAACCGCCAGGGAAGCGGACGAACTTAGGATGGATGTTATAGAGAAGCTGAGCCAAATCAGGGCGCAAGCCATTCTCGCGATTCTTGAAAGTAGGAGGGAAGAGGCTTACCACATCGAGAACGATGGTACCCTTTCCGTCGGCTACGAGTTCAAACTGAGCCTTGGCGTCGTTTCCGTTGGCTGTTAACTCAGCCGTATATTTGGTCCACTTCTTGCCAACCTTGGCATTGAGTGCGGTTTCTGCATACACCTTATCGCCCTTGGCGTTGGTGAGGCGAGCCTTCAATCCGCCCTTGTAGCTACCCTTAGCCCAGAAAGAGAGTTTATAGGTTCTGCCCTGCACGGCGTTGATTCCCCAGAAACCCTCATTGATGAGAGAGGCTGTAGCTGCAGGCTTGGCAGCGATGGTAAGCTGGAGTGCCTTGCCCTGTGCATTGTTGAGCAAACCCTTATTGATGAGTTGTGCATTGATCTTTGCACCTTCCTGAGCGGCAGTTTTCCAGGTAGGAATATTCTTGTCATCGTCTTCGAAAGAACGGTTGCTGATGAGTTCGGCATAGAGACCGCCATCTGCAGCATGGTTGATATCCTCGAAGAAGATACCATAGAGGTTAGGAGATACCTTGATACCTGGGTTAGAGGCATCTACATTGATGGTAACCTGTGCGTTGGCTGCCAAAGCAGAGGCCAACACTGCTGAAAGTAAAATCTGTCTTTTCTTATTCATTTCTTATTCTTAGGTTTGTTTGTTTACTTGTTGGTTGGCATGAAACCAAGCTAAGCCTGAATTCATACCGCTATTAATACACAGTTGCAAAAGTACACAAAAAACACAAAGAAGAGGTGGACAAAAAGCGAATTATAGTGTAAAAGGTGGATTTTCTGATGAAAATCCACCTCAATCATTACTTTTCTCTTTAAAAATCTTGCAAGCCTTGTTGCCTGCGATATAAGCTACGTATGCTTTTATTTGATAGTTAGGATAGGCTTTCTGTATATCTGCTGCATAAGCCTTCACCTGTTGGGCATCTTCTAGGTGTGCCTCTTCCAAATGATCAACAATGCCTGCATCTTTAGACTTGTAATATTTAAACTCAATGATGCGGCAGTCGTTGTGGAATGATGTGCCAGGAATGCCGGTCAGCACTAAGTCAGCACGACCTGATGGCAAGTTCTGTTCGATGGCGAATGTATAACAATTGCTTAAGTAGCGGCTCAGTAACTCGAAAAATGAACATCGAATGAAATTCTCGTTCATCTTGTCAAAGGCTTGGGCTGGAAGCTGACCTAAGTATTCCTTAACATAGTTATGGAATAATGGCTCTAGTTCTCTGTCTCTGACAAATGACTCGTATGCAGGAACAAACTTACGGGCATTGTCGCTGATACTATTCAATTCGTTGTAGTAACTCATATATACACTCTTGGTCGTCAAGTTTGGCAAAGCCATTTTGTAATTGTCCTTCAGGGTGGTCATACCCAAGTAGTAGAGGCTGATAGGGTAGAACTCTGGGGAGAAGAACTTTTGCTTGTTGAACTTGCTGCGTAAATCGGCTTGTGAATAGTACAATTCTCCATCCATCAACAGGCTGTCGAGCATTTCCTTGGCATTGTCAAGCGTGATGGTCAATCTTCTTATCCAACTAGTGTCAGTGCGCAGGTTCTCATCTACCATTTCCGTAGGGATGCCGCCTTTCAGTTCTGCAAAGTTCTTGAGGAAGTAAGTCAGAATGGTAGAGTTGAACAACGGTTCTGCATTTGGCAAAAAGTGGTAACCGTCATAATTGTTGAGTATCAGAGTCCATAATTCCTCGAAAGAGGCTTGAGGGCCATATTTATTGATGACATACTTCAGATATTGGGCTGCTTCCTCATGGGTAAAGCCCAATAGATTGGTAAATTCCGGCTTCAGAGTCAACATCTCTGCGATGTTATAGCCACTGGTTAAGTCATCCATGGTGACAGGCAGTACTCCTGTGCAGAAGCAGGTGCGGATGGTACCTTCGCCAATGCCTGCCTTGATAACCTTGAAGAATGTTCGTAGGAAACTTTCCCCTGTGGTCAGGTCCTGGTACAGCGAGTCCTTATAGACAACTAGTAGCTGGTTGGTAAAGTTGTCGTATTCATCTATTAATATATAAAGAGGTGGAAGATTATGGGAAGAGATAAACTCGCATACTTCAACCAACATGTTGGAGGCATTGCCATCCTCTCTGAACCTGAAATCTCCAAAAAGGTCTCTGTTGCGTTCCACCAATGTACGGAGTGGACTGCAATTCACGGCGTTGAAGTTTTTCTCGATGTCTTCCTTCTTGCTGGCAACGGAAGTTGTGGAAAAGTCATATCTTACAACGAGATATTGGTTGTGCTCGTTTGTTGGGTGTTCGCCAATCCAAGTTCCACCAAACAAATCTTTGAATTGTGTTGCCATGTTGCGGTCGTAATAGTGAGCCAACATGGAAACGAGCAGACTCTTTCCGAATCTGCGAGGACGGAGAAAAACTGGTGCTTTGTAACGCTCAAGCAGTGGAATATAGTTGGTCTTGTCCACATAATAATATCCCTTGTGGCGAATCTCTGCAAAGTTCGCCACAGCGTATGGAACGGTAATATCTGCCTGTGAGTATGTCATGGTCTATCTCCTTTTTGTTGCAAATGTACGATTTTTATTTATTACTACCAAATAAAATCGAAAGATTTTGTTTAATATAGTAATACCAGTCCGGCAAAAGCCGAGTAGAGTATCATGCGGATAGGATTGATCTTCATCACCTTCACGCCGATAAAGGTGGCAAAGAAGAGGGCGATGGAGATGTAGAAATGCCAGGGATTGGCTGGCGTAGAGAAGTTCTCGCCATTCATCAGAAGCAGGGCTGCGGCTCCTACCAGACCGACGATGGCTGGGCGAAGACCGATGAAGATGCTCTGGACGGCTGAGGTGTTCATATACTTGTACAGCATCTTGCTGATAAGAATCATCAAAACCAAGGATGGGAGAACCAAAGCAAAGGTCGCCATGGCACTTCCGAGTACTGCCATTATGCCACTCATGCCGGCATTATGGACAGCAGTATAGCCACAGTAGGTGGCGGTGTTGATACCGATAGGTCCCGGTGTCATCTGAGAGATGGCAACGACATCGGTAAACTCTTGCATCGTCATCCAATGATACTGCGTAACCACCTGTCCCTGAATCAGGGATATCATGGAATAGCCACCTCCGAATCCGAAGATGCCTATCTGAATGAATACGATGAAAAGCTGAAAAAATATCATCATTATGTTTTAAGCTATTTACTTTTTTACCTTTTTACTTTTTTACCCTTTATTCCGTTGGCTGGATAAACTGTCCATAGATGTAGCCACCTACGGCGGCTGCGATAATTACCCAGATTGGGTTGACGCCCAAAAGCCAAATCAGAAGGGCGGATAGAATAGGTATCCAGCAGTTGACAAGCGAAATACCGGCACTCTTGGCAAGCGAGAATGTAGGTACGGCTATCAATGCCACGACGGCAGGACGGATGCCCGCAAACATGGCAGCAACAACCTTGTTGTCTTCAAACTGATGGAAAAACATGGCTATCGCTAAGATAATAAGGAACGAAGGCAACGAAGCGCCGAGGGTGCAGACGATGGCTCCCGGTGTCTTTGCCAACTTATATCCGAGCAGGGAACTCATGTTGATTGCCAAGGCTCCCGGACAAACCTGGGTGGTAGCGATGGCATCCAAGAATTCCTCCTTCGTCATCCAATGATGCTTGTCGACGACTTCGGATTCTATAATAGGAATCATGGCATAGCCACCACCAAAGGTGACTATGCCAATCTTCATAAATGTTTTGAATAATGTAAGATAACTTACGCTATTATTCATTTTTTACCTTTTTACTTTTTTACCTTTTTACTTTTTAAAAGCTCTTTCTTCAATCCACTGACGTGCATTGACAAATGCCTCAATCCAAGGAGTTACCTCATCGTTGCGGCGGTCTGCTGGATACCAGGCGTTCTGCCATGGGAAGATGGCACGCTCCAAGTGTGGCATCATAGCCAAGTGGCGACCATCTGCTGAGCAGATACCTGCTACATTGTAGTCACTGCCGTTAGGATTACCTGGATACTCAGCGTAGTTGTACTTCGCAATGATGTTGTAGTGATCCTCTGGCTCTGGCAAGTAGAAACGGCCCTCGCCGTGAGCTACCCAGATACCGAGCTTATCACCGCTCAGGCTACCGAACATCACACTGTCGTTCTGAGGAATAGTCAGACCGAGGAATGTACTCTCGAACTTCTTAGATGTGTTGTGGCAGAGGTGTGAACGATGCTTGTGCTCAGGATTGATGAGGTTCAACTCAACCATCAACTGGCAACCGTTGCAGATACCGAGTGAAAGGGTATCCTCACGGGCATAGAACTTATCGAGTGCCTCCTTAGCCTTAGGATTGTAGAGGAATGCACCTGCCCAACCCTTGGCAGAACCGAGAACGTCGGAGTTAGAGAAACCACCGCAGAATACGATGAAGTTCACATCCTCCAGAGTCTCACGACCAGAAATCAAGTCGGTCATCATCACATCCTTTACATCGAAGCCGGCGAGATACATAGAGTATGCCATCTCACGCTCACCGTTGGTACCCTTCTCACGGATGATAGCTGCCTTGATGCCAGATGGAGTGCGACGATTAGCGTCGAGGCTGTAGCTAGCGAGAGTTCCCTTGAAGCCGTAGCCGAAGTTCATCTCGATAGGCTGCTTTTTATAGTTGGTGTAACGCTTCTTAGCCATACCGTTCATACTCTGCTTGCGGTCGAGGAGGTAAGATGTCTTATACCAGTCGTCGCGCAATGCATCGATATCAAACTCATGCTCGAAGCCTTCCTTCTTGATGATAATCTTGCGGAGTTCAGGAGCTGGATAACCAATCTTGGCATAACCGATACCGTTCTCATCGAAGAATGCCTTCAACTCATCCTTGTGAGCATCGCTTACCTGGATGACAACACCTGGGTTCTCAGCGAAGAGAGTCTTGATGATGTCGGCATCTGCGATGTCGTGGAGGTTGATCTTCATACCACCCTCTACGTTGGCGAATGTCATCTCGAGGAGAGTTGTAATCAAACCACCGGCACTGATATCGTGACCAGCCATTACCCAACCGCGGTTGATGAGTTCCTGTACGGCGTTGAAGCAGTCAACGAAGTACTCTGGATTCTTCACGGTAGGAACATCGCTGCCCACCTTGCCCAGGCTCTGAGCGAAGGCTGAACCACCGAGACGCTGCTCGTCGAAGCTGAAGTCGATATGATAGAGGCTAGAGTTCTTGTCGTTAACGAGAACTGGGCTAACCACCTTCTTGACATCTGAAACCTCACCACCGGCACTGACGATAACGGTACCAGGAGCGATGATCTTCTCGCCGTTAGGATACTGCTGGGTCAATGAGAGCGAGTCCTTACCTGTTGGTACGTTTACGTGGATGGCGCAGCAGAAGTCTGACAATGCCTTCACGCCCTCGTACAAACGAGCATCCTCACCCTTCTGGCTGCGGCAAGGCCACATCCAGTTAGCAGAGAGGCTGATGCTGTCCATACCATCTGCCAATGGGGCCCAAACGATATTGGTCAATGACTCTGCAACAGAGAGTACAGAACCAGCCTTAGGATCTGCCAAACCAGCTTGAGGAGCATGCCCCATTGCTGTTACGATACCCTTCTCGCCACGGTAGTCGAGAGCTACAACACCGCAGTCGGAGAGTGGCAACTGAATCTGACCCTGGCACTGCTGACGGGCGATCTTACCCGTTACGGAACGGTCCACCTTGTTGGTCAACCAGTCCTTACAAGCCACAGCCTCCATCTGGAGAACACGCTGCAAGTACTCGTCGAGGTTGTCGGCAGAATAAGTTACATCCTCATATTTGCGCTCTACGGTCTCGTCGACCATTACGGTCTTAGGCGTATGACCGAACATCTGAGCTACGTCGAGGTCGAATGGCTTCACGCCGTCAGCCTGCTTGAAGCTGAAGTGAGCATCGCCAGTGGTCTCACCAACCACGTACATAGGAGCACGCTCACGGTCGGCAATCTTCTGAACCTCGCTGATATATTTTTCGTCGATGAGTAAGCCCATACGCTCCTGACTCTCGTTGGCGATGATTTCCTTGGCGCTCAAAGTCTTGTCACCGATAGGCAATTTAGCCATATCGATTTCGCCACCGCACTCTTCTACCAACTCAGAGAGACAGTTCAAGTGACCGGCTGAACCATGGTCGTGGATGCTGACTACTGGGTTCTCATCGTTCTCAACAAGTGCACGAACCAGGTTGTAGGCACGCTTCTGCATCTCAGGGTTGGCACGCTGAACAGCGTTCAACTCGATACCATTGCTGTAACGGCCTGTATCTACAGAAGAAACAGAACCACCACCGAGACCGATGCGATAGTTATCACCACCTACTACGACAACCTTGTTGCCCTTCTGTGGCTCACCCTTCTTATAGTCACGCTTCTTGCCGTAGCCTACACCACCAGCAAGCATGATAACCTTATCGTATGCATACTTCTCACCATTCTCCTCGTGCTCGAATGTAAGCACAGAACCGGTGATGAGAGGCTGACCGAACTTGTTACCGAAGTCAGATGCACCGTTAGAAGCCTTGATCAGAATCTGCTCTGGAGTCTGATAGAGCCACTTACGTACTGGCATGATGTCTTCCCAGTCGCGCTCAACATCGCTCTTGCCGTTGTCATCCTTCAGGCGAGGATAAGCAGTCATGTAGCAGGCTGTACCTGCGATAGGCCATGAACCTACACCACCACCCATACGGTCGCGGATTTCACCACCCGTACCGGTAGCAGCACCATTGAAAGGCTCTACGGTAGTAGGGAAGTTGTGGGTCTCAGCCTTCAGCGAGATGACACTCTCGATATCCTTCACCTGGAAGAAATCGCTGGTAGTCTGATCGGCTGGAGCAAACTGCTCGATAACAGGACCCTGAGAGAAAGCCACATTATCCTTATAGGCAGAGAGAATCTTGTTAGGATTCTCGTTGGTGGTCTTCTTGATCATGTTGAAGAGAGAAGACTCCATCTCCTTGCCGTCGATGATAAACTGGCCGCCGAAGATCTTGTGGCGGCAGTGCTCTGAGTTGATCTGTGCGAAACCGAAGATTTCGCTGTCGGTGAGAGGACGTCCGTTCTCTTTCTCCAGCTTGTGGAGATAAGCCATTTCGTCCTCGCTGAGGGCAAGACCCTCTTCCTCGTTATACTTTTCGAGGTCATCGACGTACTTGATAGGTTCTGGCTGGTGGTTCACGGTGAACACATCCTGTCCGATACCGTTGTACATACGCTGGAGCATAGGGTCGTGCTCAGCGTCCTCGCTATCCACAGGGAAGTACTCCTCAATACGTGAAATGCCGTCAAGACTCATGTTCTGAGTAATCTCAACGGCATTCGTACTCCAAGGAGTAATCATTTCACGGCGTGGGCCGACATAGAAGCCCTGCAACTGCTGGGCGTCCTCTAAAGTCGCGTCACCATAAAGCCAACAAAGTTCATTGATTTCGTCCTGAGATGGTTTGTGGTCAATCTCGGTCGCAATCACACTCTTAGATGGAGTTCTAAAAAAAAGAATCATACTTGCTTTCTTTTATATTATTAATGTATTTATTTCTTTTCGAGTGCAAAGATAGTGCAATTTCAAGACACTACAAAATAAAACTCTGTTTTTTATGTTTTTTTTGTTGAGATTTGGGCTATTCTTACCTTAAGAGGCTGCATTTGACAGTTTTACCGTAAGAAAAGTGCTTTTAGTTGCCTTTTTTGGTTAAAAAGGTGATAAATAAAGATTTAGAGGTTAAAAATGTCTAAATGCATTTGACAAATAGTGTTTATTCGAGTCTTATCTGTAACTTTGCAGCAGAAAGAAGTGAATTTGCTTCTGAATGCCCTAAAATGTAGAAGCTTCCGGATAACGGATAAAAGCTGGGAGAACTCTAATATATAAAGGTAGTAAACGACGCTGAATATACTATAATCAATTAATAATAACAAGAAAATTTAAATTAGAAAGAATATGAAACAGACAAAGTTAATGGTAATGGCAATGATGGCAGTAGCTCTGATGGCTACAAGCTGTGCAAGTAAGAAAGATCTTCAGAATTGCCAGAATGAGAATAAGGAATTGTCAAGCAACTATCAGGCAGCCAAGGAGAAATTGGCAGCTACAGAAGCTAGTCTGGCAGCAGCCCAGGAGCAGCTCGCTACAGCAAAGAGCGATTACGCTAAGTTGCAAGGTTCACTTGACAAGAGTTTGAACAATGCAAGCCAGAACAATGTGAGCATTGAGAAACTCGTTGACCAGATTAACGAGAGCAACCAGTATATCCGCCACCTGGTTGAGGTAAAGAGCAAGAGCGATTCTCTCAACATGGTTCTTACCAATAACCTGACCCGCTCTTTGAGCAAGGAAGAGATGAAGGAGGTTGATGTTCAGGTTCTGAAGGGTGTAGTTTACATCTCTCTGGCTGACAATATGCTCTATCAGAGTGGTAGCTATGAGGTGAACAGCCGTGCTCAGGAAACATTGAGCAAGATTGCTAAGATCATCACAGACTACAAGGATTATGACGTGCTCGTAGAGGGTAATACCGATAACGTACCAGTAAGCACTACAAGTGCCAAGATGAAGAACATCCGCAACAACTGGGACCTCTCTGCTCTCCGTGCAGCTTCTGTTGTTCAGTACTTGCAGGATCATTTCGGTGTAAATCCTAAGCGTCTTACAGCTGGTGGCCGTGGTGAGTACAACCCTGTAACAACTAACGATACAGAGGTAGGCAAGCAGCGCAACCGCCGCACTCAGATTATCATCACTCCTAAGCTCGACCAGTTCATGGACTTGATCGACAAGGCTCCTGAGGAGAAGTAAAAAGGCTATTTAAAGGTAAAAAGGTAAAAGGGTAAAAAAGTAAATAGATAGAGGAGGGTGTGTCATAAGTCACATCCAATACGCCCTGAAAGGGCAGAAGCTCCTAGCCCAGGGCATCGCCCTGGGTTATTACAGACGCAAACTTGTCGCCCTGTAAGGGCAAAAGCTTTGTATACTGCCAGGTATTTTAAAGCTTTTGCCCTTACAGGGCGTCTTGCTGATTGCCATTATACCCAGGGCGATGCCCTGGGCTAGGAGCTTTTGGGCTTTCAGCCCGACCTTGCTGCCATTATCTGGACTTATGACACACCCTTCTTTTTCGGTATAAATATACAAGTTTTATGTTTTAAAGCCGTGGAAAAGTGCTTTTTGTTGTCATTTTGCTAGAAATATTCTTAATATCCTTTCTTTTCTTAATTATTTTTATTAATTTTGCAGGCAAAATATCAAGGGACACTTGGCTGCCCTGATCATTGTACATTGTAAATTATTAATTATACATTATATTGTGTTATGGAAAAGATTAAGATGACAACTCCATTGGTAGAGATGGACGGTGATGAGATGACAAGAATTCTCTGGAAGATGATTAAGGACGAACTGATTCTTCCTTTCGTTGATTTGAAGTCTGAGTATTATGATCTCGGTCTGCCTTATCGCGACCAGACCAACGACCAGGTAACCATCGACTCTGCCGAGGCGGCTAAGAAATATGGTGTGGCTGTGAAGTGTGCTACTATCACTCCTAATGCACAGCGTATGGACGAGTATAAACTCCATAAAATGTGGAAGAGCCCTAATGGAACTATCCGTAGCATCATGGATGGTACTGTGTTCCGTGCTCCTATCACCATCCCTAGCATCCACCCATGTGTAAAGAACTGGGAGAAGCCTATCACTATCGCCCGTCATGCTTACGGCGATGTATATAAGAGTGTAGAACTTCGTGCAGATGAGCCAGGTACAGCCAAACTCGTGTTCGAGGGCAAGAGTGGCAAGAAGCAGGAGATAGAGATTCATTCTTTCGATGGCGCCGGAGTTATCCAAGGCATGCACAATACAGATAAGAGTATCCGCAGCTTTGCTCACAGCTGCTTCAAGTTTGCCATTGATACCAAGCAGGATCTCTGGTTTGCTACCAAGGATACCATCTCTAAGACATACGATGCCCAGTTCCGTAAAATTTTTGAGGAAGTATATGAGAGCGACTATAAGGAGAAGTTTGCAGAACTCGGCATTGAGTATTTCTATACATTGATTGATGATGCAGTGGCTCGTGTTATCCGCAGCAAGGGCGGTTTCATCTGGGCTTGCAAGAACTATGACGGTGATGTGATGAGCGATATGCTCAGTACAGCCTTCGGTTCTCTGGCGATGATGACTTCCGTATTGGTTTCTCCTGACGGCAAGTATGAGTATGAGGCAGCCCACGGTACCGTGACCCGTCACTACTATCGCTATCTGAAGGGTGAGGATACATCTACCAACCCTATGGCTACCATCTTTGCATGGAGCGGTGCGTTGAGAAAGCGTGGCGAACTGGATGGCATCAAGGAACTTCAGAACTTTGGCGACCAGCTGGAGGCTGCATGTTTCGATACTTTGAACGACGGTATTGCTACCAAGGATCTTGTAAACCTGATGGAAGGTGTTGAGGCTAAGGCTGTAAACTCAGCTGGCTTTATCGCTGCCATCCGCGAGCGCCTGGAAAAGCGATTGGCATAAAAACAATAAGACCTGGGGTGATTAACCTCAGGTCTTATTGTTTTAGTTATTTTTAGTTTAAATCTTGATTCTTTTTCTTGCGTTTACGCAAAGCGTCTGAATAAACCTTAAACAAATCTATGTTCAGCAACTGACAGATATGGTAAAGCATACCCGTATCTATAGTGGCTCTGCCATATACCTTATATATATTAGTACGATGGCAGCCTAATTGCTCAGCAAGCCATACCGTGGTCTTGCCTTGCTTGTTTAACTCCTCCTTAATGATTTCACCGATTAAGGGAATTGCATTTACTTTATCTTTCATACTCTTTCAGTTGTGTATTAT
Organism: Segatella copri; assembly: GCA_021615735.1. GTDB lineage: Bacteria > Bacteroidota > Bacteroidia > Bacteroidales > Bacteroidaceae > Prevotella > Prevotella copri_Q. The sequence continues at coordinate 51,741 of JAJWFY010000011.1, read as the reverse complement.
ATGCTCACTTATAGTTATATCGGGTACAAAAGTAGTATTTCTGTTTCTAACTAGCAAAGAAACATGTAGCTAATTTGGTAACACTACGTTAAAATGTGTAATAAAACGCCCTTTTTTTTATGTTTTTTTTCTCTAAAGAACTAAATGTCACGAAATTGTAACCGAATGTAACGCTTATTACGAAAGAAAAGTCGTAATTTTGCAGCGGTATTTTAAATAACATAAAATATGGAAGAGAATATGAAAAGAATACTTGTTGTTGATGACGAGCAAGACTTGTGTGAAATCCTGAAGTTCAATCTCGAAACCGAAGGATACGAGGTGGAGACTGCCAATTCTGCAGAAGAGGCTTTGGAGATGGACATCGCTTCGTTCGACCTGTTGTTACTGGATGTTATGATGGGCGGAATGAGCGGCTTCCAACTGGCTAAGCAGTTGAAGGACAATCCGATGACTGCCAATGTTCCAATCATCTTCCTTACAGCCCGTGATACGGAAAACGATACGGTGACAGGATTCAATATCGGTGCCGATGATTATATCTCGAAGCCTTTCTCTATCCGAGAGGTGATGGTCAGAGTGCGTGCCGTCTTGCGCCGTACCGCAGAACAGGCTGGCGATGCTGATGAATCGAAGATCATCAACTATCAGGGACTGCAGCTGAATCTGGACAAGAAGACGGTGAGCATTGATGGTGAGGCTATCCCTTTCACCAAGACCGAGTTCGAACTCCTGCGTCTTTTCCTCGAAGAGCGCGGCAAGGTCTTCTCCCGTCAGGAACTTATCGACCGGGTATGGCCTAAGGATGTGATGGTACTCGACCGCACGGTGGATGTCAACATCACCCGTATGAGAAAGAAGATTGGTAAGTTTGCCAAGTGCATCGTTACCCGTCTGGGGTTCGGTTATTATTTTGATGCGTAATTAAAATGTTTAAGTTAAATAGTGTAGGTAGAAAGTTGTACTTCAGTGTGCTGGCGGTGTTCCTTGTGTTCGCTGTCAGTTTTATCGTGTTCCAGCAGGCACGAGAGAAACAGTATAAAATAGGTACGCTTACTATCAAACTGGAAAATTATAATGAACTGTTGGCAGAAGATCTGGCGCTCTCTCCTGGTGAAGGAATTATTCTGCAGGATAGCATCCACAATAGGGATGTGACTGTGGCTCATGAGAAGTTGCAGGCTTTTGTCCGAGAACATGAAAGCAAGGATCTTCGTGTTACGCTGGTGCGACCGAACGGTAAGGTGATTTATGACAACATGAGTTCCGATTATGAGCATTTTGCCAACCATGCCAAGCGTGAGGAAATAGTAGAAGCCTTGAAAAACAGGGTAGGCTCAAGCGTGGAGCGACAGTCTAAAACCCTGAAGCATGACTATTTCTATGTGGCTTCTTATTTTCCGGAAAGCAAGCTCATCATCCGTACGGCACTACCTTACAATAATGATTTGGCTAAGTCGCTGCAGGCCGACCAGCATTTCATCTGGTTTGCCATTGTAGCCGTCATTCTGCTTACCATCGTGCTCTACCGTTTTACGGACCGTCTGGGTAAGAATGTTTCCAAACTGAGCATCTTTGCTTATAAGGCAGACCACAACGAGAGTCTGGAGGTGGAAGATCTCGCCAAGTTCCCTAACGATGAGTTGGGCGAGATAGCCGAGCGCATCATCAAGATGTATAAGCGCATACAGACCACCCGACGTGAACAGGACATACTGAAGCGTCAGCTTACCCAGAATATCGCTCACGAATTGAAGACTCCTGTAGCAAGTATTCAGGGTTATCTGGAAACGATACTCGACAATCCGCATATCAATGAAGAGATGAAGTCGCAGTTTCTGCAGCGCTGTTATGCCCAGAGCGAACGCCTCACCTCTCTGCTCCGCGACATCTCAACCCTGAACCGGTTGGATGACGGCTCGGATATGATAGATTTCGAGGCGGTAGACATTACGCAGATGGTGAGAGAAATAGCCCGTGAGACGGCGCTGGAAAGAGAGTCGCACAAGATGACTTTCGAGAATCTTCTTCCCGACCAGCATATTATCGTGAAGGGTAACCGCAGTCTGCTCTATAGTGTGTTCCGCAATCTTACCGACAATGCCATAGCTTATGCCGGCGAAGGGCGTAAGATAACGTTGAGTGCCAAGGAGCAGGGCAACAAGTGGCATTTCATCTTCTGTGATAATGGTCAGGGAGTTCCTGCCGAGCATCTCTCCCGGCTTTTTGAGCGTTTCTATCGTGTAGATAAGGGACGCAGCCGCAAGATGGGTGGCACCGGTTTGGGTCTTGCCATCGTCAAGAATGCCGTTCTCCTGCATGGCGGAACCATCCGTGTAAGTAATCAGCTGGAAGGCGGCTTGAAGTTTGAATTTACGCTTAAAAAGTAGGAATATGGCAATCTGTTAATCGGAAATAGTGTACTGGCGAATGAAGAACAGCTGACTAGCCGTACGCTCGCTAGTTGGCTGTTCTACTGCAACAGTCAGCGTAAATGCCTGTAAAAATGTTGTAAGTAAGGGATAAGAAAATACTCTTCACTCTTCACCTTTCCTTTGGAATCCCCAGTGTTTATGGGCGTTTCGAGGGGTGAAGAGTTCTTGGACACTCTTCACTCACTCTTCACCACTCTTCACCCTGGCTGGTTCGGCGGAGGATGTGTCATAAGTTTATGATTCATCCTCTTCTTGTTGTTGGAAGAGTTAGAATATGTTGTTGGATGAGTAAGGATATGTTGTTGGATGAGTAAGAATATGTTGTTGGAAGAGATAGGATATGTTGTTGAGGCAGTCTGTATCTTCGGTCGCACAACAGCTGTTGTGCGCTTGCATAACAGCTGATATGCACATGCACAACAGGTGATGTGCATGCGATGGTCAACTGTTATGCGCCAACATCCAGACTTATGACACACCCTCCTCAGGGACGCCTAGCGGTCTTGCGCTGCAATTTACGCCTGTTGGTCTTTGGAATCGGTGAAGAGTGGTGAAGAGTGGGTGAAGAGTCGCAGCAAACTCTTCACCCCTCGGAATGCCGATAAACACAGGGGTTTCCGAAGGAAAGGTGAAGAGTGAAGAGTAAAAGCGTGTTCGCTTGCAGATAAAAAATGGGGCGCAAGCTGTTTCCAGAAAAGGAATCGCTTGCGCCCCTGATATTATTGCTTATGAGTAAATGAGCACCCTAAGATTAGAACTTGTAGATAGCACCAAATGAAATGTTGCTCGCATCTACGTTAAGTCCGAATGTTGACCAGTTGTCACCATGGTCAGGAGAATAACCTCTGTAACCGAGGAAACCTACCTTTGTGATGAAGTTTACGTGGTCTGAAAGCTTAACAGCCAAACCTGGCTTGATGCCTACCTCGTAAGAATCGCCACCGCCCTTGCTGACGCTGCCGTAACCGATTGTACCCTCAACGAAGAGGTTAACCAACTTGGTTTCTACGGCTGTATAACGTACGTAAGGAGCTACAATGAATGTTGTTGCTTCTGGTACTGCTCTGAGTTCGCAAACATCGCCCTTCTTGATACCAATCTCGAGACCAGCTTCCCACTTGTTGTTGAATTCGTAACCAATCTCTGGCATCAAGGTGTAAGCTGTCTTGCTGTCACCATCACCGATCTTGTTGCTGGAAATACCAGCTGTACCACCGATGTAAACCTGTGCGCTAGCGCAAACTGAAACGAGAGCCATAGCAAGGCTCAACATAATCTTCTTCATAATCAATCTTTTCTTTTAATTATTACTTTATTTTATCACTCTAATCAGGTAGCTTTTCAGCCCCTTATTTATGATAGCAAAGCACATCCCAGACATGCTCCGCACTCTCTAATTCGGCGGCAAAGGTATAGGAAATAACTTAAAACTCAAAACTTTTTCTTGTAAAATGAGCCGTATTGTTGATATAAATCAAAAAAAGCAGGTATGCTGCATGTATCTGAAGTTATTTTTGAAGGATGGCAGCGATTTTTTTATTGAAACCGCCAAATAATATGAGGGAATATTTGGGTAAACCAACTTTTTTCTCTATCTTTGCATGAACAAACAGTTTGAATCTTTTTTATAAATATCATAAATGAATCAATTTACAAAGCTGATAGCAGCCCAGCTCAATCTGAAGGAGCAGGCTGTAGAAAATACTTTGGCGCTGCTCGAAGAGGGCTGCACCATTCCGTTTATCTCGCGATACCGCAAGGAGAAAACCGGTAATATGGACGAGGTAAACATCGAAGCCATCGCACAGGCTAACGAGAAACTCTCTGAGATGGCGAAGAGAAAAGAGACTATCCTCAAAACCATCGAGGAACAGGGAAAACTCTCGGATGAACTGAAAAAACGCATCGAACAGTGCTGGGATGCCACCGAACTGGAAGACATCTATCTCCCTTATAAGCCTAAGCGCCGCACCCGTGCACAGATAGCACGTGAGGCTGGATTGGAGCCGCTGGCACAGTTGCTCCTCTTCCAGCGTGAACGCAATCCGGAACAGGCTGCCAGGAAGTTTGTGGGCGATAAGGTGAAGGATGTGGAGGCTGCACTTCAGGGTGCCAAGGACATCATCGCCGAAACCGTAAGTGAGAATGAACAGAGCCGCAATCAGATTCGCGGTGAGTTCAGACGTGGTGCCATCATCACTTCTAAGGTGGTTGCCAAGAAGAAGGATGAGGAAGAGGCGCAGCGCTTCTCCGACTATTTCGATTTCTCAGAACCATTGAAGAAATGTTCTTCGCACCGACTGCTGGCTATGCGTAGAGGCGAGGCGGCAGGATTCTTGCGTGTCAGCATCTCGGCTGATGATGAGCAGTGTCAGGATAAACTGAAGCGCCACTATGTACATGGTTTCGGTGAGTGCCAGACGCTGGTGGGCGAAGCGGTGGATGATGCCTTCAAGCGACTGCTGAAGCCTAGCATTGAAACCGAATTTGCTGCGCTCAGCAAGCAGAAGGCGGATGAGGAGGCTATTGTGGTCTTCGCCGAAAACCTGCGCCAGCTTCTGTTGGCGGCTCCTCTCGGACAGAAACGTGTGATGGCGGTTGACCCGGGTTTTGCCAATGGTTGCAAGACTTGCTGTCTCGATGCGCAGGGCAATCTGATTCATCATGAAATCGTTTATCCTCATCCTCCCCGTAACAAAAAGAGCGAGGCTACGGCTGCCATCCAGCGCATGGTTAAGATGTATCAGGTGGAGGCGATGGCTGTAGGTAACGGTACGGCAAGCCGCGAAACCAGCGACTGGCTGCATAGTATCGATTTCGTTCATCCGGTGGATATCTACGTGGTGAGTGAGGATGGTGCTTCTATCTATTCGGCTTCGAAGATTGCAAGAGATGAGTTCCCCGATGAGGATGTTACCGTGCGTGGTGCTGTGAGCATCGGACGAAGACTGATGGATCCGCTTGCTGAGTTGGTGAAGATAGATCCGAAGAGCATCGGTGTGGGACAGTATCAGCATGATGTGGACCAGACTCAGCTGAAGAAGAGTCTGGATACTGTGGTGATGAGTTGTGTGAACTCGGTGGGTGTCAACCTGAATACCGCATCGCAGCATCTGCTGACCTATGTGAGCGGTTTGGGACCTACGCTTGCCAAGAATATCGTGGAATATCGCCGCGAGAATGGAGCCTTTGCTTCCCGTGCCCAGTTGAAGAAGGTGCCACGTCTGGGTCCTTCGGCCTTCGAGCAGTGTGCCGGCTTCCTCCGCATTCCTGGTGCTAAGAATCCTTTGGATAACAGTGCCGTTCATCCAGAGCGCTATGCGCTGGTAGAGCAGATGGCGAAAGATCAGGGCGTAACGGTGAAGCAGCTGGTAGAAGACAAGGCGCTGCAGAAGAAAATTGATATCAGAAAATATGTGAGTGCCGAGGTGGGTATGCCTACTTTGACCGATATCATGGCTGAGCTTGACAAGCCGGGCTTGGATCCTCGTGGTGAGGTAGAGAAGTTTGAGTTTGATGCCAGCATCAAGGAGATAGAGGATTTGCAGGTGGGCATGGTTGTGCCGGGCATTGTTACCAACATTACCAAGTTTGGTGCCTTTGTAGATATAGGTGTCCACAACGATGGTCTGGTTCATGTATCCCAGATGTCAAACCGTTACATTCAGGATCCTTCTGAGGTGGTAAAACTTCATGAACATGTGATGGTGAGAGTGGCTGAAGTAGATTTGAAGCGCAAGCGCATCGCCTTGTCGATGAAGGGCGTGAAATAGAAAGGATATTCAGAATGAATCAGAATAATAATGGTGATGCTCTCTTGGCAGGGGGTATCACCAGAGATTGTATAGAGTCGGCATATTGCTTTATTCATCAGAAACTCAGGGTTTTTGAATTTTCCACCAATCCTACGCAGCGTGATGATATAGAGTATGCCATCGCCCAGTATGTAGAAGGTATGAATCCGCAGCTCTATCTTCTTCTTTCGCAAGGCAGAACGGAATTCCTTCTAGACCATGTGAATTTTGAAAAAGATATGCGCGAGGCACAGGAAAAACTGGAAGGGATGATGTAGGTATCTCTCTGTTTAGGAGAAGGATAAACTGAGTCACGTTAATTTAAGTTGATGAGGGTGCGTCATGGACTTATGACACACTCTCTTTTTTTTATCCAGTTACATGCCAGTTACATGCGTCAGGCACCGTTTTAAAGGGCTTTTGCATTGATTAAGGGCTATTTCGAGTTGCTCAGTTACATGCTGGTTACATGAGTTATGCCCAAGTAACGACCTCAAATAGTCGAATTAACGACCGCAAACGACCACAAAAACGACCGCAAACGACCACAAAAACGACCGCAAACGACCGCAAAAACGACCGCAAACGACCGCAAAAACGACCGCAAACGACCGCAAACGACCACAAAAACGACCACAAACGACCGCAAACGACCACAAACGACCACAAAAACGACCGCAAACGACCACAAACGACTGCAATAACGACCGCAAACGACTGCAATAACGATTGAAATATGATAGCTCTTATGCTCCAAATTCTTCTTCACCTTTTTGGCTTATAATCCATTTTTTACCATTGGGTGATTTTGTTAGCAGGCCATCTTTTGCCATATTAATTAGTAGGCGACCTATTCTTCGTAATTTTTCATCATGGCTATTATTTGCAGGAAAAACATGCTGAAGACTTTCGAATGCATCTCTGCGCCAAAATCCCACCTTTCCTGCATTATGTGCCAATTGCAATAATAGCTTTTGGATACTTTTTTCTGCAAGTCCTTTCTCTTTTGTGTAGTGACCAATCTGGTTTGTCAGTTTGGCTACTTTTAATGATATGGTATAATGTGGAGCACGTCCTTCAATCAAACCTTTATCAAATAGTAGCTTGGCTGCTTCTTTTGTGATAGGATGATGCTTTTGTACGGCATCTAGCCAAAGGCATTCCTTTAGTGACAAAGACTGGTTGCTCTTTAGCAAGTTGGTATATTTCTCATCGATCATTTTGCCATAGATAGTTACGCCAACAGTACGATGTTCGTTGTCGATGTCGTAATCTGGCATTGGAAAGAATCGGTTGCGTTGCTCTGTGTAGATCTTCTTGATACCACGTCCTACTGTATCAATCATATTGAAATTGACCATGCCCTTGCAAAGACAATCGTTACGATAATGAAATTGAGGTCCTTTATGCTCCAGGGCATTTTCTATTGTTCCTGGTATGAAACTGCCACCATTGCCATAATATAAGGTACTAGGACCTTCTACAAAAACAATTCGCTGCTGTAAGGTGTAATCCTGATGTGCGATGGCGTTATGTAAGGCCTCTCGTATGGTGTATTCATCATACTGTTTCATGGTGTCAGGGAACAGGGTTCCACCTGGCAACTCACGCATAGTCTTGTTACGTATTTTGCTCAACACCTTATCTACGGTCAAGATGAAAGGTATTGTAAAATGCTCATAATCTTGTACGATGCCTTCTTCATCTTCCCATGTCCAAGTGATTTGTGCTACGGCAGGATGAATCTTTTGAATAGAAAGGGGTTTGCCCAATAGTAGAATGGCTGCACGAGTGAGCTTCCCTTCTCGCATCATCATGCTATTAGCCAAGAACTCTTCTGTACTCCACGCATCTATTTCTTTGCCAGGAATACTTGACGAACGAACTTTTTTGAACATGACTTTAGCTGTAGCTACGGCTAGTTCATCCAAGTCATTGATCGTGGCATTTGGTACGAGCTGAGCAGTCCAATCTGGTATGGGTGGCTGTTGGCGGATAGTATCTTGTTTTGCCTGGTTCAGTGGTTTCAGGCTTTCGCCATCACGACCATAAGCCACACCTTTCCAGTGCATCACTATATTGCGTGGTGATGCTGGTATCTGGAATAATAAAACTCGTTTGCCTTCGATATCTAAAGGTACAATATCTCTAAAGATAAGGTTGTCGGTGGTATGTTGAGACATATCTTGCTTCAAACGGTTGAGTGCAACTTCACCATCTTTGAATGTTGTACCGATAATCTGATGTTTTTTGTCCCAAACGCCAAATACAATCCAAGCAAACTCATGGTCACGTAAGTTTGCTTCATTGCTAAGAGCGGAGAAGTATTTGCCCAACTCATCGATATCAAAGTTGGTCTCTGCTTTCTTAAACTCGACAACCTCATTCTCTGAGTGTTCCCAAAGCTTGTTGAATATCTCTATATATTTTTCCATTGTTTCCTTCTTTATTGTTCCTAAATGAGCCTACTTAAAAAGTAAGGCATTGTCTTAGGACACATTTATATTAAAACAGCTACAAAGATAGCATTTTTCTTTGAAAATAGGGTATATATTCAGGAGGAAAATGTATTTTCTTTGTGATTTTTTCAGTTTTGGGTGAAAATCTCTATGTATGGGGATAAACTAAAGTGGTGTGTGTAATCGCAAGAAATAGTGTGAAAGTATGTGAAATGATACCTTGCTTTTGGCTGTTACTATAGATTAGCATTGAAATATGTTGCCAAAATGTTGCCAAAAATAGAAAAGAAAAAATCCTAACCGCTTATTATCAAGCAGTTAGGATTTTCTTTGGTGCGCCTGATAGGACTCGAACCTACACGGCCTAAACCACTAGATCCTAAGTCTAGCGCGTCTACCAATTTCGCCACAAGCGCATTCTTGGGTGCAAAGATACAATAATAATTTGAATAAAAAGAAGAAAAATGAAAAAAATGATGGTTTTACTTGCTTTTTACGAGAAATAATGGTAATTTTGCAAACAGATATCGTTTTGTCTTTACTTTGCAAAAAAAACGAAGGCAGAACAGTAAGGACAGATAAAAACTATAATAACAGGAAAATGAAAAAAGTATGGGTTATGATGCTGGCTACATTGATGGCTTCTTCCACAATGATGGCTGGAAATGTGAAGAAATCAACTACTCTTCCTATTGAGGGAGAGGTAGTAAAGGCTTCTCATCCGATGATTCAGTATGTTGGGCGTGTGAGCTTTGCTAAGAATCCTGATGTAGCCAGTTTCAATTATCCGGGAACTACGATTGAGGCTAGTTTTCAAGGTTCTTCTCTGAAAATGCTGTGCCGCCCGAAGACTGGATATTTCATGGCGCAGATTGATGGTTGCGAACCTTTTAAAGTGGGATTCAATGCCGAACGCGATTCGGTCGTAACCCTGGCTGCGGCTTTGCCAAAGGGTGTGCATCATGCTAAGGTGATGTATGTGATAGAAGGCTTATTCCGTAAACCGGAATTCAGGGGATTCGTTCTTGATAAGGGATGTCATCTTGTTGAGGCTCCAGCTCTCCCGGACCGGAAGATTGAATTTATCGGAAATTCAATCACCTGCGGTTATGGTGTAGAAAGTATCAACAAGTCTGATCCTTTTGAAGATGAAACGGAGAACCATTGGCTTACTTATGCCAATATCGTAAGTGACAGTCTGAAGGCTCAGCATACTTCTATCTCCCGCAGTGGTATCGGTGTATATCGTAATTATAATGGTCCGAAGACGGGTGATGCCGATAACATGCCTTGGCAATATGAATATACCTTATTTGACCAGCATGATGAAAAATGGGATTTTGCCAAGTATCAGCCTCAGTTAGTCTGTATCAATCTGGGTACTAACGATCTTTCTACTAGGAATTATGATATTCAACTCTACGAGAAGAATTATCGCATGTTTATTAAAACGGTACGTAGCAAGTATCCTCATGCAAAGATTGTGATGTTGACAGGTCCGATGCTCGGCGAGAAGGAGAGTAGCAAGCAGCGAACTGTGCTTGATAGAATCTGTGCAGATGCCAATAAAACCGATAAGAATATTTACCGTTTCGATTTCAGTTTCCAGAAAGGAGATTTAGGTTATGGCGCCAGCTGGCATCCTAGTATGTTGCAGCATCGGAAGATGGCAGCAGAATTGCTTCCGTTCCTGAGAAAACTGATGAATTGGAATTAAATGAAATTGCATGTTTCCCAAACAAAATTATATGATAACAATGAACACAAAAAATCTATTATTGTTGGCATCTCTTACATTGGCGATGCCTCTGACAGCACAGACTCCGCAAGAGGATTTCAAGCGGGATATTACGCTTTCGGGTAGTAACTATGTAGCTTATCGTGGTCCTCAGAAGCAGTTGACTGCGGCTCCTAAAGGTTATAAGCCTTTCTATCTGAGCCATTATGGCCGGCATGGTTCCCGCTATATGATTGGCAAGAAGGCTTATGATGTGCCTTATTTCTCTCTGCTCAAAGCGAAGCAGGAGGGCAAACTGACAGCTAAGGGCGAGGAAACGCTGGCTAAGGTGAAGATGATTCGTGAGGAGGCGAAGGGGCGCGATGGTGAACTGACTCCGCTCGGAGCTCTCCAGCATCAGGGTATTACCAGAAGAATGATGGAGCGATTCCCTGAGATTTTTGCCGGTAATACGAATATCGAGGCTCGAAGCACCTTGGTTATCCGATGCATCCTCTCTATGGAGAACGGTTTGCAGCAGATGCTTCGTATGAATCCGAAACTTCATATCTTCCATGATGCCAGTGAGCATGATATGTATTACATGAACCAGGGCGACAGATACCTGGATAGCTTGAAGCATAGCGTGGGTATCAAGGTGGCACAGCAGGAATTTGCACAGAAGCACGTTAGCTATAGCCGTGTGATGCAGGAACTGTTCAACGACCCTGCCTGGGTGAAGCAGAATATCAACCAGAGTGACCTGAACAGAAAACTTTATGAGATGGCAAGCTCAATCCAAGGCACGGAACTGAGGGGCAAGGTTTCGCTCTATGACCTCTTTACGGAGGAGGAACTGTATCAGAACTGGCTGAATGCCAATATCTGGTGGCAGATGGCTTACGGCAACTCGCCTTATACGGGCAATGTGCAGCCGTTCTCCCAGCGCAATCTCTTGAGGGATATTATCCAGAAGGCGGATAGCTGCATCGCTCTTCCACACCCTGGTGCTACATTGAGATATGGACACGATACGATGGTTACTCCGCTTACCTGTTTACTGGATTTGAACGGGTATGGCGAGGAGATAAAGGATCCGGAGAAGATTGCTTCTCAATGGTGGGATTACAAGATTACTCCGATGGCTACCAACCTGCAGTTCGTTTTCTATCGCAACAAGGCGAATGATGTATTGGTAAAGGTGCTTTTGAATGAAGATGAGACCACTTTGCCTATCAAGAGCGATGTGGCTCCTTATTACCATTGGAATGACTTTAAGGAATACTGCCTGAAAAAGCTGGCGGGGTATAAAAGGTAAAAATGAAGGCTACTGACTGCTGGGGGACAGGCGATGGAATCGCCTGGAACGGGGGCAGGAGGGGGACTGGCTTCTTTTTTGCTGAAACGCGAAATGCAGAAACGCGAAATGCAGAAATGCAAATAGCTAGATAATAAAAAAGGGGCTTAAGCTTTTTGAGGCTTAAGCTCCTTTTTTTATGATGGGCGCTTTTCTTGCTGCTTTCTTAGCGCTTTTATTGCTTCGATAACCAGTCTTTATCCTTCTGGTCTTCTTCGAAATCTTTTTCTGAGAAGAGGTTGGTCTGACCAGTCAGTTCGTCAATCACCTGTTGCTCGCTTTTGCCAGCATCTGGATCAAGGTTTTCACCTTCATTCTCTGAGTCAGAACCATCCGGTTCCTCATCATTATCCTCAGAAGGAGGTTCTGGGAATCGGGTTGGTTCCAGTTCCTCGATACTTTCAATCTTCCATGTCGTGAGGCGCTTACCCTTTGCCTTGAAACTCTTCTGCGCAATGAACTGTTCGGCATCGATTTCTTCGGCAGGACGGATGGCATCCACACCGCCATAAGTAACCTTGATGCGTGGATAAACCGTATCGGTAAGCAAGATGAGCTTGCAGTTAGGGTTCTCTCCCATGAAATTCTGATGGCGCTTGGTGGCATCCATCGTGAATCGCTTGATGTATGGATATCCCTGATTGTCGGCATCGTAAAGGATAGCCGTCCAGATCTTGTGCTCATCCCATTTCTCTAAGCGGATGATGTTGTCCTCGTAGTGGTTGTTGGCATCGAAATTGGTGATGTAGAATTCACCGTTGTCGAGTACTACCAAGATAGAATCATCATCATTGAATTCGCCCAGGAAGCGGCCATTCTCATCGTAGTTGATGCGGTTTACGTCTGGGTCGAACCAAACCTTTCTGCCTCCTAACGTGCTGTGGCCGTGACTCTTCAGACCGATGCGGCGAATGGTGCGCTTGGTAAGGAGATTACCTTTGGCAGCACGTCCCTTGATCAGAATGTCTGAGAAATCCTTCTCCAGGAAGATGCTCTGGCGCTTCTTCGTCAGGTCGGGCTCCATCGTACACTTGATGATTTCTGCCTCTCCATTCGGGTTGGCGGTGAAATAGATGACGCGGCTGCCAGGTGTGCCCTGGGTGATGTCATACAACTTGTCGCGGGTCATGGCGGTTACGTTGAATCGCTTGATGAAGTAATCGCCTTGCTTGCCGTCGCGGTAAACGCAGTTGTAGATGGTGCGCTTATCGTTCTTTTTGAATACCTGAACATGGAGGATATTCTTGCCGACGAATATCTTGTCTGCTACCTTGGTGACTTTAAACTTACCATCCTTATAAAAGATGATGATGTCATCGAGGTCGGAGCAGTTGCATACGAATTCATCCTTCTTCAACCCTGTACCAACGAAACCTTCCTGACGGTTGATGTAAAGTTTCTGGTTAGCCTCTACCACCTTAGTCACCTCAATGGTATCGAAGTTTCTTATTTCTGTTTTGCGAGGATGGTTCTTTCCATACTTGCCCTTGAGATATTCAAACCAGTTGATGGTTACATCGGTCATGTGAGCCAGGTCGTTCTCAATCTCAGCAAGTTCAGCCTTAATCTTCATCAGCAGTTCGTCTGCCTTATCCTTATTATATTTAAGGATTCGCTGCATCTTGATTTCCAGGAGCTTGAGGATGTCCTCGCGGGTAATTTCCCGATGGAAGGCATATTCTACCATACCCTTACCGTCTACTTCGGCAGTAAAGAGTTTGTCCTTGAATGGTTCGAGTTTAGAATCGATGAAGGCAACAACCTCATCCTGACTCTTACTCTGCTCAAACTTTCGCTCCTTGTAGATACGTTCCTCGATGAAAATCCGTTCGAGAGAAGAGAAGAAGAGCTGTTCCTCCAATTCACCCTTTCTGATCATCAGTTCCTTGCGCAGCAATCCCATTGTGCGGTCTACGCTGTGGCGCAACACATCGCTGATGGTGAGGAAAACAGGCTTATTGTCTTCGATGACGCAGCAGTTGGGCGAGATGTTGATTTCGCAATCGCTGAAAGCGTAGAGTGCGTCCATCGTTTTATCTGATGAGGTACCTGGTGCCAGATGCACAAGAATCTCAACATTTGCTGAAGTAACATCGTCTACCTTGCGTGCCTTAATCTTACCCTTTTCTACCGCTTTGGTGATAGAATCGATGAGGCTGCCTGTAGTCTTACTGAATGGTATCTCGCTGATAACGAGTGTCTTGTTGTCGAGCTTGTCTATCTTGGCTCTTACCTTCAATGCACCACCTCGCTGTCCATCATTGTATTTACTTACATCGATGGCACCGCCTGTAGGGAAGTCGGGATAGAGTTGGAATGGCTCGCCCTTGAGATAGTGGACGGCAGCATCGCAAATCTCATTGAAATTATGTGGCAAAACCTTACTGCTCAATCCCACGGCAATACCCTCGGCACCTTGTGCCAGGAGCAACGGGAATTTGGCAGGGAGCGTGATAGGCTCCTTGTTTCTGCCATCATAAGAGAGTTGCCAGTCGGTGGTTTTAGGATTGAAAACCACGTCGAGAGCAAACTTAGAGAGGCGTGCCTCGATATATCGGGGAGCAGCGGCACGGTCGCCCGTAAGAATGTTTCCCCAGTTACCCTGCGTATCGATGAGCAGGTCTTTCTGTCCCATCTGTACCAAAGCATCTCCGATAGACGCATCACCGTGAGGGTGAAACTGCATGGTATGTCCCACGATATTGGCAACCTTGTTGTATCTTCCGTCGTCCATGCGCTTCATAGAGTGGAGGATGCGTCGCTGTACCGGTTTCAAACCATCCTCAATATGAGGAACGGCACGTTCGAGGATCACATACGATGCATAGTCGAGGAACCAGTTCTGATACATTCCGCTGAGGTGATGTACAGCAGAAGCATCGAATCGGTTCACCGGCTTATAATCGGAATGTTCTTCGGTCGAAATCTCCTCGTTGGCATCTTCCGCAGCATCCTGTTCAGATTCTGCAGAAGAATTTTCCAAATTTGGCGATTTTTCCTCTTCAAGACCATTTTTATCTTTAATTTCGTCGCTCATATATAGCTTTTAATACTTATTTTATTAATTTATGGCAAAAATACAACAATTTTTCGAGAAAAAAGAGTATCTTTGCCGAAAATTTGAAAAAAATAAGATTTAATCATGGCACAGGAAGATGTTTTTAAGAAAATTGTAAGCCATTGCAAGGAATATGGCTTCGTGTTCCCAAGTAGTGAAATTTATGATGGCTTGGCTGCCGTTTATGACTATGGTCAGAATGGTGTTGAGCTCAAAAACAATATCAAGCAGTACTGGTGGCAGAGTATGGTGTTGTTGCACGAGAACATTGTTGGTCTCGATGCAGCTATCTTCATGCACCCTACAGTATGGAAGGCATCTGGACACGTAGATGCTTTTAATGACCCATTGATTGATAACCGCGATTCAAAGAAGCGTTATCGTGCCGATGTGCTCATCGAGGATCACATGGCTAAGTATGAGGAGAAGATTGCCAAGGAGATTGCCAAGGCTCAGAAGCGTTTCGGCGATAGCTTTGATGAGGATCAGTTCCGTGCAACTAATCCTCGCGTTCTGGAGAACCAGAAGAAGTTTGATGACCTCCATGCCCGCTATACTGAGGCTATGCAGGGTCCTAACCTGGAGATGCTGAAGCAGATTATCGAGGATGAGGGTATTGTTTGCCCTATCAGCGGTACCAAGAACTGGACAGACGTTCGCCAGTTCAACTTGATGTTCTCTACCCAGATGGGTGCTGCCAGCGATGCTACAAGCAAGGTATATCTCCGTCCTGAGACAGCTCAGGGTATCTTCGTAGATTACCTGAGTGTTCAGAAGACCGGCCGTATGAAGTTGCCATTCGGTATCTGCCAGATTGGTAAGGCTTTCCGTAACGAGGTTGTAGCCCGTCAGTTCGTATTCCGTATGCGTGAGTTCGAGCAGATGGAGATGCAGTTCTTCTGCCAGCCTGGTACTGAGATGAAGTGGTTTGAGTATTGGAAGAAGGTTCGTCTGGCTTGGCACGAGGCTCTCGGTATGGGTAATGAGAATTACCGTTACCACGATCACGAGAAACTGGCTCACTATGCCAATGCTGCTACCGACATCGAGTTTAAGATGCCATTCGGTTTCAAGGAGGTAGAGGGTATCCACAGCCGTACCAATTTCGACCTTTCTCAGCACGAGAAGTACAGCGGCCGTTCTATCAAGTACTTCGATCCAGAGAAGAACGAGAGCTATGTACCTTACGATGTAGAGACATCTATCGGTGTAGACCGTATGTTCCTCAGCGTAATGTGCCACTCTTACTGCGAGGAGAAGCTGGAGAATGGCGAGACACGTGTTGTCTTGCGTTTGCCAGAGGCTTTGGCACCTGTTAAGTGTGCTGTGTTCCCATTGGATAAGAAGTATGGTTTGCCAGAGTTGGCTCACGAAATCGTTGACGAGCTGAAGTTCCACTTCAATACTCACTATGGCGATCCTAAGGATTCTATCGGTAAGCGTTATCGCCGTCAGGATGCTATCGGTACTCCATTCTGTATCACCGTAGACCACGAGACTCCAAACGATCATAAGGTAACTCTGCGTTATCGTGATACCATGGAGCAGGAGCGCGTAGCTATCTCAGATCTTCGCAGCATCATCGAGGAGCGCGTAAGCATCACTAGCGTATTGAAGAAGCTTGGCAAGGAAATCAAGAACTTCTAATTAATCAAATACATTTAGATGAATCTTAAGAGTTTGAAATATTTCTTCTTCCTCATGATGGCAGTGATCACACTGTCATCATGTAGCGAAGATGATGCCACCACCGACGAGTATGCCAATTGGCAGGAGCGTAACGACAAGGCGTTCGCCGACACGCTGGCGTATGCCAAGGCACAGATTGCCGCTGGCAGTACCGAGTGGAAGGTGATACCCAACTATAGCCTTGCCAACCAGACGCCTACTAATATGGGCATCAATGGCAGCCAGGTGGTGCTCAAGTACAAGGACACCGACTATATCGTAGTGCATGTGCTCAACAAGGGCAATGGCAACGGGTCGCCCCTCTATACCGACTCCATCCAGGTGAGCTATCGTGGCAGGTTGATACCTACCGACTCTTATGCCACAGGTTATGTCTTTGACCAATCGTTCACTGGAACGTATGACGAGACGACGGCATTGCCTGTAAAAGCAAAGACCAATAAGGCCTCAAGTCAAAGCTCTGCCGGGTGGATAGATGGTTTTACCACAGCGCTGATGGCGATGCACCCTGGCGACCATTGGCAGGTGTTCATGCCAGCCGACTTGGCTTATGGCTCCTCGGGGAATGGTAGTGTTCCTGGCTATTCAATGCTCCGTTTTGAGATGGTGCTCAAGAGTTATAAGAGAGCTTCTGGCAAGAAGTGGATTACTGAATAAGAATAAAGATTAGAGAAAAGTATGTGCATATGTTTGAAATGATATATGCACATATTTTTTTGTATGAGCGATATACGAGAAATTAATTTATGCTTTATAGCAAAAAGACAGATTATTTGATGGAGTCGATTCGCCTGGGTAGGGAGATGGATCGGCGCGAGAAACTCAATCTTATTGTAGGGTTGAGTATACCTTCTATGTTGGCTCAGATATCTACGGTGATGATGTTCTTCATCGATGCTTCGATGGTGGGTCATCTGGGAGCAGAGGCTTCTGCCAGTATCGGATTGATTGAGTCAACTACCTGGCTTATTGGTAGTTTGCTCAGTGCAGCGGCTACTGGCTTTTCAGTACAGGTGGCTCATTTTATCGGAGCTAATGATTTTGCAAATGCCCGTCAGGTGTTTCGTCATGCGCTGATTTGCGGTGTGGCGTTTAGCATTTTTGTTTCTCTTCTCTGTGTCGGCATTCATGCTTATCTGCCTTATTGGCTGGGTGGAGGTGCCGATATTGCCACCAATTCCTCTCGCTATTTTCTGATATATGGTCTGGTACTTCCATTCGTTTTCCTTTATCATATATCCGAGATGATGCTTAAATCTGCGGGCAATATGCATACGCCTAGTGTGATGGCTGTATTGATCTGCATCTGCGATGTGATATTCAATTACCTGTTTATCTATATCCTGAAGTTGGGTGTTGTGGGGGCTGCCTTAGGAACGGCGATGGCTTATGTCTGCATCTCTCTGCCTAATCTTTATCTTGCAGGTTTCAAGAATAAGATTCTGAATCTCCGTCAGGACCATGTCCGTTTCCGTTGGGTCAGGTCGTATGTTCACAATGCCTGTAAAATCAGCATTCCGATAGCCATACAGAACATATTGATGAGCGGGGCGCAGATAGTGAGTACCATGATTGTGGCACCTCTTGGCAATATAGCCATTGCTTCCCATTCTTTTGCTATTACGGCAGAGAGTCTTTGCTATATGCCGGGTTATGGAATTGGTGATGCGGCTACCACTCTGGTGGGACAGACGCATGGAGCAGGGCGAGTAGGTTTGTGCAAGAATTTTGCCTATATGACAGTAGGACTGGGAATGGCTGTGATGGCTGTGATGGGAGTGGTGATGTATGTCTTTGCTCCTGAGATGATTGGCGTTCTTTCTCCGGTAGAAAGCATCCGTGAGATGGGTACCATCTGTTTGCGCATCGAGGCTTTTGCTGAACCATTCTTTGCAGCCAGCATCGTGACCTATTGTGTTTGTGTAGGAGCGGGCGATACCAGGAAACCGGCGATGATCAATCTCGGTACCATGTGGCTGGTGCGCCTCACTCTGGCTTATGCGCTTTCCAAGAGCTATGGCTTGGAGGGAGTATGGATAGCGATGGCTACCGAACTCACATTCAGGGGAATCCTCTTCCTTATCCGCCTCTTCAGAGGTTCATGGATGAAGAGTTTTCATGTAGGTTAGGATTGGTTTTCTGCCTCCAATGTTAGTTTTAGGTTAAGATTTGCATACATCGGGAAGATATTCTCTAAAATGTTTGCAAATCTTTTTTATTTTTCTTAATTTTGCATCGCAGACAGTAACCATGTCACAGGTTTTGTCGTTATATATAGGTGAACTTGTTAAGTAGCATGATATATATAATAAGGTATATAGAAAGAATGATATAGAAAACAATAAATATATAAATAATTAAAATCAGATGAAACTAAGAAAGATTTTTGCAGCAGTTGTGCTGTTCCTTTCTGCAGGTACAGCGATGGCACAGCAGATGCCAGCTATTCCGGTAGACAAGAATGTGAAGATAGGTCGTCTTGATAATGGATTGACTTACTACATTCGTCACAACAGTTATCCTGAGCATGTAGCCAGTTTCTACATCGCTCAGAAAGTGGGTTCTATCAATGAGAATGATGACCAGCGCGGTTTGGCTCACCTCTTGGAGCACCTTGCCTTCAATGGTACCGACCATTTCAAGGGCAACTCTTTGCAGGACTATCTGCAGAGCATCGGTGTACAGTATGGCCGTAATCTTAACGCCTATACATCAGTAGAGAAGACTGTTTATTACTTCACAGATGTTCCTACTACCCGTACAACAGCCGTAGACTCCTGTATGCTTATCCTCAAGGACTGGAGTAATGGTATCAGTCTTACAGAGGATGCTATCGAGAGCGAGCGCGATGTGGTACACAATGAGTACCGTATGCGTATCGTAGGTCAGCAGCGCATGATAGAGCGTTCACTTCCTAAGCTCTATCAGGGCGAAAAGTATGGCTACCGTTTCCCTATCGGTTTGATGAGCGTTATCGATGGTTGTAAGCCAGAAACTCTCCGTGCTTACTATCGTAAATGGTATCGTCCAGACAATCAGGCTATTATCATCGTGGGTGATGTAGATGTAAATCATATCGAAGCTAAGATTAAGGAACTCTTCTCTGGTATCAAGGTACCTAAGAATGCCGCTAAGGTTGAGAAGGTAGAAGTATCTGATAATGATTCAGCCATCTATGTTATCGACAAGGATAAGGAGCAGCAGGTTGATCTCTTCCAGGTTTATATGAAGCACAATGCTGTGCCAGATTCTCTGAAGGGCAATATGAGCTATCTCCTGAAGGGATACATGGATAACGTGATTTCTTCTATGATTGCTGCCCGTTATGCAGAGAAGGCATTGGAGCCAGATTGTCCATATCTCCAGGCAAATGCCGGTGACGGTTCATACCTGATTTCAAGCACTAAGGATGCTTTCACCCTTACCGGTGTGGCTAAGCCAGGAAAGATTAAGGAGGCTTATGCTGCTGTTCTCCGCGAGGCACAGCGTATGCATGAGTTCGGTTTCACAGCTACTGAGTATCAGCGTGCCAAGGATGAATTCATGAGCCAGGTTGACAAGGCGCTTGCCAACAAGGATAAGATGAAGAACGAACAGTTTACCACCCAGTATGTGGATAACTTCACTTCTAACGAGCCTATCCCATCAGTAGAAGAGGAGAGCCAGATCTGGAAGATGGTAGTTCCAAACTTGCCTCTTGAGGTTATCAACAGCTATGCCAAGCAGTTGGTTTGCCAGAGCGATACCAACCTTGTATCATTGGTAATGATGCGCGAGCAGGCTGGTGCCGTTTATCCTACAGAGCAGGAACTTGCTGCCATTGTAAAGCAGGTACGTGCTGAGAAGCTCGAGGCTTATGTGGATAATGTTAAGCAGGAACCTCTCATCGCTCAGGCTCCTAAGGCTGGTAAAATTAAGAAGACTGTTGAGAACAAGAAGTTGGGCTTCAAGGAGTTGACTCTTTCTAATGGCGCTAAGGTGGTATTGAAGAAGACCGATTTCAAGGACAATGAGATTGCTTTCGCAGCTTCAGCTAATGTGGGTTATTCTACTTTCGGCAAGGAAGACTTCCTGAATGCTGCATTCGCAGCAGATGTGCTCGATGCTAGTGGTCTTGGCGATTTCTCAAGCAATGAGCTTGATAAGGCTTTGGCAGGTAAGCAGGCTGGCGTTTCGTTCAGCTTGAGTCCTTTCAATCATGGTTTGAAGGGTAATTCTACTCCTAAGGACATCGAAACCCTGATGCAGCTCATCTATCTCAAGATGACCGCAGTAAGCAAGGACCAGAAGAGCTTCGACAATATGAAGAGCATGATGGCTACTGTTCTTGCCAACAAGAGCAACAACCCAAGCCTCGTATATCAGGATTCTGTTCAGAGCACCCTCTATTTGGGTAGCAAACTTGCCCGTGTGCCAGAGGCAAGCGATATAAAGGATATCAACTACGACCGTATCCTGGAGATTGGTAAGCAGTTCTACGGCAATGCCAAGGACTTCACCTTCTATTTCGTAGGTAACTATGATGAGAAGACTCTCCTCCCACTCATCGAGCAGTATATCGCCAGTCTGCCAAACAATGGCTTCAAGCTGAAGAACAAGCAGATTCCTTATGCTACGGGTAAGGTAAGCAATATCTTTACCAAGGCAATGGAGAACCCACAGAACCAGGCAACAGAGATCTGGTATACCAAGGCTCCATTCACCTTGCAGTATATGGTTCTTGCTGATGTTTCAGCCCGCCTTTTGGAGATGAAGTATTTGCGTACTATCCGTGAGGAACTCAGCGCTGCTTATCATGCAGGTGCAAACTATGGTTTGCTTCGCGATTATGATAACAAGGCTGCCATCTCTATTTCTGCCGTGGCTCAGCTGAACCCAGAGAAGTCGGATATCGCTATTCCTTACTTCTTCAAGGGTATGGAAGAGACCGTAGCCCAGCCAAATGCAGAAGACCTTCAGAAGGTAAAGGAGATTCTCCTGAAGCAGGCTGCTGTTAGCGAGAAGTCTAACGGTTATTGGCTTGGTGCGTTGAGCACATACGAGCGTATGGGTGTTGATACTCATAGCGATTACAAGGAGATGGTGAAGAATCTGAAGGCATCTGAGATTTCAGACTTCCTGAAGAATGTCATCTTGAAGAGTGGTAATCACTTCGAGATCATCATGAAGGCAGTGAAGAACGAGAAGTAAATTCCGGACTTGATATAATAAAACGTAAAAATCCCGTTGTACAAGCCAGATGGCTGACAACGGGATTTTTACGTTTTTTTCTTTTCCCAAAATTTTTGAAACTCATCATTTAAGAGTCGTTTCGAAAAATCTCTCTTTTAAAAGAAAGGATGCGTCCTTAACTATATATGTATAAGAGCATCATCTTTCCTCCTTTATTTCTTGTTTCTGAAGAGTATTAACCTCTTCTCTTTGCCTTAGAAGCAAGAGCCTCGCGGCGATCCTGGAGAATCTGTTGGCATCTATCGATAGCCTGATTCTGATTTTCTGAATTTACCTTAATTAAATCATTCATAACCTATTGATATTTGTTAACTGCTTGCAAAGATAGGGGTTTCTACCTATTTCTAGGTACAAAATGCATGAAAATGCGTGTTTTATTCGTTATTTTTTGATTTATGTCAAAAAAATGTGCAATCGTTTGAACAGTTTCCCCCTTTAGAATGATAATTGGTATTTCCTGAACGTTTTTTTCATTATCTTTTAAACGAATTGTCATCGCAATCGTCTATAATAACGTAAAAAGAGTAGAAATGATGAGTTTTTAGGGAGATTCATACCACGAAATAGGGATTTTTCTTATCATATTCCCGTTTTTTTTGCGAACTTTGCACCCGAAAGAACAATAGAAAGTGTGGGTATATATAAATAAGAGTGATAATAATAAACATATAGAAAGTAATGAAAAAGGTATTTCTTTTGGCTGCCCTCGTGCTCGCATGCACAGCTGGCAGCAACGCAAGCGCTATGAACGAGGCAGCGCTCAATGCCTCAATGTCTGAGATGATGCCGGTTAAGAAAACGGCTAAGAAGACAACAAAGAAGACTTCAAAGAAGACTACGACCAAGAAGACTTCTACAAAGAAAACAACTTCTGCTGCATCTAACACAACAGCTGCGACTGCAACAACAACTGCAGCAACAACCAGCAATGCCGCTACATCTACCAGTGCAACCAGCAATGCAGGCTCAGCCGTTGCAGGTATCTTGGGTGCTGTACTGGGCGGAAACTCTAACAGCAGCAGCTCTGTAGGTAGCAGCATTATCAATGGCATTCTGAATAATGTAATCGGTTCAGGTACCTTCAGCAAGCAGGATCTCTGTGCCCATACCTGGAAGTACAGCAAGCCGGGATGCGCCTTTACCTCTGAGAATCTCCTGGCAAAGGCTGGCGGTGAGATAGCTGCCAACAAGGTAGAGGAGAAGTTGGGTGAGTATTACAGCAAGTTTGGCTTCAGCGGCTCAAACACCTATTTCACCTTCAAAACTGATGGAACTTTCGCTGCCAAGATAGATGGCAAGTCATGGCAGGGCAATTATACTTTTGATGAGAAGACTCATGCCATTCAGATGAAGGGCTTGCTCTTGAGTATGTCGGGTTATGCAACGAAGACTACCAACGGCATCAGCCTGCTCTTCGACCAGAAGAAGTTGCTCAACCTCATCAAGACCATGGGTGCCCTCAAGGGCAGTTCTACCCTCAGCGCTATCGGTACTATCGCCAATAATTACGATGGTATGCGTGTAGGTTTCGAGATGACTAAGTAATCCTGAAGGATAGAATCCATAACTGAGCCTTCTGTTGGAGTGGGCTCAGTCAATAGGAATCGCCCTGTAAGAAGTAAAGCATCTTTCAAGCTATGCTTTGCTCTTTACAGGGCGATTTTTCTTGTTTATTTCACGCTCAGTTTCATTGTCTTTACATCCTTGCTGTTGGTTCCTATCATAATCTGGAAGTCGCCAGGTTCTATCACGTGCTTCAGATCTGCGTTGTAGAACTTGAGCATATCTGGGGTGATATCAAAGCTTACCTCCTTGCTTTCACCTACTGCCAGATGGATGCGCTGGAAACCTTTCAGTTCCTTTACAGGGCGGGAAATGCTGGCTACCATGTCACGGATGTAGAGCTGCACAATCTCGTCGGCATCACGGGAGCCGTTGTTCTTAACGGTGACGCTAGCTGTAATCTTCTTGCCATCCTGCCATTCGGTAGCCTCCTCATTGCTGATGCCGGCCTCCTGGCTGCTCAGGCGGAAGTTGCTGTATGAAAAGTAGGTGTAGCTCAAGCCGTAACCGAAAGGATAGAGCGGACCATTGCTTACATCCAGACAGTTGCTGGCAAACTTGGCAAACTTCTCATTGTCGTCTGCTACAGGGCGGCCGGTGTTCTGATGGTTGTAGTAGAGAGGCTCCTGACCGGTGGTCTTAGGCATCGAAGTGGTGAGCTTACCCGATGGCGATTTGTCGCCAAAGATAACATCGCAGAGTGCATCGCCCATCTCTGAACCTCCAAACCATACATTCATGATGGCTGGTACATGGGCTTTCTCCCAAGTAAGAACCGTAGGACGGCCCGCAAAGTTGAGGAGCACTACAGGCTTGCCCGTCTTCAGGAGTTCGGCGAGCAGTTCGCGCTGTACGTCCGGCTTCTCCAGGTTGGTACGGCTACCGCATTCGCCGCTCATTTCGGCACTTTCGCCCATAGCACATATAATGACATCTGCCTCTTTAGCTATCTTCAGCGCTTTAGCCTTCATCTCAGTCTCGTTGCCCCAGTTGATTGGCTTGCCGGATTCGCCGTTTTGCTGCAGCTCCTTATTGCGCCAGATATTGCTTCCCTGGGCATATAATAAGGTGGCTTTTCCGGCAAGTGCATGCTCCATTGCCTCCTTGATGGTGGTATATTTAGATGGTACCTGAGCCACGCTCCATGTGCCGGCTATGTTGTTTCGGGTGTCGGCAAGCGGACCTATCAGGGCTATCTTTCCTTCCTTCTTCAGTGGCAGGATGCAGCCTTCGTTCTTCAGAAGCACGAAGGTCTCTGCAGCCACATCGCGGGCAGCCTGACGGTTCTCTGCGGTGTAAATCTCGCTCTTGCTGCGCTTGGTGTTGCAGTAGCGGTAAGGGTCGCTGAACAGGCCCAGTTTATATTTCGCTTCCAGAATGCGGCGGCAGGCGATGTTCACATCCTCCTCGCTCACCTTTCCTTCTGCTATGCTCTTTGCCAGATGCTTTACGAAGGCGTTGGAGCACATATCCATATCGGTACCTGCCTTCAGTGCCTGTTCTGAAGCCTCCTTGAGGTCTTTAGCCGTTCCGTGCTGCAGAATCTCGGCGATAGAAGCGTAATCGGTAACCAGCAAACCTTTGAATCCCCACTGCTTTCTCAAGACATCAGTCATCATCCATTTGTTGGCTGTAGCAGGTATGTAGTCGATGAGATTGAATGATGACATCACGCTGCCTACGCCTGCCTTCACCACAGCCTCGTAAGGTGGCAGATACTGGTTCATCATGCGCACGCGGCTCATATCTACCGTGTTATATTCCTTTCCGCTCTCAACGCCTCCGTACAGGGCAAAATGCTTCAGACAGGCCATGATGCGATTGGCTCTCAGAATCTCTTCTGTGCGCATATCTACGCCCTGGTAGCCCTGGGTCATCGCTGCTCCCATCACGCCGCTCAGATAAGGATCCTCGCCATTTCCTTCGCTGATTCGTCCCCAGCGGGCATCGAGTGCGATATCTACCATAGGAGAGAAAGTCCAGTTGATGCCGTCGGCACTGGCTTCTTTAGCCGATACTTCGCCCACTTTCTTCATCGCCTCGGTATCCCATGAGCAGGAGAGGGCGAGCGGGATAGGGAACATCGTTTCGTAGCCATGAATCACGTCCATACCTACGAGCAGCGGGATGCCCAGACGGCTGTTCTTGATGGCTATTTCCTGCAGTGCCTTGATTTTGTCGATGCCTTTGATGTTGAAAACTCCGCCCATGTTGCCCTGGGCGATGTCGCTACCTACCTGAGTGTCAAGTGCGCCGCCAGTCGTGATGTCGCCAGCCACCATCAGGTTCAGCTGCCCAATCTTTTCCTGTAGCGTCATCTTCGCCATCAGTTGGTCGATATACTCCTTCATGGGCAGAATCTTGCCTTTCTTGGTTGTGGCAGTTACTTTTTTCTTAGGGGCTGCCGTATGGGCGAAAGCAGGTGCTGCCATAGAACCAGCCAAAAGAAATGTGAGTGATAAAAGTGCTGTTCTCATTGTTTATTATGTTAATTGTTATTTTTGATGTTTATCTTCTGCAAAGATAATGCAAATGAGCGCAATGAAAGCTTGCTTTCAAATTGCCGAATGCAGCTTATCTTATGCAAAGATAATAAAAAAGATGATACGATGCGCGATACGAATGTTAAAATGTGGATGAAATTTTCTTTTTCAGATAGAAATGTATCTGATAATGAGATAGATAAGAAAAATGGGAGATATACAAAAAGTGGATGCGGTATAGACGAAAAATGCGAAGAAATCTTCATTTCTTCTATATTAGATTTTGTCGTTTCCGATTTTTTTATTACTTTTGCACGTGAAACCTCATGAAAATAAATCAATCTTAACGGAATCAAGTTGATGTATCGCATAAATGAATTATGGGGAAAGGCATTCTTCTTCCTGCTCTTAGTCTTGATGCCTCTTTCTCTTTCAGCAAAAACAGCAGATAATATAGAGCAGCTTTTGCAGAGTCTGGACAATGCCATTGCCCATTCGGCTGATTATGTGAAGGTACGTGAAGCCCGCATTCGCGATTGGGAGCAGAAACTGAAGACCGCCAGGCGCCTAAGCAGTAAGTATGATGCCTGCTTTGCGCTCTTTGAGGAATACCGCTCCTACAAGAATGACATGGCGCTGAAATACATCAACCAGTGTATGGAACTTGCCATCAGAATGGGTGATAAAAAGAAAGAGGAAAATGCCAAGGCGCTGCTTGCTTTCCAGGAATCTACCACGGGCGATTATGCCGAATCGTACGACCTGCTGAAGTCTGTCAATATCGCTGATCTTGATGCAGAGGGCAGGCGCAACTACCTCTGGGCTTGCCAGCACCTGTATGGCGAGATGGCATATTATTCCAACGTTCCTTCCTTGAAGAAATATTATGCCGGCAAGCATAATGCCTATCAGGCTGCCATAGATAGTACTTTCAGCCATGATGATGACCTTTATCTGCAGATGCAGGAGGTGAGGGCACGCGATGCAGGAAACATGAAGGAGGCTTTGCGATTGAGCGATAAGCGGCTGGCGATGACGAAACCGGGCACCCATCAGTATGCCATCGTGCAGTTTTATCGCGGCATGACCTACAATCAGTTTGGCGATGAAGAGCAGTTTCTGCACTGCCTCCTGCGTTCTACCATCTGCGATGTACAGTTGGCTGTGATGGACCAGGGCTCTCTCTGGGAAGTTGCCAATCTGCTCAATGCCGATCCGGACCAGCAGAAGCGCTCTCATGAGTATATCAAGTTTGCCTGGCAGTCGGCCACCATCTTCAATACGCCTATCCGCAGCCGCCAGATTATGCCTGTGCTCACGCAGATTGAGGAGGGCTATCAGAAAGAACTTTCGTCGAGCAACCAGCATCTGCGGCTCATGGTAGCGTTCTCAGTCCTGCTTCTCTTCGTGGTTATGCTCTTGCTCTACTATGTCAACAAGCAGCGCAAGCGCATTGCTGCGGCCCATCATAAGCAGAAGGAAACCAACCATGCTTTGCAGTTGGCAAATGAGCGTCTTAACGAGATGAACCAGTCACTCAACGAGAGTAACAAAATGAAGGAAGTATATATTGGTCGATTCCTGCGCCTTTGTGCCATCTATGTCGACAAGATAGAGACCATGCGCAAGCGAGTAGTGAAACTGGTGAAGGCAAGAGAACTCAACAAGTTGCTGGAGCAGATGCAGGCTGGCGAGGCCTACATGGGCGAGCTGTATGAGTATTTCGATTCCGCCTTCCTGAAGCTCTTCCCTGACTTTGTTGAGGAGTTCAATGCCCTCTTGAAGCCTGAAGAGCGTATCGTGCTCGAAGATGACTGCCGTCTTTCTACCACCCTCCGTATCTTTGCCCTTATCCGTCTGGGCATCGAGGACAGTTCTAAGATTGCCGAGTTCCTTCACTATTCTGTGAACACTATCTATAATTATCGCGCCAAAATCAAGAATAGTGCCATCTGTGATAGGGAAGAGTTCGAGCAGCGCGTGAAGCAGATTGGCATGAAATAAGCCTTTCTGGGCGTGATGGCGCAAACTTGCGAAAATTCAGGAGTAAATGCTGCAGATACCCATGCGCCCTGTTTTAGGGTGTCAAGTGGGTTAATCTTCTGATAATCAAGATGTTGATATTTTGGAAAATTCCCGTTCCTACGCAAGCTTGTCAATGGATGAAAAGCAGGGGAAAACAATAAAAGTTTGTTACGGCGTTTCACCGTAACAAACTTTTATGCGTTATATCTTATTTCTTCCCTCCGTTCAATTTCTCAGAATCGAATCATTCTCTTTTAAAAGAGCTCGAAGGCTTTCTTGAGCTTCAGGTTATCGGCTGCATTACCAACAAGAGCCTCAAACTTTCCGGCTTCAGCCTTCCAGGATGAAGATGCCTCATCGTAGAAACTGAGGGCCTCTTTGCTGATGGTGATGCTGATATCCTTGCTCTCACCTGGCTGGAGATAAACCTTCTGGAATCCCTTCAGCTCCTTCTGAGGTCGGTCTACTGATGACTTGACATCGTGGATATAGAGCTGAACCGTCTCGGCTCCGGCACGCTTACCTGTATTCTTTACGTTTACGGTAAAGGTGATTGTGCCGTCCTGCTTCATCTGCATCTTGTCGCTGCGCAGATTAGAGATGGCAAACTGGGTGTAGCTCAAGCCGTGACCGAATGCAAAGGTAGGCTTGATGCGCTCCTTATCGGTCCAGCGGTAACCTACATAGATGCCTTCCTTATATTCCTCATCAATGATGTTGCCCTTCGTGCTGGCTCCACCTTCCTGGCGCCAGGTTCCCGGGTAGGTATTGAGTGCATGAGCACCTGTTTCCTTCAGCGAGTTGACCCATGTAAACGGCAACTTGCCGCTAGGGTTGGCATCGCCTGTAAGGATGCTTGCCAAAGCCTTACCGCTCTCCGAACCGATGAACCAGCCCTGTACGATGCCGGCAACCTTAGCCTTCCAAGGCATAGCTACCGCATTGCCCGAGATGTTGACATAAACGAAGTTTCTGTTTGCCTTAGCCAAAGCCTCGATGAGCTTATCCTGATGGTATGGCAGCTCATAATGCTTGCGGTCGTGACCCTCGCAGTCCTGGAAATCGCTCTTGTTCAGACCGCCAAACATGATGACATAGTCGGCTGTCTTGGCTTTCTCTACGGCTTCGGCTATCAGTTCAGCCTCGCTGCGCTTGTCTTCCAGGTTCTGGCCGGTTGTAACGCCATTGTAGTTGCCCGTTACATCGCCCACATATCCGCGGGCATAATCTACCTCGATGCCGTCCTTGCCCAGGCGTGTCTTCAGGCCATCGAGAGGCGAAATCTCGCGCTGTACCTTGAGCGAAGAAGAGCCTCCGCCTACGGTCATCATCTTGATGGCATTCTCGCCCACTACCAGTACGCGCTTAGCCTTCTGGGTGTTGATAGGGAGCACATTGTTCCTGTTCTGGAGCAATACGATGCCTTCTTCTGCAATCTGTCTGGCAGCTGCATAATGGCTCTCTGAGCAGAGAAAACCATGAGGGCGGTTCGGATTCATCGTGGTGCGATAGAAGAGGCGCAATACGCGGCGCACCTTATCGTCCAGCTCCTTCTGGGTGAACTTGCCTTCCTGTATGGCCTTCATGTAAGGCATGGAGAGATAATAGTTGTCGTAGGCATTGGTAGCGCCCATCGTAAGACCGTCTGTCCAGGTGCCGAACTCCATATCCAGCCCGTTCTTTACAGACTGCTCCAGGTCGTGGGCACCGCCCCAGTCGCTCACCACGACACCATCATACTTCCAGTCGCCCTTCAGAATCTTGTTCAGGGTCCACTGGTTGTGGCAGTTGTGCTCATTCTTATATAGGTTGTAGGCTCCCATGATACCCCATGTCTTACCCTTCTCAACAGCCGCCTTGAAAGCAGGGAGATAGATTTCGTGGAGAGCACGGTCGCTGACGATTACGTTGACCTGATGGCGGTATTCCTCATCGTTGTTCAGGCAATAGTGCTTTACGCAGGCTGATACGCCCTTAGACTGCAATCCCTGGATATACGGCACAACCATGATGCTTGCCAGGAACGGATCTTCGCCCATATACTCGAAGTTGCGGCCGTTGAGGGGCGTGCGGTAGATGTTGACGCCAGGACCCAGAATCATGTCCTTGCCGCGATACAGGGCTTCTTCGCCCAATGCTTCGCCATAGATGCGGCTCATCTGCGGATTCCATGATGCGGCAAGACAGGTGAGGGCAGGGAAGGCTACACAGGAGTCGTTGGTCTGACCAGCCTGTTCCCACTCATCCCACAATACGTCAGGACGCACTCCGTGAGGTCCGTCATCCGTCCAGAAGTCAGGAAATCCCAAGCGTGGTACACCGGCTGATGAAAACTTGCTCTGAGCATGGATGATGCGTATCTTCTCTGCCAGCGTCATGCGGGAGATGGCATCATCGATGCGCTGCTCTACAGGCTTGGTTTGGTCGAGATAGACTGGCAATTGTCTGGTAGTCTGCTGTGCCTGAGATGGAGCGATGGCTGCAACCGACAGGACACATGATAAAATGAACTGTTTCATAAGTAATATTTATTATGGTTTGTTTATTTCTTGCAGTTGTTTGTTTTGCACACCGCCTCTCACGTTTTTTTTGTGCGTTTAGGCGTATATGCTCATTCATCTGCAAAATTACTAAATAAATAATGAAAAAATGATGTGTGATAAGTGAAAAGTGGATGGGTACAAAAATATAACTTTTGTAAGTTGTTGATAATGAGAAGTATAATGAGCGATGTGCGTTATTGAAAAGTGGTAGAGTGTGAACACTGAAATATACTGATATAACGTTTCAGGGGTGTTCTAGCCTCATTTTCTCCATTTTACCCCATCCACTTTCGTATAGTTATAAAAAATAGATAAGTATCTGAAAACTAACGATATAAGTTGTTTGAAGCAAGTGTTTTTCCCACTTATCTGTTGAAGGGGTTAGGAATTATCAAAAAAACATATTATATTTGCAATCGAAAACACGGCTTAACGCATTTTAGAAAATGCACAGCCGCACAGTCTTAAACATTATTATAATAGAGTGAACTAACAAACAGATATTTTTCTAAACTAATAATCGAATATGAAAACAAAAAGTCTATTGCTGGCGACTGCATTATTGGTGTCGACGTCAGCGCTCGCACAGAAAAACACCTTTAAGGGTGTCGTGTTGGATGACCTGGGTGAACCCGTTATCGGAGCCACCGTACAGGTTAAAGGCGTCAAGGGTGCCGGTGCAATTACCGACCTTGATGGTAACTTTGTCATCGATGCAGATGCTAACCAGACCTTGGTTATCACCTACATTGGCTACAAGGATGCAGAGATTCGTCCTTCAGCCAACATGAAGATTACTCTGAAACAAGACGACAAGGCTTTGGATGAAGTGGTTGTTGTAGGTTACGGTGTTCAGAAGAAGAGCGTGGTAACTGCTGCTATCGCTAAAGTGAGCACCGAAGATTTGGCTGGCAAGAGCCCAGTGCGTGTTGATAACGCATTGAAGGGTCTGGCTGCCGGTGTCAACGTAACCTCTTCTTCAGGACAGCCTGGTGCATCTCCTAAAGTCCGTATTCGCGGTACAGGTACTATCAGCAATTCAGATCCTCTCTACATCGTAGACGGCATGCCTATCGAGGGTGGTCTCGACTATCTCAACCCTAGTGATATCGAGAGTATCGAGGTGTTGAAGGATGCTGCTTCGGGTGCTATCTATGGTGCCCGTGCTGCCAACGGTGTAATTCTCGTAACCACCAAGAAGGGTAAGATAGGAAAGGCACAGATCAACTATAACTTCTCTTACGGTTGGCAAAGCGCATGGAAGAAGCGTGATGTAACAAGCGCCACTGACTACGCCATCCTTCAGAACGAGCGTGCAGTGAATGGTGGTCAGGCTCCTATCTTTGCTGATCCATACAAACTGACTGACTCTAATGGCAATCCTATCAATGGATTTGGTACTGATTGGCAGGACTTGGTATTCAACGACAATGCCCCTGTACAGAACCATGAGGTAAGCATCAGTGGTGCATCCGATAAGATCAACTACTACCTCTCCATGGGCTACTACAAGCAGGAAGGTATCGTAGGTGGTAACTACGGACAGAGCAACTATGAGCGTCTCTCTATGCGTAGCAACAACATTTATAATGTATTGGATGCCAGCAAGGATCGCAACTTCCTCAACAAGCTCGATGTAACCGTCAACATGGCTTACACCCGTGTAAAGAGTACAGGTATCGATGCTAATAGTAATGGCTCAGTATTGGGTAGTGCCCTCTATCTTGCTCCAACATTGGCTCCTACGGTAACCAATAGCAATGTGGCGAAGAAGTATTATAATACCTACGAGGATCCTAATAAATACGATGCAGATGGTAATATTACAGGTACTCGTGATACTTACGAGCTTCTTCGTGATGCCAATGGCAACTATTATACCATCCCAGGTATGGGAGGTACCTATCAGGAGATGAACAACCCTCTTGCCATGATGGCGCGCCCAGCAGCTAAGAACTGGTCACATAAGTTTGTGCCTAAGTTCTCTATCGACCTCCAGCTCTGGGATAACTTGAAGTATCATTTCACTTATAGTGCAGACCTCAGCTTCTGGGGTTCAGATAGCTACACCGCATCCAAGTATTACCTCTCTGGTAACGTCAAGGAAGAGCATACCCAGGCTAAAAAGAGTTCTGAGAAGGGTATCAACTGGCAGGTGGAGAATACTTTGACATACGATAAGACTATTGGCAAGCATAGTTTTGCTGTTGTCTTAGGTCAGAGTGCAATGAAGAATAAGAGTGATTATCTGAAAGGCAGCCGTTGGAATCTTGTGAATGTAAACAAGCCTTCTATCGACTATGCTACTGGTAAATATAGCCAGACCATCGTGAAGGATGCTGAAGGTAACATCATCTCTGTAGGTGCTCCAACCATTGAGCATGATGTATCAGGTGGCAATAATGTAGTGCATGCTATATCTTCTCTCTTCGGTCGATTGAGCTATAACTATGATGAGAAGTACATGCTTCAGGCTACAATCCGCCGAGATGGTTCAAGCCGTTTCGGACCATCTCATAAATATGGTACCTTCCCATCTGCCTCTATCGGATGGAATATTATGAACGAGAAATTCATGGAAAGTACTCGCGATTGGTTGAGCAACTTGAAGTTCCGTGCCAGCTGGGGTAAGAATGGTAATGATAACATCGGTGACTTCCGTTATACCGTATTGACCGCTATGGGCAACAACGTGCTCTTCGGAAAGAATGCAGTCAAGTTTAATGGTTCTAAGGCGAATGCCACAGCCAATGAAGACTTGAAGTGGGAGGAGAGTGAGCAGACTGATATCGGTTTCGACTTCGGTTTCTTCGGCAGTGCGCTGACATTCTCAGCTGACTATTATGTAAAGAAGACCAACGGTATGTTGATTACTATGCCTATCCCAAGCTACGTAGGTGAGACCAAGCCACTCGGTAACGTGGGTGACATGAAGAACTCAGGTCTTGAGTTTGAGCTCGGCTATAAGTGGCACATCTCTGATGCTCGCTTCAATGCCAAGGCTAATGTTACCTATCTGCACAATGAGTTGACCAACCTCGGTAATGATACAGGTTACATCGACCTCGATGGCTTCCTGGGTATCTCTGGCGGTGGCACTCGTGGATCTAACGGTCAGCCTTTCCCATACTTCTATGGTTATAAGACAGCTGGTGTGTTCCAGAATATGGCAGAGGTTAATGCTTATACCAATGCAGATGGAAATTTGATCATGCCAGATGCCAAGCCAGGTGATGTACGCTTTGTTGATGTCAATGGTGATGGTAAAATCGATCCAGATGACCGCACCAACATCGGTAATGGTACACCTTCATGGACCTTCGGTTTCAACTTCAATGCTGAGTGGAAGGGTTTCGATCTCAACCTCTTCTTGCAGGGTGTAACCGGTAATAAGGTATTTGATGCTACCTATCGTACAGATGTGTTCTCTGGCAACTTCCCTACTTGGATGCTCGGCAGATGGACTGGTGAGGGTACCTCCAATAAGTATCCTATCCTGAAGAATGGCGATGCTACCAATTGGCAGGTTTCTGACCTCTATATTTGCGATGGCTCTTACTTGAGATTGAAGAACATCTCTTTGGGTTACACCTTGCCAAAGCAGCTTACACAGAAGTTGTCTATCAGTCACTTGCGTTTCTACGTGATGGCAGAGAACCTGATTACCTGGACCAAGTATTGGGGCTTCGACCCTGAAATCTCATCAGGTGGAACTTCTCTCGGTGTAGACTATGGTGTATATCCACAGGCTCGCACCTACACCATCGGCGTAAACCTTTCATTCTAAAATAAGAACCTTTAAAATAAAGACTATTATGAAGACAATAAAATATATAGCTTTAGGAGTGTTGGCAACCAGTATGACACTGGCAAACACATCTTGCAGCGACAGCTTCCTAGAGGTGGAGAACCCATCAGGTGAAAACCTCGAAGAATATTATACCACAGATGCCCATATCAATGAGGCTCTGAATGCGGCTTACGATCCTATCCACTGGCCAGACTGGGGATTGGGACAGTATAATGCTCTCAATATCGATGCCGAGATAATGGGCGATAACTTCTGGGTAGGCGGTTCTAACAAAACCGATCAACAGCACTGGCACATGCTTGCCAACTATGAGTCAAATGCCAGCAATACCCTTAGCTCACTTTGGACAGTGGACTACTCAGGCATCAAGCGTTGTAATGACCTCTTGAAGTATTTGGGCTGGGCAGAGGCTAATCTCACTGCTGCCAACAGGGCATCTTATGAGATGCAGGGTAGAGCCCTCCGTGTATATTTCTACAATAACTTGTGGCACTACTTCGGCAATATTCCTTTCTATCTGGAGAACTTGTCTGCTCCTTACACAGCCCCACAGCTCAAGGCTGATGAAGTATATGACAAATTGATAGTAGAGCTTGAGGCTGTAATTGACTCCAAGGTCCTGCCAATGCGTTGGGACGATGCCAACTGTGGAAGAATGTCGCAGGCCATGTGCTATATGATGTATGCCGAGATGGTGATGTATCAGAATGACAAGACTCGCTATCCTAAGGCTCTCCAGTATATGCAGGAGCTCATCGCCGACAAGAGTGACTATGATATAGTAGACGATTTTGCCTCTATCTGGAAGGAGAGTGGCGAATGGTGCAAGGAGAGCATCTGGGAAGTAAACTATGAGGATGGTAACAACGAGCGTGGATGGAATTCACCATTGGCTATTGGTGGTACAATATTGCCTACCTTGATTTCTCCCAACTCTTGGCCTGGTGGCGATGGTTGGAACCAAGGCGGTGACGGTTGGGGATTCCTACCTGTTCGTACCGAAACCTATGCTCTGTTTGCTGACAACGACAAGCGCCGTGATGCTACTGTATGGGACTGTCGTGGCGTGAAATATACCAAACGTTATGAGGATACTGGTCTTTGGCTGGCCAAGTATCGTCCGTTCACAGAGAACAATGCTGACGCAGGTTTCGATAATAACCTTAACTATAATAACAATCTCCGTGTATATCGCTTGGCTGAGGCTTACCTCAATGCTGCAGAGCTTTTGTTGGAGACAGGTGGCGATGCTAATCAGGCTAAGGATTATGTGAATAAAATCCGTCGTCGTGCAGGAATCACAGAGCTTGGTGCCGTAACCAAGGATGATGTCATCAATGAGCGCCGCTTGGAGTTTGTGGGCGAGGGAAAGCGTTACTTCGACCTCGTTCGTACAGGTAAGGCTGCTACCGTATTGGTACCAGACAGCTATGGCTATCGTACCAACTCCTGGACAGAATCAAAGAAGTATATTCCTATCGCACAGGCTGAGCTTGACTCAGATCCTGCTTTGGTTCAGAATAATTATTAAAACTTATTAAGGTAGAGGAACAATAGTTTCCTCTACCCCCTAATAAAATATTAACTTTAAGATTTCAGCAATATGAAAAAGATATTTCGAAATATGGCTTATGCTCTTCTGGGTGGATTGATGCTCAGCGCATGTTCTGCAGAGGAGTTCTCTGGTGCCAACGGTGAGTTGCCTAATGTAGCCGACTTCGCCGACAACTTCAAGATTGATGTAGACCAAGAGACCAACACAGCCAACTTTTCTTTTGGTGGAGCAGAGGGAGTAAGCCCGGTATGGGTGATAGATGGTGCCTATTCTTCTGCTTTCAACCTCTCTAAGTATTATCGCAAGAAGGGTACTTACGATGTGGAGTGCTTTGTGAAGAACCGTAATGGTATTAGCAAGGAGAGCGTCAAGAAGCATTTCACGGTGGAGAAAACCAAGATGAATGGCTTCGCAGGTTTCGTAGAGGACAGCGAGTTTAATCTCTTCAAGAAAATTACCTTCCCTGAAAAACCTTCTGCTGGCTATTATGCTCCAGGATGGACCCAAATTGCTGACCCGGTTTGTAGCTACAGCAAGGGATGCTATACATTGAAGCTCCCTAAGGCAACTACCGAGCGTTGGCAAGCTCAGGTTCCTTTCAAAAACTTAGGTATCTCTACTAGCGCAGATAAGCATTATGACTTCTCTTGCATCATTACATCTGCCAAGGGACATAATGCCGTTAAAGTGAAACTTTGTGATTCTGGCGCAGGTGGTGATGACATCATTCTCTTTGACTCTAAGGATGTAAATACCGGTCTTGAGGCAGGAGAGCCTAAGTGTATTTTCGGCTCAGACCTCGAAGGTAAGGATATTCAAAACCTGAAGGTGGTATTCGACTTTGGTGGAAATCAGGCTGATGATGAAATCATGATAGAAAGTCTGGTGTTAAAAGATCATGCCAACGATGACGGTACTGTGGTTCCGGTAGAATTGAAGGTGCCATTCGACTATAATACAGCTGGAAACCTTTGGAAGGATGTAGATGAGAATCAGTCATTCGTAAACACCAATTGGTTTGGTGATGCAGGATGGGCACCTATCGAGTGTACTCCTGTTGTCAAGCATGAGGGTAACAAGCATTCTATCGTGATACCTGTAGAAACTCCAGCTGAGCAGTGGCACGCACAATGGGCTTTGACAGAAGTTCCTGTCGCTATCAAGATGGGACAGAAAGTTGATTTCTCTTGTAAAGTAAAAACTTCTGCTCCGTTACCTCTTGCAACCTTTAAGCTTTGTGATACAGGCAATGATGATAGCTTCTTGTTTGCTGATATGTATACTGATATACAAGGTGAATATGTTGTCCGTTATGATGATGCCGTGATTAAAGGTAAGAATCCTGGAGATATGGCCAAAATAAAACTTGTAATGGACTTTGCCGGTGCTCCTAAGGATGCAGAAATAACTGTCAGTGATATCGTTTTGATTGTGAAATAGGCTTTAGGTTTTATAGGTTTATATAGAATTATACAGGAGCTGCTCCTATAAATAAGTAGGAGTGGCTCCCTTTCTAAATTTTAAATGACATGAAATTCTTGAAAATATTTTCCTTCCTTTTCTCGCTTATGCTGCTTTCTTGCAGCAGCAGCTCTTCTGACGGCGATGGAGAGGTGACGATATCCTGCTCTCCTACGAGAATAGATGTTCCTGCTAAGGGCGGTACTTATAAAATCATGATTGTGGCTTCT
This sequence comes from Segatella copri, assembly GCA_021615735.1. Taxonomy (GTDB): domain Bacteria; phylum Bacteroidota; class Bacteroidia; order Bacteroidales; family Bacteroidaceae; genus Prevotella; species Prevotella copri_Q. Next base: position 14,329 of record JAJWFY010000011.1, on the reverse strand, counting down.
GAAGGAGGCTGGGAAGCGAGAGCATCCTTCCCTGGAGAAGGTCCTACGGCAAATGTATACCCTTGGTTTAAAGTGAGTACCAGCGGTAATAACAAAGCTATGGGTATGGTAACAGTAGATGTGGAAGAGAATAAATCGTCTGTAGCTCTTGACGGAAGTGTCGAGATTTCGTTAGGGGATAAGAAGGTGTTGGTGCCAGTGCATCAGGCAGGCAAGACTGTTACTCCTATTGAAGGGGGCGAAATGGTGATTCCTGAAGGCTACAAACTGGTCTGGAATGATGAGTTCAATAAAGGTTCTGAGCTGAATAGTACCGACTGGCGCCATGAGGTGCAGAAGGCGGGCTGGGTGAACAATGAACTTCAGAATTATGTGAATGGCTCTGCTGATGGTAAGCGCGTAACAGAAATTGCAGATAACCGGCTTTATATCAACTGTTTCAAGGGCAGCGACGGCAAGATATATTCGGGTCGCGTATATGCTCACGAAACCCAGGGCTGGCTTTACGGTATCTTCGAAGCTCGCATCAAATTGCCTAAAGGTAAAGGCACATGGCCTGCTTTCTGGATGATGCCTTGCAACAATGATTTTGTAGCAAATCCTTGGCCTAAATGTGGCGAGATTGATATTATGGAAGAGGTAGGTGTTAATCCTAACTATACTTCTTCGTCGCTCCATACTGAGAAGTTTAATCATGTGAAGGGAACTCAGATTACCAAGGAGCGCCTGACTGCGGGTGCAGAAGATGGTTTCCACGTTTATCGCCTGGAGTGGACTCCTGATTATATCAAGACCTACGTGGATGGTAATGAACTGCTCAGTTTCAACAACGACGGTAAAAATGATGTGGGTTCATGGCCTTTCAATAAACCATTCTATGTAATCCTCAACCTGGCTTGGGGCGGTGCTTGGGGCGGCATGAAGGGTGTTGACGAAAGCGCCCTCCCAGTTCAGATGGAAGTGGATTACGTGAGAGTATTCCAGAAAAAATAAGGCTTGATTTTTTTAACTATATAAATAATAAGGTCTTAGGAGAAGTCGTATCTGCACTTACTCCTAAGACTTTTTCTTTTGCTCCAATTTCGCTCTTTTTATTGTCTTTTTCTGCTTTTCTTGCTTACAATTTGCTCATTTCGAATAAAAGTTATAATTTTGCAGTTGAATTTCAAAAATCAGGAAAATAGAATGAGACAGAATAATAATAATTTATTATATCATCTTGTGGCTTTTATCACCGTAGCCATCTGGGGAACCACCTTTGTTTCTACCAAGGTGCTGATGCTGAACGGACTTTCGCCAGCACAGATCTTTACGCTCCGCTTCAGTATCGCATATATCATGATGCTGATGGTGAATCATAAGCGGATGTTTGCTGATAGCTGGAAGGATGAGTTTAAAATGGCGATGCTGGGCATTACGGGCGGTTCGCTATATTTCCTTAGCGAGAACGAGGCGATGAATTATACCACAACTACCAATACATCGCTCATCGTATGCTCCTGTCCGCTCTTTGCTACCTTGCTGGTTCGTCTGGTTTATCGCCATTCTTCGCGCATCAACATGGTACAGCTGTTGGGCTCTCTGCTTGCTTTTGTAGGTATGATTATCGTGGTGCTGAATGGCAGATTTGTGCTGCATCTGTCGCCTGTAGGTGATGCCTTGGCTTTTACGGCATGTATGAGTTGGGCGGTTTACTCGCTCCTGATGAAATCGGTATCGGGCGATTATGGCGCAGCTTTTATTACCCGCAAGGTTTTCTTCTATGGTGTGCTTACCATCTTGCCTTATTATCTTATCATCCCTGGCTGGCCGGCATGGGATGTGTTTATGAAGCCTCAGGTGGTGGGTAATCTCTTGTTCCTGGGCTGTTTGGCATCCATGATATGTTTCCTTACCTGGAACTGGTGTATCTCTAAGTTGGGTGCCGTGAAAGCTACCAACTGGGTTTATTTCAATCCTATCACCACTATGATTTTCGCCTCTCTGGTATTGGACGAAAAGATTACTCCTTACTTCCTGGCAGGTGCCTGCTGCATTCTGGCAGGTATGTATATCGCGGATAGAATGACGAAGTCGGAATAAAAAATGACGAAGCATAGCTGTAGTTAGAACTAGCCAATGCTAAGAGCATCATGATACTCTTTACCATTTTGCTTTTCATTTTTTCCATATTGATTTGTCTTTTTGTGTAATACGAATGAATAGTTGTTATTACTTATATAATATTTATTTAGGTTTTTATTAGGCGTTCCGCCGGATTTACCGTCCGGCGGAGCGTTTTGGAGATTTCTTATTCCTCGATGACTGAAATCTGCATAGAAACATCCTCTTTTGGGCGATCGCCACGCAATGTTTCGCAGTTCTGAATCTTTTCTACGATGTCAAGTCCTTCCTCCACTTCACCGAAAACGGTGTATTGGTTATCGAGGAAAGGTGTTCCGCCTACTTCAGTGTAAGCCTTCTGCTGCTCTTCGGTAAACTTAGGATAGCCCTGCTCCTTGCAGCGCTTCTTGGTTTCCTCCACCAGCTCATCCTGCAGTCTCATCAGTCCCTCGCGGTCGCGGTTGCGACGGAAGTTCATGATTTCTTCATGATGTTCCTTGGCAAGCTGGTTGAAGATGTTCTGCTCCATCTGCATGCCCATCTGCTTTTCCATCTGCTTCAGTTCATTCTGCTTGTAGGTCTTTCCCCATACAATATAGAACTGGCTACCGCTGCTCTCGCGTTCTGGATTTACCTCATCTCCCAGACGGGCTGCGCTCAAGGCACCACGCTTGTGGAAAAGTTGTGGATAAACGAACTCGGCAGGGATGGTATAGTCAGGACCACCTGTGCCCAGCATCTTGCCTTTAGGAGCGCCTTTGCTGTCTGGATCGCCGCCTTGAATCATAAAATCCTTGATGACACGATGGAAGAGAGTGCCGTCAAAATATCCCTCCTTCGCCAACTTGATGAAGTTGTCACGATGCTGAGGTGTCTCGTCGTAGAGGCGAACCTTGATATCGCCTTCTGAAGTCTTGATCAATACTTTAGCCATAATAATTTAATTAAATGTTGAATGTTGAGTGTTGAGTGTTGAATTTAATGTTGAGTGTTGAGTGTTGAATGTTGAATTAGGCTAGCGCCATTGAGTCCGTTAGGCAATTCAACATTCAATATTCAATATTCAACATTATTTATAATACTCATTCCACTCTTTCATAGCCTCCTGCCAGTCGGTCTGTTCACCGCTGGCTACGGCTTCCTTCTGTCTCTCTGCCTCATCGCGAGCCTTGTCTCGGGCACGTTTTGCCTTCATTGCCTCGATGGTGGCATCGTCGAGAATCTGAATGGCGCCACGCTTGATGGCAGCCTGCAACTCCTCTTCTCCGAAAGCCTTGCCAGGCTCATTGAAGTCAGAGATATTGAATTCATAATCCACACGAAGGTCGTGGCGTATCATTTTCTGTTGTAAACGGTTGCCTGCGTTCTTGAGTCGCAGCAACTTGCCGATTTCCTTGATTTCTCCTGCTGAGTATTTGTTTCTTCCCATTAATATGATTTGATATTATTATTTCTGCGTGCAAAATTAAGCATAATCCTCGATAAAACCAAGAAAAGTTTCAAGGAATTCACAAAAGAATCCTTTTACCCCTTTCCTTTTTTGCTCTTTTTGTCCTTTTTTTACCCTTTTACCTTTTTACTTTTTTACCTTTAAATCACTTCCATGCCTTCTTCTGGTTCAGTTCTATCAGACGGTCGAATTCAAAGTCGGCTTTGATTTTATCCAATATTCTCTTTACGATGATATTCATCACGCTTCCTTTGCAGTAGTTGGCAGAGCACATGAAGTTTACCCGTCCCTCCTTGACAAGCTGGCAGGCAGTCTTCTGTTTATCCTCGTTATCATATACCGCAATCGAGTGGCCGCCATGTTCCTTTACCATCTTCATGCAAGGCACATCGGTTTCTCCATCTCCGAAGTATATCATTCGGGGGAAAGGGATAGGGCGCTTTTCGTCGGGGATATACTGGTTTACTCTTCTGTTGTCGCTCACCTGTTTGATACCCTTGTTGATTTTGAAGAGGAATTGCGTCTTGGTAGTATAGTCTACGGCTACGGCTGGCCAATAGGCGATTCCCTCCTTGTTGTAGAGGAAGGAGCAGGCGTAGATGTTCTCAAATTCGTGGGCGATAGGTGTGCCTTCTATCATCTCCTTCAGTCCCGAGGAGTTGATGTAGTGCTTTACGTCCAGTCCGATGCTGTTGCCATATTCATTCACGAGCGAAAACCATTGTTTTACGCCGCGGAACAGTTCTACATCCTTGCCGAATTTCTGAAAAGATTCCCGGGTGAGCGAGATATTGTTCTTCTTGGCTTCGTCGAGCATCAGATACATATAGGTCAAAATGCCATTGGCATCCTTACCCTCTGCAAACTTTCTGTTTTTCTCCCAGAACTCGTCTTTTGTCTTGCCTGTAGCCTGTATGAATCCAAACTCCTGCATATTGCCCGGCGACAGTGTGCCGTCGAAATCATAAATCAGAGCTACCTGTGGTCTCTTCTTTGCCATATCTCGTTCTCCTTTCTTTTATATTTATCCTAAACTGTCTATCTCTTTCGGGCGATGTTATTTCTCCCTTAATTTGCAAATATACATAATTTTCAGCGAATTAGCAAACTATTGGGATATAAAAAAACATAATGAAACAAAAAAGGCGTACAAAACTCATTTCTGAGCATTGTACGCCTTTATTATTATGTTTGCTTATATTACTTAACCTCTTCGAAGTCAGCGTCTTGTACGTCCTGAGCGCCGTCGTTGCCGCCCTGTGCCTGCTGACCGCCCTGTGCACCCTGAGGACCTGCCTGCTGGCCGCCCTGATACATCTGCTGAGAAGCAGCCTGCATTACGGTGTTCAAGTTGTTCATAGCTGAATCGATAGCTGCAACATCACCTGCCTTGTGAGCATCCTTCAACTGCTGCAAAGCCTGCTCGATACCTGGCTTCTTGTCAGCTGGAATCTTATCACCGTTATCCTTCAGGAAGTTCTCGGTGGTGAAGATCATGCTGTCAGCCTGGTTCATCTTGTCAATCTTCTCGCGCTCAGCCTTATCAGCAGCAGCGTTCTGCTCTGCCTCAGCCTTCATGCGGTTGATCTCATCCTCGCTCAAGCCAGATGAAGCCTCGATGCGGATGCTCTGCTCCTTACCAGTAGCCTTATCCTTAGCTGATACGTTCAAGATACCGTTGGCATCGATATCGAAGGTAACCTCAATCTGAGGAACACCACGACGAGCTGGAGCAATACCAGTCAAGTTGAACTGACCGATACTCTTGTTCTGAGCTGCCATTGGACGCTCACCCTGCAGTACGTGGATAGTTACCTCTGTCTGGTTGTCGGCTGCTGTAGAGAATACCTCGCTCTTCTTACAAGGAATAGTTGTATTAGCATCGATCAGCTTAGTCATCACACCACCCATAGTCTCGATACCGAGAGTCAATGGAGTAACGTCGAGCAATACAATGTCGCCAACACCCTCTTCCTTGTTCAGGATGGCACCCTGGATAGCTGCACCTACTGCTACTACCTCATCTGGGTTAACACCCTTAGAAGGCTCCTTGCCGAAGTAGTTCTTAACGAGTGTCTGAACGGCTGGGATACGGCTTGAACCACCTACCAAGATAACCTCATCGATATCTGATGTAGAGAGCTTAGCATCACGAACAGCATTCTGGCAAGGTACAAGACAAGCCTGAATCAGGTCGTGAGCCAACTGCTCAAACTGTGCACGAGTCAAAGTCTTAACCAAGTGCTTTGGCATACCGTCAACGGCTGTGATGTAAGGCAAGTTGATTTCTGTAGATGTAGAGCTTGACAACTCAATCTTAGCCTTCTCAGCTGCCTCCTTCAAACGCTGCATAGCCATAGGATCCTTGCGGAGATCTACGCCTTCCTCAGCCTTGAAACCATCAGCCAACCAGTTGATGATTACCTGATCGAAGTCATCACCACCCAAATGAGTATCACCATTGGTAGAAAGTACCTCGAATACACCGCCACCGAACTCCAAGATAGAGATATCGAATGTACCACCACCCAAGTCGAATACGGCAATCTTCATATCCTTGTTAGCCTTGTCAACGCCATAAGCCAAAGCTGCAGCTGTAGGCTCATTGACAATACGCTGAACGTTCAAACCTGCAATCTGACCAGCCTCCTTAGTAGCCTGACGCTGAGAGTCAGAGAAGTAAGCAGGAACTGTGATTACAGCATCTGTAACCTCCTGACCGAGATAATCCTCTGCAGTCTTCTTCATCTTCTGGAGAACCATCGCAGAAATCTCCTGTGGAGTATATTTGCGACCCTCGATTTCAACACGTGGATAACCACCCTCGTTTACTACTGTGTAAGGCATTGCCTCAGCTTCCTTCTGGCTCTGAGCGTATGTCTCACCCATGAAACGCTTGATAGAATATACAGTGTTCTTAGGGTTTGTGATGGCCTGACGCTTAGCAGGATCACCTACCTTGCGGTCACCATCCTTAACGAAACCTACTACTGATGGAGTAGTACGCTTACCTTCACTGTTAGCGATTACAACTGGTTCGCTACCTTCGAAAACGGCAACACAACTGTTTGTGGTACCCAAGTCAATTCCAATTACTTTTCCCATAATTATATCTTTTTTTATTTTTATCGTTATTAATATGTTATTTATCTCATGAACTTGCTGGCTATTGGAAGTCTGCCGAAGATATGCATCTGTCGGGAACCTCTATATTCAGCGTTCACGCTTTCCGTCATAACAAAGCATGTGCCAAGGGATTGTAAAGTTTAAAGTGGCTGACAAGGTGTCAGATAATGCTGACAAAATAAAAGGAATCAAGATATGGGAGGCGATAAAATGTCGCATTCTCCCTATCTTGATTCCTGTAATATGATTGAGAAATCTTTCTTTTCAGATAAAGCTCCTATATATAATAAGGTGTTAAACCTTATCTGGCTTTATTTCTGTTCCTTAGCAGCAAGTGCTTCGCGAACCTTAGCCTCCAGTTCATCGAGAAGTTCAGGGTTATCCTTGAGCAATGCCTTGCAGGCATCGGCACCCTGTCCGAGTTTAGAACCGCCATAGCTATACCAGCTGCCGCTCTTTTCGATGATGTCGTTAGCTACAGCCAGACCGAATACCTCACCGGCACGGCTGATGCCTTCGCCAAACATGATGTCGAACTCAGCCTTGCGGAAAGGAGGAGCCACCTTGTTCTTTACTACCTTCACGCGAACCAGATTACCTACTACCTCATCGCCGTCCTTGATGGCTGTTGCCTTGCGGATATCCAAACGCACTGATGCATAGAACTTCAGAGCATTACCACCGGTGGTTGTCTCTGGGTTACCGAACATTACACCAATCTTCTCGCGCAACTGGTTGATGAAGATGCAGGTAGTGTTGGTCTTGCTGATGGTAGATGTGAGCTTGCGGAGAGCCTGACTCATCAGTCGAGCCTGAAGACCTACCACATTGTCACCCATATCGCCTTCGATTTCCTTCTTAGGAGTCAAGGCTGCTACAGAGTCAACAACTACGATGTCTACAGCTGCAGAACTGATCAGCTGGTCTGCAATCTGCAACGCCTGCTCACCGTTATCTGGTTGTGAAATCCACAAGTTATCAACATCAACGCCCAGTTTAGCCGCATAGAAACGGTCGAAAGCGTGCTCGGCATCAATGAAAGCAGCGATACCGCCAGCCTTCTGAGCCTCTGCGATGGCATGGATAGCCAATGTTGTCTTACCAGAAGATTCCGGACCGTAAATCTCGATGATACGTCCCTTAGGATAACCGCCTACGCCCAGTGCATTGTCGAGAGCGATACTGCCTGTAGGGATAACTTCGATGTTCTCAACGTGCTCATCTCCGAGTTTCATGATAGAGCCCTTACCGAAGTCCTTTTCTATCTTAGCCATGGCTGCCTGAAGAGCTTTCAGTTTGCCTTCATTGGGATTCAATTTTCCCTCTTGCATTTCTTTTGCCATATTCTTATTTTATTTAAAGTTTAGTCGATTTCCAAATCGCCATCAAACACCTCGTGCCATGGCAATCCCTGCTTGTTCAACTGCTCCATGAATGGATCTGGGTCGAACTCCTCTACGTTCCATACGCCTGGTTTCTTCCAGATGCCCTTGAGGAACATCATGGCACCAATCATGGCTGGCACACCGGTGGTGTAGCTTACGCCCTGCATACCGGTTTCGTTGTAAGCCTCCTGGTGCTTGCAGTTGTTATATACGTAGTAGGTGCGCTCCTTGCCATCCTTCTTGCCACGGATGCGGCAACCGATAGATGTTTCGCCATCATAGTTCTCGCCGAGATCCTGTGGGTTAGGCAATACAGCCTTGAGGAACTGCAGAGGAACAATCTTCACCTTGGCAGTCTTGCCAGAACCGTCTGCCAATGGAGCCTCGTACTCGATTTCGTCGATGCGGCTCATGCCGAGGTTCTGGATGCAGTCGAGGTAGGTGAGATACTGCTGACCGAAGGTCATCCAGAAGCGTGCCTCCTTGATGGTAGGGTAGTTCTTCACCAAGCTCTCCAACTCCTCGTGGTGCATCAGATAGCTCTCGCGAGGGCCGATGTTAGGGTAGGTGAGAGGCTTGTGGATAGAGAGTGGGTCGGTTTCAATCCATTCGCCATCCTTATACCAGAGTCCCTTCTGGGTAATCTCGCGGATATTGATTTCTGGGTTGAAGTTGGTTGCGAAAGCCTTGTGATGGTTACCGGCGTTGCAATCCACGATGTCGAGCACCTCAATCTCATCGAAGTGATGCTTGGCTGCATAAGCGGTGAAGATGCCTGATACACCTGGGTCGAAGCCGCAGCCGAGGATAGCACAGAGACCTGCCTGCTCGAACTTATCCTTGTAAGCCCACTGCCATGAATATTCGAAGTGAGCCTCGTCCTTAGGCTCATAGTTAGCGGTGTCCATGTAATTGCAACCGCAAGCCAGACAGGCATCCATGATAGTAAGATCCTGATAAGGCAAAGCGAGGTTGATGACAAGCTCAGGCTTATAGCTATTGAAGAGAGCCTTCAACTGCTCAACGTCGTCGGCATCCACCTCAGCTGTCTGAATATCCATCTTGTAGCCCTTGGCATGGATATCCTTAACCAGCTTGTCGCACTTTTCCTTGCGACGGCTAGCAATCATAAACTCGGTGAAAACGTCCTGGTTCTGGACGATCTTGAAGGCAGCCACGGTAGCCACGCCACCTGCGCCAATCATAAGTACTCTACTCATTTATAATCTTGTTTTTTTATGTTTGTTATTTTTATGTTTATTTTATTTCATTTGCAGAGATTCCCAAGGCATTCATGAGTGAATAACCGAGAATCTCCTGTCTGAAGTTGCCGCCTGGCATGGGCTGCATGGCAAAGAGGGTGATGCGCTTGTCATCGTCATCTACCTTGCGAAGTATCTCGCGGAGCCGGTCGTAAGCATCTCCATCCTCAGAATTTGGGATGATCATCACTCGCTTCACTTCCTTGGCGTTGCATACGGTGCGTGCCACATCTACGAGGAAATCATCCTTGCCAACCATCTTTTCCTCTGTAGGATATGAAGAGATGATGAACTCTCCGAGCTTATCATCCTTGAAAGCCTGAGCGTTCAGATCCTTCTCATAGTTGGCAGGGCGGAAGTTTTTCATCGCCATCGACTGTTTGTCGTGGATAAGCACAACCTGTGTTTCGTGCTCGCCCTCTCTCAGACCTCCGTCAAGGGCAATGCAGACTGCCCATTGTGCCATATCGGCAGGTTGGATGCGACGGTTGATCATACGTTCGAAGTTGACTATCAGGTCGAAAGCCACTCGGTCGATATAGTCGGCGTCAGCGATGATTACATTCTCACTCCATTTTATATTGTTTGTATCTAATGAATTCATTGGTGCAAAAATTAGGCAAACGAGCATAATGAAAGTTTGCTTTCAAATTGTCGAATGCAGATTATTTCTGCAAATTTACGAATAAATTTCGTAATTAAGGCATTTTGAAAATATAAAATAATAAAAAAGATAGTATTTTCATCATTTCTTCATCTGATGGAATACTATCTTCTGTATTTTATGCGATAATCCTGGGCTTCTTCCTCCTATCCTCCGAAGTTTCTCATGCAATCATTTTCGCCAGATAGTGTCCGGCGAGAACGGCGATAAGTCCCAGTGCCAGACTTCCGAAGAGATAGAGCATCATATAGAGATAATTCTCTTCCTTCATCAGTCCTGCCCCCTCGTTCATAAAGGTAGAGAAGGTTGTGAATCCTCCGCAGAACCCTGTGGTGAGCAGCAGTTTGGCAGATGGCGACATCCATCCCCCTTCCCGCCAGTTCAATCCCGAGAGGAACCCGATGATGAGGCATCCCAACACATTCACCGCCATCGTTCCGAAAGGAAAGGCAATCACCGTGCAGGATTGCACCAACTTTGAAATCCAATATCTCATGCCGCCTCCGAAGAAGCTGCCGATGCTTACTATTAATACTTCTTTCATCTCCTTATATAATTATAATATATGAACTGATTTAATAAAATGCTATCGGGGAGAGATTCAGTTCTCTCCCCAATCATCAATTGTTCCTGTTTTTGAAGAGAAACTGCATCCTATCTTGAATATCTTTCTCTTATCTGATAAATATTCCCGGGCATATCCCATATCTTCGATTTGCTGGAGCGCTTCTCTTGCGCTTCCATCCCTCTTAAACTCAAATATATATATGTATAGGGGAGTTTCTATGATGCAATCTACTCTTCCTTCGCTCTGTTCTTTTTCAATGAAGATGGTATAGGAACTGATCATCCTCAATACCAGATAGAACGTATATTGGAAATAACGCTCCTTCTCACGTTCGTCATCTTTTCTTCGTTGAGAATACGGGATGCTGGCAAAGAAAGAAAGCATCAGTTGATGCAACTTTTCGCACTCTCCTTTTCTCAATGCTTCAATTACTTGTAGGACCCAGGAATCAGGTGAAACTTTTGGCTTCAGATAATCTGCTGCCAGCAAACTGATGAATCCCCTTCTCACTTCATCGTTCGGAAAATCCAAGAGATAGGAATTGGTATTCCTTGACCATCCCTTGATGGTCAGGTATCCGCTTTGGTATATCATCGGCAAAGGGCGCTCTACTGTGGCCTTATAATCGTCGAAATCCTTGGTAGGATAATATTTCCCCACCAGTTCGTTGATGTTTTCATCGCTATGAGCTAGCAGGCGAACCAGATAGGTGGGTGAACCCGTTTTGAACCAATAGTCGTCGATGAGCATTTCCTTGAAGGCACGCAAGATGCTGAAAGGATTATATACGCCTCGCATCCTGCGACTGAAATGGTAGCCGTCAAACTGGCGTTTCAGTTTTATCAGTATTTCTTCCTTTGAAACATCATATTCTTCGGCCATCTCTACGATTTGCTGTGCAAAGGTAGAGCGCAATTCGTCTTCTGTGATGCCGAGGAGCGTATCGAAGTGGGCGGAAAGGCTGATATCTTCGGGTTGGTTGAATCCGCTGAATACGCTTACTTGCGAAAACTTGGTAACTCCCGTAAGCAGAACGAATTGCAGGTCTTTGTCGGCTGCTTTGAATACACTGTAGAAACCTTTCAGAATTTCCCGATGTCTGTCTTCTAGCAATCGCTCGTTGCCATCTGCATCGATTGTTTTCAGTGTAGAATCCAATACGTCTAGCAGAGGCTTGTCGTATTCATCAATAAGGACAACGGCGCGAAGTCCTGTTTTTTCGTGGGCATTTCTCAGAACTCCAATGAATCTGTCGCCGAGGGTAGAAGCAAAAGGGGCTTTGCCGTAGATGGCTTCCTGCGATTCTACGAAATCAATCAGCGTCTTTTCCAACTGGCCTGCTTGCGTAAAGTCCTTGCCGTTGAAATCAAGGTGGAATACCGCATATTGTTTCCAGTCGGTTTCCAGATTATCAATGGCTAGGCCCTTGAACAGTTCTTTTCTTCCTTGAAAATAGCATTCCAGTGTAGATACGAGAAGTGACTTTCCAAATCGTCTGGGACGACTCAGAAAGTAAATCTTGCCATTTTCTACCATATCATAAATCATCTGAGTCTTATCTATATAAAGATATCCTTCTGTGATGATTTTCTCAAAGCTCTGTATGCCTATCGGATATTTTATATTGTTCATACGCTTGTTCCTTATTTTCTGCAAAATTACAAAAAATAACGATACAAGCAAACTTTTTTTGTGTCTTTTCTTAATTTTCCCCTCTAATCTTTCTTTTAAGGGATAAATAGGAGCAGGGAATAGTTCTTCTTGCTTATAAAATTATGTTGAACAATTAAAATAAATAGGAGAAACAAGTTATGAAACGAGTATTCAATCTTTTGGTAGTAGATGAGAGTGGCAGCATGAGTATTATCGAGCGCCAGGCACTGGTGGGCATCAACGAAACCCTGACTACGATTCAGAAAATGCAGAAGACGCATAAGGACATGGAACAGCGGGTTACGCTCATCACCTTCGACAGCACCCACAAGAAACTGTTCTATGATAATGTGTCAGCTCATCATGCTAAGCCTTTGAAGTCAAGGGATTACAATCCATGTGGCGGCACCCCTCTTTATGATGCCATTGGTATGGGCATCGCCAAGATTAACGCCCTGACCACCGAGGATGACAGCGTATTGGTAACCATCATTACGGATGGTGAGGAGAATTGCAGCGAGGAGTATGATCTGAAGATGATCAAGAACCTCATAGAGAAACTGAAGAAGCAGAACTGGACCTTTACCTTCATCGGCACCGATGATCTTGATGTGGAGAATATAGCTCTGGATATGGGCATCGACAACCACCTCCAGTTCTCGGAAGATGAGGCTGGTACCAAGGCGATGTTTGCCAGAGAAAACAGAGCCCGCGAGCGCTACAACAAGTGCCGTGCAATGGGTTGCGTGATGGAAGTGGGTAGTTATTTTGAGGAGAAGTAAAGAAGGACCTCAGTATAAGCAGAGAATTACTTGCAAGCGAGTAAACTAAATAAGATGAGAATAGCAAAAGCAGCATGATAAATCGTACTGCTTTTGCTATTATCTTTCCAAGTTGCTGCTCTCTTTTGAAAGAGCCTTCTGGCGCAGAGAGTTGATCTGTGCCAACTAATTGCCACAAAAGTACGATTTTTCTTTGATAACACCAAATTTTGGGAACCTTATTTCGCATATAACATCTTTGTTGTACATGTGAATCTACCGGCTTTTATAAAAATAGAACCTTTTTTCAAAAAGGCGTCCTAACGATTCTTGCCTGGTTATCCGGATAATCTCTCCTGGTGTCCTTGAAATTACATGGCGACGCAGGAATTTCTATGCCGTGACGTAGGAAAGATTACGTCGCCATGTGGTAAAGTCTACGTCGGGACGTAGTTTTGAGGGCATCTATAAGCTGTCATATCGAATACTTTTTTTGATTTACCATCGAGTTTATACGCACACGAAAAAAGTTTTTTTGCGAAAAAAGTCTCAAAGTATCATCTTTTTGGTTAAACCACGAGATAAATAACTGATATATAATAATATACAAGAATGATACTTTTCTGATTTCTTTACAAGAAGTCTCATTAAAGTATCATAAAATGGATAGAAGTATCATAAAAACCGTCATCGAAAACATCGAGCATCACAAAATCGTCATCGAAGCATCACAAAACCGCCATAAAGCATCATGCATAAAGTCAAAGCCGCCTAATTGCACGAAGTGCCCAAAAAAGTATAAGAAACTTTGGGCACTCGATACCGGCAGTACGGGCAATCAGTGCCCGTCACTTGTTCTACCGATGCCCGTCACTTGGTCCCTGAGTGCCCACTTGATGAGCACAGACAGACCGCTTAATGGTCTTTGACAGACCACCTTGTGTACTGACTTTTCCTGATTTCAGTAGACACTTTTTTATTTTATAAACTAGAAAGGTAGACGCTATCAATTTTATAAAACTGGAATAGTAGACACTTCCTTTTTAGCCTTTTAAATCGACTCAAAGCCGAATTTAATGATACTTCTTGCGATTTTATGATACTTTAATGAGACTTCTTGTAAAATAATAGGAAAAGTATCATTCGTGTATATTGCAGTATATCAGATATTTATAAGAATGTTACTCTGAATAATGATACTTTGATACTTTTTCTCGAAAAAAAACTTTTATGTGCGGGAAATGAAAATGGAGAAAAAGCAGAAGCTGAGTGCTATTGTGACCTGGATTTCTGATAAGTAGTATCACTAGTGTCCGGATAAAATCTCAGAAGAGGTAACCCTCTATATATTGAGACT
>JAJWFY010000010.1:36716-85303 GCA_021615735.1 Segatella copri | reverse complement strand
ATAATCTTGGCGGTCTGGCTCCATTCCGGATGTGCCCAGAAGGTGAGTATCAGTATCAGAGCCGTAATCGGAGCTCCGAAGAGCAGCCAAGGGCGGAATCGTCCCCATCTAGTATGAGTCTTGTCTGTCAGTGCACCGATGATAGGGTCGTTGATGGCGTCCCAGAATCGGGAAACAAGCATCAGTGTAGCTACGGCACTCATACTGATTCCGAACACATCAGTATAGAATATCATGAGGAAGTTTCCCACGAACATCCAACTGAAGTTGCAGCCCACATCGCCCATGCCATAGGCGAGCTTACTGATGAAGGGAACCTTTCCCTGTGACTTGTTCTCTAGCGAATTGTTCGCTTGAATTTTCGAATCTTGTTCCATATTCTCTTTTAGGTTTGATTGTAATACTTAATATTGTTTATTCTTTTTTGTTGTGAAGAAATAGAGCGATTTGAGAAATCGTTTTTTCCTTTTCACGCTGCAAAGATAGAACGATTTTGCTAGAAAAACAAGAAAAAAAACGACTCTTTTTTCGCAACCGTTCCCGCAACCGTTCCCATTTTCCGCAACCGTTCCCAAAAAGATTTCTCTGTTTTTTGTTGTTGCTTTCATGGAAAATAAGTATCTTTGCAGGTGCATTCAACAAGAAAGAAAAAGAGATATGGCAAAATATGTAACTATCATGGATATTGCAAGGGAACTGGGGATTTCCAAGTCCACCGTTTCTCGTGCTCTTTCGGGAGATACGGGTAATGTGAAGGCGGAAACCTTGCTGAAGATATTGGCAACTGCCGAGCGGATGGGCTATCATCGCAACGAACTGGCTGTGAACTTTCGCCAGCAGAGTACTCATAACATCGGCATCATCATTCCCGAAATCGTAACAACGTTCTATATGACCTTTATCAATGATGCTCAAGCCATCCTGCGCAAGCAGGGGTATAAGGTGATGATAGCCATTTCTAACGAGAATCCTGATCAGGAGAGAGAGAACATTCTGATGATGGAGCAGCTGCGTGTGGATGGCATCTTGATGAGTGCATGCGATAAGGAGCATAATGTGGACCTATATAATAAGGTGATAGATAGGGGCATTCCCATCGTGTTTTTCGATAGAACGGTGGAGAAGGTAAAGGCTTCACAGGTGCACATGGACGATTACATCATGTCGTTTTTCATGGTGGAGGCTTTGTTGCGCAAGGGGTATAAGCATATTATTCATATCCCGGGACCTGCTTATATCCGAAACAGCTATGAACGATTGAGGGGCTATCGAGATGCACTGGTAAAGTTTCATATAGAGTATCAGGCGCAAGATGTCTTGTCGCCAGCCTTGTCGGCTGAAGAGGGTAGTTGGGTGATGGAGCGTTTTCTGGAGAAGAATGTGCCCTTTGATGCGGTCTTTGGCTTTACGGAGACTGCTGTGTTGGGAGCCAAGAGTGCTATCCAGAAGCGTGGCTTGCGCATTCCGGAGGATGTGGCGCTTTGCTGCATGTCGGGTACAGCCTTGGCTACCTTGGTTCATCCTCAGTTGACGGTAGTGGAGCAGCCTATTGAGAAAATGGCGCAGGAAAGTTGTCGGCTGCTGCTGGAGCATATTGCCGATGGTTATAGAAGGATAGAGGATATTGCATTGAGAGGTGAAACCGTGATAAGGGAATCTACTTAATAGAGTTATCGGCTTCTGGAACCTGCATAAAAGAAACTGTTTTGGAAGACAGTATAAAAGAAACGGGTGTATCATCTATATTATTGAATGATACACCCGTTTTCTATTTCTTTATCTTAAGCATTTAAACTTAATCTATCTCCTTATCTTAAGCTTCCTCTTCCTCTTCTTCATTCTCCAGCAAGTCGGTGCCGAGATGAGTGGTCTGTTCACGCTTCAATCGATCGCGCACCTCCTTAGGCTTGGTGGCGTAGGTAATCATTCGGATAGAATCGTTATAGCTTACGTACTTCCAGAGCCAGTTGAGCAATACCATTACCTTGTTCTTTACGCCAAGGATAGAGCGGAGGTGAACTACCAGCCATAATACCCAGGCAAAGAAGCCTTGGCTGTGGAATTTGCCAAGCTCTACCACCGCCTTGTTTCTACCCACGGTAGCCATTGACCCCAGGTTCTTATAGCGGAATGGCTTAAGCTGGGAATCTGCTGCTCCCTCTGCAATTTTCTGGATATTCTTAGCCAGGAGAGCTGCCTGCTGAATGGCTACCTGAGCCAACTGTGGATGACCGCCAGGATAAGCAGGGTCTGTGCTCTGAATACACTGGTCGCCGATTGCAAAGAGACCGTCCATACCTGGGATGCGGTTGA
The DNA here is from genome assembly GCA_021615735.1 of Segatella copri. GTDB lineage: Bacteria > Bacteroidota > Bacteroidia > Bacteroidales > Bacteroidaceae > Prevotella > Prevotella copri_Q. The sequence goes on along the minus strand of JAJWFY010000010.1, from coordinate 82,990 downwards.
ACTCATCTACCACGATGCGGAAACCACGGCCCAGATGGTCGCCATCAATACCGGTGATAGGCTGTGCCTTTACTCCTGATACCCAGAGGAAGGTGCGGGTAGGAATCTCCTGACCATCCTTCATCAGTACCTTGTGGTCCTTATAATCAGTTACCATTTTGCCAAACTGCACATCCACACCCATGCTGGTAAGGAAATCGTATGCTTTCTTGGAAGAATCCTGCGACATTCCGGCGAGCAGTCTGTCGCCAGCTTCCAGGAGATAGATGTGCATCAGAGATGAGTCCATATCCGGATAATCGTAAGGAATCACGTAGTGCTTCATCTCAGAGAGGGCTCCGGCAATCTCTACACCTGTGGCGCCACCGCCCACAATCACCACGTTCAGGAGTTCCTGTCGCTCCTCTTCTGTAGCACAGGTCAAGGCACGCTCCAGGTTGCTCAATAGGGCATTGCGCAATCCCATCGCCTCAGAAACGGTCTTCATCGGAATAGCCCACTTCTCGATGTTGGTATTGCCATAGAAATTGGTGGTGGTTCCTGCTGCGAACACCAGGTAATCGTACTCAATCTTACCGATGGAAGTCTGCAGAATCTTCTTGTCTGGGAATACGGCTCTCGCTTCTGCCATGCGGAAGTAGAAGTTCTTGCGCTTGCGGAAAATCTGGCGGAAAGGGAAGGAGATGGAACTTGGGTCGATACCTGCTGAGGCAATCTGATAGATAAGTGGAGGGAACTGATGGAAATTGTTCTTATCGATCAACACCACCTGCAGGTTTGCCTTGCTCAGGTCTTCAGCCAAGCGAAGACCACCGAGTCCGCCACCTACAATCACTACTCTCTTCAACTGATTTCTCTTGATATTAATGCTCATAACTACTGCTGTTTGTTTGGAATTACTAAATACATATATTTTTGCTGAAAATTCTATTTTTATAAGGTCTGTAGCCTAGTTCTTGCTGAAAATTCGACTGCAAAGGTACAACTTTTTTATGAGGAGGCAAAGGAAGATGAGTAGAAAAAGATGAATCATTCTGCAATTTGATGAATTACATAGGTAACCACGCCCCAAATCATGAATCGGTTGGTTTCATCTACCCGGATAGGAGAGAAGTTTTTGTTCCATGGAATGAGCCAGCCGAAGGTGCCGCTCTCATCCATCTTGAACTGCTTGATGGTGAATTCGCCATCTACGAAGGCGATGACGAAATTGCCGTTTGAGGGTTCTATCTGCCGGTCAACTACAGCGAGATCACCGTCCAGAATGCCTGCATCCTGCATGCTGTCGCCAGAAATGCGCACGTAGAAGGTGGCCTCACGATGGCGAACCAGAATATCGTTGAGGTCTATCTCTCCCTCCATATAGTCTTGTGCCGGCGAAGGGAAGCCTGCTTTTACGCTTTGCTCTGCCAGCGGAATAGGCGTCTTGGCTCCGAATTCCGCAGGGTGAAATGTCAGTTTTATCTTGTTATCGTTATTCTTATTCATCTTGTTTTTCTTGTTTATGGAGCTCATTTTTAGAATGGGCTTATTCTGTCTCTCATTGAGTTTTTACTTTCAGAATATCATGGATGTTCGTGGTAAACTGCTTCGACCTGTACTCGCGTTTCAGGTCGAATCGGCAGTCTGTGCCTTGTATGGCCTGGCGTATGGTGCCATAACCATTCTTCCGGTTGATGGCGTCGATAGCCTCCATCAGCTTTTTTTGCTTGCTTCGGTCGATGGGGTCGAAGAGATCTTGCTGGCGAGGATGGTCGGGTGAGATTTGCCACAGGATAACGCCAGCTTTTTTGAAGTAAAACGACATGTCGGGGCGGTCGGGCCTGCTGTCAGCCATCGGTTTCGGGTATTTGGCACGGAGAATGCTGAGGGCTGCACCTACTATTTCTTCCTGCGCATTGGTGGCGATGGGCAGGGTGAGGGAATCGTGGATGGTGTATTTAGGCACATGCTCGTTAAAACGGGAAGTCCATGCGAACACCGTGATGCCCTGACATACGCTACCTTGTCTCCTTAATTTTTCTGTACAACGTACAGCGAAATTAGCCACGGCTTCTTCTATCACATTTTTGTCGGTAATGCCCTCGTCGGCAAAACTTCTGCTGGTGCAGATGCTCTTCTTCTGCGGCAATTCCTCGATGCTGATGCAGCTTTCGCCATTCAGTTCTTTCCATGTTCTTAGGGTGGTGATATTGAAATGGCTGCGGACCCAACTTTCTTTCTTGTCGGCAAACTGAGCGGCGGTCCTGATGCCCATATAATCGAGCTTTCGGGCTATCTGTCTGCCTATTCCCCATACATCTTCTACGGGGAAGAGAGACAGCGCCTTGTGTCTCCGTTCATCCGTGTCGATGAGGCAGCAGCCTTGGAAGCCCTTGTATTTCTTGGCGAATTTAGAGCCGATTTTCGCCAATGTCTTCGTTTCTGCAATGCCTACGGATATCGGGATTCCAACAGCCCGAAGTACATCTGCCGATATTTTGGAGCCATAGCGATGGAGCAGGCTATCGGGCTTTTCTGATAGCTCGTCTATTGTCATTTTATTGAACAAAGTAGGATGGTCTTCCGCATGCTCCCGAAAGAAAACTTTCGCCATTGATTCGTCTGCCTCGAAGAAACTCTCATCGATAGAGTATTGGTCGATGCGTGGGGAATAATGGGATAGCATCGACATCACGCGGTTGGAGAGCGAACCGTAGAGCGTATAGTTGCTCGAGAAGATAGCCACTCCCTCAGCCTCCAGTTTTTCCTTAACCTGATAGAAGGGGTCGCCCATCTTATAGCCCAATGCCTTGGCTTCTTCAGAGCGTGCGATGACGCACCCGTCGTTGTTGCTCAATACAACCACGGGCTTTCCTGTCAGGTCGGGGCGAAACACTCGCTCGCACGAACAGTAGAAGTTGTTGCAGTCTGCCAGTCCTATCATATCTTATCATTAACACCTCTTGTTATCACCAGAAATCCTGGTATGATGTGCAAAAATACAAAAAATAATCCGAAAACGATAGTTTTTCATTCAAGTTTTTTTGTCGTTTCGTGATTTATTCTTACCTTTGTGGTCATAAGCTAGTATTGAAACATCATAAAACTGAACGATATGAATGATAAGAATAACATGTTGGCATTGAGCCAGGAGCGTTTTTCGGCTCGCAAGTTTACTCCGGAGGCGGTGAGCCAGGAGGATCTGGACTATATCATGGAGTGTGTGCGCCTGGCACCATCGGCAGTGAACAGGCAGCCTTGGCGCTGGCTCATTGTGCGCTCAGAAGAGGCGAAGAAGAAACTGCAGGATTGCTACGACCGCGAATGGTTCAAGACGGCTCCTATATATATTATAGGTATGAAAAACGTGAATGAGAACTGGGTGCGCAGATATGATGAGAAACCGCATGGCGATATTGATGTGGCGATAGCGGCAGAGCATCTCTGTCTGGCTGCCACCGAAAAGGGACTGAGTACCTGCTGGGTCTGCAATTACGATACGGCGAAGATGCAGCAGTTCTTTCCGCGTGAGGGCTATGAGGCGGTGGTAATTATTCCTGTAGGTCATATTGCTGAAGACTGTCCACGCGCAGAGAAGAAGCGTAAGGAGATGAGCGAAATCACGGAAGAAATCTAGTTCTGAATATAAGAAGAAATCTAGATCTGAATATAAGAAGAAATCTAGTTCTGATATAAAATCTGGTACAAAAAAGAAGCTGTATGGAAATGAACGAAGAATCCATCCTGGCATGGAATATCATAGAAAAGACAAATGCCAACCTCTTCCTTACCGGAAAGGCGGGCACAGGTAAGACGACTTTCCTCAAGCGATTGAAAGAACTGTCGCCAAAACGAATGATTGTGCTTGCTCCTACGGGCATTGCAGCCATCAACGCCGGAGGAATGACCATCCATTCGTTCTTCCAGCTTCCCTTCTCGCCATACGTGCCGGGCACGACCTTTGGCAGCGGCGAACAGAAACGCTATCAGTTCAGCAAGCTCAAGCGCAATATCATCCGCAGTATCGACCTGCTCGTTATCGACGAAATCAGTATGGTGCGCAGCGATCTGCTCGATGCTGTAGATTCTGTGCTTCGCCAGTATCGCAAGCGCCACGATTTGCCTTTCGGTGGTGTGCAGCTCCTGATGATAGGCGATTTGCAGCAGCTGGCACCCGTGGTTACGCCACAGGAAGAGCATCTTTTAGGGCAGCATTATGATACTCCTTTCTTCTTCAGCAGCAACGCTCTGAAGCAGGTGGGTTATCTCACCATCGAACTTAAAAAGGTGTACAGGCAGCAGGATGAACAGTTTATCTCGCTGCTCAACCAGATTAGGGAGAACAAGGCTTCTGAAGCTACGCTGCAGGCTCTGAACCAGCGCTATGTTCCAAATTTTGTACCACCTAAGGAGGGCAATTATATCAGGCTTACCACCCATAATGCGCCTGCCCAGTATATCAACGAACAGCAGCTTGCTGCCTTGCCTGCGCAGTCATTTTCTTTTACAGCAGGTATAGAGGGCGATTTCCCGGAAACATCTTATCCGGCCGATTTCAAGCTCACATTGAAGCCGGGAGCACAGGTGATGTTCATCAAGAACGACCCGCAGCACCGTTTTTATAATGGTATGATAGGCGAGGTGATAGGGGTTAGGACCGATGAAGACGGCAGCAAGATTACCGTTCGCAGTAAGGATTCGGGCGAGGAGTTTGACCTGGAGAAAATGGAGTGGACCAATGCGAAATATACGCTGAACGAGAAAACCAAGGAGATAGAGGAGACGGTGGAAGGAAAATTCATGCAGTATCCTCTGCGTCTGGCGTGGGCGATAACTATCCACAAGAGTCAGGGACTTACTTTCGAACATGCCATCATCGATGCTTCTCATTCTTTTACCCATGGTCAGACCTATGTGGCGCTGAGCCGCTGCAAGACTTTGGAGGGCATGGTGCTCAGTCAACCGCTTTCTCGCGGAGCTATTATCAGCAGTCAGACGGTGGATGCATTCACCAGCCAGCTTGCTGCGCCTAGTCAGGAGCAAATCAGCAGTCTGGAGCTGCAATACATCATTTATTGCATCAGCGAACTCTTCGATTTTTATTCCATCAGAGCCAGCTATGAGCATCTGATGCGCTGCCTGGTAGAGTTTTTTAATGGTAAATATCCGCGTGTGGTAAGCGAGTATCAGAAGCTGCAGGTGGTGCTGAAGAGTCTGATAGCCGTATCGGATAAATTCCGTGTGCAGTATACGGGTATGCTTGCCAGAAATCCTGATGTAAGACAGGCTGAGCTGCAAGACCGTATTCATAAGGGAGCTATGTATTTTTTTGACAAAATCGGCATTCTGAGTGATTTAATCAGAAAGTCGAATCTTGATACAGACAACAAGGTGGCTAGGAAACAGTTTGAAGACCGCTTCTCTGTTTTCTCGGAGGATGTAAAATTAAAAGAACGGCTTTTGAAGTATGAATGTAGTGCAGAATTCACGGTAACGGATTATCTGAAAAAGAAGGCGCAGTTCTTGCTGTTGGATGCAGATGCCTCATCAGATAGCGGTTCGGGCAGAAAGTCAAGGAGACAGAAGAAACCGAATGAACCGAAGGTGCCGAAAGTCGCTTCGAAGGAGGTAAGTTATGATTTCTATATGCAGGGAATGACGGTAGATCAGATTGCTGCTAAGCGGGGTTATACCAAAGGTACCATTATTGGTCATCTTACTCCTTATGTGAAAGAAGGAAAGATTGGACTGCGGGCGCTGATTTCAAGTGCCCATGAAAAGAAAATCCGTGATTTCATGAAGGCTCATCCTGAATTGGAGCATTTTGGCGAAATAAAGGAAGCTTTGGGAGCTGGTATTGATTATTACGAAATCAAACTGGTCCATGATTTGATGGAGGGGGAATAAAGCATTCTTCCACCATATTATAATAATAGCCGTAACTATATTTGCAGTAGTTACGGCTATTTTTTTTAAAATATCTAGAGTTGGCTCACAGCCTCTTCCAGCTGCTGCAAAGCCTGTTTGATAATACTTCTTGGTGCAGCTACATTCAATCGCATGAATCCTTCTCCGCCAGGACCGAACATCTCTCCATCATTCAATGCCAGATGAGCCTTGTCGATGAATAGGTCGAGAAGTGCATCGTGAGAAAGATGCAGATCACGGCAGTTGAGCCATACGAGGAAGGAAGCCTGTGGACGCAACGGACGAATGCCCGGAATATGCTCGCGGCAGTAATCTTCTACGAACCGGATATTGTCCTCAATATAGGCAAGCATCGCCTTGCGCCATTCTTCTCCCTTGCGGAAGGCTGCGATAGTGGCGATAGGAGCAAAGAGGGTTGGCTCATCCAACTCGTTAGCGCTTAACCATTTGTAAAATCTATTCCGAATATCTTCGTTTGGAATAATGGCGTAGCTGCTCACGATTCCTGCTATATTGAAGGTCTTGGAAGGAGCCTGGAAGGTGATGCTGATGTTGCGTGCCTTGTCTGAAACCGAAGCAAACGGGATGTGCTTGTGGCCGAAGAGCGCCATATCCGCGTGAATCTCATCGCTGATAACGAGCAGATGGTGCTCATAGCAGAAGTCGGCAAGCTGCTGCAGGGTTTCTTTGCTCCAGGTAATACCGCCCGGATTATGAGGATTGCAGAGAATGAGAATCTTGCATTTCTCATCGCAAACCTTCTCGAGATTTTCGAAGTCCATCTCGTAATATCCGTCTTCCCTCATCTTCAGCGGATTGAAGACCACCTCTCTGCCATTACCCTCTGGGGTGAGGCGGAATGGGTGATAAACGGGAGGCTGGATGATGACTTTTTCATCAGGCTGGGTAAAGACATTCACCACGAGTCCGATGCCTTTAACAATACCAGGAATGAATCTTATCCACTCTCGCTTCACATCCCACTGGTGGTGGTCGCGAACCCAGTCGATGATGCTAGGCAGGTAATCTTCCGGTTCCATCGTGTAGCCGAAAAGAGAGTGTTCCAGACGTGCCTTGAGGGCATCTGTAATGAAAGATGGGGTCTCGAAATCCATATCAGCTACCCAAAGTGGCAGCAGATCATCTCGTCCCCAACGAGGCAACAGGGCGCCATGCTTCAGGTCGTCGCTGCCCGAACGGTCTATGACTTTATCGAAATTGTACATTTTACTTTGAACTTTGAACATTGAACTTTATGATTAGTCCTTTTTACTTAGCCCTATTAACTATAAACTATCAATTATAAACTATTAACCGCCTGCTTGATGTCTTCGAAGAGATCATCCACATCCTCCAGGCCTACGCTGAGGCGGATTGTGGTGTCTTTCACGTCCATCGACTTGCGCATGCTCTCAGAGAAAGCTCCGAAGATGGTGCTTGCCGGATGAATGGCGAGCGAACGGTTGTCGAAGAGGTTGGTGGCGCGATGGATGAGCTTCAGATTGTTCAGAAAACTGAAGCAGGCTTCCTTGCTCTCTAGGTCGATGCAGATCATGGCTCCCGCTGTTTTTCCAAACTGGCGCTGCGCCAACTCGTGATAAGGATTATCCTCCAGACCAACATAGTTTACATATTTTATCTGAGGCAGAGAGCGCAGCTTCTTGGCAAGCTCTAGGGCATTGCTGCTCTGCACACGATAGCGAGCATCGAGCGTTTCAAGTCCGATGGTTTGCATATAAGCTACCTGTGGGGTCATATAGGCTCCGAAATTGAAGAGCATTTCTCCATAAAGACGCTTGGCGAAATTGCCGTTGTAAGGAGTACCGTAGTCGATAACCAGACCGCCGAGCGAAGTAGCACCGCCGCTTACATATTTAGAGCTGGAAACCACCTCAATATCTACTCCCAGACTCTTAGCCGAGAATTGTGTGAAAGGAATCACGGTAGAATCCACCACCAGCGGAACATTCTTTTCGTGAGCCACTACCGAAATGGCTTTCAGATCGGCAACCTCCAGCTGCGGGTTGGTCAGGATTTCGAGAAATACGCAGCAGGTGTCATCATCAATGGCTTCGCGTACGGCTTCGATATTGGTCAAATCGCGCAAACGCACCTTTACACCAAAACGGCGCAGAGTGGCTACGAGCAGGGCATAAGTATTGCCGAAGAGATGCTTGGATGTAACAATATTTTTGCCTTGTGCTGCCAGCGCCATGAGGGTGTTGCTGATGGCCGCCATTCCTGAGTTGAAGGCGGTGGCATGAGCAGCATCGGTAAGGGCTGCCACGCGACGCTCCAGGTTGGTTACCGTAGGGTTCTCTACGCGCGAATAATCTGGAGCCTTAATCTTGTCGGTGAATGCTTCTGCCATGACGGCAGCATTGTCGAATTCGTAGGCAAGGGTGTTATATACTGGCACGCTCAGCGAATCGTATGCATCGCGGCGCTCATATTCCAAATGAATAGCTTGAGTCTGTTTCTTCATCATTCTGTTATTTTATGTGATATTTTGCGTGCAAAAGTACAAAAAAGAAATCAAATAGACAATAAATCGCATAAAAAAAAACGAGTTGCGAATGCTTTTTATGCATTGCAACTCGTTGGAGAGGGGTTTAACCCAACAATAACCTACTGGCTCATCCGATTAACTTAAAGATAACATTTGTAAGGCAAAAATGCAGTAAAAAGAGCAATTTGTAACACAAATATTCGTTTATCTCGATTTTTATTTGTAATTTCGCACCAAAATCAAAATATGGATATTTATGAATAAACTGATTCAGAAAACAACAAAAAGCGGGCTGCTGGCAGCTGCCCTGATGGCTTCAATCTCTGCCAGTTCCGAAACCATAGAGGTGAAAACGCTGAAATATGCAGGCCCCTATGCCGTAGCACAGCCTTGGATGGCTGACAGTGTGAACATCAAGGGCGAAGCGTTCGACCTTAAGCAGCTGCTCGATTCGCCGCTGTCTTTCACCTTATTAAATAAGGGTAAGGAGGTGAGTGCAGCCCAACTCCTTGCCGACAAGCAGGATGCGCTCCATCTGGCTTCTTTCTGCGTTTCTAACACCCAGCGCACCAAAGCAACCATCGCGGTAGAAGGATTGGAGCAATACCGCCTGTTTGTAGACGGCGAACAGGTAAAGGTGAACGGCGATAAGGCTGAAACCATCCTGACTCCTTCACAACATACAGTTGTCATCAAATATCTTACCCGGAAGAATGCATCTTCTGATAAGAAATCTATCAAGTTGACCGTAACCGCAGCCAACGGCGCTCCGCTTTCTGTAGGCGATGCGGCAGCCAAGCGTGCCTATAACATCTATGATGTGATTTGTGCGCCCAACTATCCGAGTGTTTCTATCTCACCAAACGGAAAGTTTATCGTAGTTCGGAAAACCTGGGTAGATAGAAAAGGTAATAACCATAGCATTAGCGAATTGCGCAACGCTCAGACTAACAGAGTGATGGCTACATTTGAGGAGAGTGTAAAATGGATGCCTGTAAGCAATAAACTGTATTTCACCCAGAAGGCGAGCGACAGCAGTATTGCCGGAGAAGAAAAGCAGGATGGCACATTGCAGCTCATCACCATCAATCCGCTGACGATGGAGCGCGAAGTGCTGGCAAGCAATCTTCCTGAAGGCTGGTTCCAGTTTACACCCGATGAAAAAACGCTCATCTATACGCTTACTACTGAAGGCAGAAAAAAGGATCCGCAAGTTTATGATGTAAAAGAACCGGAAGACAGACAGCCTGGTTGGCGCGAGCGCAGCAATCTCGCCAAATATGATCTTGCATCGGGCATTCTCCAGCCGCTTACCTTCGGTTACCACAACATCTATCTGATGGATATTTCTGCCGATTCGCGTTATCTGCTCATAGGCAAGGGAGAGGAGCGACTCACCAAGCGTCCTACAACCCTGACATCATTCTACCGCTTGGATTTGGGCAGTATGAATGCATCTTCAGCCACAACGCCAAAGGTAGAAACCCTGATAGAAAAGGGCGAATTTCTGAACAGCGCCCAGTTCTCGCCAGATGGCAAGAGCATTCTCGTGAGCGCTTCGCCGGAAGCTTTCAACGGCATTGGAAAGAATGTGGAAGAAGGACAGACACCTAGCATGATCGACACCCAGCTCTATCTGATGACCTTGTCGGATAAGAAGGTTCGTCCGCTGACCAGGGATTTCAATCCGAACGTGCAGAGTGTGAATTGGAGTAAGGTCGATGGAAACATCTATTTTACAGCCGAAGATAAAGACTGCGTGCACCTCTTCCTGCTCAATCCGAAATCGGGCAAGTTTACGCTTCTCAAGACTCCTGAAGAGTACATCAAGAGTTTCTCGCTTGCATCTTCTGCAGCAGAAATGGCTTTCTCCGGTCAGAGTGCATCCAATGCCGACCGACTCTATAAGATGAATACGAAGGCGCTGAAATCGCAATTGGTTGACGATTTGAGTGCGCGCGAACTGAAGGATGTTGAACTGGGCGAATGCAAGGCTTGGAATTTTGTCAATTCAAGAGGCGACACCCTTTGCTGCCGTTACTATCTGCCACCTCATTTTGATGCTGCCAAGAAGTATCCGATGATAGTGAATTATTATGGCGGATGCAGTCCTACGAGCCGCATGTTCCAGAGCCGTTATCCTCATCATGTTTATGCGGCAATGGGCTATATAGTGCTGGTTGTGAATCCTAGTGGAGCCACCGGATTCGGTCAGAAATTCTCTGCCCGCCATGTAGACACGGCAGGCGAGGGAGTGGCTGAAGACATCATCTCCAGCACCCAGGCTTTCTGCGATGAGCATGCTTTCGTAAACCGCAAGAAGATAGGCTGCATCGGCGCAAGCTACGGCGGATTCATGACTCAGTATCTTCAGACCAAGACCGACCTCTTTGCAGCCGCCATCTCGCATGCAGGCATCAGCGACCACACCAGCTATTGGGGTGAGGGCTATTGGGGCTACAGCTACAGCGAAGTTTCTATGGCGAACGAATATCCTTGGACCAACAAGCATCTCTTTGTAGATCAGAGTCCGCTCTATAATGCCGACAAGATTCATACTCCGCTGCTGTTTGTCCACGGTACGGCAGATAATAATGTGCCTGTGGGCGAGAGTATCCAGCTCTATACGGCGCTGAAACTCCTTGGCCGTCCTACGGCGATGGTTCTGGTAGATGGTCAGGATCATCACATCATCGACTACGAGAAGCGACTGAAATGGCAGAACACCATCTTTGCCTGGTTTGCCAAGTGGTTGCAGGATGATGCTTCCTGGTGGACGGAAATGTATGGTGATGAAAAGATGTAGATGTTTATTTCTTGCAGTTTAGCGTGATAAGCAGAGAAATCATGGCGAAGGCGATTCCTACGATGCAGACACCGAGCCAGTCGGCTTGCGTCCAAATGTAACCGGCACAGAAAGTGCCTAGCGAACCTCCGATGAAATAGCTGGTCATGAAGATGGTGTTGGCGCGGTTGGAAGCCTGCGGAACCTCCTGCAGACAACCACTCTGATTGCTGAGCTGCTGACATTGCAGACCGATGTCAACCAGAATGATGGCTGCGATGAGTCCGGCGTAAGTATCGCCGAAAAGCAAGGCTATTGCCCAGGCGATGATCTGCATTCCTGCGCCGAACAGATTGAATTTTCGAATGCCAAACCTAGGAATCAGTTTTCCCACACCACTGGCAGCAACGGCTCCCATGATTCCGCAAAGTCCGAGCATTCCTACCATATCACTTCCTGCGCTGAAAGGTGGCTGCGCCAGATGGAAAGCCAGACAAGACCATATTGCCATCATACTGCCGAACCCGAAGGCTGCACGGGTGGAATAGATGCGGATAGAAGAATGGAAAAAGAAAATTTCTGCTATCGTGGTCATCAGCCCTCTGTAGGTTCCTACATAGTTGCGCTTCATTTCAGGCATCATCAGCAGCATGATTCCCATGCAAACCACCATCACGAAGGCAGCTATGATAAACATCTCCCGCCATCCCAGCCATTCGCCGATGTAACCGCTGATTACTCGTGAGGCGAGAATGCCCGTCAGCAGTCCGGAGAGTACAATGCCCATATTCCTGCTCTTGTTCTTGGGTTCCGAAAACTGTCCGGCTATCGGAATGAAGAACTGCGGAATCACCGAACAGGCGCCAATCAGCAGTGAAGCTCCCCAGAGCATCCATACGTTTTGCGCTGCAGCCATCACAATTGCCATCAATGCAGCAATGGTCATATTGACAAGGATGAGTTTCTTGCGCGAAAGCATGTCGCCCAAGGGGATGAGGAAGAATAAGCCCAGCGCATAACCTATCTGGGTAATGACGGTGATGAGGTTAGCCTTCTGCTCGGTAATATCCAGGTCGTGGCGGATGAGTTCGAGAAGCGGCTGATTGTAGTAGCAGTTGGCTACGGTGAGTCCTGCGACGATAGCCATCATCAGGAGAATGCTGCGGGGAATGCCCTGATTTTCTTTTAGCTGTATCATTTTCTGTCTGTTTGTTTCTTTGTTTTGAGTGCAAAGTTACGAAAAAATTCCCGGCAATCAAAGTTTTTGGGGACGATTTCTTGGGAAAATCTTCTGTTCTTTCCCTCGCGCGCGTACCTTATTATATGTATATAGTGCTGCTCTGAAGAGGTGTTGGCGCGCACCCTTGTTACGCTAAAAAACACCGAAAAGTGTTAAAAATAGGCTGTTTCCGAGCACACCAAAAACTTTAACCTTTGTTAGCACTTTATAAGTAGCTGATTTATAGCGATTTGTAATTTTGTTACAAAATCACCTAAAAAAAAATCGCAAAAAAAAGAACAACGTATCAAAAAAATGCTTACCTTTGCATCGTTCAAAAGAACAAATGATTGTTTTACAGATTTTAAAAAAGCAAAGAAAATGAAGAAATTAGTTTTTATGTTCGTAGCTATCGCAGCTATCTCTTTCGCATCATGTGGTAACAAAACAGCTCAGAACACAGCTTCTGCTGATTCTGACACAGCTCAGGTAGATACAACTGCTGCTGACACAACTGCTGCTGATACAACTGCTGCAGATTCTGCTAAGTAATTTGAAATTACTTGCGAACGAAAAATGAGAGAAACAACCGCTGGACTTCGGTCTAGCGGCTTTTTTCGTTTTATAGACCCTAAGGTCTTTTTGGGGGAGAACGCCCTGAAGGGGCAGAAGCTCCTAGCCCAGGGCAACACCCTGGGGATGAAAGCAATCATCAATGCGCCCTGTAAGGGCAAAAGCTTAAAAAGAAACCAAAGAAAAAGATAAATATATGATAGATTCAAGTGCCTTCCAAGGTAAAAAGGCAGCTTACTATACGCTAGGCTGCAAACTCAACTTCTCTGAAACTTCCACTTTTGGCAAAATGCTCGAAGACATGGGCGTCATTACTGCTAAAAAGGGGGAGAAAGCTGATATTTGTCTGATTAACACCTGCTCGGTAACAGAAGTTGCCGATCATAAATGCCGTCAGGCTATCCACCGGATGGTGAGAAACAATCCGGGCGCATTCGTTATCGTGACGGGCTGTTATGCGCAGCTCGAATCTGAGAATGTCAGCAAGATAGAGGGTGTAGACCTCGTGTTGGGTGCTAACGAGAAGGCGCACTTGATTCAATATCTCAGCGATGCATGGGCGCAGAAATTTGCTCAGGAAAACGGATTGGCTGCTCAGATTTCTCAGAATGTCGATGCAGAAAGTTCTCAGAACGTCGATACGGAAAGTTCTCAGAACGGCGATGCAGCGGCCCTTCATCAGCATTATAGCGTGAAGACGAAGGAAATCAAGACCTTCCAGCCTTCTTGCTCGCGTGGCAACCGTACCCGTTATTTCCTGAAGGTGCAGGACGGTTGCAATTATTATTGCACCTATTGCACCATTCCTTTCGCCCGTGGCAATTCGCGCAACCCGAGCATCCAGTCGCTTGTGGCTCAATGTGAGCAGGCGGCTGCTGAAGGCGGTAAGGAAATCGTCATTACCGGTGTGAATATCGGTGATTTCGGTCAGACTACCCACGAGCGATTCATCGACCTTGTCAAGGCGATGGATCAGGTAGAAGGAATCAAGCGTTACCGCATCTCGAGTCTGGAGCCTGATCTCTGCGATGATGATCTCATAGAGTATTGTGCCCAGAGCCGTGCCTTTATGCCTCATTTCCACATTCCTCTGCAGAGCGGAAGCGATGAGGTGCTCAAGCTGATGCACCGCCGTTACGACAAGGCGCTCTTTGCTCACAAGGTGAATCTTATCAAGGAGAAGATGCCTGATGCGTTTATCGGTGTCGATGTGATGGTGGGCTGTCGCGGCGAAACTCCGGAGTGTTTTGAAGAATGCTATGAGTTCCTGAAGAGTCTGCCTGTTACCCAGCTTCACGTCTTCCCTTATTCTGAGCGTCCGGGCACGGCTGCCTTGAAGATTCCGTATGTGGTTGACGAGAAGGAGAAGAAGAAGCGCTCCAAGCGACTGTTGGAGTTGAGCGATCAGAAGACGCAGGAATTCTATGCCCAATATATCGGTACAGAGGCTGAGGTTCTCTTCGAAAAGGCGCCAAGAGGCAAGGCAATGCATGGATTCACCAAGAACTATATCCGCGTAGAACTTTCGCCGGCTCTCGCCAAGGAAGAATACGACAACCAGCTTATCAAGGTTCGCCTGGGTGACTTCAATCACGATAAGACTGCGCTGAAGGGAGAGCTTCTTTAGTTGATAGTTAATAGTTTATAGTAAATAAGGCTAATCATAAAGTTCAAAGTTCAAAGTTCAAATCTCAAAGCTCAAAGTTCAATGTATTACAACGATTTTGGAACATGGATCCGGAAGCAGTTTCCTGATTTCCGTGTTCAGAAGATTTCGATAGACGCGGGATTCTCCTGTCCTAACAGAGATGGGAGGATTTCGAGTGGCGGATGTACGTATTGCGACAACCGCACCTTCAATCCGAGCTATTGCGACCGGAAAAAGTCGATTACTGAACAGCTGGAGGAGGGAAAGGCTTTCTTCAGCAGGAAGTATCCTGATATGAAATATCTGGCTTATTTCCAGGCTTATACCAATACATACGCCAGGGTGGAGCAACTGAGGCAGATGTATGAAGAGGCTCTTGAGGTGGAAGATGTGGTGGGAATCGTTATCGGAACCCGTCCGGATTGTGTGAGCGATGAATTGCTCGATTATCTGGAAGAACTGAACCGCCGCACCTTCGTGCTGGTGGAATATGGCATTGAGAGTGCCAATGATGAAACCTTGAAACGCATCAACCGTGGACATGATTTTGCCTGTTGCCGTAGTGCTGTGGAGCGTACTCATGCCAGGGGAATCCTTACGGGCGGCCATATCATCATCGGTTTGCCGGGAGAAGATGCGGAAGAAAGTCTGCGCCAGGCTCCTCTCATCTCTTCCTTGCCGCTTGATATTCTCAAGATTCATCAGATGCAGATTATCAGGGGCACCCGACTGGCACAGGAATATGCTGAGCATCCCTTCCATGTTTACACGGTAGAGGAATATATTGATGTCATCGTGAAATACATCCGTCTGCTCAGAAAGGATTTGGTGCTGGAGCGCTTCGTCAGTCAGTCGCCCAAAGAACTGCTGATTGCTCCCAAATGGGGACTCAAGAACTATGAGTTTACCAATCTCCTGAATAACAGATTAAAGAGTTTACAATAAATATGGCAAAAGTAGCAATCGTTATATTAAACTGGAATGGTCAGAAGATGCTGGCAAAGTATCTTCCGAATGTCATCGAATATTCCCGTCAGGATGCTGAAATCTGGGTGGCAGACAATTCTTCTTCTGATGGTTCGATGCACCTTCTGGAGACTCAGTTTCCTCAGGTGAAGACCATCGTGCTGGAGCAGAATTTCGGCTTTGCAGAAGGCTATAACCGTGCCTTGAAGCAGATTGATGCAGAATATTACGTGCTCCTGAATAGCGATGTGGAGGTTTCGCATCATTGGCTTACACCGCTCATCGAGTTTATGGATTCGCATCAGCAGGTGGCTGCCTGTCAGCCTAAGCTGCTTGCGGAATACGATAAGGACAGCTTTGAGTATGCTGGCGCTTGCGGCGGATTCCTCGACAAATATGGCTATCCGTTCTGTCGCGGCCGCATCTTCGATACGGTAGAGCGCGATAACGGGCAGTATGATTACCAGCAGGAAATCTTGTGGGCTACGGGTGCCTGTATGATGATCCGCTCAAAGGATTATTGGACTGCCGGCGGTTTAGACGGCCGCTTCTTTGCTCATAATGAAGAGATAGATCTTTGCTGGCGCTTGCGTCTGATGGGCAGAAAAATCTACTGCATTCCTGAGAGTGAGGTTTATCATGTGGGTGGTGGAACCCTGCCGAAAAGCAATCCGATGAAGACTTATCTGAATTTCAGAAATAATTTAACCATGCTTTATAAGAATCTGAGTGATACGGAGTTGACTCATGTAATGCGTATGCGTAGATTCCTGGATTACCTTGCAGCTTTCGAGACATTGGTTCTGAAACGCAACTGGGGCGACTTCAAGGCCATCTTCAAGGCGCGCAGGGCTTTCAAGGCATGGAAACATGAGTTTGACGAAGATCGCAGAAAGATACAGGCGAGTAGGGTGAAGGAGGAGATTCCGCAGGTTTACAATCTCTCTATCATCTGGCAATATTACGCCAAGGGCAAGAAACTCTTCTCGCAGTTGTAGACTATTCATAAACAAACTTAAAAAAAATCTATGATGAAAAAACAAATGATGATGGCGCTGGTTTCGCTGATGGTTCTGTCAGCCCAGGCGCAGGCTAATTTCCAGGTGTCGGTTTCCAATCCTTCCAAGGTGGCAAGAACCGATGCTCCGGTGGTGGTAGATCTCAGCAAGTTGGGAGCTATCGGCAACATTCAGCGCGCTGTAGTAACCGTCGACGGCAAGGAGATTCCTTCACAGCTCGACGACATTAACCGCGATTGTACAAACGATGAACTCTGTTTCCTTGCCGATTTAGGCAAGAAAGAAACCAAGACCTATCAGGTGCATCTCTATCGTGAGGGTGAGCAGGCACAGTATCCGGTTCGTACCTTTGCCGAACTCTGTCTGCCTAGCAGAAACAGGAAACTGGCTAAGAACAGGCAGGATATTTATCTGCGCAGCATCTCGTTTGATAAGAAAACCAAGGACCCTTATCACTACGTCCATTCTCATGGCATCTGCTTCGAAAGTGAACTGATTGCCATGCGTGTTTATTTCGACCATCGTCAGACCATCGACCTTTATGGCAAAATCAACAAGGGACTGGTGGTTCAGGATACGCAGTTCTATCCTTCAGAAGAGCAGATTCAGGCTGGTTCGGGCGATGATTGCCTCTGGGTAGGCAATACCTACGGACTGGGTGCGCTCCGTGGCTGGGACGGTAAAGACCAGGTGCTGTTCAACAACGTGAAATACCAGGAGCAGCGCGTCATTTCAGAAGGTCCGCTCCGTGCCATCGTCGAGGTAGTGGATAAGGGTTGGGTTCCGGCTCCGGGCTTGCAACCTGTCAATGCCACCATCCGCTACACCATCTATGCCGGTCATCGCGATTTTGATGTAGATGTGTTCTTCAACAAGGATGTTTCTGATTATCAGTTTGCTACCGGACTCATCAACGTAAAGGGTTCCAGCGAATTTGCTGATGGCAAGGGATTGCGAGGCTGTTACGGCAGCGACTGGCCAACAGGCAAGGACGATGGAAAGCACAAGCTGGAGACCGTAGGCTTGGGCATTTATGTGCCACAGTCAGCCCTGGTAAGTCAGCAGCCAGCCAATAAGGATTGCTATACTCAGGTGGTGAAACCTACAGGCAGCCAACTCAGTTATAAGCTTGCTTATACCAGTGCCAACGAAACCTATGGTTTCAAGGGCGAGAAGGAGTGGTATGAGTGGTTGAAAGCCTGGAAGAAGCAGATAGAAGAGCCGGTCAAGGTTTCAGTTTCTGTCATCATCCGATAAGCAGTTTCCTTTATCATCCGATAAGCAGAAAAATTGCGCAAATAGCCAGTAGTGAGCAAAAATGACTTACGTTTTGCTCATTGCTGGCTATTCTGCAAACAAATTTAAGAGAAAAACCCATTTTTTTTGCGAATGCGTATGATTTTTTAGCAAAAAAGCTTGGTAATTTAAATAATTTTTAGTATTTTTGCAGTCGTAACTCGAAGATTTGTGAATTATCGTGAAAAAGTTATTTAATTATATAGTCATATTAGCAATAGTGCTTCTCAGTTCGGCCTGTGAGTTTAAGTTCAAGCCGAACGAGGAAGGAGAGGCTGTGCCCCTGTCGGTACAGCGCTACGACCGATTGGAAAGCAGATATCTTACTACCGGTGATTTCTCTGCCCTTCAGCAGATGAATACCGATTACCCGATAGAAACCCGTACGCTGATAGAGAAAATGCTCCAGCTTGGCACCATTACCGACGCCAATATCAGCAACCGTTTCCTCATGTTCTATCAGGATTCTACCCTGCAAGCGCTTATCGCCGATGCTGAGGCAGAATTTGCCAATATGGAAGACATCAACGAGCAACTGAAAACTTCCTTCGAACGTCTGAACAGTTGGATTCCGGAACTCCAGCAGCCTTGTTTCTATGCTCAGATCGGTGCTTTAGACCAGAGCATCGTGGTAGGAGAGCACTCAGTAGGAATTTCGCTCGATAAATATATGGGCGAAAACTATCCGCTCTACAAGAAATTCTATACTCCTCAGCAGCGCAGCACCATGTCGCGCCAGTATATTGTGCCTGATTGCCTTACCTTCTATCTGCTGAGCATCTATCCGATGGATCAGTTCGACACCCGTCCGCAGCTCGACCGCGATCTGCACATGGGCAAGATTATGTGGGCTGTAAACAAGGCGATGGGCAAGGAGATTTTCAAGACCAAGTATGTGAATACAATCAACGCTTATGTAAAGCGCAACCCTAAAGTAACAGTAGAACAACTGCTCAAGGACGAAGATTATTCGCCTATTGAGGCATTACATAAAGATTAACACATGAAAAGATTTCCAGTTTTTATTGCAACTGTCATGATGGTTTCAGCAATGCAAGCTGCAGATAAACTCGACCTGAAGGCCATTACCTCCGGCGAGTTTGCTGCCTCTTATGTTACCGGTATTAACCCTATTGATGGCACCGATCTGTACGCTTCTATCAGCAATGATGGCAAGCAGGTTATCAGTTATTCGTTCAAGACGGGCAAGCAGATGAGCATCCTCTTCGATGTGAACGCAGTCAAGGCTCCCTTCGAACAGATTGAGGGTTATGTAATCAGTCCTGATGGCAAGAAATTGCTTATCATGACCCATCGCGAGGCTATTTACCGCCGCTCGTTCAAGGCAGAGTATTTCGTATATGATATTGCTAAGAAGAGTTTGAAGAAACTTTCCCAGGGCGTTAACCAGCAGGTGGCTACCTGGTCGCCTGATTCACGCCACATCGCCTTCGTTAAGGATAACAATCTCTTTGTTACCGATGGAGATAAGGAAACCCAGATTACCCGCGACGGTAAGTTCAACGAGGTAATCAATGGTATTCCTGATTGGGTTTACGAAGAGGAGTTCAGCTTCAACCGCGCCTTTGCATGGAATGCGGATGGAACTGCCATCGGCTGGATACGCTTCGATGAATCGCACGTAAAGACTTATTCTCTGCAGATGTTCGAAGGTTCTCATCCTACCCATAGCGAGTATCACGACTATCCGGGAGAGTATTCCTATAAATATCCTAAGGCAGGACAGGACAACTCTAAGGTGAGCCTCTGGAGCTATGATATGAAGAACGGCAAGACCGTGGCGCTCGATGTGCCTGTAGATTCCGACGGCTATTATCCACGCATCAAGACATCGCCAGACGCCAACAGTCTGATTGTCTATACGATGAACCGCCATCAGGACGACATGCGCCTCTATGCAGTCAATCCTTTCACCGGCAAGAGCAGGATGCTCATCAAGGAGAGTGTGCCTAAGTTTGTAAAGGAAGAGGTGATTGAAAACAGCATCGTGGGCAAGAAGAACATCCTGCTGCCTAGCGACCGCGACGGCTTCATGCATCTCTATCTCTATGATATGAACGGCAAGCTCCTGCGCCAGGTAGAGAAGGGCAACTATGATGTTACCTCTATCTACGGAATGGATGAGAAGATGGGCGATGTTTATTTCCAGGCTGCCAAACTCAATGCGCACGACCGCCAGGTTTACGTGGCTCATAAGAACGGAAAGGTGGAGCGCCTTACCGATGCGGCTGGTTCTAACTCGGCTTACTTCTCGGGCGATTACCGCTATTTCGTCAATACCTGGAGCAGCTACAGCCATCCTTATGTCTTCACCGTACGCAGCAACAAGGGCAAGCTTATCAAGACATTGGAAGACAACAAGCAGCTGCTCGAAAAGACCCGGAAGTATAATTGGGGCAAGCGTGAGACTTTCTCTTTCACCACTTCCGAAGGTGTGAAACTGGACGGCTGGATGGTGAAGCCTGTAGATTTCGACGCCAGCAAGAAGTATCCTGTCATCCTCTTCCAGTATTCCGGTCCGGGCAACCAGCAGGTGCTCGATTCATGGAGCACGGGCAGTATGGGCAATGGCGGTGCTTTCGATTATTATCTTGCTCAGGAAGGATTCATCATTGCCTGCGTAGATGGTCGTGGAACAGGTGGTAGAGGAGCTGAGTTTGAGAAGTCTACTTATCTCCGTCTGGGCGATTTAGAGTCGAAAGATCAGGTTGAAACAGCTCTCTACATGGGTTCTCTGCCTTATGTAGACAAGGATAATATCGGCATTTGGGGTTGGAGCTATGGCGGTTTCAATACGCTGATGAGTATGAGCGAGGGCCGTCCTGTGTTCAAGGCAGGTGTGGCTGTGGCTCCTCCTACCTGCTACCGCTTCTATGATTCGGTTTATACTGAGCGCTACATGCGCACTCCTAAGGAGAACGAAGAGGGTTACAAGGTGAACCCTATCGAGCGAGTAAAGCAGCAGCATGGTGCGTTGCTTATCTGTCACGGATTGGCAGATGACAATGTTCATCAGCAGAATACCTTCGAATATGCTGAGGCGTTGGTTCAGGCAGACAAGGACTTCAAGACCCTGTGGTACACGAACCGTAATCATGGCATTTCAGGTGGCAATACCCGCAACCATCTGCTTCGCCAGATAGCTAACTGGTTCAAGCAGAATTTGAAGTAGAAAATGATATGATATAAAAAAGTGAAGCCATTCCCGGCAGAAAACGGGAATGGCTTCTTAATTTAATGTTATCCTCATTACTTTGCGAAGTAAGGATAGTTTGATTTCTTATTCATTTTTAGCGCCTTTTCTGCGCTTTTCTTTCTTGGCTTTTTTAGCCTTCTTCACTTTTACCTCTTCAACCTCTTCATCGTTTGGCTGAACAGATGAAAAATGAAAATCTGTAGAGTTGATGGTCTTCACCTGATAAGGGCTAGGCGCATCGTTCATCTGCTGTCCGTTCTTTGCCTTCTTAGCCTTTGGCTTCTGAATGTATCTTGCATAGAGCTTGTTCCATTTCTTTTCAGCCTTCTTCTGGTTGAAGTCAAACATCACGATACACGTGCGGTTGCCGGCACCTTTCTGCTCCAGATAGTCGCGCAACTGGTATGAATAGTTCTCGCGGCTTACCAGAAACTTGTTCTTGCGGGTGAAATAGGCAGAATCAACCTTCTGAACGTCTGTGAAATAGACTGTAGAGTCATTAAACGACGAGGCAAATCCAAAGATGTATGCAGTCTTAACTTCGTTCTTGGCTGATGCAGAGAGCGAGCTGAAACATGCTAATGCAATAGATGCTAATGCAATTTTTGTAATTTTCATTTCTTTTTCTGTCTTATTTTGTTTTGTGCTGTCTGCCCCATCAGTCATGCAGGATCTTTCCTTATCCCAGATAGGACTTCAGCAGTTTATCTGTCGTTTTGTTCCGGAGTCGCCTTATCGTTTTTTCCTTGATCTGGCGTACTCTTTCCCTGGTGAGATGATACTTGGTTCCGATTTCTTCGAGCGTCAGTTCCGGTGTTCCTATGCCATAGAAGGCAGCAATGATTTTCTGGTCTTTGTCCGGCAGCGTCTTGAGCAGTCTTTCTATTTCAGCTCTCAGCGACTCTGTCAGCAGTTCATTGTCGGTCGGATCATCCGAATTGGCCATCAGGTCGAGCATGCTGCCATCTTCATCGTCAGAAAAAGGAGCATCCACGCTCAGGTGGCGACTTGTCGATGTAGCCTTCATGGCGTCCTCTATCTTGTCTTCCGGCAAGTCTATGCGGTCAGCTATTTCGTCTACACTCGGTTTGCGTTCAAATTCCTGTTCGAACTTACTCATCTCTCTGTTAATCTTGTTAACGCTTCCCACCTGGTTGAGCGGAAGGCGCACAAGTCTGCTCTGCTCGGCTATGGCCTGCAGAATGCTCTGGCGAATCCACCATACGGCGTAAGAGATGAACTTAAACCCTCGGGTTTCATCAAACTTCTGTGCGGCTTTGATAAGCCCCACATTTCCTTCGTTGATAAGATCAGGCAAACTGATCCCCTGGTTCTGGTACTGTTTGGCAACAGACACCACGAAACGGAGATTGGCTTTTGTTAATCTCTCCAATGCCCTACGGTCACCTTTTCTTATACGCTGAGCGAGCTCCACTTCTTCATCTGTAGAGAGCAGCTCCTCATGAGCAATATCTTGAAGATATTTTTCTAACGATGCGCTTGCGCGATTCGTAATTGACTGAGTAATTTTTAATTGTCTCATGCTGGCATCAAATTTTAAGTAGTTGCAAAAATACACTTTTTTGTTTAAATACCAAAAAAAATAGTAGATATTTTTCAGAAATACCTACTATTTTATTGATTTTTGTCTGTTTCTTGAGTTTTTTGGCAGCAAAAAAGCCTTTTCACTACTCAATCATGAGACGTTTCTCTTCAAACGCTTACCCTTAGTCTTTCTGCAGCGGAACAGCGAAGTAAGCCTTCTTGCCTGTTGGCCATATACCCTGGATGTAGAGCACTGGGTCCTTGCTGGTAGAAGCACTCTTTACAGCCTTCTGCAGGTCATCAATCGTATTGATGTTGTTGTCGTTGATGCGCTGGATGATGAAACCGCGTGAAATGCCACCATCCTTCAGGGCACCGCTGTTCACCTTCATTACCTCTACACCATACTTGATGTTGAGCTGGTTCTTCTGGCTTTCTGTAATAGGGCGGAAGCTGCCACCGAGCACGTCGAGGTCGGCACTCTTGATAACCGAAGTATTACCCTGGGCATTCTTCAGCGTGATTGTCTTGGTGCTTGCCTTCTTGTTGCGCAGGTAGGTGATGCTCATCTTGTCGCCAGGGCGCTTGCCGTTCAGGATTTCCTGCAGCTCAGCCATCTTGGTCACCTTCTTGCCGTCAACCTTGGTAATCACGTCACCTTCCTTCAGTCCTGCCTCAGCACCGTTGCCGTCTTCATCAACCTTGGCAATGTAAACACCCTCGTTGGTTCCCAGGTTCACATCCTTGCCGTTCTCCTTCTGGGCGTTGATATAGTTCAGCACATCGCTTCCCTGTATGCTCAGCATCACGCGCTGTACGCTGCCGTATTTCTTCAGGTCGTCTACCACCTTGTTCATGATAGAGGTAGGAATGGCGAAACCGTAGCCGGAGTAAGAACCGGTCTGAGAATAGAGCATGGCGTTGATGCCTACCAGTTCGCCCTGGGTGTTGACGAGTGCACCGCCCGAGTTACCTGCGTTGATGGCAGCATCGGTCTGGATGAAACTCTCTACGCCGTTGGCACCGAGTGAACGTGCCTTGGCAGAGATAATGCCGGCTGTAACCGTATTGTTCAGTCCGAATGGGTTGCCCACGGCGATGACCCATTCACCCACCTTCACCTTGTCGCTGTCGGCGATAGGCAGGGTAGGCAGGTTCTTGCCGTCTACCTTGATGAGGGCGAGGTCGGTAGTCTTGTCGGTTCCGATGATGCGAGCCGAGAATTCACGGTTGTCGTTCAGTGTTACGGTCAGCTCGTCAGCACCTTCTACCACGTGGTTGTTGGTAACGATGTAACCGTCCTGGCTGATGATGACGCCCGAACCGGTAGCCTCTCTCTTCGGAGTCTGCACTTTCTGCTTGCGTGTGCCTCCGTTGCCCTGTCCCGGGTTGCCGAAGAAGCCGAACGGGTCGAAGAATCCTCCGAATGGGTCGTCCTGCACATCTACCGTCTTCACCTTCGAGTTCTGTACGTATTTAATATGTACTACAGCAGGCAGCGCCTTCTCGGCAGCATAGGTTAAGTCTACAGGCTGACCTGCTGGCGCAGCGGTAACTGCAGGTGTAGCATTTACTTTCATGAAAGCACCGGCTGAAAATGCGAGCGAACCAACGCAGAGCACAGCCACAACATAATTACTTAATTTTTTCATGTTTCTTATTTTTTTATTGTTTACTTTTCTTTTCCTTGGAACGGCAGTAGCTAATATCATGCCAAAAGTCAGCTTGTCATGCACCGCTCTGTTTCCGGTTGCAAATATAGGGTCATTTTTTGAGATACGCTTCATTCTCTGCATAAATTTATTCCGTTTTAACATTTCAAATTAACACTTTAACGGCTATTAAACAAGAAATGCCCTAAATTCACAAATATTTGAATGTAAGCATGAAAATCTTAGTTTTGTATACGAAACTATCTTCTGCTGATTGATAAATATCTGTTAAACGATAGGGACTCGGAAACTCGGTTTAACCGGGGGAAAAGAGTGAAAATAGCCTTGCGAATAACTAATGATGCATAAAAAAGTGAGGAATCGTGCGATAGTATCAAAAGTTTTTTGTACTTTTGCATGTCGAAAGCAGTGCTCCGGTCTGTCGCTGGCATCTTTCAGGTGCGAGAGGAAAGTCCGGGCAGCATAGAGCATCCCACTTCCGAAACTAGAAGCTATTGGTGACAGTAGGTGTCGGTAGAAGAAAATAACCGCTTTCACTTATCCCGTTTGTCCAGTCTGGGGTGGTGAGAGTAAGGGTGAGAAGGTGGTGTAAGAGACCACCAGCTGGCGGGTGATCGCCAGGCTGTGCCATCTGGGAGCTGTAAGCTCATGTATACCGCAGATTGAGGGCGGCTCGTCCGATTGCCTTCGGGCTGCTGTGGAGGGTAGAGTGCTTGAGCCCAAGGGTGACTTTGGGACTAGATAAATGACAGACATTCTTATTTTCAATAGGAACACAGAACTCGGCTTATAGGGGCACTGCTTTCTTTTCTTTTTCAGCATCGCAGCCTTTTTATATATATAATAAGGTATAAGATGCATCATTTTTAAACGATTTTAAAAACTAGCAAGATTATGAAACTCAGAGAACCGGAAAAGCAGATATTAGATGATTTCGAACATAAGGTTACGGGCAAGATAGCGAAATATGGCAGTGAGCCCGATTTCCCGAAGTTGGAGAACTATGGCATTACCCGCATGGAGCTGGATGATTATCTTTTCGATAAGCAGTCGATACTCGACATGGGTGGTTCCAAGCGCAGCCAGCTCACCATCGGCGGTTTCATCACCGTCCTCCCCGTATTGGTGCTGTCCTGTTTTCCCGACAAGTCGCCTATCTATGAGAACGGCAAGATGCTCGCCACGGTCATAGCCGTCATCATCGGTCTGCTGCTGGCGTGTTTTGTCAAGGCACTTCTCCAGATGATCATCGCCTATCGCGTAAACCATCATAAGGAGCCTAAGATGGAGACCTTCATCAAGGCAGTCCTCTTCTACGAGAAGCGGTCGTAACTATAAACTATAAATTATAAACTATAAACTATAAGTAGTATGACATTACCAGACTTTATGGACTATAAGGACAAGTTCACCCAGCGTGCATTTGTCGAGAAGATTTCGCATGTTGCCAAACGTGCCGGTGCCAAGATGGTTTATACAGCGCTCATTCTCTATTATACGTTAGAGAGTGACAAGGTTTCGCTGAAGGACAAGGCTCTGATTGTAGGAGCATTGGGCTACCTCATCAGTCCGCTCGATGTCATTCCAGATGCCATTCCTATTGCCGGTTTGGGCGATGACCTGGCCGTGCTGCTGTTTGTGCTCAAGAAAGTTTGGGGCGAGGTTTCAGAAGATGTGAAGGCAAAGGCTCAGGACAAGTTGAAGAAGTGGTTTGATGAAGACGAGATTCCTTCAGCCGATGACCTCTTCAAGGATTCAGCCACCGATACACCGGTTTGAAAATGATAATGACCGGAAATGACCATGACCGGAAGAGCGGTGAACTTGTCGGCTCTCGAATAAACACTACCATGTGAAGTGATGTGCTTGGCAAACTTCTCGATGGTCATGATGTCGGTGTACTGCGAGATGGCAAAAGCGTTCTGCTTCTCGGTCTTCACGAGTTCCAGGTCCTTTGGGTCAGGGGTTGTACCCTCCTTCTTCGCCTGGTTAATGCGTGACTTCGCCTGGTTGATTTCCAGAAGATTTGCGTTCACGCTACGCATTACGATGCTGTAATTAATCATAGTCGTTTGTAGTATGTTTAGAGTCCTTTGTTTTGCAACTCCCCAGAACGCCCCGTTCCTGCCGTTTTCGGGGTCTTCATTGATGACCGGCGCCTGCCATCATTTATGACCCGTGTAGGTCTTAAGAGAAGACTCGAGCAAGGCACAAAAGGCTGTTCTTTCGATTGCCGGTGCAAAGGTACGAAGATTTTCGGTAACCGCCAAATTTAGGCATGTGATAAGGAGCAATTTTCAGCAACTTACGATTTGAAAGTTAGTTATGAAGAATAAATTCTATGTTTTATGGGGCGCATCTCTATGTTTTAGCGGCATAGAAAACTATGTATTATGATATAAATCAGCATGTTACAAAGTAATACCCGATTACGGGGAAACGTGTTCAGTATTCAGTATTCAGTTTTTTTCGCGATAGTTACCCATTTTGTGGTTACAAATTGTAAGTAATTATTTTATATTATATATTATTATATAATATAATAATATATAATATACCTTCTATGTAGAGGATGGTAACAATAGCGAAAAAAACTGAATACTGAATACTGAACACCCTTTTTAGGCATTATAAGCCTGTAAAGGCAAAAGCTTTCCAGCCTGCCCAACCTTGTGATATATCCATTAGCCACGATTCATGGTCATAATGAATTTGCCAACAAAGCCTGCCCCTGCTTTGATGTAAAGAAGGAGTGGGGGAAGGAGTAGACAAAAAAATAGCGAGTCTTCACAGACCCGCTATTTCCTATTATTTTAAATTTTTTAAGATGTTTATTAAAAATTTTCTAGCCTTATACAATGCCCTGAGCCATCATAGCCTTAGCTACCTTCAGGAAGCCGGCTACGTTTGCACCCTTTACGTAATTTACGTAACCGTCTGGCTCAGTACCATACTTCACGCAGTTAGCGTGAATATCGTTCATGATGTCGTGGAGCTTAGCATCAACCTCCTCACGAGACCACTTCAGACGCTCTGAGTTCTGGCTCATCTCAAGACCTGATACTGCAACACCACCTGCGTTGGCTGCCTTACCTGGAGAGTAGAGAATCTTAGCATCCTGGAATACCTTGATAGCCTCTGGAGTAGAAGGCATGTTTGCACCCTCGCTTACTGCGATAACGCCGTTGGCGATGAGAGCCTTGGCTGCCTCCTCGTTGATTTCGTTCTGAGTAGCTGATGGGAGAGCGATGTCTGCCTTCTCAAACCAAGGCTTAGCACCTGCAACATATTTTACACCATACTTCTCTGCATATTCCTTGATACGGCCACGCTCTACGTTCTTGAGCTCCATGATGTAATCGAGCTTCTCGCGGTCGATTCCGTCTGGGTCGTAGATGTAACCGTCTGAATCTGAACATGTAACTGGCTTAGCACCCAACTGGAGCAACTTCTCCATAGTGTACTGGGCTACATTACCTGAACCTGAAACCAAAACTGTCTTGCCCTTGATGTCAATACCCTTGGTAGCGAGCATGTTGCAGAGGAAGTATACGTTACCGTAACCTGTAGCCTCAGGACGGATCAATGAACCACCGAACTCCTGACCCTTACCGGTCAAGACGCCCTGGAACTGGTGTGTCAACTTCTTGTACATTCCGAAGAGGTAACCTACCTCACGGCCACCTACACCGATGTCACCAGCTGGAACATCCTCGTCTGGACCCATGTGACGATAAAGCTCTGTCATGAAAGCCTGGCAGAAACGCATTACCTCGTTGTTGCTCTTGCCACGTGGAGAGAAGTCGGAACCACCCTTAGCACCACCCATTGGGAGAGTAGTAAGAGAGTTCTTGAATGTCTGCTCGAAAGCCAAGAACTTCAAAATACCCAAGTTTACTGACTTGTGGTAGCGAAGACCTCCCTTGTAAGGGCCAATCGCGTTGTTGTGCTGTACGCGGTAACCCATGTTAGTCTGTACGTTGCCCTTATCATCTACCCAAGATACGCGGAACTGGATGATGCGGTCTGGAATGCAGAGACGCTCGATGAGGTTTGCCTTCTCAAACTCTGGGTGCTTGTTGTACTCTTCCTCGATAGTACCGAGAACCTGACTAACAGCCTGAATGTACTCAGGCTCGTTTGGGAATCTTCTTTGGAGATTCGCGATTACTTCTGATGCTTTCATAATCTTTAATCTTTTATTGTGTTTAAATTCTTACTTCTTTATTTCTGCTTGCAAAGATACATGTTTTTCTTGAAAACACCAACAAAAAGAAAGAAAAAATGCAGAAAAAGTAGAAAAAAGATATTTTTTAACATTCTTAATCACGATTTGTAGCGCTTTTGTGTACGCACACCTTATTATATAAGAGACGTTTTTCGGGGTTTAAGCCTTTATTTCTGTTTCAGGGAATCTTGCATTCTGACGACTTCTGTTTATCTATCCTGCGCCATAGGGCATAGATGAGCAGGATGACAGCGTAGAGACCGATTACCTGAGGCAGACTGATTCTTACATTTTCGATGCTTGCTCCAGGCAGCATGCTGATCAGTTTTATGGCTGTATTCAAAAACTGGGTGATGCTGGTCAGGGCGCCTGATGTAAGGCTGATGAGTGGGGCGACAACCGGTGCTATGGGCGCCCATAACGTGAGTGGGGAGAACAGAATTAATGCTGCTCCAAGATATAGGATGAGGGTTGCTGTGGGAATGGCGATGTAATTGGTGAGAAGGGAATAGCACGATATTCTGCCGAAGGTGTAGACGATGACCGGAAGGGTTCCTATCTGGGCTGCCAGTGAAACGCAAAGGAGTCCCCATGCCCAACGGATGAAACGGCTGCGGATGGGGAGGAGGGTGTAAAGGGGTGTGAAGAACAGCAGAATGGAGGCTACTGCCAGGAACGAAAGCTGGAAACTCAACTCGAAAAGATAGAGCGGACTGATGAAAAGCATAAATATGTAAGCTGAGGATAAAGTGTTGAGCGGCAGACCGGTACGATGGAAAGCTAAACTTAAGCTGTAGGCTGAGAGCATGATGGCTGCACGGACTGCACTTGCCGGCAATCCTATGAGAAAAACGTAGGTCCAGATGGAGATGAGGGACAGGATAATGGTGTAAACAGAGTACTTTCTGCCGCCTAGCAGAAAGATGAAAAGCTGGAAGATAATGCCTATATGAAGTCCGCTTACTGCCAGGATGTGACTGGCTCCGGAAATGGAGTAACTGTTTCGGGTGTTCGAGTCGAGTGCGCTCTTGTCGCCCAGCGCCATGGCTGCGATGACTGCATAGTCTTGCTGTTTTACGTGAAGGGAAACCAGTTTGCTTTCAATATTGCTTTTATAGCGTTCGGTATTGATTTTTGCCCGTGTGAGGTAAGACAGTTCCTGCCAGTTTTTCAGTTGTGTAGAGGTTTGGGAATCAGCTATTTGCTTACAGGTAAGAAAAGCCCCAAGGCTCAGGATGCATAAATGAATCATCACGCATTGGGAGAAGATGAGAAACTGGTGTCTCCTGCTGAAGTAAGCTTTTTGGCTTAAGAACTTAATAAGGAAAAAGATGATGCTGCCAAGGGCGCATGAAATGATGGAGATGATGAGCCAGAAGCGCATGTTGAAATCATCATAGCCCCATTTGGCTATGATGATTCCGATCGTCAGTGTGAGGCTGATGGTCATGAGCGGGGGGAGAGGTAGCTCTTTCATCATTCCTCTTTCCTTTTTTAAAAAGATGATTTATTTCCTATTTCTTGAATCCGAAGATGCGCTTGATGAATTTCTTCACAGCGTTTTCTTGCTTCTGTGGATTTACGATAGGAGTGTGCTTGCGTGCAGCCGGCTTGTCGCCCTTTTTCTGGGCTACGCCTCTGCCACGGCCGTTGCTGCCTGGGCGAACATTGTTCTCGTTGCCTGGGCGCTGCTGGTTGCTGTTATTGCTGTTATTGCGGCGCTTCTGGCTGTTGCTGTTCTTTGGCTGCTCGCCTGGCTGGGCTGGCTTTCTGTTCTGCTGCTTTGCGTTCTGCTGCCTGTTGCCCTGCTGAGGCTGCTGCTTTGCGTTCTGCTGCCTGTTGCCTTGCTGAGGCTGCTGCTTTGCGTTCTGCTGCCTGTTGCCTTGCTGTGGCTGCTGCTCGTTGTTGCGTGGCGCTTTTTCCTGACGCTCGTTTGGCTTGTTCGGCTTGCGCTTATGAGAAGTCTGGTCGCGGTCTTTCTGTCGGCGGTTCTTGGCGCTGTTCTTTCCGCCCTCGCCGTTTCCGCCATTACCGCGTCTGTTGTTTCTTCCGTTTGCGCCTTTCTTCTTCGGCTTGTTGAGCTTGATGTATTCAGGACCTTCGCCGCATCCCTCAGGGAGAGGCATCTTGTCTACCACCTTCTCCAGGAACTTCTCTATCTGCTGGAACCAGTACTGGTCTTCTTCGCTTACGAAGGTGATGGCTCTACCATCGCGGTTGGCACGGGCTGTACGGCCGATGCGGTGAACGTAATCTTCTGTATCGTGAGGAACATCGTAATTGATGACCATCTCAATATCATCGATGTCGATTCCGCGCGCCACAATGTCGGTAGCTACGAGAACATCATACTGGCCGCTCTTGAACTTGAACATCACATCATCGCGTTCAGCCTGTTCCAGGTCGCTGTGCATGGCTCCGCAGTTTACTCCAATCTGCTGGAGAGAAGCTGCGAGTTGCTTCACCTTGAATTTGCTGCCGCTGAAGACGATGACGCGCTTCAGGTCGCCTGCCTTGAAGATGTCCTTGATGATGGTCATCTTCTGGGTTTCGTAGCATACGTATGCTTCCTGCTTGATTTTCTCGGCTGGCTTGCTGACGGCAAGTTTGATTTCTACCGGATTCTTGAGCAGGGTCTTAGCCAGTTCTTCTATCTTCTCAGGCATGGTTGCCGAGAACATGATGGTCTGGCAGGTCTTTGGCAGTTTTGCCGCGATGGTCTTGATGTCTTCTGAGAAACCCATGTCGAGCATGCGGTCGGCTTCGTCGAGGATGAAGAAGCTTACCTTGCTGAGGTCTACATTGCCCAGAGAGATATGGGAGATGAGGCGGCCCGGGGTGGCGATGACTACATCGGCGCCCATGCGGAGGCTGCGCAACTCCTGATCGTAGCGGTTGCCGTCGTTGCCGCCGTATACGGCTACGCTGCTCACGCCCTGGAGGTAATAGCCGAAGCCTTGCATCGCCTGGTCTATCTGCTGGGCGAGCTCGCGGGTTGGTGACATGATGACGCAGTTGATGGCGTCTTTAGGATAACCGCCGTCATCGAGCTTGCTCAATACTGGCAGCAGATAGGCTGCGGTTTTGCCGGTTCCGGTCTGGGCTACACCCAAGACATCGTGACCTTCTAATATCTCTGGAATGCACTTTTCCTGTACAGGAGTGCAGGTGTCGAAGCGCATGTCGTATAATGCGTCGAGCACGTTGTCGTTTAAATCTAATTCGTCGAAATACATTCTTTCTATAATTTATAGTTTATTCAAGTTTCGCAAGTGAGTTCCACACGCCCTGAAAGGGCAGAAGCCTCTAGCCCAGGGCAGCGCCCTGGGTAATTACGGACGCAAACCTGTCGCCCTGTAAGGGCAAAAGCTTTAAAACTCCAGGCAAAACATAAAGCTTTTGCCCTTACAGGGCGCCTTGCTGATTGCCATTATACCCAGGGCGATGCCCTGGGCTAGGAGCTTCTGCCCTTTCAGGGCGTGCTGCTTCTGGAGCTTTGGGGTCTTCAGCCCGTACTTGAACCACATGCGAAAGTTCAGTTAATTGATAATTACCTCGGTGCCTTGCGGTAGCAGAAGTAGGCTACGATGGCGAAGAGGAAGTTTGGGAGCCACGCTGCCAGCACAGGCGGGAAATTGGCCTGGATGGCGAAGGTGGCAGAAACCGTCTGGAGCATGATGTAGCCGAAACTCAGGGCTAGACCCACACCTAACGCTGCTCCCATGCCGCCCTTGCGCTTGCGGGCTGAGAGGGAGACACCGATGATGGTGAGGATGAACGAAGCGAAGGAGGAGGCGATGCGCTTGTGGTATTCTACCTCGTACTGCACTACGTTGCCCGAACCGCGGTTGATCTGCTTGGAGATGTAATCGCGGAGCTCAGGACTGGTGAAGGTTTCCTGCTGACCCTTGGAATAGACCAGGTCGGTAGGTTCCATCATGATGATGGTGTCCTTCTGCGCTCCGCTCGTAATATGCTCCTTCATGCCCTGGAGCTTGCGGATTTTCCAGTTGCTCAGCTTCCAGTGATACTTGCTGTCGGAAATGGTGTCGTACTGGATGTCCATCGCTGTAAGGTGGCTTACGAGTTTCTTGTCCTGGAACTTGTCGAGACAGAATCCGTAGCCGCGTTTCATGCTGTTGTCGTAATGCTGCATATAGGCAATCACTCCCTTGTCTACCTGCAGCTGTACATTCTCGGCACTGGTATTCTTCTTCTTGTTCTTGTACATCGTCTCGAAGTTCTGCCTGATAACGGTTCCGTGGGGAATGACGTAGGCTGAAAGCCCGAAGGAGAGGGCTGAGAGCAGCACGCAGGTTATCATGTATGGGCGAAGGAGACGCTTGAAGGATACTCCCGACGCCAGGATGGCGATGATTTCGGAATTGCTTGCCAGCTTGGTGGTGAAGAGGATGACCGCCACGAACACGAACAGCGCACTGAAGAGGTTGGCAAAATAGGGCACGAAGTTGGCGTAGTAATCGAAGATGATTGCGCGCGCCGGTGCATGGTGCTCTGTGAATTTCGACAGGTTCTCGTTGAAGTCGAAGACGATGGCGATGGAGATGATCAGGGCGATGGAGAAGAAATAGTAGCCCAGAAACTTCTTGATAATGTACCAGTCGAGCTTCTTGATGTACCTGAACGGGTTGAGAAACCTGAATATGCGCAGGAACCGGAGCTTGTGAGCCAGCCAGCGCACAGCCCTGATGAGCCACCCGAACTTGCGGGAAGCCCATCGGCCGGTGCGGTAGAGCCGGCGGTGTTTTCTTATTTTCTTAAAATCTTTCATGATGCTTGCTTACTTAAATTCTTCGGCCAAGCTGGTCGATGATGGAATTCTTCCATGCCACGAAATCGCCCTGCTCGATATGATGGCGGGCATCGGTCACGAGGCGCAGATAGAAAGAGAGGTTGTGGATGCTGGCTATCTGCATCGCCAGCAGCTCCTGGGCCTTGAAGAGGTGGTGGAGGTAGGCCTTCGTGGTTACGAGGTCGATGTCGCAGCCGTCTGGATCTACCGGACTGAAATCTTTCTCCCACTTCTTGTTGCGCATGTTCATCGTGCCCTGATAGGTGAAGAGCATAGCGTTGCGGCCGTTGCGGGTCGGCATTACGCAGTCGAACATGTCTACGCCGCGCTCAATGGCTTCGAGGATGTTCTGCGGGGTTCCTACGCCCATCAGATATCTCGGCTTGTCTTTCGGCAGGATTTCGTTCACTACTTCTATCATCTCATACATCACCTCGGTAGGTTCTCCTACGGCGAGTCCGCCGATGGCATTTCCGTCGGCTCCCTTGTCGGCAATGTATTTGGCTGCTTCGCGGCGCAGGTCCGGGAAGGTGCAGCCCTGAACGATAGGGAAGAGGCTCTGCTGGTAGCCGTAGAGAGGCTCGGTTTCGTTGAACCGCTTGATGCAGCGGTCTAGCCAGCGCTGGGTGAGCATGAGGCTGTTCTTGGCGTACTGGTAATCGCTCTGTCCCGGCGGACATTCATCGAAGGCCATCATGATGTCGGCTCCGATGATGCGCTCGGTGTCCATCACATTCTCCGGTGTGAAGAAGTGCTTGCTGCCGTCGATGTGGGAGCGGAACTCGCAGCCTTCTTCCTTGAGCTTGCGGATGCCGGTGAGCGAGAAGACCTGGAAGCCGCCGCTGTCGGTGAGGATAGGACGGTCCCAGCCGTTGAACTTGTGCAAGCCGCCTGCTGCCCTGATGACGTCAAGACCTGGGCGCAGGTAGAGGTGATAGGTGTTTCCGAGGATAATCTGTGCCATGACCTGCTTCTTGAGTTCCTCGAAGTGGACGCCCTTCACGCTTCCTACGGTTCCTACGGGCATGAAGATTGGGGTCTTGATTTGTCCGTGGTCGGTGGTGATGATGCCTGTACGCGCATCGCTTGCTTTATCTGTTACTTGTAATTCAAATTTCATTTCTTTTCTTTTTTATCATTTTCCTCAATGCTGAAGTCTGTCGGGTTTTTCACCTTCTCGTCGGTCAGCGCAAACTGCCAGACATCAGCTACGTTCTCTACATAGTGGAAGTCTACGCCCTTGAGATATTTCTCCGGTATTTCCTCTACGTTCTTCTGGTTCTCCCTGCACATCACGATGTGCTTGATTCCTGCCCGCTTGGCTGCCAGAATCTTCTCCTTGATTCCGCCTACCGGGAGCACTTTGCCGCGGAGGGTAATCTCGCCGGTCATGGCTGTGTTGGCACGCACCTTGCGCTGGGTGATGGCTGAGGCGATGCTGGTGGCAATGGTGATTCCGGCAGAAGGACCGTCTTTCGGGGTGGCTCCCTCAGGCACGTGGATGTGGATGTTCCACTGCTCAAAGATGCGGTAGTCTACCTGCAGCAGGTCGATGTGCGACTTGACGTATTCCAGTGCGATAATGGCTGATTCCTTCATCACGTCGCCCAGATTTCCGGTCAGGGTGAGCTTGCCTGCCTTGCCCTTGCTGAGCGAGGTTTCGATGTAGAGGATTTCGCCGCCTACTGAGGTCCAGGCGAGTCCGGTTACCACTCCTGCGTAATCGTTGCCCTGGTAGATGTCGCGGTTGAACGGCGGATTGCCCAGCAGGTCTTTTACTTCGTCAGGGGTGATGGTGTAGTTCTTCAGCTCCTGGTTGCAGGCTAGCTTGTAAGCCATCTTGCGCAGACTCTTGTCTATCTGCTTCTTCAGCTGTCTTACGCCGCTCTCCCGGGTATAGTGCTCGATGATAAACTCGAGGGCATTCTTGTTGAAACTTACCTTCGGCGAAACCTTGTCGAGTCCGGTGCTTTCCAGCTCTTCCGGTACGAGATGGCGCTTGGCAATCTCTGTCTTCTCTTCGGTAATGTAGCCGCCTACTTCTATCAGCTCCATACGGTCGAGGAGCGGACGCGGAATGACGCTCAGGTCATTGGCGGTGGCGATGAAGAGCACCTTGGAGAGGTCGTAATCCATATCGAGATAGTTGTCGTGGAAGGCATTGTTCTGTTCCGGGTCCAGCACTTCGAGCAGGGCTGAAGCTGGGTCGCCGTTGAAGTTGCTCTGCGCCACCTTGTCAATCTCGTCGAGGATGAATACCGGATTGCTGCTGCCTGCCTTCAGCATGTTCTTGATGATGCGGCCCGGCATGGCTCCCACATAGGTGCGGCGGTGACCGCGGATTTCGGCTTCATCGTGCAGACCGCCCAGCGACATGCGTACATACTTGCGCTTCATGGCTGCTGCGATGCTCTTGCCCAGACTGGTCTTGCCTACGCCCGGAGGACCGTAGAGGCAGAGGATAGGACTCTTGCCGCCGCCGTTCAGTGCTCTTACGGCGAGGAATTCCAGGATGCGCTCCTTTACATTCTCCATGCCGTAGTGGTCGTGGTTCAGAATGCGCTTGGCACGGGTCAGACTGAGGTCGTCCTGGGTGTAGGAATTCCAAGGTAAATCTACCATGGTCTGCAGGAATCCGATCTGTATTGAGTAGTCAGGACTCTGCTGGTTCAGCGTGTCGAGCTTGGCGATTTCTTTCTTGAAGATTTTGGCTGTCTCTTCGCTCCAGTTCTTCAGTTTCGCCTTCTCCAGAATCTCCTTCTTCTCCGGACTGGCGTTGCCTTCTCCCAGTTCTTCCCTGATGTTTTTGATCTGCTGCTTGAGGAAGTATTCCTTCTGCTGTTCATCGAGGTCGTAGTGGGTTTTGTTCTCAATCTCAGTCTGGATGCGTAGCAGATGGCGCACCTTGTTCAGGGATCTGATGGCAATCATGATGCGCTCGCTGAGATTTTCCTCTTTCAGCATCTTGATTTTATCCTCGATGGAGAAAGGGAGGAGGGAGCACATGAAGTTGCACTGCATGTGAATGCTCGAGAGTTCGTTGATTGCCTGGATGGCATCATCATTATAGTTGGCGTTTGATTTGATATAGTCTGTCGCTTCGTAATGGAAGTTCTCGTAGAGCATTCTGAAGAGTTCATCGTTGTTCTCGTCAGGCCATTTCTCCGGAAGACTTTTTACGTCAATTACTGTGTAAGGCTCTTTTTGAACGAGATGTTTCATCTGACATCTGCCCAGACCCTGGATGATGATGCTCATCTGGTCTGTGCCAGGCATCTTGATCACCTTGATGAGTTTGGCGAAGACACCTACAGGGTAGAGGTCTTCTTCGTAGGGCAATTCTGTGTCTTTGTTCTTCTGACAGAATACACAGAATGTGGTGTCTGGTTTCTTTTCCAGCATCCGGACGAGATTCAGACTTTCCTTTCTGCCCACAACGATAGGGGTCATGTTGGTAGGGAAAACTACAATATCTCGCATGCAGAGGGTAGGGTACAAGCCTTCTTCCTGGTCTTCGATCAGGGTTTTCGGGTCGCCCTCGTAATCTGCAATCATTTGTATTCGGGTATTTGTTCTTCTATTATCCATTTTTTTGTTATGATTTCTATTTTCCGTGCAAAGGTACTCATTTTTTATGAAATATCGTGGAAGATGATAGATTATTTAATAATAAAATTGCTTTTTCTATATATTAGTACCCGTTTTTATAGATGTAAGTAGCTGCTTTTGCAGGTGGAAGTGGCAATTTCTGCAGTTTGCGATAAAATAAATCGGCGGCGGCTTCGTTTTCTTCTGTAAAGAGACAGAAGAATTTATGGGTAATTTTCGATTTAAACAGTTTGAGATAGAGCAAGACCGTTGTGCCATGAAAGTGGGAACTGACGGCGTTTTGCTGGGTGCATGGGCGCAAGGTGGCAGGCGGATTCTGGACATTGGCTCCGGAACGGGACTGATTTCGTTCATGATGGCGCAGCGTTTTCCTGAGGCTGAGGTAGTGGGGATTGATATGGATGCTGATGCCTGCGGACAGGCGAGGGAGAATGTGATGGCTAGTCCGTTTCGC
Organism: Segatella copri; assembly: GCA_021615735.1. Taxonomy (GTDB): domain Bacteria; phylum Bacteroidota; class Bacteroidia; order Bacteroidales; family Bacteroidaceae; genus Prevotella; species Prevotella copri_Q. Next base: position 45,526 of record JAJWFY010000010.1, on the reverse strand, counting down.
GACAGGGTGGAAATAGAATGCTGCAGACTGCAGGATTTCGGGGGAGCCGGTGTTTCGGAAGCTGCTGAGGCTTTGGAAGCTGCTGCAGATTTGAAGGCTGCCGGTGTTTTTGATGCGATAGTAAGCAATCCTCCGTTCTTTGTAGATAGCTTGAAAAATCCGGACAGTAAGAGGACGATGGCGAGACATACGGACAGTCTTCCGTTCCGCGATTTGTTTGCGGGTGTAAAACGGCTGCTTTCTGATGACGGCATTTTCTCTGCTATTGTTCCCGTAGAAGTAGTGGAGCAGTTTGTTGCAGAGTCTTGTATATTAGGTTTTTATCTTATACGGAAGTGTGGTGTAAAGACGGTGGAGCGCAAGCAGCCAAAACGCTTTATGCTGAGTTTTGCCAAGCATCGCATTTCGCCTTATGAAGAGCGCGTTGAAACAATGATGGATTCGCAGGGAAACCGCTCGGAATGGTATAGGAAAATAACGGAAGAATTCTACCTTTTCTAGGAGTGTTGAATGTTGAGTGTTGAATGTTGAATTTAGAGGGAGTGTTGAGTGTTGAATGTTGAATGTTGAATGGATTGGGGGCAACACTCAACACTCAACATTCAACACTCAACATTCCCTTAAAGGTTCAATACTCAACATTCCCTTAAAGGTTCAACACTCAACATTCCCTTAAAGGTTCAGCTTCTTCTGTACCAGTTTGCTGATAGCTTCTACTCTTTTGCTCTGGCGCTGGATGTCTTTATGAATATCATCGCGCACGGCATTGATGTCGTTGAAGAAATCGGCAAAGGCAGACTGAATCATGTTCGGCTTGCGGTCGTTCTTGTTGGCAAATGGGTTCACCAGCATCTTGATTCCCTTTTCTTCCAGGTGAACATCAATCTCTGCACCCGTCATCACAGGGTCGCCATCATAATGGATTACGCCTGGCTGACTGCGGGTGATATGGAGCTTCTTGCAGCGGAACGACTTGATCTTCGAGTTCTTGTCCAACGTCTTGTTGAACATGTCGAAACTTACCTGAGGCGCCTCGATTACATCGAATGGTTCCATGATGACGACATCCATCAAACCGTCGCTCATGGATGCTTGAGGGGCAATATAGGCATTGTTGCCATACTGAGATGCGTTGGCACAGGAAATAAGGAACGCCTTATACTGCTTGGTGCCCGTCTCGTCCTCCAGCGTGTAAGTCTCAGGCTTATACTTCAATCCCTCGCGCAGGATATTTTCAGCATAAGTGATAGGACCACGCTTGCCGCTCTCGGCAAACTTCATGCTGACGAAAGCGTCAAAGCCCATGCCGCAGGTGCAGAAGAACGGGTGGTCGTTGATGACACCATAATCCAGATCTCTAATCTGGCATTGGTTGATGACCTCGATGCATTTCTTCAGGTTCATCGGGAGCAGCAGATGTCTCGCCAATCCGTTGCCCGAACCGCAAGGCAGAATGCCGAGGGCAGTATCGGAGTGAACCAGTGAGCGGGCCACCTCGTTGACGGTTCCGTCACCACCAACCGCCACAACCACATCTACATGGTTGTTCTTCGCTTCGGTAGCAATTTCCGAAGCGTGCCCAGCTCTTTCAGTCATTCTTATCTCGTACTCAAAAAGCTCTTTGTCCAAACCAGAATCTATCAGACTGGGAACTGCCGCCTTGCTGGCTGTTCCTGAAATCGGATTCATGATGAAAAGTATCTTTTTCTTCATTATATAGTCAAGAGTTTGTAAAATTTAGGCTGCAAAAGTAATAAAAATACCCAAAATAACAAGAAATATCGATTAAAAAAACTATAAAAGTAAACTTTCTTATAAAAAAAGCCGTTTATTGAGTTCTTTTTTGTATCTTTGCACCCTGAAAGTTAGAAAAGTATAAAAAAAGAAAATAAAGTACACCTATTAATAATGGGACAATTACAAGAAAGATACAAGAATTATCGTGAACCTCAGAAGTATATGGCTGCCGGTGTGTATCCATATTTCCGCGAGATCACAAGTAAGCAGATGACAGAGGTAACCGACATCGATGGTCATAAGATTCTGATGTTCGGTTCTAATGCTTATCAGGGTTTGACTAATGACCAGCGTGTTATTGATGCAGCAAAGGCTGCGCTCGACAAGTATGGTTCTGGTTGTGCAGGAAGCCGTTTCCTCAATGGTACGCTCGATTTGCACGTGCAGCTCGAAAAGGAGCTTGCTGAGTTTATGGGCAAGGATGAAACTTTGTGTTTCTCTACAGGATTCTCTGTAAACCAGGGTGTCTTGGCTTGCGTAGTAGGTCGTAACGACTATATTATCTGCGATGACCGCGACCACGCAAGTATCGTAGATGGCCGCCGCCTCTCATTCGCTACCCAGCTCCACTACAAGCACAACGATATGGAAGATTTGGAGCGCGTGCTCTCTAAGCTCCCTCAGGAGGCTATCAAGCTCATCGTTGTTGACGGTGTGTTCTCTATGGAGGGCGACCTGGCTAACTTGCCTGAAATCGTTAAGCTCAAGCATAAGTACAACTGCTCTATCATGGTAGACGAGGCTCATGGTCTTGGCGTATTCGGCAAGCAGGGTCGTGGTGTATGCGACCACTTCGGTCTGACCGACGAGGTAGACCTCATCATGGGTACATTCTCTAAGAGTCTGGCTTCTATCGGCGGTTTCATCGCATCAGACAAGGATACAATCAACTTCCTCCGTCACAACTGCCGTACTTACATCTTCAGCGCCTCTAACACTCCAGCTGCCACAGCAGCAGCTCTCGAGGCTCTCCACATCATTCAGAATGAGCCAGAGCGTTTCGAGAATCTCTGGGATGTAACCAACTATGCCTTGAAGCGTTTCCGCGAGGAAGGTTTCGAGATTGGCGAGACAGAGAGTCCTATCATTCCTCTCTACGTACGCGATGCTGAGAAGACATTCGTTGTTACCAAGATGGCTTACGATGCAGGTGTGTTCATCAACCCTGTTATTCCTCCAGCTTGTGCTCCTCAGGATACATTGGTACGTTTCGCACTCATGGCTACTCATACAAGAGAGCAGGTTGAGCGGGCTGTCCAGATCTTGAAGAAGATTTTCGTAGAAGAGGGAATCATCAAGTAAAATCAGATTTGCCGGTCTTCTCGGTTTGACAGATTCGGGCAGTCGGTTTCTGATTTAAAAGTTCAGCAAGTATGGTTGCGGTTCTTTGCCGCTACTATATATATAATAAGGTATAAGGGCAATTCCGGATAGGGGTTGCCCTTATTTTTTGCCTGTTTCCCAGCCATTTTGCATTAAAATGCATGTTTTTTTGAAAAAGTTAGGGAAAAATTTGGTGGAATCGAAAAAATGTAGTACCTTTGCACTCGCAATTCAGAAATGATGCTTAAAGCAATGCTTAAGAGGTATCGTAGAGATGAATGAGCGGGGTGTAGCGCAGCCCGGTAGCGCTCCTGTTTTGGGAACAGGTGGTCGCAGGTTCGAATCCTGTCGCCCCGACTCTATTTTCTCTCACTCAAACCTTTAGCAAAGCACAAGCGGGGTGTAGCGCAGCCCGGTAGCGCTCCTGTTTTGGGAACAGGTGGTCGCAGGTTCGAATCCTGTCGCCCCGACACAAGAAAGCTAAGAAGAGTCAAATCTTCTTAGCTTTTTTGCTATATAAAACTCCCGCCCTGGATGGGCTGGAGGGGGATAACGGAACTGAGTAATTATTATATACGTTTTAATTTTATAGAATCATGATTATAACGATAGCGCGCCAGTGTGGATGTGGCGCTATTCGCGTGGGCAAGCTGCTCGCCGAAAAGTATGGTATTCCTTTTTATACCCGTAAAAATATGATGGAAATGGCTGAACAGAGAGGAGTGCTCGACGAGATGGAGGCTTTCTTCGATGAGCGGCCGGTAGATGAACTGCTCTTCTCGATGTCGTCGCTTGGCGAAACGCAGAGGGCGCTGACAGAGAAACCGCTCCATACACTTGCCGATATGATAGGCGATGAAGACTGTATCATCATCGGCCGTTGCGGCAACTATATCTTCCGCGAGCGCAAAGACCTGATTTCTGTTTTCCTGAGCGGCAATCTGGAGGCTCGCATCAAGGATATTCAGGAGGAGAAGGGCTTTTCGTATGAGGAAGCTGAGGAGTTTGTAGAGCACACCGAGGATTGCAGAGTGGCTTATCATAAGTATTATACAGGCCTTACCTGGGGAAATGCCGATGATTACGACATCTGCCTGGATACTGTGCGCCTGGGTGTAGAAGAGACGGCAAGTCTCATTGAACAGTACGTTAGCTTGATATAAATTCAAAGTAATTCAACATGAAGTTTTTAATTCAATTTTTGATAATCATAGCGTTCTCCTTTGCTGGGGAATTGCTCCATTTTTTGCTGCCATTGCCTATTCCGGCAAGCATCTATGGCATCATTCTGCTCTTCCTTGCGCTGGAAACAAAACTGATCAAGGTGAAGCATATCCGCGAAACCAGCAGTTTCCTCATTGCCATCATGCCCGTGATGTTTATTCCGGCTGCCGTAGGACTGATTGATTCTTATCAGGATATCGGCAATGCATGGTTCCAGTATATCGTAGTTACGGTGGTCAGTACCTTCGTCGTGATGGGTGCTTCGGGCTGGATTACGCAGTTGGTAATCAGAAAAGGAAAGGAGGCGAAGAAATGAACCAGTTGTTCCAGGATTCGGTTTTCTTCGGCGTTCTCATCAGTCTGGCTGCCTACGGCATAGGCATGCTGCTGAAGCTGAAGACGGGATGGTCGCTGATGAACCCGCTGCTCATCTCCATCATCCTCGTTATCATCACGCTCCTGCTGACGGGCGTAGATTACAAGACCTATTCGGCGGGCGCCAACAGCATCAGCTATCTGCTCACACCAGCCACCATCTGTCTGGCTGTGCCACTTTATCAGCAGGTTGAGCTTCTGAAGAAGAATTATCGGGCTGTGCTGATCGGCATCGTTTCGGGCGTGCTGGCGAGTCTCTGCTCCGTGCTCATTCTCGCCCTCATCTTCCATTTCGACCATGCGTCCTACGTTACCTTCCTGCCTAAGAGCATCACTACCGCCATCGGTATCGGCGTTTCTGAGGAGTTGGGCGGTCATGTTTCGGTTTCGGTGGTTGTCATCATCGTAACGGGTGTGCTGGGCAACATCTTTGCCGAGAAGTTCCTGAAGCTTCTCTCCATCAAGGAGCCTATTGCCAAAGGTATCGCCATCGGCTGTTCTGCCCATGCGCTGGGTACGGCAAAGGCGATGGAAATGGGTACCATAGAGGGAGCCATGAGCAGTCTGAGCATCGTGGTTTGCGGTGTGATGACGGTTGTAGGCTCATCCATCTTTGCTCTGTTTATGTAGAGGCAGATACAATAATATTTCCCTTTTTCCGTTTTTATAGATATGAAACGGAAAAAGGGATTTTTGTATATAATGGGTGTAGGGATGGCGATGAGCGCCCTGCTTGCCAGTTGTGCCGACGATGAGAGTTTCTCAACGTCGAGGGGAGATGTGCTCTCGTTTTCGGTAGATACGCTGAAGATGGACACCACCTTCTCGAATGTGCCTACGCCTACCCGAAACTTCTGGGTTTACAACCGTACGGGCAAGGCTCTGCGCTGCCAGTCGGTGCGTCTGGAAAATGGTAACCAGAAGGGCTACCGGGTGAATGTTGACGGCTCTTATCTGGGCACCGAAGCGGGATTCCAGACGCAGAATGTGGAGATCAGGAAGGGTGACAGCATACGCGTGTTCGTAGAGCTGACTTCGGCGATGCAGAACAGCGAAAAGCCGCAGCTGGTGAGCGACAACCTGGTGTTTGCGCTGGAAAGTGGCGTGGAGCAGAAGGTGAACCTGAGGGCGTTTTCATGGGATGCGATGAAACTCAATTCGCTCGAGGTGAAGCAGGACCAGCTGCTGCAGAGCACGCTGCCGGTAGTGGTTTATGGGGGAATCAGGGTTGATGAGGCGGCTACGCTGACCATTGCTCCGGGCACCCAACTCTATTTCCACGAGAATGCGGGTTTGCAGGTGTTCGGGTCGTTGAAGATTGAGGGCGAAAAAGACAGGGAAGTGGTGATGCGGGGCGACCGACTGGACCACATGTTCGATTATCTGCCTTATGACCGCACACCGGGACAATGGCAGGGAATCAGGCTGATGTCTTCGGCTCATGACTGCAGGATTTCGTTTGCTGATATTCATAGTGCCTACGATGCTGTGATGATAGAAGCGGGCGATGCTACGAAGCAGAAGCTGCTCATCGAGAATGCTACGATTCATAACAGTCAGGGCTACGGTGTGAGGATTGATTCTGCCAAGGTGCAGATTTATAACTCGCAGATAACCAACTGTCTGAAGCATCCGCTCTATGTTGAGGGTGGCGATGTTGAGGTAAACGGCTGCACCATAGCCCAGTTCTATCCGTTTGACGGGCGCCGCGAGTCTGCCATCGGTTTTGCCTCTCCGCTGCCTCGTTTCGAGGTGAGAAATTCGCTCGTAACGGGTTATCATGATGATGAGGTGGTCTGGGAGGCTCCGAAAGAGGAGGATGCCTTCAATTTCCTCTTCGACCATTGTGTGTTGCGCACGGAGAAGCTGGAGACGGACGACAGTCTGAAGTTCACCCATGTGGTTTATGAGGACATCAAGGATACGACGGTGTTTGCCGAGAAGCATTTCCGCCTTTTCGACACCGACAATCTGAAGTATGATTTCCATCTGCGCAAGGAGTCGGCAGCAATAGGTAAGGCAGATGCCGAAACCCTGCCTGCAACCGACCGTGATGGTTTGCCGAGAAAGAAAGAGCAGCCTGCCGCAGGATGCTTTGAGTATAAGGAGGAATAAGAAGAAAGCCCTACAGGAAAGTCTGCATGATGCAAACTTCCTGTAGGGCTTTTTCTTATATCCTGAACCCCTTTTTTAAAGTGGGCTCTGTAAATCTTATTCCTTCATGTTCGAATCTACGAAGCAGAAGGGGAGAAGGTCTTTGATGCTGTCGAAGCAGTAGGTGCCGTTCTCGCCATAGAGCAGGATGCGTACGGGGCGCTGGTAGCGGTCTTCCATCTCCAGTATCACCTGGCGGCAGGCTCCGCATGGCGAGATAGGCGACTTGAGGAAACCATTCCCGTTTCTCGCTGCTATGGCGAGCGTCAGGATAGGCTGGTCGGGATAGTTGCTCTGGGCACCGAAGATGGCGCTGCGCTCGGCACAGAGTCCCGAAGGGAAGGCGGCGTTCTCCTGGTTGGCTCCAATCACTATTCTGCCGTCGGCCAGAAGCAGGGCTGCTCCCACATAGAAGTGGCTGTAGTTAGCATACGCATTGCTGGTGGCAGCCTTCGCCCTGTTTACGAGTTCCTGCTCCTGCTGGCTCAACTCCGAGAGCTGAGCCACCATGTATCTGATGTTTAGGTTTTGCTCTTTCATAGATATAATGTTTTTATGATTTCTTTATTTCGTGTAGAAGTCGATGATGTCCTGCAGCGCCTTCTTGCATACCGGACAGAATTCCGGCGTTTCGTTGATGCGCATACGGCAGTCCTGCACACCGCGGTAAACGCCCTTCAGGCTATATCCGGCACCTTCGAAGACACCCACCTTGCTCACCGCCTCCTTCTCTTTCTTTGAAAGTGGAGTAGGAATCTTGGTCTTCTTGTCTATCATGTTCTCCCATTTTCCGTGGAAATCGGCAAGGGTGGTGATGTTCTTCTCCCAAGGCTCTACATCGTGAGGATACATCGGTATCTGCTCCTGCTCGTAGGCGTATTCATCGGCAAGTCCGGCAAAGGAATGGCCAAACTCATGCACCACTACCGGCTTGAACCATTTCTGGTGGCAGGTGGTGAGATTGTATGAATTGAGAATGCCGCCACCGCCATACTTATCCGAATTTACCAGCACGATGATGTGCTCGTAAGGGGTACCTGCCAGCCAGTTGTGCAGGTCTTTGAGATGCAGGGTGGTAAGGTAGCGGTCGCTGTAGAAGGTGTCGAAATGAGAGCTGAGTGCGGTCTCGTGCCAGATGCCCTGGGCTGGGATGCTAGGTCCGCTCTGCTGGGATGGCGATTTTACGGCTACGATGTTGAAGCGGTCTCTCATGCTCTTGAAGGGTTCGTGGGCGAAGATGGCCTCTGTAGCCTCCTGCGCATCTTTCAGGAAGACAGGCATCTCTGCATCGGTATAGCCTTCAGCCACGTATGCGATGTGGATGCATCGGGTGGTGTCGGCAGCCTGCTGCAGGGTGACGTATGGTGTAGGCTTGTTGCCTTTCTGATGAATCAGAATGTCTTTCGGCGCTACCTGGTGGGTGAGCGTGGTGGTTATCTCGCGGCGGTTGTTGCGCAGGTCGAGGGTGATGTCTACGGTATCTTTCGGCATCGGAACGAGGAATACGTTCTCGAAACTCTGCGTATTCTTCTCAGCTTCAGGATAGGAGAGCCATTCCTGGAAGAGGGTGGAGAAGGAGTTGCGGTAGATGATTTTGCCCGAGCGGTGGTCGCGAACGGTTATCTGTCCGTTGCCCTCTACCGGTAGTTCAGCCAGTCGCTGTCGTTTGCCGTACCAGCGTGGCATTACGTTGAGTTCGTCTACAGCTATCATCTGCTGCTTCTGGTTGCCGGCAAAGGTATAGTCTACTCTCAGCGTCTTGTCTGTGAAATAGTCGTCAAAGTTTTGCGCCTTTACTGTGCCTGGCGCCATCAGCATCGCCATGGTGGCGAGGGATAATATCATTCTCTTCATTGTATTTTCATTTGAAATTCACATTCACATTCACATTTCTCACCGAATCACCAAGTGACCGAATCACCAAGTGACCGAATCAC
>JAJWFY010000010.1:0-36616 GCA_021615735.1 Segatella copri | reverse complement strand
ACCGAATCACCAAGTGACCGAATCACCAAGTGACCGAATCACTAATCACTAAAAAATAATCACTAATCACTTATCTCACCCTCAGCCTTGTTCCTACGCTTACCGGGATATTCGGGTCGAGATGGTTCATCTTGTAGAGTTTCTCCAGTCGGATGCCATACTTCTGCGAGATGGCGTACATGCTTTCGCCCGGCTGTATCACGTGAGGGCGCTTCTTATACTGCTTAGGTGCCTTGGAGCGTTTCTTCTTCAGATAGATGATGTCGCCCTTGTGCAGCACGGTATGCTTGTCGCGCTCGTTGTAGCGTGCCAGTTTGCGCCAGCTGATGCCCACCTCCTTGCCTATACTCTTGAAGGTGTCGCCTTCGCGGGCATAGAGATAGTAATTCTTGTTGAAGATGTGGATAGGGTGCAGCAATCCTTCGGCGTTTACAGGCTGGTCGGTACCGCTGTGGGTAGCCATGAAGCGGTCGTAGCGCTTTGCCTTGTCATACTGGTTGAGCTTGTAGAGCTCGATGATCTGTATCAGCTTGCTGGCATACTGCGGGTTGGTGGCGTAGCCGCAGGCTTTCAGTCCGCGAGCCCATCCCTTGTAGTCGTGCTGCGAGAGTTCGAAGAGGCGTGCGTAGCGTGGCTGGCGCGCCAGAAACTTGCTGTGGTCTTCGTAGCTGTCTCTTGCGTCCTGATATACGCGGAAGCATTCGCCCCGGGCATCATCGTCGTGGTACTGGGTGGGTCCCGTCCAGTTGTGACATTTTATGCCGAAGTGGTTGTTGCCCTGGCGTACGAGGTCGCTCCTTCCTGCCGCACTCTCAAACAGTCCCTGTGCTAGGGTGATGCTGGCTGGAATGCGGTAACGGAGCATCTGCTCGATGGCAAGATCCTTATACTGGTTGATATATGTCTGATAGGACTGGTTCCACTTCAGCTGTGCGCCCATCGGGAGGCAGCAGAGCAGAGCGAGCCCTAAAATGTTTGCTTTTAGATGATTCATTCTGCAAAAATATAAAAAAAAACGGATAAATCGCGGTTTATTACAAAATTTTTAATATCTTTGCACAAAATATGACATACAAATGCAGGGGCTATCTGTCTCTTCTCAGAGAAACTGACCTGTTTTGTAGAAATAATGATTTTAATAATGAAAACTCGTACAAAAGTAATTATAGCTATCGGCTCTAACAGAAATCAGGAGGAGAATGTGTTGAAGGCACATGAACATCTGAGTTGTATGTTCAGGAACAGCCTTTTCGGTCCGCGCATGTGGACTGAGCCTATCGGACTGGAGAATTCAGACAAGTTTCTGAATCAGGTGATGTTGGGGGAAACCATCTGCTCTAAGAAGTCTGTGCTTGCTGCGCTGCGGAGTGTGGAGCAGAGATGCGGACGCAGAATCCGTGGCCCTTATCGTAAGGTAGATGTTCCGCTGGATCTCGACCTTCTGCTCTATGGCGATGAGAAATTGCACGAGAGCGAGTGGGAGCGTGATTATATTCAGAGTTCTATCAGCTACCTCGAAGAGAAGGATGCTAAGAGGTAATGATTTTGGCACGGAAAAAGAAAACGGGAAACCCGAATCTGGTATGTAGATTTACAATACCGGATTCGGGTTTTCTGTTGTAAGATTGAGTTCTATTACTCTTCCTTCTTTCAGCGACTTCTGCACGTTGATGATGCGCTGGTTGCTGCTGCCCCTGAAGAAGAGGTCTTCATCGCGCAATGCCTGTACGAAGGGGCCATCTACCAATACATCGATTTGGCGGAGGAGTTCCAGCTGTTCGGGATTCTTCACGAGGTTTTCGAAGAGATAGCCCGTAAAGCACCAGATGCTCTTGCTGCTCTGCTCCCTGATGGCGCGCGCCAGCTCGGCAAAGCCCTTTGCCTGAAACATAGGGTCGCCGCCCGAGAAGGTGACGTTGGCGAAGGGGTCGCTCATGATTTCCTTCATCAGCTCGTCGGTAGAGGTCATCGTGCCGTGGCTGATGTCCCACGACTGCGGATTATGGCAGCCCGGACAATGGTTGGGGCATCCCGCACAATAAATGGATGTGCGGAAGCCCGGACCGTCTACCATCGTATCATGTACGATGCTTAAAACGCTAATCATTTTTACTTTTCCCCTCCGATATGGGTTACTCGGTCGTGGAGCTCGGCAAGCTTGCCGCTGTTCCAGCGGTCTGTAGTACCTACCAGATAACCGGTGATGCGCTGCAGCTTGTCTATGTGGTGGCTGCCGCACTTAGGACAAACTTCGAGGTGGGCGTCAGCATTCTCGTAGCCGCAGTCGAGACAGCGGTTGCGGTTATGGTTTACTGAGCCGTAACCCATGTTGTACTTATCCATCATGTCTACCACGCTCTCGATAACTGAAGGGTTGTGGGTAGCATCGCCGTCAATCTCTACATAGAAGATGTGGCCGCCGCGGGTCAGGTCGTGGTATGGAGCCTCGATCTGAGCCTTCTTCAGGGCTGTACACTTATAGTATACAGGCACGTGGTTGGAGTTGGTATAATAGTCGCGGTCTGTAACGCCAGGGATGACGCCAAACTGCTTTCTGTCCTTCTTAGTGAACTTACCGCTCAATCCCTCGGCTGGAGTAGCCAGGATAGAGTAGTTGTGATGATACTGCTCGCTGAACTCGTTGGCACGGTCGCGCATGTAGGTAACAATCTTCAGTCCCAGTTCCTGTGCCTTCTCGCTCTCGCCGTGGTGCTTGCCGATGAGGGCAACCAGGCATTCTGCCAATCCGATGAAGCCGATACCCAGGGTTCCGTGGTTGATGACGCTCTCGATGGTCTCTTCCGGCTTCAGGTTTTCTGCGCCTACCCAGAGATACTTCATGAGCAGAGGGAACTGCTTGGCCATCGCCGTCTTCTGGAACTGGAAGCGCTCGTCGAGCTGCTTGGCTGTGATGTCGAGGATATTGTCGAGCTTGGCAAAGAACATGTCGATGCGCTGCTTTTCGTTTTCGATGCCCATGCACTCGATGGCGAGCTTCACGATGTTGATGGTAGAGAAGCTCAGGTTACCGCGGGCGATGCTGGTCTTCTCGCCCCAGCGGTCTTCGAACACGCGGGTACGGCAGCCCATGGTTGCAATCTCCCACTTGTAGCGCTCCGGATCATCAGCACGCCACTTCTCGTTCTGATTGAAGGTGGCGTCGAGGTTCAGGAAGTTAGGGAAGAAACGGCGGGCTGTTACCTTGCACGCCAGCTTGTAGAGGTCGTAGTTTCTGTCCTCAGGCAGATAGTTTACGCCTCTCTTCTTCTTCCATATCTGGATAGGGAAGATGGCAGTCTCTCCGTTGCCTACGCCCTGATAGGTGCTGAGCAGGATTTCGCGCATGATGCAGCGGCCCTCGGCGCTGGTATCGGTACCGTAGTTGATGCTTGAGAATACTACCTGGTTACCGCCGCGGCTGTGGATGGTGTTCATGTTGTGGATGAATGCCTCCATCGCCTGATGCACGCGGTTCACGGTCTTGTTGATGGCGTGCTGCTCCAGGCGTTCGCGGCCCTGCAGTCCGTCGAGCGGCTTCTCTATGTAGTCGTCGATTGGCGCATCATAGAGGTTGCTCAGGTCTTCGCCTGTCAGCTTCTCCAGGTTCTTCACCTCTTCCTGGTACGACATGCGTACGTATGGAGCCAGATAGAAGTCGAAGGCTGGGATGGCCTGACCGCCGTGCATCTCGTTCTGGCAGGTCTCGAGAGAGATACAAGCCAGCACGGCTGCGGTCTCGATGCGCTTGGCAGGACGGCTTGAACCGTGACCGGCTGTGAAACCGTGGTTCAGAATCACGTCGAGCGGATGCTGCACGCAGGTGAGACTCTTGGTTGGGTAATAGTCCTTATCGTGAATATGTATATAGTTGTGCATGACGGCGTCGCGTACATCCTCAGAGAGGAGGTAGTCGTCGACGAATGGTTTAGTGGTTTCTGAAGCGAACTTCATCATCATGCCGGCTGGTGTGTCGGCATTCATGTTGGCGTTTTCACGGGTGATGTCGTTGTTCTTGGCATTGACGATGCTCATGAATACGTCGCGTGTCTTCGCCTTGCGGGCGATGTTACGCTGGTTGCGGTATGCGATATACTTCTGGGCTACATCTTTGCGGGCACTCTTCATGAGCTCCATCTCGATGGCGTCCTGAATGGCCTCAACGCTCATCTGGCTCTTGCCGCGATAAGAGATGTGGTCGGTTATCTGCTCGATAAGAGTGGTATCTTCACCCTTGTCGGTATGCAACATGGCCTTGCGAATGGCTGCCATGATTTTCTGTTCGTTGAATCCAACGATGCGTCCGTCACGCTTTACTACTGTCTGGATCATTTTAGTATTACTTTTACGATTGATGTTTAAATTACTTAGTATTAAGTCATTATGACTTGAAGAGGTAGATAGGTACCTCCTTTTGACATTGCAAAGATATAAAATATTTCTGAAAGTAATTGCTTTTGGACAACTTTTTTATCGTTAAAAAATATTAAGTCGCTGATAATCAGAAGGAAACGAAAAAATTTTGGAAAACTTTGACAAATTTCCGTTTTCCGAAACGTTTAAGTTGTTATCTATCAGCGTGTTGCGCATTTTGTGCGCTTGTGTGCGTTTTTCCCTTGTTGTCTGTGCTTTGTGACAGGATGGAGAAAGCAAATCGCCGCAACGCCCGTGTATAGGGCATTGCGGCGATTCGGGGGTGATTATTTTGCTTGTCGCTTATAGTCGAGCGCAGCTCCGATGGCGGTGCAGAATTCCGAGTATTTCGGTATCCTGAATCTCACTCCGTAGAGTTTCTCCATGGCTGGGAACACCTCGCGGCATTGCGGCAGCAGGGTGAGGTTGCCGATGAGCACGAAATCCTTGATGCCCGATTCGAGCGATGAGAGGATGGTAGCCGAACCTATCGACTGCAGCACCATCCAGATGAGTCCCATGGCGATGTCTTCGCGCGAAGCGTTGGCCTTGGCGTTGCTGAAGAGCGATGCGGTGGCGTTCATCGGGAGTCCGGGCAGAGGCTTGGCGCTGATGTCGCCTATCAGCAGGTTTATCTTGCTCACGTCGCCGTCCTTGGCGAGGTTGATGATCTGCTTGATGTCGTCGGTCTTGAGCATGATGCGGCTCAGTCCTGCCAGGGTTCCGCCGCCTATGCCGATGCCTCCGATGTGCCTTATCTCGTTGTCATCGCATTTTACGAGCGATGTACCGGTTCCCATGCTCACCACAATCATGCGGTCGAGCTTGCTCTCGTATCGGGCGCCCAGTCCGTCGGCCACGAACTCCTCGCTCTTCGAGGTAGGCAGTCCGTAGATGGGCTCGTCGATATAGGCAGAACCTACGCCTGTGAGCATCACCTGTTCTACATCGCTCAGCGCAATCTTGTTGTCGTGAAGATACTTGCCGAAGGCTCCGTAGAGCGAGGTGATAGGGTCGGTGGCCTTGATGCGGATGGGGCTTACCACCACGCCGCTTTCATCGATGCCCACAATCTTGGTCGTAGAGATGCCTACGTCGATTCCTATAACAATCTTTTTCATTCCTTTATATATATAATAATGTGTATTTTCGCAGATGATGCCCCTCTAGAGCACGCCCATCTTGCAGAAGGTGATGAGCACGGCGTAGCCCACTATCATGCTCAGGATGCCCACCGTGAGTCCTGCCTTCACCATGTCGGTCTGCTGGATGAGGCCGGTAGAGTAGGCGATGGCGTTAGGAGGGGTTGAGATAGGCAGCGACATGGCGCAGCTGGCCGATACCGCTACTCCGATGAGGATGGTAGAGGTGCCGCCGATGGTGTTGAGCTTGTCGCCCATGCCGGCGCATACCACCGTGAGGATAGGGATGAGCAGGGCGGCGGTGGCGGTGTTGGAGATGAAGTTACTCAGGATGAAGCATACCAGTCCGGATACGATCATGATGACCAGCGGATTGAATTCTGCAAACGGAATGCTCTTTACGGCTGCCTCGGCAAGACCGGTGCCGTTCATCGCCAATCCGAGGGCGAATCCGCCTGCCACCATCCAGATGACAGCCCAGTCAATCTCCTTCAGGTCCTTGGCTGTAACCACTCCCGTAAGGGCGAATATGGCGATAGGGAGCATGGCCACGGTGTTGGCGTTGATGCCCAGCTGCTTGCCGAATACCCAGAGCACGATGGTTGCCAGGAAGGTGACGGCCACTACCGTGGTGCGCCAGTTGTGCTGCATGTTGCCCTCGATGTTGAGCTCGATGGTCTTGGCAGAGAACGGGAACATCTTGCGGATGATAACCCATGCCATGAGGAGCATGATGAGCACCATAGGGGCCATGATCATCATCCAGTCGCCGAAGCTGAGACCCAGGTTGAGTCCTGCAGGGTCGTTCAATACCTTGAAGGCGAAGGCGTTAGGCGGGGTTCCGATAGGGGTTCCCATACCGCCCAGGTTGGCTCCGATAGGGATAGCCATGGTGAGCGCCACGCGACCCTTGCCCGAAGGCGGCAATGATTTGAACACCGGTGTGAGGAAGGTGAGCATCATGGCGGCGGTGGCTGTATTTGAAATAAACATCGAGAAGATGCCGGTGATGAGCATGAAGCCCAGCAGCACGTTCTCAGAACGCTTGCCGAATGGCGCAATCAGGGCCTTCGCCATCATCACGTCGAGTCCGCTCTTGGTAGCGGCTATGGCGAGTACGAAACCGCCCAGGAAGAGGATGATGGTAGGGTCGGCGAAGCACGCCATCACACCCTGATAGTCGAGCAGCTTGCCCATCTCAGCCTCCGAGCCTTGCATGATCTTGAAGGCGGAGTCGCTGACGAAGAACAGCAGCACGAAGATGATCACTACGCTGGTAGCCCATGCCGGTATGGCCTCGGTGAGCCAGAGCATCACGGCCATGACGAAGATGGCGATGACGCGCTGCTGCACAATGGTGAGCCCGTCGATGCCGAAGCTGTCGATGGGCAGGTTCCAGACGATAACGGTAAGCAGAGCCGTTATGAGAAACAGCAATGCTTTCTTGCGATTAAAATCGCCATTCAATACTTTCTTTACAGTTTCTTGCATTATCTTTCTGTCTTAAGGGTTATTTTCTTGCAAAAATACGTGTTTTTTTTGTATTTAGCAAGTTTTTTTGCAGAAATAGTGAAAAAAATGCCGAAAAATGTTGTTGTTTCAAGAAAAAATGCTATATTTGCAGTGGATTTACCGATAACAGCTATCGGTGATGCCGAAAACTTGGAGCACCCGGAAGGGTGATTCAGCGAACCTGATATTGTCTAATCAATTAAAAGGAGATAAGGAAATGAACAAGTCTGTAGTATTTATCATCATCCTGCTCGTGATAGTTCTATCTATCATCGTATCGCAGTACTTCCACAAGCGCCACCATGAATATAAGATGGCGGACATCGAGAAGGCTATCCGCAAGGCTTATCCTAAGGGTATCTGCTCGATAAGCAAGGAAGAACTGGTAACAGCTGTGAAGAAATACTTCCACTGTTCGGCGAAGGAGGCTCATTATATAATAGGTGTAGCCCGTCGCAAGAAGCTGGTTGATATCGCTGCAGAATATGTTACCATCATGTTTTGAAATAAGGTAAAAACATTAAATATGCTTTAGCCGTGAGGCTGAATCACTTTGAAAAAAAAGTATTATTTATTTGAGGCACAAAGGATTGTTAATGACATGCTGATTCCGTAAGGGGAAAGGTGGGTTAGCATGTTGTATTCGGGCGTCTGGTATGGTACATTGCGTAAACAATTTAACTGCCAGACAAAAGTTTACCCTCCCTAGGACTTTTTAAGACCTGGGGAGGGTTTTACTTTTCAGGCTCAGCACCTTTTATTCAAGTCCATCGCCGCTGTTTTCGCTTCCGGTTCCGCCAGTAGAATCGCCGCCCGATGGGGTGTCGCCTCCGGATGGATTATCGCCTCCGGATGGATTATCGCCTCCGGATGGGGTAGTAGGAGGCGTATCGGTAGAGGTAACCTGCTTCACCACCTTGCCGTTTCGGTCGTAGCAGGTGATGTTGACGGAAGTCTCTTCGAGTTCCTTCTTGATGTCGGTGTTAGGCACGAAGATGATGTATCGGCGGGTGATGAGGTTGGCGCTCACCTTGTTCACATCCTCTACGGCGGTAGAGTTAAGACCGAATCGGAGGCTGCCCAGTCCTGGCACAGCCACGCTGTGGCCCTCGGTGGCCCATGCAGCAATCACTTCGCCGATGGCCGACCATCCGGCGTTGATTACCGCCTTAGGCAATCCGCTGCGAACGGCGGCTTCTTCTATCACCTTCGTGGCGTTGAGCTGGCTGTAGAGTTCAGCCTGCATCACGAATGCCCACTTTTGCTTACCTTTTTCGAACGCTACGTTGCGCTCAATTGCTTTTACTTTAATAGCCATAATTCAAATCGTTTTTTTAATGGTTAAACAAATCAGTTATTGACAAGTTTCGCAAGTTCTTTACTTCCTTACATGCGAACAATGAGTTTACATGCAGCTGGTAACGCCGAGCGTGGTGCCTACGGCAGTAAGTACGGCGATAATCACCTGCAAGATAGTTTTCCAAACTTCCTTTTTCATTTTCTTTTTCCTTTCTTTTTTAGTGGTTCAACATTTAGAAAGAGATTGGGCAGGTGTGCACCCCTGTCGTTTTCCCCTCCGTTTTTTAGTGGTTAATTTTCCATTTGCCGTTCTTAATGAATGACAGTGCAAAGATACAACATTTTTCTCTGAAAAACAATAGTTGTCCCGAATCACGTGCATCCTTGTCCCGAATCACGTGCATTCCTCCCTCATATCCATTCTCTTCCGCCTAATTTAACCGCCATTAATTTAATGGTCATTAAATTAAATGTTAAATTCGTTAACATTATATGGTATGTTTTGCCTTACCAACTGCGTCCCGATGCAGTCGGCGCTACGTCCCGACGTATCGCCATCTGCGTCGGGACGCAGATAGTGGTGCGTCGCCACGCAGTTTTGGGGGCATCGGGCGCACAGTAACTTGCTATGTGGGTTAGCTGGTGGATAGAAGGAAAGGCAAAAATGTGAATGTGAATGTGAATTTGAAATGTTTTTCAATGTTACCTGAAGGAGAAGCGTATAATCGGGTTTAAGTAATAGTAGCCATTATAATAGGTTAATATTATATATATAATAAGGTACGCGCGCGAGGACTGAATTTCATTCGCAATATCCAATAAAAAGAATGGATGGAACAACCCGATACATTGATTTACATTTCAAATTCACATTCACATTCACATTTTGTTTTGATGGTTTTATGAAAAAAAGACAATTTGGTAAAAAATAATTTAGAATTTATTTGTTTATTCGGAGAAAAAGTATTACTTTTGTAGATGCTATGAAAAATAACTTTCATGGTATAACTTAAATCGCAAGCCAATGACTGGACGTATCAAAAACAGCACAGAAAAGACTTCTTTTGTTGTCTTCAAGTTTGATTTCTGCAAAAGCCGGAATCTTTCAAGTATCGAGGGTACTCTACCCTTGGATTTTCTCGAAATGTCATCGCCTGAAAAATATCAGGAATGTCAGACTGGTTTCGAGAAGGTAATGGACAGTTTGCTGAAAAGCAAGAAAATGACTTTGGTGGAATCACGGAAGAATGAGGAAGATGTTATTCACGACAACCGAATATTGGGATTTCGCGAAGGTGTGGCTGTGCTGGATGTATGCGCAGACAAAAAAGAATTTTATTGGAGTAACTTTAAGGAGAATGAAATTCACAACCAGCCTTTCTGTAAGGTAATCATTGATAATCGCCCCAACAGAGGTTTCCTTTTTGTGGAAGAATCTAGAATCTTCGGCGGCAAAAGAGGACAGGACAAGGTGGTGGCTCTTCTGCGTGATAATATCAACAGGGTGGCGAATCAATATGGCTGGAATATGGTGATTTCTGCCAAGTTGCCACCTGGTGATTTCTTTGATGCCGTGGCTGAGAGAATCAAGGCTGGCTACAGGCCAAGGGCTGTGGTGTTTTCTTTTCCTCGCCATCAGTCTCTCAGCGATGCGCCATATTCCTTTGTCATGCAATTACAGATGCAGCAGTCATTAATGGAGTGTCTCAATGCCAGTATGTATGAGGTAAAATTTGGTACAGATAAAGGTAAGCAGTTGCACTTAGACAAGGCAAACAGAGATATTGCCTTGATGGTGAACCTATGCAGCAAGGAAGATTACGGCATCAAGGTATATTATTGGAAAGGTCCGTGCACCTCTTCCCGTTCGCTGAAACGAACCAAGGTGAAAATCTCCGATGTTGAGATTGTTGCTCTGGTTAATGGAGATGCTGTCTGTTGCGATTGTCATGGGAATTCTCAGTTTGCTTTGATCAATTCTCTTGATGTGATTCTTGATGATTTAAATGGTTACGACGATGAGGTTATTTAAGATGAAGACCAGACAGATGGTAGATAAATCTTTTTCGCAACACATGATTTATCAGGTTTTCAGAGCCATCACCCATGATATCTTCAATGACAAGACGTGGTTTCCTACGTCCAGATGTTCATGCGAGGATGTTTTTTATGAGGTATTCTGCATCGTAGACAAAATGATGTTTTCGCATACCGATACCGAGAGCCGCCTAGCCTTTGTGGAAGGAATAGGGCAATATGAGAAAAACTATGTTGACGAGGATGAGTATGCTACAGCTCAGGAAGAGCGGCAGAGAATCGTATTTGTCATCCTGTATATGGCAGCTGTGATACTTCAGATGATGCCTTTGGAGTCGAAAGTGTTTCAATTTTGCTCAATGATTATGGGGCAATGGAGAGGCTACGTAACTCAGGAGTTTTCTCAGCGGTGCCTCGGAGCAGTCGTGAAGAACCGGGATGTGGTTGAGCGGCTGGCAGCCAATATCGGTTATTATGGCGAGGATGGTTTCTTCGTTTCATCTCAGATTAATGAACTGATGCGCCAGAACAATGATGAAGATTATCTGCACGGATTCGAGCCTGAACAGAAGAGGACATTGGAATTGGAAGTGACAGACGATGAGCATCAGGAAAACGGCGGGCAGGAAAAAACGGAAGAAGATAATGAGAAGAAATGGGGCGACTTGAGCCAGGGAGAAAGAGTAAAGCGAGCCTTGCAGAAGATGATAGACGAGAAGGCTATTCCTTTGAAGAAAGACTATGCCCTGATTATGGTGGCGCTCTCTGATATCAACGATTTTGAAGGCAAATTTGATAATGGCGCATCTTTCTGCAAGTATCTTACAGAGCAGCTGGGTCTGCCTTCCAATCTGACCAATGGCGGTGCCATCTCCAAGCGTTTCTCCAAAATGCGTGGCGAATTTCCCAACTGGAGTTTTGATGATGTAAGTGATCCTAACGCCCGGCAGAAACTCATCAATATCGCCAAACGTTTTGTCGCCATCTACCGTAAGGGACAGTAGAAAGCGGGGAAATGATTGCTTCTTGTGAGTGGTGGCAAGTTTTAGATGGAATGTTAAAAACGTAAAATAGAGCAAGTTTTAGGCATATTCTACGTTTAACAATAGAATAGGTTTAATAGACAAATTAGGATATGAAGTATTTAGTAAAAAAATCAGTCTTACTACTGTTGGTAGTCTTGGCTTTTTGTGCGTGTGACAACAGCAATGACAATGGTGAAGTTATTCAGCCAAATCCACAGTCATCGAAAACTGTCGTCAATTATACTGGCGAAGTAGAGTTTGTGGTGGATGCGCCGCAAATTCGTGAGGATATAGAGCAGGATTTGAAGGCAACCCCTCCTTTTGGAGGAAGCAAGAAATATCAGTTTATCATAAAAAGACACTCGTCGCTTTCTCCTTTATTTATGCTATATGCGGTGAATCCTGAGGACGATAAGTCTGCTGACGGATATATACTGCGCAACGCTGGTGAAGTGGAGAGTAAGGACAATTATAGATTGTTCTCTGCCGCTTCTGTACTTGGTTGGTATAAGATGGATATTGTGCCTGTCGACACAAAGGATGGCAAGCCTGTTGCAACATACGATGTGTTTATGCATCAAAATATTCCTGTTTCTTTGGTTGATAGCAAGATGTATTTCTGCGAAGACCTTACGGAGAAATATCGCCAGAAGTTCCCTAATGAAGACATTCATGCCGTGGTTCGCCGTTTGGTTCTTTCTTATGTCAGTGGGGGTGATAATATAAATGAATAGGAATATATCTGAACAGAAGATTTTTTAGAAATAATACAGTATCAGCACTTTTTGCTTCGTTTGCAAGCAGAAAGTGCTTTTTTTGTGCCTTCAGATGAGCTGGAGGCTTAGCGGAAGGCTTAGTTGCCGGCGATGAGGCTTAGTAGGAGGCGAACCGGCAGGACGCCTATTGCCGGGGAGGCTTTTTTTCCTTACTTTTGCATTCAGAAAAAATCAGTATTTGTTGATTATGGAAAAAGGAAAGAAAATACCTCCACAGGAAGCGTCTCAGACTAATCCAGTGGCAAAGCCTGAGGATACCAAGGGCGGAATCAATAACAAGGTATCATCTGGGTTGATAGGAAAAAAACTGGCTGAACAGGCTGAAGAGAATGAAGAGATGCCCATGCATCACCTGATTGCCGATAAGGATTATCCGTCGGGCATCAGAGAATGGATGATCACTTCGCCTTCTGACCTCAAGTATCCTACGCTGGTGGTGGCTGCTGCCATGCTCAGCGTTTATCTTACACGTGTAAGAATACAGTATGTGTATGATAATCAGGGAGAAAAATCGGCCATCGTGTTGCAGGTCATCGTAGAGGGCGAGCAGTCGAGCGGAAAGTCGTTTGCCAGATACATCATGCGTACCCTGATGAAACCTTTCATCGAGCGCGACAGCGAAATGAGAGCCAAGGAACAGGAGTATGCTGCCCTGAAGCGACGCCAGGGAAAGAAGGATGGCAAGCTGCCACCCGAACCGAAGACCGACATCACCATCCTGCCCGAAACCGTATCGCTCACCATGTTCATCAAGCGATGCGATGCAGCAGTCAAACTTTATGGTGCTCCGAAGACGCTCTTCGAATTTGCCGATGAGATTTCTGCCATCGTGCATTCTGCCAAGCGCCAGTTTGCCGACCTCTCGCAGGTTATCAAGACGGCTTACGATTTGGGCAGCGTATATGGTCAGGATTTCATGAGCGAATCCAGCTATAGTGCCATGGTAGATGCCTTGCTGTCGTTCGTTTTCTGCGGCACTCAGAGTGCGGTGAGCAGATATATGAACAAGGCTGCCATTGAGGGCGGTGCTGTAACCCGAACCATCTTATGCCCGCTCATCAGTCATCTGGGCGACAATCCGCCACAGTTTCAGGCGTTGACCGATATGCAGCGTAATGAGCTGGAGAATACGTTGGATAAGCTCTTCGGGTTGTGCTATGAGGAAGATGGAAAATTCCATCAGGAGATAGAGGAAGATATGAGCTGGCTCTACAAGACGGTGGTAAAATGGTGTAACGACTGCCGCCAGCAGGTGGTGAAAACCATGTCTAAGTCGATGGATGTCTTCTACAAGCGCAGTTCGGTTTCTGCCTTCCGCATCGCTGCCCTCATGCAAGTGCTATACAAGGTTGAGGGGAAGAAGAGCGAGAAGGAAATCCGGAAACTGGTAAGGCAGACCTATCTGGCTTGTGCCGACCGCATCTTGCAGAATATGTTGCAGCGGTGGGGCAAGGCTTTCGAGCAGATTTCTGCCGAGGGCGAAGGAGAGCCTTATCATACAGTAGACTATTTCAGCGAGTTGCCGCAGGAATTCTCTTATCAGTTCCTGGAGGAATTCCTGAAACAGAAGGGGCTCAAGACGCCTGCCCGCAACATGGTGTGCAACTGGCGCAGATGGGGATGGCTCGAAAAACCAGCAAAGGGCGAGGATAGAAAGGTGCTTAGAAAGACGCAGCAGAAAGGCACTATGGGTGATGGTAATATTAAAAAAGACAATTAGAAGATGGCAGAATATATTGATTCAAATACGCTCTCTAAACTTAGAGCTATCAGCATCCTGGAGGTTGCTGATGAATTGGGAATGGGTTTGCGGTATCATAATGCCCTCTGTATCAGTCATAATGATAAAAATCCGAGTTTGCATTTCTGGACATCCACCAACACTTGTCATTGCTTTGCGTGCGGGTGGGGTGGAGATAATATCGACCTGGTGATGAAACGGGAGAATCTCTCTTTTTCGGAGGCTTGCCAATGGCTGTGCAGAAGATTCAATATCAGCGCCGGTAATCATTCTGCGGGAAACCGAAAGGATGTGCAACATCGGGATAAAGCTGTTGCTGGGCATAGAAAATCTGAATGTGATACGGACAGACTCAATCTCAGAGGCGAGTTTCAGCATAAGCCTGACGTAGATTATCTGATGCGTATGCTCATGGGTAAGAAACTGACAGATAAAGCCAAGGATTTCCTGTTCTATCAGAGAAAGTTGCGCCCGGAATATATCTATTGGTGTAGAGTGGTGAGCACAGATTTCTCCATTGCTGGCTATCGCTTTGGTGGAAAGTTTTTTGATGGTCCTTCCCTGTTGATTCCCTATTATGACGTTCATGGCAATCTGCTGACGGTTCAGAGCAGATATCTGGGAGATAAGACTGAAGAAAAACCGCGGTTTAAGTTTGCACCAGGTAGCAAGCCGATGGTATATGGGATGCAGATCTTGCCGCAGGTGACAGAAAAAGAGCCGTTGGTTATTACCGAGGGATGTACCGACTGCTGGAGCGCTATGTCTATGGGTTACAAGGCAATAGCCATCCCGAGTGCTACGCTTTGTAATGAAGAATGTCGCAATCTTTTAGCGGGAAGGAATCTTCACATGTGGCCTGATCAGGACAAACCGGGCATCGGTCTTTATATGAAACTGAAGGAAATGTTCCCTCAGCTGGTGTACCATCAGTTGCCGGAAGGTTGCAAGGATTTGTCTGATTATTACCAGTCGTTTTACGTTCAGAAAATGTGAAAGTGAATGTGAATTTCAAATGTTTTTTTATTGTTGTTTTTAAGTTGTTACGTGTTATGATGAAGTTGTTTTTAAATCGTTTTCGTAGAGATCATGGCGCCATTGTTGGTCGCCTTAGTCAGGAAGTAGTTAATCGCCAGGGTATCGTTGCAGGCCATCAGTACATTTGTGATACGATGGAGCGCGAGGGTGGCTGTCTGGAGCCGGGTGAATATCACATCATGGTGGCTAAATGCAAATGCTTCGCCCGCCAGATGCTTTTCCTCGAACCGATAAGGGATGATTCTTCTTCATCTTCCTCTCTTCCTCTCCCCGAAACCTGCAAGCTTTGCCGCATGGAGCGCAAGAGTCATGAGTTCGGGTGTCTGGAAGAGCTTTATGCCCTTCCTTGTCCCATGATGCAGCCGGGCAATGGTCCGTTCCGTCTGCGCCAGGGTGGCATCCTCATCGGCGAGGCCCATGCGCCCGGGTTCGTACTCAAGAGTCAGGAACGCTTCCTCCAGCTCTTCGACCGGGTGAAGAAGGCGATGGTCAGGGGCAGCGAGGTAGTGGTGGAAGTGGGGTAAGGGATATCTTGAATACCACCTTGAGACCCATCTTGAGTAACATCATCTCCTTCGATATTAAGTATATAGATAAGAAAGATGGCAGCCTTATAACTGGTGAGCTATCTTTCTTTTTATATCTATAATCCGGTTAATTTCAGCCATTTCTGATATTTCATCCTCAAAAACTTTGCCGTTTCGCAGAAAACTCGTATCTTTGTAGCGGAAATATAATTATGGAGGAACAGAGATATGATTTACTATGTAGCTAATCCGATATACGATTCTGTGTTCAAATTCCTGATGGAAGACGAACGCATCGCCAAAACCGTGCTAACCGCCCTGCTGAAAAAGGAAGTGGTGAGCGTGGAAATGAGAAGGCATGAGCATCCTAACATCACCCGAGACAATATCTCGATGTTTCGCATCGACTTTGCTGCCAGGGTGAGGGAAGAGGATGGAAGCGTAAGGCTCATTCTTATCGAACTTCAGAAGACATGGCTTGATACCGAGACGCTCCGGTTCCGACGTTATCTGGCTGCCCAGTATAATGCTGAGGAGAATATGATAAAGGAGGGAGAGGGCAAGGGATATGCTGTGCCGATGGTGGCTGTGTATCTGCTGGGCCATAGAGTGGGAGATATTGACAAGGCTGTGGTATACGTGAATCACAAGGCGCTCGACTATGACGGGAAAGAGGTGGAGAACGGGATGGATGATCCTTTCATCAACAGTCTGACGCATGACAGTATTCTGGTGCAGATACCTCTTTTGCATGGCAAGATTAACAACAGGCTCGACAAGGTGCTGAGCGTGTTCGACCAGTCGCAGAGGGATAAGAAGAACCAGCAGATGTTATGTCTGGAGGGTGATAAATATAAGGATGATTCGGATATGATGTATATCGTTCATCGTCTGGGACTCGCCACAATGAGTGCTAATATCCGGCAGGAGATGAATGATGAGGATGAATACTATTCTGCCATAGAAGCTCGCGATACGCAGGTGATGAAGCTCAATAAGATTATCAGTGAGCAGGCTAATCAGGTAAATGAGCAAGCAACTCAGATAAATGAGCAAGCAACTCAGATAAAAAGCATGGCGCAGGGCATGCTGGAGAATGGAATGCCCCTGGAGATGGTGGCTAAAATGATGAACAGAACGCCTGAGGAAGTTCGTGCTTTATTGGGTAAATGATATAGAAAACGCAGGGATGCCAGGGGGAATCTCTGCGTTTTTTTAGTGTCATAGCGTAAATAAGGCAGATTTTTACGCTATGACACTTTGTTTTTACCCTTTGAAACTCCGATTCCGAAGTAATTTGCTATCTTTGTAGGCAATAAATAGGATGTTATCCGGACGCTTGCCAGAAAAACCGGGCTCTCTTTACTTTACTGACAAATAACAAATTAAATAAACATATAAACTTATGAGAAAGACAAAAACTACTTTTCTGTTTAGGAGAATGATGCTCATCGTGCTCGCCTTCTTGGGCTATGCTGCCATGACTCAGGCTCAAGTTTACGTGGTTGATGATTTCGTCAACGACTCTACACCTTGTTTCGAATATCAGCTCAAGGAGGGCAAGTATCTGCTACCGGATGATGAGCCTACGCTCTATCTGCACAATGGGGATACTATCAATGTGTTTGAAATGAAACATAGAACCAACGGCATGATATTCAGCAAGGATTACTGGTATTATCTCTTTAAGAAGGATGGAAAGAAGTATGCGGTTGATGTTAACTTTATTTATTGTAGGGCAGACGACCCGACGAGTTTACAGAAGAATGATAAAGTATATTATACCCAGAACATGAAGCATCAGGGAATGGGCAGATTCTTCTATACCTATACCCCTTATCTTATCATCATCGGTTTGCTGATAGCCATCTGGCTGCTGTCGCTCTTCGGTCCAGCCTATTCTAAAATGCGAAAGCCTGCTGAATATGGCATTCCGGCTATGATTCTTGCCATCACGTTCTTGGAATTCCTGGGACTCTATTTCATGGGAATGGATGTTTTCTGGTGGTGCGACCAGAATTATTATGGTTTCTTCGGTGCGCTCTTCCGTGTGATACCGGGCGTATTGGTTGTCATGACGCAGATTGGTAGCATCAAGCTCTACGAGAATGTGATTTTCGGAGAGAAAAGGCTGTCGGGCTTCTCTATCAAACCTACGCTCTATGGCATGCTGGGCATCCTGCCGGTATCTATCCTGATTCTTGTCTTGAGCCAGACTACTGAACTGACGGAAGAGGTGCTTACCGTATTTTGGATAATAGGAGTGCTGCTCTCGCTGGTTATCGGTTTCTTCCTGTCTCTGAGGGAAAATTGCGAGATGGTAGGCAAACGTAAAGGTATCCTGATTACGGCTTTCATCGCTATTTATCTGATAGGTTGCATCGTGGCAGTCATCTGTTTGGGTGCGATGTTGCTGCGTCTCATCATCCAGGTAATTCTCGTTGTAGCAGGTGCCATCCTCATCCTTTTTGTTGGTAGCCATTCCAACTCCGGTGGCGGAGGAGCTGCAAGAATGGTCTATAGAGATGTTCATGGTAATTGTTTTAGCAGCCCTGATGAAGCTAATAGATCGAACGAAAGAATTGCTGAGCGACGTGCTGAGAGCATGATATAAAATAGCTTAAGCCCCATTTGAGTTCCATAAGAAAAATGCAGCCTCTCTTTTATATAATCGAGAGGCTGCATTTCTTTATTTTCAATTATCTTTAATCCTTATAATCTACCTTGATTACGATAACGCGGATGGTCTGGTCTTCGCCATCATTTGCCACCTTGGCGATGTGCCAGTCTCTAGGGAAGAAGATGAAGAATTCGCCGGGGGTACTGTCGAAGAAACGGGCCTTCCGGCGGTCGTAATCATAGTGGATTACGTCGGGACGATACTTGCAGTTGGGGGTGCTGGAGTAGTGGTCGATCACGCCAAAACGCTCTGTGCCCTTTACTACATACTGAAAATCGATGTGCTTGTTATGACTCTCGCTGCGGCGCTTTTCCAGCGGCTCGTTCTTGCTGTCCTCTACGCTTACCACGAGGTTGGAACCCGGAATCTTGTGCTTTCCCTTCGGAATGCTCAGCAAATCGGTCTTTGCCAGATAGTCGAAGAGCGCCTGCCATTGCTGCGGATTCTTCTGATACTGCAGATAGAAATCTGCGAGGTTTACGCTGGAATGTGGCTTCGCCTTGTCGAAACCATTGCGCCAGATACCGCTCTCTGCCCAAGCTATAGCCTCTTTTATGAGTTCGGGCTTATCGCCGTAATACTGTGTGTAATAACCTCTCTTGCAGCTGCATTTCTGTGCTGAATTATGACAGCAGGTATGTGCACCGGCGACCATCGATGTACTGAATAAAAGGGCTATGCCCCAGATAATCTTCTTCATTTTGACTTATTAAATTGTAGCGTTAGTTAAATTTGAGGGCAAAAGTACAAAGAATATTCGAGAAAACAAACGGAAAATGAAGATTTCTTCGTATCTTTGCACACATATTTTGTAAGATTATGAAGAAACTGTATATTCTTTTGTGTGGGGCTACGGCGGCCCTGCTGATGGCGGCATGCCAGGGAGGAAAGACGGCTGCTGCTGATGCGGAGGCTGGCGATACCCTGGAGATGAAGTACGCCAAGTTGCTTACCATCGTGAAGCATGGCGATGGGGAAGAGACTTCCGATGCTGCAGAAGGTATTGATTATCAGTATGCTGAGGCTATCATCGCCAACCCCTGGAAGGCGGGAACGATTCTGCATCGCTACATCCTGATTCCGAAGGGAAAGGAGGGGGATAAGACGGTGGCGATGCTTGCCAGAAGGCGCAGCACGGGGGCGAGATGCACTACCGATACCGTGCGCACACCGGTGGAGAGGAGTGCCGTTTTCATCGCTCCCCATTGCCAGCTGATGTACGAAATGGGTTGCCAGCAGGCCATCCGTGGTGTCTGCGACCTCGATTACATCAATATTCCGGATGTAAAGAAGAGGGCTGTTTCTGCCGGAAATGCTTCTGCCGGAAAAGCTTCTGCTGGAAAAACTTCTGCAGAGAATGCTTCTGCCGGAAATTCCATCGTGGATTGCGGTTCGAGCATGGCGCCCGATATCGAGCGCATCATCGCCCTGAAACCCGAAGCCATCCTCCTTTCGCCTTTCGAAAACAGCGGTGGATATGGCAAGCTCGACAAACTGCATATCCCCATCATCGAGGCTGCCGACTATATGGAGTCTTCGCCATTGGGCAGGGCGGAATGGATGAAATTCTACGGCATGCTCTTTGGAAATGAAGAGGGAAGAGTGAAGAGGGAAGAGGGAAAAAGTAACGGAATATCGGGTTCTTGCGAACCAAAGGCAGATTCGCTCTTTGCGAAGATAGAAAAGGAATATCTGAAGCTGAAAGCTGAGGCAGCCGGGTATCCGAAGGGCCTCTCCATCCTGACCGAAAGAAAAACGGGAAATGTATGGTATGTGCCTGGAGGTCAGAGTACTATCGGTATTCTGATGAAGGATGCCAACGCCCGTTATATCTTCTCGGATGATAAGCACAGCGGAAGTCTGGCGATGAGTCCGGAGCAAATCCTGGCGAAGGGAAAGCAGGTGGATGTATGGGCGTTCAAGTATTTCGGTGGTGCTCCTTTGTCGCAGGCTCAACTGCTTCAGGAATATGACGGCTACAAGGCTCTTGCTGCCTTCAACCGGGGTAATATCTATCAGGTAGATACCTCTACGGTACCTTATTTCGAGCTTATGAGTTTCCATCCCGAACTGCTGCTCAGAGAGTTCATCATCCTGGCTCATGGCGAGCGGTTCGGCAAATTGAGATTCTATAAGAAATAGGGCTTTAATCAGAGATTTTACAAGAAATAGTTTTAGTGAATGAAAACCATCGTTTTAGGGGCAATCGCCATTATCATACTCTTTTTCGCCAACCTGGCATGGGGGAGTGTAAACATCCCATGGCAGGACGTGGGGGCGATTATTTCGGGCTCTCAGACCGACGAAACCTACCGCTATATTCTGTTGGAATCGCGACTGCCGGCGGCGATTGCCGCTTTGCTTTCGGGCGCAGCCCTCGCCACGAGCGGCTTGCTCCTGCAGACAGCCTTCCGCAATCCTCTGGCGGGTCCTGACGTGTTCGGTATCAGCAGCGGAGCCGGACTGGCGGTAGCCATCGTGATGCTTGCCTTTGGCGGCAATATTGCCTTGGATGATTTAGGGGTAGGTTTTCTGGGCGATGCCGGCAACTATGCCATCGGCGGTTTCCTGGCTATCCTCATCGCAGCCTTCATAGGGGCTATGGTGGTGATGGGCATCATCACCTTCTTTTCTGCCATTGTGCGCAGCCATACGGTACTGCTCATCATCGGACTGATGGTGGGTTATCTTGCCAGCAGCGTCATCTCATTGCTCAATTTCTTCAGTACGGCAGAGGGCGTGAAATCGTATATGGTTTGGGGCATGGGCAGCTTTGGTAATGTTTCGAGCCAGCAGATGATGTTCTTCATCCCGTTAGCCCTCATTGCCCTGGCTGCGTCTCTGCTCCTTGTAAAACCGCTGAACGCCATGCTGTTAGGCGAACAGTATGCCGAGAATCTGGGTTTCAACATCAGGCGTCTGCGCATCGTTCTGCTCATCATCACCGGTCTTCTTACGGCTGTGGTTACTGCCTTCTGCGGTCCCATCGCCTTCATCGGCCTGGCTACGCCGCATATCGCACGCCTCATCATCGGCACGGAGAATCATCGCCGTCTGTTGCCCGTCACGATGCTGATGGGTGCAGCCATAGCCCTTCTCTGCAATCTTTTCTGCACCCTTCCGTCGGACGGTGGCATCATCCCGCTGAATGCCGTCACACCGCTGTTCGGCGCCCCCGTCATCATTTATGTTTTGGTGAAAAAGAGATAGGGAAAAAGTCTGAGTTTTGCTTAGTTTTTTTGCTGGGCTCAACTGTATAGATAGTGTATGAAACAGGAAAAGAATATAGAACGAATGTTTCGTCAGCATTATGAGAAGATGTATAATCTGGCCAGGTGCATCCTAAGCGCGTGAAGGAGAGGGGCAAAGCTGTATGATGAGTTAAGAATGCTAAAAAATAATCATGGGTAATGTGTTTACTCATCTATTCTTTGTATCTTTGCAAAGTAGAATTGAGTAATTCGTGACGAAGAATTGAGTAATTCGTGACGAAGAATTGAGTAATTCGTTATAAAGAATAGAGTTGTTTAATATTACAAATTAAAGAATATGGGTGAGTATAGAAGACCACATTACAACTTGATGTTGAGTAGGTTGAGCGAAAGACGTAAGTGTATATTTGTTTTGGCAGGACCAAGACAGGTTGGCAAATCAACAGTTATGGCGCAAATAGCAGAGACTATTGATAAGGTAGTATTTCAATTTAATGCTGATTCTGTAAATGAAGAAGATTCGGATTGGATTCGACGTTCTTGGGAGTCTGTTCGAAGCCGAATGGATATTCAGCATTTGCAAGAAGCTGTTCTTGTAATAGACGAGATACAGAAAATACGCAGATGGAGTGAATATGTGAAGAGAGAGTGGGATACCGATACCCTAAATCATGTAAACCTGAAAGTCGTATTGCTTGGTTCGTCTCGCTTGCTTTTGCGCAAAGGGCTAACCGAGTCTTTAGCTGGTAGATTCGAGTTGATTCGTATGGGGCATTGGACTTTTCCGGAAATGAAAGCTGCCTTCGGGTTATCACTCCAACAATGGATTTATTTTGGAGGTTATCCAGGCTCGGTGGATTATATCGGGGATTTTAGGCGTTGGAGGAAATATGTCAAGGATTCTCTTGTGGCACCTGCCATTGAAAAGGATGTTCTCTTGACTTCGAATATTTACAAGCCTTCACTCATGTCACAGCTTTTTGAGGTAGGTTGTTCTTATTCTGGTGAGTTGTTGTCACTCACCAAAATGCTTGGACAATTGCAAGATGCAGGCAATGTCACGACTTTGTCTTCTTATCTCGAAATATTGAAGCAAGCCAACTTGCTTTGCGGACTTCAAAAGTTTGCATGCGATGAGGCTCGTAAGAGACAGTCTATCCCAAAGTTTACAGTGTTTAACAATGCTTTGTTCACGGCATATCGCGGTAAGGGGTTTGACAAAGATTATGTTGACCCAATGATTTGGGGCAGATGGGTGGAATCGGCAGTGGGTACTTGTCTTCTCGATTTTGTGGAGGACAATGACTGTCATCTCTATTATTGGCGAGATCATAATAATGAGGTGGATTATATCCTGGAGTCACAAGGAGATTTCGTTGCCATAGAGGTTAAGAGTGGAAAGAGAGGCATGAATAGTGGTATTCCTATGTTTCAAGAGAAATTCCATCCTCTGAAATCAATCGTTGTTGGCACCGATGGTATTCCATTTGAAGAATTCTTCTGTATGGATATCATGCAATTGTTTGAATAAAAATTGGAAAATCATCTATCGATATGATGCGGAATACGATAGAATTATTCTTGTTGACTTATGGAATATGAGACGAAATCCCAAGTACCTGATTAGGCAGTTCATAAGAAAACTATAAGAAAAAGTAAACAGCCAACTTTCAATTGGGATATTGAAGGTTGGCTGTCTTCATTTAAGAAATGCAGATTTTTAAAGTAGCATTCTTACTTATTTACGACATTAATCGGATTGCCCTCGAGAAATGCCTTGACGTTGGCGGCTACCTGCTTGTTCAGGCGCTCGCGAGCCTCGTAGGTGGCCCAGGCAATATGAGGGGTGAGGTAGGCATTAGGCTCGCCGAAGAGCGGATTCTCCTTTGATGGCGGCTCCTGAGCCATTACGTCGGCACAGTAGGCACCCAGACTGCCTTCGTGAAGGGCGGCAGCTACGGCCTTCTCATCTACCAGCGGACCGCGACCCGTATTAACCAGGATGGCGGTATCCTTCATCTTCTCCAGACTCTCCTTATTGATGAAATGATAGGTGTCATCAGAAAGCGGACAATGGAGCGAGAGAATATCGCTCGTGGCAAGCAAACCCTCCTTGCTCACCTTCTGGATCCACTCAGGCAGATTGCTCGAATTCTTGCTGGTGCAGGCACAGATGTTCATGCCAAACTGGCGGGCGATGTTGGCAACTTTCATGCCGATATTGCCCAGTCCCATGATACCCAGGGTCTTGCCGGCAAGTTCCATCAGTGGGGTATCCCAATAACAGAAATCCTTATTGTAAGCCCAGCGCTCGTTGCGGTTCTCCTGGGTATAATGCTCTACGCGGTTGGTTACGGCAAGGATGAGGGCAAAGGTCATCTGCGCCACGCTGTCGGTGCTGTAGGCAGGAATATTGGTTACGATGATGCCCTGTTTCCTGGCAGCCTCGATGTCTACCACGTTGAAACCGGTAGCCTGGATACCGATGTATTTCAGTTTAGGAAGCTGTGCCAGCGTCTCTGCATCTATCTGCACCTTGTTCAGAAGGATGATGTCGGCATCCTTGGCACGTTCCACTTTCTCTGCATCTGATGTGCGAGGATAAACTACCACCTCGCCCAGTTTCTCCAGAAGATGATAATCCAAATCTCCCGGGTTTGCGGCATAGCCGTCTAGAATAACAATCTTCATAAATTTTTCCCGTTTTCTGTTGTTATAAAATTCAAGACCCATCTGTCCTGACAAATCTGAGTCTGAGTTTATTTTAACGGGAAAAGCCTTCCCCCTGAGAAAGAGAAAGGCTTTTCCGTATGTATGGTTTATTCGTTCATCAAGTAGTTCTTGAATGATGCGAAGTCCTTGGTCATCTGGATGCTCTTCTTCTCACCCTTCATGAATTCTGCAAGGCGGGCAGGAATCTCAATGTCGCTGTCAAGGATGCTGTCTACCTTCTCCTTGAACTTGGCTGGATGAGCGGTCTCGAGGAACACGCCAACCTCACCTGGCTTCAACTGCTCCTTCAGGGCGCGATAGCCGCAAGCTCCGTGAGGGTCAAGTACATACTTGGTTTCATTGTAGCACTGCTTCATGGTTTCAGCAATCTGCTCGTCCTTGTATGTAGCACCACCGATGTAGGCTGCGATGGCATCATGATCGCCCTTGTAGAGGTCGTAGATGCGGGCAAAGTTTGATGGGTCGCCTACGTCCATGGCATTGGCGATGGTCTGCTTGCTAGGCTGTGGATTGTACTTGCCTGTCTGCAGATACTCGTAGAAGATATCGTTGGCGTTGTTGGCTGCGATGAAGCGGTGGATAGGCAATCCCATCTCATGACCGAAGAGTCCGGCTGTGATGTTGCCGAAGTTGCCGCTAGGTACGCAGATAACCAGCTTGTCGGCGAGACCCTTCTCCTTCATGCGGGCATAGGCATTGAAATAATAGAATGCCTGAGGCAGGAAGCGGGCTACGTTGATAGAGTTGGCTGAAGTGAGCTTCATGTGCTTGTTGAGCTCCTCGTCCATGAACGCAGATTTCACCAGTGCCTGGCAGTCGTCGAACACGCCATCTACCTCGAGGGCTGTGATGTTCTGGCCGAGGGTAGTGAACTGGCTCTCCTGAATCTTGCTCACCTTGCCCTTAGGATAGAGCACGTAAACATGGATGCCGTCAACGCCGAGGAAACCGTTGGCAACAGCCGAACCGGTATCGCCCGATGTAGCTACGAGCACATTCACCTCTTCCTTGCCCTCCTGACGTACGAAGTACTGCAGGAGACGGGCCATGAAGCGCGCACCCACATCCTTGAAGGCGAGGGTAGGACCATGGAACAGCTCGAGAGAGTAGATGTTTGGCTCTACCTCGACTACAGGGCAGTCGAATGCCAGGGTATCGTATACAATCTTCTTCAATGACTCGGCATCAACGTCCTCGCCAAAGAAGGCATCAGCTACCTTGTAGGCAATCTCCTGGAAGGAGAGTTTCTCGATGT
This sequence comes from Segatella copri, assembly GCA_021615735.1. Taxonomy (GTDB): domain Bacteria; phylum Bacteroidota; class Bacteroidia; order Bacteroidales; family Bacteroidaceae; genus Prevotella; species Prevotella copri_Q. Next base: position 11,229 of record JAJWFY010000010.1, on the reverse strand, counting down.
TGTCGAAGAAATCCTGTGGCAACTTCTTGATGATTTCTGGCATATAGAGACCACGGTCTTCTGCCAGACCTTTAACTACCGCCTTGTGAAGGTCGGCGATGGGTGCTTTCTTATTTGTTGAATAATATTTCATTTTTTACTTTTAACTTTGAGATTTGAACATTAAACTTTATGATTAGCTTTGGGGGCTATCATGAAGCCGTTGATTTTAATTGATCGCCATGAAGGCGTTCATGAATTCCTGCAGCTGCAGCATGCCGTAACCGCCACTTACGCAGCTTACCTCGTCATACTTCTCTACGCTATCCGGCTCAATGCCAGGGTAATAGATGATGAAAGGCACAGGCTCCTTGACGTGGGTACGAATCTCTACCGGAGTAGGATGGTCGGGGAGAACTGCGATGCATACCGGCTCGTCCCAGGTGCTTACCTCATCGAAGATAGGCTTGATGAGTCGCTGGTCGAGGTTCTCGATGGTCTTCAGCTTCAGTTCCAGATCGCCATCATGACCCGCCTCGTCGCTCGCCTCTACGTGAACATATACGAAGTCGTCGCCATCCTTCAATGCCTGGATAGCTGCGGCTGCCTTGCCCTCATAGTTGGTATTGGCAAGACCGGTAGCGCCCTCAACGATGATGTTGCGCAGACCGGCGTAATGGCCGATGCCTCGGATCAGGTCTACGGCAGAAATCACAGAACCCTTCTTGATCTGTGGATACATCTGGGAGAGGGTGAGCATGTGCGGACGGTAACCGCCGCCCCAAGGCCAGATAAGATTGGCCATTCGTTCGCCACGCTCCTTGCGCGCCACATTGAAAGGATGGTTCTCCAGGAGTTCCTGACTCTCGAGAATCAGCTGGTTCAGAAGGTCGGCTGTATCACGACGGCTGATGTGACCCTCATCGCCTCCAATCTCCGGCAAGATAGGTTTCACCATCAGCTTATGCCATTCCTCGTTGGGATGATCATGAGGTGGGGCACAGTCGATATGCTTGTTTCCGTGCTTCACCACCAGAAGGTGGCGATACTGGATGCCGGTAACAAACTTGACATCAGGATATTTCTTGCCGAGGGTATCGTTGAGATACTTGATGAGCACATCCGCATCTTCCGTTTCCAGGTTACCACCGTTGTGGGTGATAATCTTGCCGTCCTGCACATTGATGATGTTGCAGCGCAGGGCAAGGTCGGTAGGCTCCAATTCATAGCCGATGCTGGCAGCCTCGAGCGGTCCGCGTCCTTCGTAAACCTCGTTCTGGTCGTAGCCCATGATAGAGCTGTTGGCTACCTCAGAACCCGGATGGAATCCATCTGGCACGGTAACGAGTCTTCCTGTCTTGCCCTTCTTGGCAAGCATATCCATATAGGGTTTGTTGGCGTATTGCAGGAGTGTCTTTCCACCCAGTCTTTCTACCGGGTGGTCAGCCATTCCGTCGCCAAGAATGATAATATGTTTCATCTCTTTTTTTAATGTTAAGTGTTAAATGTTAGCGATACTCATGATGTTGGCGAATACACCGGCAGCAGTTACGCTGGCTCCGGCACCATAGCCCTGAATCATCATAGGGTATTCCTTATAGCGCTCGGTGGTGAGCAGCACGATGTTGTTGGAACCTTCCAGATTGTAGAACGGATGCTCAGGACCCACAGCCTGCAAACCTACGCTTGTCTTGCCGCCATCCAGGGTAGCAACGAAGCGCCAGCGTTTGTGTTCTACATCGAGCGCCTTGCGCTTAGCCTCGAAATCGGCATCGAGCTCAGGAAGTTTCTTCCAGAAGTTGTCGAGCGAACCCTTGAAGTATTTGTCTGGTACGAAGAGGTTCTTCTCTACATCTTCCTGCTCTACGCGGTAACCTGCCTCGCGGGAGAGAATCACCAGCTTGCGAATCACGTCCATACCGCTCAGGTCGATACGTGGATCAGGCTCGCTGTAGCCCTTCTCCTTAGCCAGTCTCACGGTCTCAGAGAATGGAACGACACTGGATATGGCGTTGAAGATAAAGTTGAGCGTACCCGAGAGAACTGCCTCAATCTTAAGGATTTTATCTCCGGAGTTGCGGAGGTCGTTGATGGTACCGATGATAGGAAGACCGGCACCTACGTTGGTCTCGAAACGGAATACTACGCCACGCTGGATGGCTGTCTTCTTCAGTTTCTCGTAGTTCTCATATTCGCTTGATGCAGCTATCTTGTTGGCTGCGATAATGCTTACGTTGTGCTCCAGCAGACTCTGGTAGAGAGCGGCCACATCCTTGCTGGCAGTACAGTCTACAAACACGCTGTTGAAGATGTTCATCGCCAGGATGGTATCGCGCAGAACCTCTGGAGTGCTTGGGTCTGATTTCTTCAGTTCCTCGCTGTAGTTCTCGAGATCAATACCATCGCGGTTGAAGATGGCGTTCTTGGAAGAAGCGATACCCACCACGTTGAGCTTCAGCTTGCTGCGCTCCATGAGGTCGGCATACTGGTTCTTGATCTGCTCGATGAGCTTTCCGCCCACGGTACCCACACCGCAGATGAAGAGGTTCAGCACCTTGTATTCTGAAAGGAAGAAACTGTCGTGGAGTACGTTGAGTGACTTTCTCAGATAATCGCTCTTCACTACGAACGAGATGTTGGTTTCTGAAGCACCCTGTGCACAGGCGATGACGGAAATACCGCTACGGCCGAGGGTTCCGAAGAGCTTACCGGCGATACCGGCAGCATGCTTCATGTTTTCACCCACGATGGCGATAGTAGCCAAGCCCTTCTCTGCGTGCATTGGGAACATGGCACCATCGGCAATCTCGTTGTGGAACTCATTGTTCAATACCTTTACAGCCTCTTCTAGATCCTGCTCGCGCACACCGATAGAGGTAGAGTTCTCAGATGATGCCTGTGACACCATGAACACAGAGATGCCCTCGTTGGCAAGAGCGGTGAAGATACGGCGGTTTACACCAATCACACCGACCATGGAAAGACCGGTTACGGTGATGAGCGCTGTACCGTTGATAGAAGAGATACCCTTGATAGGCTTCTGGTCGCCATCTATCTTGTTCTTGATGATGGTGCCCGGAGCATCTGGGTTGAAGGTGTTCTTAACCTTGATAGGAATATTCTTGACACAAACCGGGTAGATGGTTGGAGGGTAGATGACCTTTGCACCAAAGTTGCAAAGCTCCATCGCCTCAACGTAACTCAGTTCGTTGATGGTATAAGCTGATTTGATGACACGTGGGTCGGCGGTCATGAAACCGTCTACATCAGTCCAGATTTCGAGCACTTCTGCATCGAGGGCAGCTGCTATGATGGCTGCTGTGTAGTCGCTACCGCCACGGCCAAGGTTGGTGGTGCGGTCTGTGTCCTTGTCACGACTGATAAAACCCGGAACGAGAGATATGCGTGGAATTTCTGCAAAGGCTTCTTTTACCAGTTTGTTGGTCAGCTCGCTGTCGAGTACATGCTTGCCTTTGCCGTTCTTGCGCTCAGTCTTGATGAAGTTGCGGGAGTCGAACCATTTGGCTCCACGAATCAATGTGGCAACAATCTTGGAACTGAGTCTTTCACCATAACTCACGATGGCATCCTGCGTTTTCTCGCTGAGGTCGTGGATGAGGTACACACCAAAATAGATGCTCTTCAACTGCTCGAAGAGGGCATCAACCGATTTGAATAAGTTTTCTCTGTCTGTGGTGTCGGTGATGATGGTGTCTATCATCTTGTGGTGGCGATCAACCATGGCTTCGAATTCTACTTTCCACTGTTCATCACCCTGGAGGGCAAGTTGAGAGGTTTGCAAGAGTTTGTCCGTGATACCGCCAAGCGCGCTCACGACAATCACTACACTCTGTTTCTTTGCCTCGTTTTCAACGATACGTTTCAAGCTGAGGATGCTTTTTACGGAACCAACCGATGTTCCGCCGAATTTTAATACTTTCATATGTTCTTGAATTTTACGTTGGTAATGTAATGCCTCCCCCGAAACGACCGGGGCCGAAGCAGAACTTGAGGGCAAAAGTACGAATAATATATCAAACTGCCAAGGATTTTAACAAAAAAGTAGCATATTGTAGATGAAAAAGCTATTTCAGTAGATAATTACAGGCTTTTCCTCTCCCTTATACCTTATTATATATATAAAAAACGTTGAAATGTTTGGGTGTTTCGGATTATTTGCTTAATTTTGCGCTTGCAATTCAATGCATAAAAGACATAAGCATAACAAACATAAGAAGGAACGAATGAAATATCTTTTATTCTCAGATATCCACGGCTGTTTGCCAGCCCTGGAAAAGGTCCTCGATTTCTTCGAGGCTGAACATTGTGACATGATGTGCATCATGGGGGATATCATCAACTACGGTCCCCGCAACCGCATTCCGGAAGGAATCGATCCTAAGGGTATCGTGGAAAGACTGAATGCGCTGGCTGACAAGATTATCGCCGTGCGTGGCAACTGCGATGCGGAAGTAGACCAGATGCTCCTCGATTTCCCTATCATGGAGACCTATGCCTTGCTGGTAGACGGAGGCAAGCGTTATCTCCTGACCCACGGACATGTATATAATAAGGAGAACATGCCGAAGGGACCATACGAGGCGATGATCTACGGACACTCCCATCTTTGGGAACTCTCTCATAACGAGAAGGGACAGGCCATCGTAAACACCGGCAGCATCACCTTCCCGAAGGGTGGCAATCCTCCAACATTCGCAACATTGGAAGATGGCAAGTTCACCATGTATCAGCTAGATACGCTTGAAGTGCTGGCTACAATGGAAGCATGAAAAAGTGAAAGTGAAAAGTGAATTGTGAATGTAATGCGAAATCCGTAATATGGAATCGGTCACTTGTCACTCGTCACTTTTATAAAACTAATCATAAAGTTCAAAGTTCAAAGCTCAAAGTTCAAAGTATAAAGTATAATGATTCAAGAGTATCAGATAAGAATTCTGCCCGAACAGGCAGCAAGCGAGGAAGGCATCAAGCGTTATCTCGCCAAAGAAAAGGGATTGGATGTAAGAACGCTCAACCAGGTGAGGGTTTTGAAGAGAAGCATCGATGCCCGTCAGCGCACCATCTTCGTCAACCTGAAGGTGCGTGCTTATATCAACGAATTTCCGCAGGACGACCAGTATGTCCATACCGAATATCCGGATGTGAGCAGCAGACCTCGGGTTATCGTTGTGGGTGAGGGACCTGGCGGCCTCTTTGCTTCCCTGCGCCTGATAGAACTGGGATACCGTCCTATCGTGCTGGAGCGAGGCAAGGATGTGCGCGAACGCAAGAAAGACCTCTCTAACATTACCAAGACTCAGAAGGTAGATGGTGAGAGCAACTACTGTTTCGGTGAAGGTGGAGCCGGTGCTTATAGTGACGGCAAACTCTATACCCGAAGCAAGAAAAGGGGAAGTGTAGACAAGATTCTGAACGTATTCTGCCAGCATGGTGCCAATACCAATATCCTGGCAGATGCCCATCCGCATATCGGTACCGACAAGTTGCCACGCGTCATTGAAAACATGCGCAACACCATCATCAAGTGTGGCGGCGAAGTGCATTTCCAGACCAAGATGATTCGTCTGATCCTTGAGAGTGAAGGTAAGCTGACGGCACCTGATGCTGCAGCTGGCGATAGGGTGATAGGTGTAGAAGCCGTAAATCTGGCTACGGGTGCTGAGGAAACTTATCGCGGACCGGTTATCCTGGCAACAGGTCATAGTGCCCGCGATGTATACCGTTATCTCGCTTCGGCAAAGATAGATATCGAGGCAAAAGGCATCGCCGTAGGTGTGCGTCTGGAACATCCTTCCCAGCTCATCGACCAGATTCAGTATCATAATAAGAGTGGTAGAGGAAAATATCTGCCTGCTGCCGAATATAGCTTCGTTACTCAGGTAGATGGCAGAGGTGTCTATAGCTTCTGTATGTGTCCGGGCGGTTTTGTGATTCCGGCTGCTACAGGACCGGAACAGCTTGTGGTGAACGGTATGAGTCCGAGCAACCGCGGTACTGCCTGGAGCAACTCGGGCATGGTGGTGGAAACTCATCCCGAGGATGTGGCGCAGTTTGTGAAGGAACATCAGTCTGTCATCGAACAGCAGGAAATGAAGGCGCAGGAGAATGCTTCACTCTTCACTCCTCACTCTTCACTCCAGATGATGTACTTCCAGGAAATCGTGGAAAAGCAATGCTGGCAGCAGGGCAACATGAAGCAGACTGCACCTGCACAGCGCATGGCTGACTTCGTGAACAATCGATTGAGTTATGATCTGCCAAAGAGCAGCTATGCTCCAGGCTTGATTTCGAGTCCGTTGCATTTCTGGATGCCGTCTTTCGTGAGCAAGCGACTGCAGGAAGGCTTCAAGACCTTCGGCAAGAATGCCCATGGTTTCCTGACCAACGAGGCTACGCTGATAGCGATGGAGACGAGAACCTCATCGCCTGTCCGCATCGTCCGTGACCGCGAAACCCTGCAGCATGTCCGCATCCAGGGACTCTTCCCATGTGGCGAAGGTGCTGGTTATGCAGGCGGAATCGTATCGGCTGGTGTAGACGGAGAAAGATGTGCAGAGATGTGTGCTGAGTATTTGAAACAACAATAAACGAATGCCTGGAATGATGAAATACAGAAAAACGGGAAAGTTTAAGCTGGGCTTCTTGACTTTACTCCTGAGTGTGCTCTTCGTGGCGTGTGGCTCGGGAGCGTCAGATGCTGACAGACAAATCAAGAGCAAGACTGATTTGAAGGGGGCTGTGATTGGTGTGCAGCTCGGTACCACTAGCGACGGACTAGCGACGGAGCTGGAAAAGGAAGGTGGCGGTACCAAGGTAGAACGGTATAACAAGGGAGCCGATGCCATTCAGGCACTCCTGCAGGGTAAGATAGACTGCATGGTGACCGATGAGGCGCCAGCCAAGGCATTCCAACGGGTGAACCCATCGCTCCGTATCCTGCCCGAAACCTTCGATGCGTCCTCTTTCGCCATCTGCGTGGCTAAGGATCATGCTGAGTTGCAGCAGTCCATCAATCATGCCATCCGTATTCTGAAAGAGAATGGCGTGATCGATTCCATCGTCAACCGCCATCTGGAACGGGGCATAGCCGTGGCTTATACGCCAAAGACTTCTGACGTGAAGAAGGTGGGACCGGAAGCGCTGCAGAAACTCGGCTTGAAGACGAGTCTCCGTTTTGCCACCAACGCTACCTTCGAGCCTTTCGAATATTACCAGAATGGCAAGATTGTGGGTATCGACGTGGATGTGGCGAATGCCATCGGCGATGTGATGGGCGTGGATGTCGAGATTCTCGATATGGAGTTTGATGCCATCATCACCTCTGTACAGGCTGGTAAGGCGGATGCGGGTATTGCCGGCATCACGGTTACTCCTGAACGGAAGAAGAATATCGGATTTACAGATTCCTATGCCGATGTGCGACAGGTTATCATGGTGAATTCCAATGAAGTGAAAACAGCTGGTAACCAGCCGGGAGTGATAGATAAGTTTAAATCCTGCTTCATAGATGACAACCGTTATCAGTATCTGTTGCAGGGTTTGGGCAATACACTCATCATCACCTTCTTCGCCATCATCCTTTCCGTGATACTCGGAACGCTGATTGCTATTGTCAGAGCACGTCATGAACGTAAGGGCGACTGGAAGATTCCGAACATGCTCTGCCAGCTGTACCTTACCATCATGCGAGGCACGCCAACCATGGTGCAGTTGCTCATCATCTATTATGTGGTGTTTGCATCAGCAGATGTCAATAAGATACTGGTGGCTGTCATCGCCTTCGGCTTGAACTCGGCAGCTTATATTGCCGAGGTAATCCGCTCGGGCATCATGTCGGTGGATAATGGTCAGATGGAGGCGGGTAGAAGTCTTGGTCTTTCGTATGGCAAGACGATGCGTCTCATCATCCTTCCGCAAGCCTTCAAGAATGTGCTTCCGGCTATGGGTAACGAGCTTATCACTCTGCTCAAGGAAACCTCTATCAGCGGTTATATCGGACTGGTAGATTTGACCAAGGGTTCCGACATCATCCGAAGCATTACTTACGAAGCGATGATGCCGTTGGGCGTAGTAGCCTGCCTCTATCTCGTTCTTGTTCTCGGACTGAACGCAGGAGTGAGAAGGCTGGAGAAGAGACTGAGAAAGAGCGAAAGGAAATGAGGAATCCTGAAAGGGCAAAAGCTTTAAAACAATGGATAAAATGAACGAAATAATCAAGATAGAAGGACTTCGTAAACGCTTCGGCGACAACGAGGTGCTGAAAGGCATTACCACCTCGGTGAGGAAAGGTGAGGTGGTTGCCATCATCGGTCCGTCGGGTTGTGGCAAGAGTACCTTCCTGCGTTCCATCAACCTTCTGGAAGAACCTACCGAGGGTAAAATCTTTATCGATGATATGGATATCACATCAAGCGATGTTGATATCAACCGAATGCGCCAGAGGGTGGGTATGGTATTCCAGCAGTTCAATCTCTTCCCTAATATGACCATACGCCGCAACATCATGCTGGCTCCGGTAGAATTGGGTAAGATGACAAAGGAAGAAGCTGATGAGAAAGCAACGGAACTCCTGACCCGTATCGGATTGCTGGATAAGGCCGACAGTTATCCTGACAGTCTGTCGGGCGGACAGAAGCAGCGCGTAGCTATCGCCCGTGCCTTAGCGATGAATCCTGAAGTAATCCTCTTTGATGAGCCGACTTCTGCTCTCGATCCGGAAATGGTGGGAGAGGTGCTGCAGCTGATGAAAGATGTTGCTGCCGAGGGAATGACGATGGTGGTGGTTACCCACGAGATGGGATTTGCAAGAGAAGTGGCCAACCGTGTTCTCTTCTTCAGCGATGGTTATATCACGGAAGACGGAACTCCTGAGCAAATATTCAACCATCCAAAATCGCCAAGACTACAGGAGTTTCTGGGAAAAGTTTTGTAATAGTTGATAGTTAACAGTTCTGTAATAGTTGATAGTTAACAGTTGATAGTTAACAGTTACTTGATGACAATAAAAAAAGATGCATTACTGGTATATTCAGCAATGCATCTTTTTTATTTGATGGTCTACAATCAGTAAACTGTAAACTATTAACTATTAACAGTTTTCTTCTCAATAATCTCTTCAGCACGTTTCAGAGCCTTGCTGATGTGATCTGTGATATTATCCTTGCCAAGAATATTGTAGAAACCAGCCTTTTCCAACTGGGCGTTTACCTTCTCGCAAACACCGGAGAGTACAACCTGAATGTCCTCCTTCTGGCTCATCTCGCAGAGGTTGGTGAGGTTGTGGATACCGGTTGAATCAACAAATGGAACCTTGCGCATACGGATGACGCGTACCAGTGGACGGTCACCGAAAGCTGCCATCACTTCCTCAAACTTGTTACCGGCTCCGAAGAAGAAAGGACCATTGATTTCGTATACCTCTACGCCCTTCGGAATCGTATAGTGCTCCAGGTTGGTTGAGAGAAAGTCAAACTCCTTGTTCAAGTCAATCTCATCATCGGTAATAGCTGTCACGTCGGTGGTTTCGCTCATTCGCTTCATGAAGAGCAGACAGGCGATAATCAGACCCACCTCAATGGCTACTGTCAAATCGAAGATGATGGTGAGGAAGAAGGTAATCAGAAGTACGGTTACATCGCTCTTCGGATTCTTCATCAATGCCAGGAAACTTCTCCATCCGCTCATTCCGTAAGATACAACTACCAATACACCGGCAAGACAAGCCATTGGTATGTACTGGGCAAGAGGCATCAGAAAGAGGAAGATGAGCAGCAGAACTATGGCGTGGATGATGCCTGCAATAGGAGTCTTACCGCCATTATTGATATTGGTCATTGTGCGGGCAATGGCACCTGTTGCAGGAATACCGCCAAAGAGGGGAGAGGCGATATTGGCCAAACCCTGAGCTATCAACTCGGTGTTACTATCGTGATGCTCGCTGATTACACCATCGGCAACAGTTGCTGAAAGCAAACTCTCAATGGCTCCCAGGATGGCGATGGTAATAGCTGGTGATACAAGACTCTTGATGGTCTCCCAATTCATGGCTGGTACCTGAGCTGCAGGCAGTTCGTTGCTGATAGAAAAGCGGTCACCGATGGTCTCGATACTCTCAACGCCGGCAAACTGCTTGAGCAGTAAGGCTACAACGGTCATCAGGATGATGGCAATAAGAGAGCCCGGAATCTTCTTGCTGAACTTAGGGGTGATGGCGATAACCACTACGCTTACTACTCCGATAAGGGCACACCAAGGATCTATGGTGTCAAAGCTTTGGAAGTAGACGCCCCATTTCTCCAGAAAATCAGAAGGATTTGAAGTCAACGTCAATCCAAAGAGATCCTTGATCTGGGTCGTGAAGATGGTTACGGCGATACCACTGGTAAATCCCACAACAATAGGGTAAGGGATGTACTTGATGATGGTTCCAAGACGGAGAAGTCCGAAGAGAACCAGGAACAGACCAGCCATCAGTGTCGCTATCGTCAAACCTTCCATGCCATATTTCTGGATAATGCCATAGATGATAACGATGAATGCTCCCGTAGGACCACCAATCTGCACTTTGCTTCCACCGAAGATGGAGATGATGAGACCTGCTACAATGGCGGTGATGATACCCTTTTCAGGGGTCACGCCAGAAGCGATACCGAATGCGATGGCCAGAGGCAGGGCTACGATACCAACGATGATACCTGCCATGAGGTCAGACATGAATGTTTTCTTGTTGTATGTCTTTAAACAGGAAAACAAACTCGACTTAATTGCTAATGCCTTCATTTGAAAGTTTTAAAATATATGTAATTAATCTTGTTATCCGTTAAAACGTGTGCAAAGGTACTATATTTTTTTTAATTGGCAAAATGTTTTTCTGAGTTTCTCCCTTTTCTTCGATAATATTCTTCTTCGTATAGTAATATTCTTCTTTGATAGATATATTCTCCGGATAATACTTTTCTAGTTGAATCCTGATTTCTTTTCGGTCTTGGAATATGAGTACAATATTATTAATGCGCTTGCGGGTGTGCGCCCGCACATGCAGGCAGGCGTGTGCATGTATAAAATAAAGTGTAGTGGTAAGAAAAACTCTAGAAAGTCTTTATAAGTGTTAAAAACGTACTAAAATCTCAACTTTTTTGCGAAAAGATTTGGTGGAATGAAAAATAGTTAGTACCTTTGCACTCGCTTTTGAGAAATACGCTTTCTCTTAGCAACTAAAGAAAGAGTTCT
>JAJWFY010000049.1:0-26492 GCA_021615735.1 Segatella copri | reverse complement strand
CTCTGAGAGGCAATTTAATTTTTACCTGCTTCATCATTTGCTTGATTTTTAAGTTTGCAACTTGCCCTCTCCTTCAAGTTTCTGAAAGCATCATGTACCTAAAAGCGTACCTAAAGAGGCTTGATTTGGTCCAAAAGGTTCACCGCCTCAACCTTCTTTCTGTTCACTATCTCGGCATATACTTGCGTGGTTATGATGTTTTGATGTCCCAACAGTTTGCTGGTGGTATAGAGGTCCACTCCCATCGTGAGCAAGGTGGTGGCAAAGGTATGACGAGATACATGAAAAGTAACTGGCTTGTCAATGCCTGCCTCCCTAGCCCATTGCTTCAATCGATAGTTGACCGAGAAGAACGATGGCAGTTCAAATACCTTGTCATCAGCCCTTGCCTGTCCTCTTGCTGGCATCCACGACAAAGCATTCTCCGACAAGGGTACCGTTACCACATGACGGGTCTTCACCATCAACTTGCTAATATAGTATCCCTCCGTACCTTTTCCGATATCTGCCCATCGCAATGTCCTGACATCACTGATGCGCAAACCACAGAAACAAGCGAAGAGGAAAGCTTGCTTCACGGTTTCATCCTTGCAAGGAGTAGCCATCAACAATCTGATTTCCTCGATGCTGAGATAGCAGCGTCGGCTCTCTCCCTGACCAATCAGCTTTTTCTCTTCTTTCTTCAGTAGTTTGGTGGGATTCTCAGGTATGATACCTTCTCTCACCGCCTCATTCAATGCAGTAACAAACGTATTGTAATAGAGGCGTGCCGTACCCTTCGCCAAGTCTTTCTCATGATGTTCGCCCCGCTTGGGCACATCCGTACCAATGGTCTTGGCATGAGCCAGATACTGTACCAAGCCTTCGCAATACACCTTGTCCAGTTGTGCCATGCGAATATTCTCACCCTTGTATCTTATCAAATGCAAGAGGGCATGCTGGATGTTGACAGCATGACTGCCGCTCTGCCCCTGCTGTCTTTTTTGATCAGCATATAGCAGCATCCAGTCTTTTAAGAGCATATCCTTGGTCACCATCTCTCGCTGATAGTTACCGTGGCTCATACTCCACTCCCTGATTCGCTCACATCGGATGAGCATAGCGGTGCGCAAAGTAGCTTCATTCTTTGCCTTAGCCTCCTTGTCGCTTCCTCTTTTGTCATCTACCAGCAACAATCCCTTCAACCGCTCGTAGGTATAGCCTCTACCCTTGCTTCCTGCTTGGTAAGTACGCAGATAGATTGCCTTGTTGCCATTCTTCAAAGGTTTCACCCAAATCTTGATGGGTTCCTTTGCTTTTGTTTTAGTTCTCTTTTTCGCCATAATCTTTACTGTTTCATCTGTGCAAAATTATAAGCAAAATATATCTTCATCAAGTCTTTCAAGTTAAAGTACCTAAAGACGTACCTAAAGAAACAACTTTATTAGTAAATGCAAACGTTTGCACAAGAAATTCGCTTGATTTGCATCAATTTTTGAACAAGCTAATGAAATAAATCGTAACTTTGCCAACGAAAAAGAATACAACTTACAATTAAACATAAGATAGTAATCGCAAAATACAATGATAATTATGAAGAAGATATACCTTACACTCCTTGCCGCAATGGCACTCACACTTGGAGCATGCTCTAGCAGCAATGACCCTGATCTTCCAGATCCTGAGCCAACGCCAGCGCCTACCCCAAGTCCTGAGCCTGAACCTGAGCCTGAACCAAGTCTCAATTCGCAAGGTTGGGCTAGCGATTATAGCGGCGTTATGCTGCAAGGATTCTCATGGGATTCTTATAATGAATCACAATGGAAGGTTTTAGAGAAACAGGCTGATGATTTGAAAGATTACATCGACCTTGTATGGCTTCCACAAAGCGGTAAATGTATGGAGACTACTCAGGTGATGGGATATATGCCATATTACTACTTCAATCAGAACTCTTCTTTCGGAACAGAAGCTGAACTCAGAAGCCTGATTACTAAGTTTAAAGCCGCCGGTATAGGTGCAATAGCTGATGTTGTGGTAAACCACCGCAATACAGACGGCTGGTTCACCTTCCCAGCAGAAACCTACAAGGGAGTGACCTATCAGATGCAATCTACAGACATCTGCAAGAATGATGATGAAGGAAAAACTGCAACCCAGGCTGCCACAGACGGTGTAAGCCTCAGCCAGAACAATGATGAGGGAACCGATTTTGGCGGTTGCCGTGATATCGACCACAAGAGCGAAAATGTGCAGAAGGTGATCAAAGCATATCTGAAATATCTGAAGGACGACTTGGGTTACACAGGTTTCCGCTATGATATGGTGAAAGGTTTCGATGGTAGCCATGTTGCCGACTATAATGATGCCACAGGTGTAGAATTCTCTGTTGGTGAATATTGGGACGGTAACGACAAGATAGAAAGTTGGATAAAAAGAACCAACAAGAAGAGCGCAGCCTTCGACTTCCAGTTCCGTTATAACGTACGCGATGCGGTAAACGGAGCGGCTAACGGAAAGGTGACAAAATCTTCAGACTGGTCAAAGCTCAACAGTAACGACAATCTTATGCACGATGCCAATTATCGTCGTTATGCGGTTACTTTTGTAGAAAATCATGATACACAGAAACGCTCAGAATCAGAACAGAACGACCCTCTGCGCAAAGATACCATAGCAGCCAATGCCTATATGCTCGCCATGCCAGGCACACCATGTATCTTCCAGCCACACTGGAATGCTTATAAGTCTGAGATAAAGGAGATGATTGCAGCCCGCAAATATGCAGGCATCACTAATATGAGCAATTATGCCAACAAGCAGAGCAAGAAAACTCTTTATGTGAACGAGGTTACTGGTACTAAGCACAAACTTCTTGTGGCTGTAGGTAATGATGCTGCAGGATATGCAGGAGAAAAAGGCTATACGAAGATTCTTTCCGGTTATCACTATGCCTATTTCCTCTCTAATGATGCAGAGACCTCTTGGACAAGCATGCCTTCTGGCTCATACGAGGAAGGTTTCAAGACCACACTTACTGCAGTCAGCCAGACAGAGGGAGCCAAATTGGTTTATACCTTGAATGGCTCTACCCCTACTGCAAAGAGCACAACAGTAGAAAGTGGTAAGGAAATCAGCATCGATGGTACTTGTACCTTGAAGGTTGGATTGCTTGTGAATGGTGTAGTTAGAAATATCACCACTCATCAATATACGATTGAGAAGTTCAAGGCATATAAATTTATGGTTTATGTGAATGCCGATGCTGTGAAATGGAACCCATTATACTGCTATACATGGAAGAAAGCAGCATCTGTTGAGTGGCCTGGTGAAAAGATGACAGAAACAAAGACCATCGGTGGTAAGACATGGTACTACAAGGAAGTCAGCATTGATAATGCAACCGAGTTGGTGAATGTCATATTCAATAATGGCACTGATAAGCCGCAGACTGTAGATATAACAGGTCTCACCAATACGGCTTACTTCGAAATCGAAACATCCAAAGAAGGTAAGAAATATAAAGTGAAGAATGTTACAGCAGAATACAACAAATAAGTTCAAAGAATAGTTTCAGTTTTTAGTTTAAGTTTTTTAGTTTTAAGTTTTTAGGTTTATTAAGGTTTATGTTTTTAGGTTTAGTTTTGTGTGAACAAAATTATTAGTTAGTTGTTTTAGGTTAGGAAAAAGAGGTATACCCAAGATTCATCTTCGGGATATACCTCTTTTCTTATTTTAATTATCTTTCTTATTCTACTTATCTTTCGCGCTGGTCAGCCCCCCACATCAGTTTCTCTCTCAGGGTAGAGAAATAACGCTGGTTGCGCTGCTTCACAATCTTGATGCTATGAGGAGCCTTTCGGATGATGAGGCGGGTTTCCTCCGTCATACGCTCACTACGACCATCAATGGCTACCAGATAGTTGTGGCTGCGACTCTCGATATCGAGCGTGATGACAGCCGTATCGTTGATGACGATAGGACGGATGTTCAGACTATGAGGAGCCACCGGAGTAAGACAGATGCTGCCACTCTGCGGAATGATGATAGGACCGCCATTAGATAGATTGTATGCCGTAGAACCTGTTGGCGTGGTAACAATCAGTCCATCAGCCTGATAGGTAACGAGAAATTCGCCATCAACCTGCGTACGGATGGAAATCATCGAAGCATCATCACGCTTCAGCACGGCGATATCGTTGAGGGCGAACGGATTGCCGGCAAGTATGCCACCTTCTGCCTCCACCTGAATCACCGCATGTTCCTCTATCAGGCATTCACCTGAATAAAGACTGTCCAGAGCCGACTCTATCTCGCTAGGCAGCACATCGGCAAGGAATCCCAATCTGCCCATATTCACACCGATGATAGGCGTCCCCTTGGCACCTACCCGGCTCGCCGCCTTCAGGAAGGTTCCGTCACCACCCATAGAGATGACGTAATCCACATCAAAGTTATAATCCTCGAACACCCCAGCCGCCTTCACATCGAGATGCTGGTCGCGGGTAAGAAACTCATAGAAAGCATTCTCCACATAAACTTCAGCCTCCTTCTTTTCGAGATAAAGAAGGATTTTCTCTATCGAAGCCGACTTCTTAGCCTGGTATTCATTACCAAATATTGCGAATTTTAAATGTTGCTGTGCCATTTATTTTGTTATTTCAATAATTATTCTTACTTTTGCAAAGGTAATCATATTATTTGAATAACAAGACAAAAAACAAATAAATTATGGCTAAGGTATATGAATTTCTTGCCAATGGCTTCGAGGAAATCGAAGGATTGGCTCCGGTAGACATCCTCCGCAGAGGTGGTGTTGACATCAAGACTGTAAGTGTAACGGGTACTGAATGGGTAGAAACATCGCATGGTGTTACCATCAAGGCTGACCTGAAGTTTGAGGATATTGCCAGCTTTGAAGATGCTGACATGCTGATGATTCCGGGCGGAATGCCAGGCAGTACAAACCTGAACGAGCACGAAGGTGTGCGCCAGGCGCTCATCGCACAGCACAAGGCTGGCAAGCGAATCGGTGCCATCTGCGCAGCCCCAATGGTTCTGGCAAGCACAGGCATTCTCGAAGGAAAGAAGGCTACCTGTTATCCTGGCTTTGAGCAGTATTTCGGCGAGAACACCGAATATACCGCCACCCTCTTCCAGGAAGACGGCAACGTGATTACGGGCGAAGGTCCTGCAGCAACCCTCCCATACGCCTATAAGATATTGAGCTATTTCGTAAGCAAGGAAAACGTAGCTGCCCTGCAGGATGGCATGATGTATGATCATCTCATGCAGAGCAAGTAAGCCCTATAAACTATAAATTATAAACTATTAATTAGTAACAAAGTGGATTACGTAATCATAGTAGCCGGAGGCAAGGGCCTCCGCATGGGAAGTGAGATTCCAAAACAGTTCTTGCCGGTAGCGGGCAAGCCTATCCTGATGCGCACCATAGAGCGTTTTCATGAATATGACCCTGCATTGAACATCATCCTGGTTCTGCCGGAGAGTCAGCAGGCATACTGGCATCAGCTCTGCGAGGAGCATCATTTCAGCATCAAGCACCAGATAGCTAATGGTGGCGACACCCGTTTCCAGTCTTCCAAAAACGGACTGGCACTCATTCCTGATGATGAAGATGGCGTAGTGGGTATTCACGACGGCGTGCGCCCATTCGTATCTAAAGAAGTCATCGAGGAATGTTTCGAGACGGCTCGCGAAGAATATGCAGCCATCCCTGTATATGCCGTAACCGACACCCTGCGCTATATCGACCAGCACGGAGGCGGAAAGAATGTGCTGCGCAGCGATTACCGCGTGGTGCAGACTCCCCAGACCTTCGACATCGGTCTGGCAAAGCAGGCTTTCAACCAGGAATACAAGGAACAGTTTACCGACGATGCTTCGGTGGTAGAAAGTCTTGGCTGTCAGGTTGCAATGGTAGAGGGTAACCGTGAGAACATCAAGATTACCACTCCATTCGACATCAAGGTAGCGGAAGCTTTGCTGGGCTGATAATCTGCATGTCATCCCTGTTAGACAGGATGACGAAGACTGAGCCATAAGCTGGCAAGTTCAAGTTCACTATCTGGCGGATTCTGGAAGTACCGGTACGGAAGGTTGCCGTAATCTGGCGCTCCTTATTCTCCTGATTAATCAGGAAATAGATATCCTTCCTGCCCGTTGCCTCCAGAACCAGACGGTGGGCATAATCCATATTCTCAGGCAGTATGACATCCGGATCGATGCCATACTGCGAGAAGTTCTTCGCCTGATAAGGCTTGTCGATGATGACGATGCCTTCCTCACGCAATTCCTCCAGTTTCGCTTTTATCTCAGCAGAGAGAGAGCTATCCGGCTGCGAAACCACGAGAATGCGATAATCCTGATTTCCAGGCAGTTTACCTTTCGGACTGTATTCGAAATTCCATTTCAGCAAGGCATCCTTGTTGATCAAATCATATTTGTAACCACGAGGGGCACGGTAGCTGTTCTTCTGTTCGGGGTTTTCCGAAGGATGAAACACAGCGATATCCACTACCGGTCTGCCCTGCTGCAGATAATCCTGACACATAGTGATGTAATCCATGAAGCCTCGAGCCTCTGGATGCCGGACAATATCATGCTGGAAAATGAACCTGTTGATGCCAAGCGCCAGGTGGCGGTCTATCAAAGGTTTGAGCAAGGCAGGCGACCCGTTCCATGCGCCAGAGTTTCCTGTACAAAACGCAGCCTGAACCGGATTTTCATTATAGATATGGGATCTGCTCACGGCATGGAACATATCATCGGAGTTATCGGTACGCGGGATAGGCTCGCAAGAAACCTCAACATACTGTTCTTCAGCCAGACGGGTAAAGGTTTTGAAGAACTTCTCATTTACCAGTTCCTGAATGGTGAGACGGATATCATTCTGTACCTGATCGTATCGGGAAGCCGACTCCAGCGGAACACCAGCCATGACAGGAAGATAAGGGATGAGATCGTAGCCGCGGCGCGCCTTGAATTCTTCGGCAAACTGATAGCCCCAGTTCTGGCTGCCCCACTCTCTCGGGTCGATATACAGATACGACACCACATCGCCATGCGGACGGTTCAGTAACGGCGCATACCAGGAATCGAAAAGTTTCTTTACGGCTGCCGGTGAAAAACGGTCTACCTCAAGTCCCATTCCTTTCCCATCCGCCGCATGAGTCTGTCCCGTTGAGGTATGTCCCATCCGCAACAGGCACCAGGAGCCCTTAGGCAACTTATTCTGCAAGATACCATTCACCATGGCGCCCATCACCATTCCCTTTTCCATTTTCAAGGGGAGCACATCAGTCATCGGCACCGCCTCGCTCCGGGCAGCCGAATCGGTTGCGTTGCGCCAGGCAGGACCCGTTTTCCCTTTAAAGCGGATGGCAAAAGCAGCAATATCCTGATAATATCCACCTTCGCTTCCGGCAGACTGCATCTTTCCGTCCTTATAACTCTCGGGCTGCCACATCTGCAAGCCTTCAATCTTCTTTCCGCCCTTCATGATGGTATCGGTCCAGACAACCTTCTGCATCGATTCTGCAGGGAGGACAAGCGGATTGCCAGGCAGGACATGGATGCCCATATCAAAATCGAGAGAGTCGGCTAGCTGGAAGGAATAATCCATCATCTTCCAGAACTCAGGCGACAGCTGTGCCACCCCGTCCTGAAATTCCAGACACTCGCCGGCTTCACGTACCGGCATCAGCCAGATACCGCCCATACCTACATTCTTCATACCCGTCAGATCGGCATGAATACCCGGTCTGGAAACGGAGCCATACTTCCAGTTCCAGAAGGTCCAAGGCTTAGCCTCGTCATTATATGCCATTGCCGACACAACCAGAAGCGCCAGCAAAGCTATCACCATATATCTTTTCTTACTATTCATGAAAGTTTTAATCTTATTCGGTGCGAAGGTACGAAGAAAAATCAATATAAACAAATAAAAAAGCCACAATTGCGGAAAAAAAGAGTTAAACATTTTGGCTGTTTTGCCATAATGTTGTACTTTTGCATCATTATGAATAGTATTTTAGACCAAGACATCATGTTCCTGCCAGGGGTAGGACCCAAGAAGAAAGAGATACTGAGCAAGGAGCTCGGCATCAACTCTTATAGTGACCTGCTGGAATACTATCCTTATAAATATGTAGACCGCTCCAAGGTTTTCCACATCAGCGAACTCAATGCCGACATGCCCTTTGTACAACTCAAAGGCAAGATACTCAGCTACGATGAGATAGATACCGGCAAGCGCAACAAACTGCTGGTAGCCCATTTCTCAGACGGCTACGGTGTGGCAGACCTCATCTGGTATCGCGGTGCCCAATACATCATGAAGACCTATAAGGTGGGAACCGAATATCTCGTTTTCGGAAAGCCAACCATCTTCAACGGCAGATTCCAGTTTACCCATCCCGACATGGACGATGCCACCAATCTCCAGATTTCAGAGATGGGCATGCAGCCCTACTACTCGCTTACCGAGAACCTGAGAAAGCGCGGCTACACCTCACGTTCCATAGAGAAGATGACCAAGCAGCTGGTCACCATCCTTCCTCCTCTTCCCGAAACGCTGCCCAGCCATATCGTAGACCGTCTGCATCTGGTTTCGCGCGATGCAGCCATCCGCATGATTCATTATCCGCATTCCCATCAGGAGATGCAGAAGGCACAGGTACGCCTTAAATTTGAGGAACTCTTCTATGTGCAGCTTAATATAATAAGGTATGCCACCGACCAGCGCCGCAAGTTCAGGGGCTATGTTTTCAACCGCATCGCTGACATCTTCAATGGGTTCTATGCCCATCATCTGCCTTTCGAACTGACAGGGGCCCAGAAACGGGTGATGCATGAAATCAGAGCCGATATGTGCAGCGGCAGACAGATGAACCGTCTTCTGCAGGGTGATGTAGGTTCGGGCAAGACGCTCGTGGCTCTCATGACCATGCTCATTGCGCTGGATAACGGTTATCAGGCATGTATGATGGCACCTACTGAAATTCTTGCCGAGCAGCATCTGCAGACCATCTGCGACTTCCTGCAGGGAATGAACATCCGGGTAGAACTGCTCACAGGCATCGTAAAGGGAAAGAAGAGAGAAAAGATTCTTGCCGACCTGGCTACGGGCGACATCCAGATTCTGGTAGGCACCCATGCCATCCTCGAAGACCCGGTGGTTTTCAGAAGATTAGGCGTAGCCGTCATCGATGAGCAGCATCGCTTCGGTGTAGCACAGAGAGCCAAGCTGTGGAACAAGAGCGAGAATCCGCCTCATATCCTCGTGATGACTGCCACTCCTATCCCCCGTACCCTCGCCATGACCATTTATGGTGACCTGGACGTGAGCGTGATTGATGAACTGCCACCGGGCAGAAAACCGATACAGACGCTACATAAGTTTGATACCCAACTCACCAGTCTCTATCAGAGCATCCGCCGCCAGATTAATCTCGGCAGACAGGTATATATCGTCTTTCCGCTAATCAAAGAAAGTGAGAAGAGCGACCTGAAGAACCTGGAAGAAGGTTACGAAACGCTGAAACAGGCATTCCCGGAATTCAAATTGAGCAAGATACACGGAAAGATGAAATCTGCCGAAAAGGAGGTAGAGATGGAGCAGTTTGTGAAGGGTGAGACGCAGATTCTCGTTGCCACCACCGTAATAGAAGTTGGTGTAAATGTGCCTAATGCTTCTGTGATGGTTATCCTGGACGCACAGCGCTTCGGTCTCTCCCAGTTGCACCAGCTGCGAGGCCGTGTAGGAAGAGGCTGCGACCAGAGCTACTGCATTCTGGTAACCAACTATAAACTTTCAGAAGAAACCCGCAAACGCATTGATATCATGTGCGATACGAACGATGGTTTCCGCATCGCCGAGGCCGACTTGAAACTCCGTGGTCCCGGCGACTTGGAGGGAACGCAGCAGAGCGGCATGGCTTTCGACCTGAAGATAGCGAATATTGCCAGAGACGGTCAGCTGGTACAACTGGCACGCACAGAAGCACAGGAAATCATCGACAACGATCCCGAATGCAATGCTCCTCACAACGCCCTGCTCTGGAACCGCCTCAGGGAATTGAAGAAAACCCATATCAACTGGGCAGCCATCAGCTAAAGCAGCAAGCAAGAGCAGTTCCTGCTATCAGAAAGCAAGGCTAAAAGGTGGCTTCAGCTATCAAGCAGCCTCCCCCCCGTTCCAGGCGATTCCATCGCCTGTCCCAAAAGTAAAAAGTATAATTATGGATAGAAGAAGAAAGCCGGCTATCAGGGAGCCGCGACCAGAAATAACCCTGGAAGAAATGAGAGCCATTCTCGAAAACATTACAGAAATAGAAAGCGCAACAGGCATCAGATACGTCAAACTGCATGTCACGGCAAAGATGATTATCGGTATCAGAGAGTCATCGGGTAAGGAATTTACCATCAATCTCAACGACCTCTACCGCGCTTATCAGGAATGCCTCCGATTTACCAGTCCGGAGGTAAAAAAGTATATTTTCATGGGGCATTCTCCTGCCGTGGCTCTGTTGAGAATGCTACAAAAGCATGAAACGTACTAAAAGTCAACTCCTTGCATCTTATTTTCCTAATGTAAGTTAAAAATAAGGCTAGGGCGTTAAATATCACCCTTTTGGCTTTAACAACTTTGGTTTTTTGAAGTTTTTTTGTTATATTTGCAACGTCTATATAACAAAACCGCTACATGAAGGCATTTGCCTTAGTGGTTTTTGCAGAATTTCTTGTATGATTCTGCGCTGTTGACACGAACCTAAAAAAGAAAATAGAAAAAGTAGTATGAGTTTTAAAAAGAGTATAAAGAAAATTTCGGTCGTTGCTTTGTTGGCGCTAACAGCTTCTCCCGTTTGCGGACAAGACCTGTTGGCAAGACAGGCACCTGTAGACCACAGAATGAAATCGCTCGACACACTCGCTGTGTCGCATTATCGAATGATTGAAGACAGAGAGAACCCTGCAGCCGAGCTGTATGAGGATTTCTCTAACAAGTACGCTCACAGGGCTACAACCTTGCCTGAGCACTTCCGCATCGATCTCCGTCATTTCTGCATGCCAACTCCTAGTCGCGTTGTCACTAGTAACTTCGGTTACCGTGCTAGCTTTGGCCGCCAACATAAAGGTATGGACATCAAGGTTTATATTGGCGACTCAATCCGCTCAGCCTTTTCAGGCAGAGTTCGCATCGTAAGATATGAAGGTGGTGGTTACGGTAAGTACATCGTGATTCGTCACAACAACGGTTTGGAGACTATCTATGGTCACCTCTCTAAGCAGCTCGTTACTGAAGGCGAAGAGGTAAGAGCCGGCGATGTGATTGGCTTGGGTGGTAATACGGGTAGAAGTACCGGTTCGCATCTCCACTTTGAGACCCGTCTCTGTGGTGTGGCTCTGAACCCGGCACTCTTCTTCGATTTCCGCAACCAGGACGTTACAGGCGACTTCTACAGCTTTAACCGTAATACCTACGAAAGCGAATCAGCTGATGCCAATGCTGCCCGCGGCAAGGTTGGCAACGGTGGTTACACCAGAGAACAGGTTAACGGCGGTGAAGTGGGAAGATACAACGAACTGCCTGCTGGCCACGAGAAGCTCTACCACAAGGTGAAGCCAGGCGAAACGCTTAATTCTATCGCTGAAAAGCGTGGCGTAACTGTAGAGCAGATTTGCAGACTCAACGGCTACCGCAAAGACAAGAAGGTTAGTGTAGGACAGATTATCAGATACGTATAATACGTATAAAAGAATAAACTCAAAAAAAGAGGGTGTGTCATAAATTAATGACACACCCTCTTTTTTTGACCTTTATTTTCGCGATTCCCCGGCATTACAAGATGCCGAAGAGTCGCAATACATCGTTCAGGTTGGCAACGACAAGCAGAAGAATCAGTATGCCGAAACCAATATACTCAGCACGCTCCATGAACTTATCGCCCGGTTTGCGACCTGTGATAATCTCATAGAGAAGGAAGAACACATGTCCACCATCAAGAGCAGGGATAGGAAGAATGTTCATGAAGGCAAGAATGATACTCAGGAACGCTGTCATAAGCCAGAATGCATGCCAATCCCATACAGATGGGAAGAGACTGCCCAGCGCACCGAAACCACCCAGACTCTTGGCACCTTCCTTAGAGAAGACATACTTCATATCGCCCACATAACCGGCCAAGACATTCCAGCCGTATTTGATGCCGGCAGGGAAACTCTCGAAGAAACCATAGTTGACATGAGTAATCTTATAATCGAGCATGACAGGATGATTGTAGAAACCAAACTTCACACCCTCTTCGGTAGACTGCAGGAGAACACTCGACTTGACCGTATCGCCAGAAGCCTTGAGATAAGTAACCTGAGCTGTAAGTGCTCTGGCACTGTCCTGCGGCGTCTCTGCCGAAGCAAGCACATCCTCTACTCTGCCCAATTCAATCTGGAATTCGTTGAAAGAGGCTACCTTTTTATTATTAATAGCAAGAATCTGATCGCCCTTTGTCAAACCGAGTTTGCTGGCAGGAGAATCCTTCATCACACTATCAATCTGCAGCGGTACATACATATCTACGAAGCGAGGACTACTCTTGATCATACTGAGCATGTCGAGATCGCCAGGCAGATTAAGGGTCATAGGTTTGCCCTGTCGGATGATGTTGACCTGCTTAGCCTCAGAGAGATTACGATACAGATCGCCATCAAAGGTCTTGAACTCACCCAGGTCGGTGCTTACCAGGATATCCTTGTCCTGGAAGCCCAATGCCTTTGCCTCGGTATTGAACTTCATACCATAACTCATATCGCGGGTAGCCACATAATTGTCGCCCCAATGGAACAGAATCATGGAATAGATGAAGAGTGCAAGTACGAAGTTAACCAGTACGCCACCTACCATGATGAGCAGGCGCTGCCATGCCGGTTTGCTGCGAAACTCGTATGGCTGTTCCGGCTGTTTCATCTGTTCGGTATCGAAACTCTCATCAATCATACCCGAAATCTTGCAATATCCTCCGAGCGGCAACCATCCCAAACCATAAGTAGTATCCGAATTCTTCGGTTTGAACTCGAAGAGATGGAACCAAGGGTCGAAGAACAGATAGAACTTCTCCACTCTTACACCGAAGAGCTTGGAGAAGAAGAAGTGTCCGCCCTCATGGAGCAACACTAAGATGGAAAGCGACAGCATCAGCTGCAACGCTTTGATCAAAAATACTTCCATTTATTTACATTGAACTTTGAACTTGGAACTTTGAACTTTATGATGAGCCCTATATCCTACGTTCATTTTAACTATTAACTATTAACTATAAACTATTACTTGAGCATCAGCTCTGTAGCTATGCGGCGAGCCTCAGCATCGGTCTGCAGATAGACATCGAGGTCGGGATTACTGTCGAAAGTAGCCTTCGCCATCGTCTCTTCGATGATATCAGCCATCTGAAGGAAGCCACACTCACCTTTGCGGAAGCCGGCATTCACTATCTCGTTGGCAGCATTCACGATACACGACATATTACCACCCTTTCTGATGGCATCGAAAGCCAGTTGCAGGCACTTGAACTTCTGATAGTCAGGCTTGAAGAACTGCAGATCCTGCGTCTTGAAGAGGTCGAGACGATCGCCATTCAGATGCAGACGCTGAGGGAAAGAGAAGGCATACTGGATAGGCAGACGCATATCTGGCACACCCAACTGAGCCTTGACAGCACCATCAACAAACTGAACGGCACTATGCACAACGCTCTGCGGATGGATAAGCACCTCTATCTTGTCAGCCGGAACCCCAAAGAGCCATTTAGCTTCTGTCACCTCGAAGCCCTTGTTCATGAGCGAAGCCGAATCGATGGTTATCTTGGCGCCCATATCCCAGGTAGGATGCTTGAGGGCATCGGCAGCAGTCACCTTCTCCAACTGCTCGTGGGTATAATTGCGGAAAGGACCACCCGAACAGGTCAGAAGAATCTTCTCTACTTCGTTGTCGCCCTCACCCACCAGACTCTGGAAGATGGCACTATGCTCGCTGTCAACAGGGAGGATAGGCACATGATATTCCTGTGCAAGATTGCAGATCAGCTCACCCGCTACCACCAGCGTTTCCTTGTTGGCAAGACAAATCTTCTTGCGCGCCTTGATGGCATGGATGGTTGGTTCCAAGCCCGAGAAGCCAACCATAGAAGCCAGCACCATATCGATAGGCTCAGCCTCTACGATATCGCAAAGCGCCTGAGCACCGGCATAAACCTTGATATCAGGCTCATCACTGAGCATATCCTTCAGCTCCTCGTAGCGAGCCTCATTGGCTATGACCACAGCAGCCGGATGGAACTTGCGAGCCTGCTCGGCAAGTTCCTGCACTCGGTTGTTGGCGGTGAGGCAATACACCTCGTAAAGGTCACTGTGCTGCTCGATGACATCAAGCGCCTGTGTACCGATACTTCCCGTAGAACCGAGAATACATATCTGTTGTTTCTTCATATTTCTTCACTTTATAAGTCGAGCAATCCTTCCGGAATCGCCATTCTGATTTCTTTCTTTTCAGCGCTCACCTCTTCGATGAGGTCGTTGCTGGCAGGGATGAGGATTTCATCACCTGCATCGGTTGTTACCTCGAAAAGAAGGTTGAGGGTAGAATCGTCTACATGTTCTATGGTACCTACCACCTTGCCGCTTACAGCATCTACCAGATGGAAACCGATGATTTCTGCCCAGCTCATGTTCTCTTCATCACTGTCAGAGAGATGACGTGGGAAGAAAACCTCGCAACCGGTATAGTTGCGTGCCTGCTCCTGGGTATCTATATCCTCAAACTTCACGAGCACATTCTCATCGTTCTTAAAACGATATTCCTCTAAATAGAAAGGCACGAGGATGCCATCGATGTCGAGTACCAGGTACTCGGCATCTACACGGTCGAAAACATCATCTGTTATGGCGAAAGTTATCTCGCCCTTCACGCCATGAGGTTTTCCCAACTTGCCTATCTTATATACTTCATCGCGTCTAATCATTCAACATTCAACATTTAACATTTAACATTGATTAGTCACTGACACGGGTAATCTTGGCACCCAGCGCATTAAGGCGATGCTCGATATCCTCATAACCACGGTCTATCTGGGCGATATTGGCAATGCGGCTGGTACCGTTGGCACTCATGGCAGCAATCAGCAGGGCAATACCGGCACGGATATCAGGACTGGTCATTCTGCCAGCACGCAGTTTGATCTTATGGTCATGACCAACCACCACAGCACGGTGAGGATCACAGAGAATGATCTGCGCACCCATATCAATCAGTTTATCCACGAAGAAGAGGCGGCTCTCGAACATCTTCTGATGGAAGAGGACGCTGCCGCGAGCCTGGGTAGCCACTACGAGGAGCACGGAAAGAAGGTCAGGAGTGAGTCCTGGCCAAGGGGCATCGGCAAGCGTCATGATGGTGCCGTCAATAAATGAATCGATGACATAATGTTTCTGTTCTGGAATCACAAGGTCATCGTCCTCTATCTTTATCTTCACTCCCAGGCGGCGGAATGCATCAGGAATAATGCCCAAATCCTTGACAGATACATTCTTGATGCGCACACCTTCGCCACACATTGCCGCCATGCCGATGAACGAACCTACCTCAATCATATCAGGCAAGATGCGATGCTCGGCACCATGCAGTTTATCAACACCCACGATGGTGAGCAGGTTGCTGGCGATGCCGCTGATCTGAGCGCCCATCGCATTGAGCAGATGGCAGAGCTGTTGGATATATGGTTCGCAAGCTGCATTATAAATGGTGGTAGTGCCCTTTGCCAATACAGATGCCATGATGATATTGGCAGTACCGGTAACCGAAGCCTCATCGAGCAACATATAGCAGCCCTTCAGCTTCTTTGCCTGTATCTGGTAAACATTACGCTCATCATCGTGAACGAAGTTGGCGCCCAGATACTTGAAGCCCAGAAAGTGGGTATCCAGACGGCGACGGCCTATCTTATCGCCACCCGGCTGAGCTATGGTAGCCTTGCCACATCTTCCGAGCAGCGGACCAATCATGAGCACACTACCACGAAGAGAAGAACATTTCTTCACAAACTCCAGACTGTCGAGATAATCGAGTTTCAACTCATCACTTTGGAATGTATAGTCGTGACGACTGTGCTTGGTTACCTTGACACCTATTTCCTGGAGCAACTTAATCAGGTTGTTCACATCCAGGATGTCCGGCACGTTGGTGATGCGCACAGGCTCGTCGGTAAGGATTGTGGTACAGATAACCTGCAGGGCCTCATTCTTGGCGCCCTGAGGTGTGATAGTACCTTTGAGCGGATGACCGCCCTCTATGATGAAAGACTCCATAAGCTTGTCTACTATATATAATAATGTGGATTACTTTTTCTTCTTATTATTATTTACATTCTTAGGCTGCGCCTCAATCTTCTCGAAAACGAAGGTATCGAGATCGAGCTGGATGTTGCCATCGGTAAAACGTGCCAGATCGGAAGCTACCTTGGCCACATCGCTGGAACCATGGCTCCAGGTTACCAGGTCGCGATGCATCTGGTTGGCAGTAAGCTCCACGAGTTTATCGCGCTCCTCACTTGGTTCCATCGTCTTCAGCTTTTCGAAAATCTCGAAGAGCATAGCTCCATAATGGCGCACCGGGATGTGCTGCATAGGATATGGCAAAGGCTCCGGCTTGGTTGCTATTTTCACAGCATCCGATACATCATAAGGGAAATCGATGTCGAGCTGGAAATTGCTCATGATGGCAAGCTGGTCCCAGAGTTTCTGCTCATGGTCCTCTACCCCTCTGTTCTCAGGGAACATACGGTCCATGACTGCAATAATGGTCTCTGCACAGCGCTGGCGCTCTTCACGGTCGGTAAGCGTCAGACAATGGTCTACCATCTGCTGAATCTCACGGCCATACTCAGGCAGAATGAGCTTAGCTCTCTGGGTATTATAGTCTAATCCTTCTATATTCATTCTTACAATATTTTATATAATCAATAATTCTAGAGCAGTTTCTTTGGCATCTTAGCCACGAAATCCTTGAGATAGAAAGGCACGAAATATGCCACATCTTCGAACTTGCCCTCTACAAAACGCTTCTCTGCCAGCGGAGCCATATTCTTTGCCAAAGGCTCAATGCCCTCTACGAGATGGGCATTCGGGTGGTTGATGGTCTCCATACACTTGGCAGCGCCATTTCCGAAGAAGTATACATGATGCTGGTCCAGATACTCCTTGTAAGTATCAGCATCCACAATATCAGCCTGGATAGGGCGAACCACCTTCAGGGCGCGGTCGAGCACTTCGGCATATACCTCCATGCGACGGGCGTCGAGCATAGGTACGATGAGGGCGTCTTCCTCCTCAGGATGTTCGCCAAGCAATACAGGCACTGCCATCAGTTCGAGTGTTGGAACAGCGATGAGTTTCACACCGCGACCATAACAGATGCCCTTCGCCATACTCACTCCGATTCGCAATCCGGTATAGGAACCCGGACCACAACTTACCGCCACAGCCTCCAGTGGAAGACCATGAGAATCGAGGAAATCAAGAGCCTCATCCACAAACACACCCAACTTAACAGCATGGTTAGGACCTGTGTGATCTTCCTGGTTGAAAATCACCTGTCCACTATCACTAATTGCCACTGAGCACACGTCCGTACTCGTCTCAATATTCAAAATACACGACATAATTTAAAAATATATTCTTAAATAAGGTGCAAATATACTCATTTTCTCGCTTTTTTTTGTACTTTTGCAGAAATTTAACGCGAAAGATTATATGATACAGTCAATGACAGGCTTCGGAAAAGCTACCGCGGCCTTTAAAACAAAGAAGATTAATGTAGAGATAAAGTCATTAAATAGCAAGACTCTTGACCTCTCTACTCGTATTGCTCCGCTCTATAGAGAGAAGGAGATGGAAATCCGTCAGTATATCTCTAAACATTTGGAAAGAGGCAAGGTTGACTTCGCCATCTGGATTGATAAGGATGCTACTACGGATGCCACTCCTATCAACGCGGCGCTTGTACAGAATTATTACCAGCAAATCAAGAAGATTTCGGCTGAAACAGGCATTCCTGAGCCAACCGACTGGTACAGCACTCTGTTGCGTCTTCCTGATGTAACAACGAAGACGGATGTGGAAGAATTGAGCGATGAGGAATGGGAAGTGGCAAAAAATGCAATTTGCGAGGCTGTAGACCATCTCGTAGCCTTCCGCAAGCAGGAAGGAGCTGCTCTCCAGAAGAAATTCACAGAGAAGGTGGATAACATCCAGACTCTCCTTGCCAGCATCGAACCATACGAGAAGGCTCGCGTGGAGAAGATCAGACAGAACATCGTCAGCGGTCTGCAGCAGATTCCGAATGTGGATTACGACAAGAACCGCCTGGAGCAGGAACTCATCTACTACATCGAGAAGCTCGACATCAGCGAGGAGAAGCAGCGCCTTGCCAACCACCTGAAGTATTTCCGCGAGACCATGAATGAGGAAGGTCATGGTGTAGGAAAGAAACTCGGTTTCATCGCACAGGAAATGGGACGCGAAATCAACACCACCGGCTCTAAGAGCAACCAGGCAGAAATGCAGAACATCGTGGTGAAGATGAAGGACGAACTGGAACAGATCAAGGAGCAGGTGCTGAACGCACTTTAATTGGAAAGTAAAATGAAGAACGGATTGTTAATTTTCAGCGCCCCATCGGGCAGCGGTAAGAGCACCATCGTAAACTGGCTGATGAAAGAGCACCCGGAATTGAAGCTGGCTTTCTCTATCAGCTGCACCTCTCGTGCTCCGCGCGGTACAGAACAGAATGGTGTTGAGTATTTCTTCCTCTCTCCAGAGGAATTCAAGGCTAAGATTGAGGCTGACGAATTTCTGGAGTATGAGGAGGTTTACCAGGACAGATTCTACGGCACCCTGAAGTCACAGGTAGAAAACCAGCTTGCCAAGGGCGAGTCGGTGATTTTCGATGTTGACGTGAAGGGTGGTGTAAACATCAAGAAGTTTTATGGCGAGCGTGCCTTGAGCATCTTTGTCCAGCCACCTTCGGTAGAGGAATTGCGCCGCCGTCTGGTTGGCCGCAATACTGATGCGCCTGAGGTGATTGAGCAGCGCCTTGCCAAGGCAAGCTATGAGTTGACCTTTGCCCCTCAGTTTGACCACGTGGTTGTAAACGATGACTTGGAGAAGGCTCAGCAGGAGGTTTATCAGCTCGTCAAGGCCTTCCTAGACGCAGAGTAAGAAATGAAGAAGGTAGGAATCTTTGGCGGTAGCTTCAACCCCATCCATACGGGCCATATCGCATTGGCGAAAAGCCTTTGCGAGAAGGCCTGCCTGGATGAGGTGTGGTTCATGGTTTCGCCCATGAACCCATTCAAGAAGACCGCTACCGACTTGCTCGACGACCAGCTGCGCCTGGAAATGGTAGAAAAAGCGCTGGAGCACGAGCCACAACTGAAGGCATGCGACTACGAGTTCCGCCTGCCTAAGCCATCTTATACCTGGCACACGCTGCAAGCCATCAGCAAGGATTACCCGGAAAACGAGTTCACCCTGCTGATTGGTGGCGACAACTGGGCTGCTTTCGACAAGTGGTACCACCACGACGACATTCTAGCCCACTATCCCATCGTGGTCTATCCGCGCCAGGGAGCCAGCATAGGCAATGTACCAGAAGGCGTTACCATCGTAGAAACTCCACTGCTCAACATCAGCAGCACGGAAATCAGAAAGCGTATCAAAGAGGAGGAAAGCATCAGGGGAATGGTGCCGGAATGCATCGAACAACTGGCTGTCAGAAACTACAGGCAGCTCTAACCATCCCTCGCTCCGAAATCGCTTAAAATCATATTTAAACAACAAACAGCAAAAAATGAGTTGGAAAGAAATCATTAAGAAGTGTCTGAACGTGGCTTCTGCGCCGATTCGCAGAAATGCCAACTTCTTTGTGTTCATGTACCTGCTGGGCATGATCAGTTCTATCGTGACAACACCAGCCAAGGGGACTTTATACGACAACCTGTTCCTGGAACTCTTTGTCGACCTCTATGTTGTGTGTGCCGTTGTCGCCATCTTCCCAAAGAAGGTGCGCTGGGGTCTGCGTGCAGTACTATACCTTATATTATATAGTACAGCTGCCGCCGACACCTATTGCTACGTGAACTTCGGCTCTACGCTCAACCCTTCTATGCTGATGCTGGTGGGCGAAACCAACAGTTCGGAGGCTAGCAGTTTCCTCTCAGCCCTCATCTCTGCCGAGGTTCTCTTCAGTAGTGTGGGCTGGATCCTGCTTCTGGCTCTCATCCAGATTCTCATCGCCATCTTCCGCAAGCAACTCATCAAGCTATACGTTTTCATCGTAACCGTACTGGAGTTGGCTTCGGTCAAGAAACGGCTGATGGCAATCCCCCGCATGACTGCAGCCATGCCTGCCAGCTTCGGAATCCTATGCCTCATCATCCTCATCGCAGGATGCTGCACTTCCTGGCACAACAAGATGGCTTACCATAAACTCATGAATGGAAGTACGATAGGCGAAGTAGAGCATATCCTGACTGAGAAGGATCATGCTGTACTCTATCTGCCTGTCTACCGACTCCAATTCAGTATCTATGCCAACCAGCTGGCAGCGCATCAGATTACCCAACTCATTCATGCTGCCCACGAGGTAAAGGTTGACAGCTGCAGCTACCGTTCGCCAAACATCGTACTGATTATCGGCGAAAGCTTCGGCCGCCATCATTCCCAGCAGTACGGCTATTTCATGGATACCACTCCACAACAGGTAGCCCTGGAGAAATCGCGCAAGCTCACCAAGTTTACCGATGTGGTAACCTGCTGGAACCTGACCAGTTTCGTTTTCAAGAACATGCTCTCTACCCATGTTGTAGGCGAGAAAGGCGAATGGTGCGACTATCCGCTCTTCCCTGAAGTGTTCCGCAAGGCAGGCTACAACGTAACCTTCATCACCAACGAATTCCTGCCACAGGCAAAGGAGGCGGTTTACGACTTCAGCGGCGGTTTCTTCCTGAATAACCCGGAACTGAGCAAACTCCAGTTTGACCACCGCAACACCCAGCTCCACGATCTGGACGACGGACTGCTGCAGGATTATGATGACAGTCTGAAGAACTTCCAGAAGGAGCACAACCTCACCATCTTCCACCTGATGGGACAGCATGTAAACTATAAGCAGCGTTACCGCACGAAGCAAGCCCGATTCTGGGCAAGCAGTTATGAGGACAAGCGCCCTGAACTGACCAATGCCCAGCGCAAGATGCTGAGTCATTACGATAACGCCACCCTCTACAACGACTCTATCGTAGCCCAGATTGTAAAGCGGTTCCAGAAGCAGGATGCCATCGTTATCTACGTGCCCGACCATGGCGAGGA
The DNA here is from genome assembly GCA_021615735.1 of Segatella copri. Taxonomy (GTDB): domain Bacteria; phylum Bacteroidota; class Bacteroidia; order Bacteroidales; family Bacteroidaceae; genus Prevotella; species Prevotella copri_Q. The sequence continues at coordinate 5,075 of JAJWFY010000049.1, read as the reverse complement.
ATGCTACGAAGAGAACCGTGGCTTCATCTGCCGTAACCACTCTGCAGAAATCGACTGGCCGCTGGCTCACTATGAGTTTGAAATTCCGTTCTGGATATACTGCTCGTCAAAATATATCAGGAACCATCGCGATATCTACCGTCAGATACGCAAGGCCAAGGATAAGCGTTTCATGACCGACGCCCTGCCTCATCTCCTGCTGTATCTGGCTGGAATTGAGACACCTACCTATAAGGAGGAATATAACATCCTGAGTCCGAAATATGACGAGATGCGGCCACGTATCCTCAAGAATTCTGCCGACTACGACAAACTCCGTGATGCCTACCTGGAAAAGGAGGCTAAGAAGAAAGCCGCAGAAGAGGCAAAGGAAAAGAAGACTCAGAAGATGTCAAAGAAAAAAGGTTCTAAAAAGAAAAAACAATAAAGAAAGGAGAAACTGATTATGAATAGTACTATTCTATCACGCCCGGCATGCAATGCCCTGAGAGGACTCGCCATCATCGGCATCTTCATGCATAACTACTGCCATTGGCTGGGACCTATCGTCAAGGAGAACGAGTATCAGTACTTTCAGCACAATGTTGACTGGCTGAACCAGGTGATGGTCAATATGGACCTCAACCTGCCTGTACATCTGCTCTCGTTCTTCGGTCATTACGGTGTGCCCGTATTCCTCTTCCTGAGTGCTTACGGACTGGTGATGAAATACGAGGCAAAACCTCATCTCTCTACCGAACAGCAGACCAGAATGTACAACATATCGGGCAAGAAGCTTACAGGAAGCATCAACTGGCGCGAACCGCTCCACTTTATCCGCTATCACTATCTGAAGCTCTTCAAGATGATGATAGTAGGTTTCGTGGCATTCACAATGGTTGACTACATCACGCAAGGTCCTCACCACTATCAGGTACTGGATATCATATCGATGTTGGGCATGTTCAACAATGTGCTGGAGAATCCCGACAGAATCATCTGGCCGGGTCCGTACTGGTTCTTCGGTCTGATGCTGCAACTTTACATCATCTATCGACTGCTGCTCTATCGCCGCCATTGGGGATGGACCGTAGGATTGATGGTCATCTGCATCGTCATCCAGCTCATCCTGGGCTTTGACAATCCGGAGAGTGAAGTGATGAACCGCTACCGCTACAACTTCATGGGCGGCATGTTGCCATTCGGACTGGGCATTCTCTATGCCCGCTATGGCGAAAAGATTCTGATGACCTTCCATTCGCCTATCACCAACTTCTTTGGCTGCATCTTCTGCATCTCGCTTATCTACAGTCTGAGCGGCAGCATGGTTGGCTGGACCTTCGTGCCGTTCTTCTTCTGTCTGCTGAGCGTATTGGTAGCCGACCTTCTTCAGAATATCAGTTGGTTATCAGGCATTTATAAGGTATTAGAGTGGATGGGCAGCATATCAGCCGCTCTCTTCGTATGCCACCCTATCACCCGCAAGATATTCATCCCTATCAGCCGTCAGGGCGACATCTATGCCGGCCTGCTCCTCTACATCATATCGAGCATCTGCCTGGCTTGGCTCTTCACCCAACTGATGAAGAAGATTCCAAACCCGAAATATTAAAAGAAAATCATGAAGATAAAAGATATAGAACTGGCGAATATCAGCCGGTTTCGCGGCGAGTTGATGGGAGCAGCGATGCTGTTCATCATCCTCTTTCATGTAGCATTGCCTAGAGAAGATGCCTTTTACGGGCTTCGCAGAATGGGCAATGTCGGTGTAGACATGTTCCTCTTTCTCAGCGGAATAGGTCTCTGGTTCTCGTGGATGAAGAATCCTTCTGCCAAACATTTCTTCATCCGTCGTTATCTGCGCATCTACCCTACCTGGCTCATCATAGCCTGCCTCTTCTATATCCCGGCTTTCCAGGGCGGAAGCACCTGGAACTGGATCAATCTCTTTGGCGAGATAACCATCAACTGGGGATTCTGGCTGCATGATGAGCTCAACTTCTGGTACATCCCGGCTACGATGATGCTCTATCTCTTTGCCCCTGCCTATATGGAACTCATCAGGCGCCACCCTATCTACCGCTGGCTGCCAGTGGTGATGATCATGTGGTGCATCCTGGTACAATATGTCACCCCGATACATCAGGCAGTAGGACATCTGGAGATTTTCTGGAGCCGCGTGCCTATTTTCTTCATCGGCATCAACATGGGTGAGATGGTAAGACAGAAACAGACGCTCGACGGTGCTTCGATATGGATGATATGGCTCATGTTCCTGATGACGCTGCTGGCAAGCATCTTCCTGGAGCAGGAGAAGCACGGCATGTTCCCGCTCTTCCTGGAACGCATGCTCTATATCCCGCTCACCATCACCAGCATCCTGCTGCTGAACCGCATCTTCCGCCGCACCCCGGGCTGGTTTAACAGGGGTTTCATGTTTGTGGGAGCGCTGAGTCTGGAGTGTTATCTGCTCCATATCCACTTCGTGCTGAAATACATAGAGCCTCATCACATGGGCTATTGGCCTACCTTCTTCATCTGCATAGGCATCACCCTGCCGGCAGCGTGGATTCTGAGCAAGATAGCCGGATGGATTTCTAAAGAATTAGCTAAGTTTATCAAGTAAAAAAGGATTTATTAAGAAAATAGGAGTTTTATGAACGAGAATAAATTGGAAGACAGTAAAGGTTTTGCAGCGCTGCTGCGACTGGTTCGCCCGAAGCAATGGATCAAGAATGGCTTTATCTTCTTACCGCTGTTCTTTGGCGGCGCCCTGTTGCATACAGATGCCCTACTGGCGGGTCTGATTACTTTCTTCGCCTACAGTTTTGCTGCGTCAAGCATCTATTGTTTCAACGATATCTATGATGTGGAGGCCGACCGCCGCCACCCTGTCAAGTGCCATCGTCCGATAGCATCGGGAGCGGTCAGCATCAAGCAGGCATACGGACTGATGTTCCTTATGTTTGCCCTCTCTATGGGTGTTTGCTGTCTGCTCGAATCATGGGAGACGATGGGAATCATCATCTTCTATTGGCTTCTGAATCTCGGCTACTGCGCCAAATTCAAGCAATATGCCATCATCGATGTGTGTATCGTAGCCTTCGGTTTCGTACTTCGTCTGCTGGCAGGTGGTGTAGCAACGGGCATCGTACTCAGTAAGTGGATTGTGCTGATGACCTTCCTCATCACCCTCTTCATGAGTTTTGCCAAGCGCCGCGATGATGTGCTGCGCATGGAGAAGACGGGCGAGGCTCCCCGCAAGAATACCATCCGCTACAACCTCACCTTCATCAACCAGGCTATCACGATTACAGCTTCCGTAACCCTGGTATGTTACATCATGTATACGGTGAGTCCAGAGGTTATCGAGAATTTCCATACCGAGAATCTCTATCTTACGAGTGTCTTTGTGCTGGTTGGTTTGCTGAGATACATCCAGATAGCTGTGGTAGACCAGAAGAGTGGTGACCCTACGAAGATTATCCTGCGCGACCGCATTACCCAGTTTATCGTGCTCGCCTGGTTGCTCTCCTTCCTGATCCTTATTTATATCGTATAAGAAAATGAAGAAAAAATTATATTGTTTCGATTTCGACGGAACGCTGACAACAAGCGATACGCTGCTGGAATTCATCAGATATGCCAAGGGTACCGGTCGTTTTCTGATGGTATTTCTGATGTACAGTCCGCTCCTGGTACTGATGAAGTTGCATCTCTTTCCCAACTGGAAGGCGAAGCAACTCATCTTCACCCATCTTTTTGCCGGCATGCGTATCGAGAAGTTTGATGCGCTCTGCCGCGATTTTGCCGAAGAATACCAGCATCTGTTGCGCCCCAAGGGTGTTACGCTGGTACACGAAGCCCTGGTTGCCGGTGCTCAGGTTTTTATCGTGAGTGCCAGCATCGATAATTGGGTTCGCCCATTCTTTAAAGTTCGCGGCCTGGATGGAGTCAGGGTTTTAGGCACCCAGATAGAAGTGATTGACGGCAGACTTACCGGCAAGTTCAAGAGCAACAACTGCTATGGAGCAGAGAAGGTGCATCGCATCACAGAGGCACTTTCAGCATCCCCATCTGCCACCTCTCCAGCATCCACCTCCTCTCCTGCATCCACTCCCTTCGTCCGCTCCCAATACGAGATAGAAGCATTCGGTGATAGCCGTGGCGACAAGGAGATGCTAGCCTTCGCCGACAAAGGTCATTACAAGCCCTTCAGATAAAACGTGGTTATTAACCCAAAATCAAGTGAACAGATCATCCATTGTGATTTGTACTTGAGCCAAGGCCGCATACTGTGTAAGGCGCACGCCAAAAGTAGTAATCATCGTTGGGATAATGCCACTTTTTATCCCTGTTTCTGCCACGAAATCAGCCATACGATTACGAATGCACATATTCGAGGAAAACAAGGATTCTTTAGCCAAATCGATGATTTTTAACTCGATTTGGCTAAAGAATAGGTTATACAATAGCCAAATCGAGCTATTTTCCTTCGATTTGGCTATAGAATATCATGTAGATACCTTTCTATTTTATCCTTTCGCCCGCTCCCAATACGAGATAAAAGCATTCGGTGATAGCCGTGGCGATAAGGAAATGTCGTGTACAGGGCAAAAGCTTTAGTGAGACGTATCGGTTCGTTTCACAGGGTGAAACGAAGCGTTTCTCCGCTTAAAACAAACAGTTTCATGGCATGAAATAAAATGTTTCTATTTGTGAAAGTACGTATTTTTTATAAGTGATTGAGAATGAGATAAGTTTTTATCTCATAAAAAGAAGAGGTTACGAATTAGAAATAAACAGAATGTAGCATCCTGCTGTGATTTGCATAACCATCCAAAGAACTCTTTCGGTTGCAAAGGTACGATATTTAATCGGGGATAAAGAATGTTTTAAGATTTTTTATCCTCGATTTTTTGCTTGGATAAATCTGTTTTTATTAAACCATATTCTTCTCTATTCTTTGCTATATCCATTTCAATCCATTCAAACTTATGTGGCAATGGTTCCTGTTTTTTGAATGGTCTATTTCGTTTGTATATTCTCATCCTTTCGTGTGTTTTGTATAAAAGTCAGCCGTCGTCGCAGAAAGA
>JAJWFY010000075.1:0-5651 GCA_021615735.1 Segatella copri | reverse complement strand
CCATTGTGAACAGTGAACTCTGTGCGATACCAGTCGATGCTACCGACCTTGACTGCAACACGAAGTTCTTCGCTGGCAGTGAATGCAGGAGAAACCCAGTCACCACTTGGATCGTCTGGAGCTGTCAAAGCTGTATCGTCAGCAAAGCCCCAAGCGCTTTGACCAATACAAGTACCAATCAGGCAAACCTGAGTCTTGTAAACAGTCAGAGTCCAGTCGATGTTCTTCTTGTCTTCGGTAATCTTACCCTTGAAGTGGAGAGTGTACCAGCCAGCGTTGGCTACCTTGATGTTTTGATTCTCACCTGCAGAGATACCTGCACCATCTACATCGTTGATTTCCTTAAGACGGTTGATGCCACGATAGTCATTGTTTTCTGTACCCCACTTGAACTCACCACCAGCTGGCACGTAGATGATACCATAGTAATTGCCATCCAAGCCTTCTACCTTAGGAATAGGCTTCCAACTCTGCCATGGAGTCTGGATAGAGCTTCCAATCAAGAAGAGGTTATCAGTGAACTTCGCATCAGGAGCCTCGTAAGTAGCCTTCACAGAAGGCAAGGTGATGACATTTGAATAGGTCTCGCCCAAGGTTTGATTCAAAGTACCGCCAATGACTGCACGAAGGCGGATATAAACAGACATCTTCTCTGGAATATTTGCTTCAGGATTGGCAGCCCGGAAGAGAGATACAACAGCTTTGTTTGCTTCGTATGCATTAAAATCCAAACTGCTTGGATTCTCTGCGTATGTCGCCAACTCTTTATGAGTGACTGTAGGATCGCTGACGAATGCAGGGTCGATAGAAACCTGTGCATAATACTTCACAGGGTAAGGTACTCCACCATAATTTGGCTGAGAGCATGTCAGTACCAAGTTTTTTGCACTGTTGAGGTCGTAGGTATTGTTTTCTGCAAGAGCAGGAATGTTCAATACAAATCCCTCAGCAAGATGACTCAGGTCCAATGAAGGGTTGCTGTCTCTGTCTTCATCACAGGATGTAAAGAGCAAAGGGAGTACCAATGCCGGCAGCAACATGAATTTGAATATCTTTTTCATAATTGATTTCTTTTATTTAAATCTTGTTTCCTAACAAATTAGTTGTATTTTGGGTTCTGTGTCATGTTAGGGTTGTTCTTGATCTCATCGGCTGGTATAGGATATATGTCATAGTTAGTCGGAATACCAGCACCTTTTTCTGCACCACCCTTGAAACTCCAGAGATACTTAGAACCTGTGAACAAGCCAAAGCGAACCAAGTCGGAACGACGGCGACCTTCCATGAAGAACTCACGGCACCATTCATCGATAAGAGTCTGCGCATCTACTGATGTAGCTTTCAAATCACGATTGGCACGTTCCTGAACATACTGGATGTCAGCCAAACCATCCTGACTGCCGTTGAGGCGATACTTAGCCTCTGCACGGGTCAGATAGATTTCTGCCAAGCGGAACACTGGAAAGTCGGTATCAGAAAAGTTCTGGTCGTGCTGTGTGGTACCATCTGCGTGGAGATTGCTCCACTTTACAAAAGACGCACCATTCAGAGGACCTGTGATATTCTCACCAGGATTGATTGTACGAACTTTGCCAGTTTCGCAGCCACCTACACCCATATACAACAGGGCACGATCATCTTTAGCCTTTGCGATCACGTTGGCAGTGCCGATACCTTTCTCACTATCTTTTGCAATCACCTGTTCTTTAGAAGGATTTTTCAAGACATCATCAACAGTAGCCATAGGGATGTCTTTGTTTGGGAAGAACTTCTCAACCATGTTTTCGCGGGCAAAAAAACATTTCCATGGGTCACCTGTGCTTGCATAAGGCATACCACCGATAGTGGCTGCCGCTACGAGGTAAGTGGTACCTGCATACGCACGGGCTTTCAAACCATCCTGACGGATAGGGAAGATGATTTCCTTCATGGCCTCTGGGTTGCAGTCATTGTCGCCCATGAACAGCTGCTGGTAACCGCTGTAACCGTTCTTTTCTGCACGGCAAAGATTGTATTTACCTTCGCCTTCACCTACGTTGTTGAGAATCTTGTCGCAATAATCGATAGCCTTCTGGTAATCCTTCACCTGACCATCGGTATAAACTTCAGAGTTAAGAGCCAAGCGGGCATGAAGTGCGTATGCTGCACCACGGTCGGCACGTCCGAAATTCTGACTGTTATTATAAGCGCCCATCTCAGCCATCAGAGGCTCAATGGTGGTCAACTCTTTATCCAACCACTCGTAGAGATCCTTGCCGCTTTTCTCGGTAGGGAGATTGTTGTCGAAGGTGTCCTTGAATGGAGCCTTGCGATACAGGTCAAGGAAATAATAGTAGTTCAGTGCACGGAGGAAGCGAACTTCTGCAATCTTGTCTTCGCTCAGGCTGCCTGACTGCTCGGAAATAAACTGGTTGTACAGGGTAATGTCGAAAATGAGACGCTGGTATGCCCAGTTTACACGGTCATTACTGCTTTTCCAATGGAAATTGGTGATAGGAGCGATGGCATTATCGTTCTGGTATGCCCATGCTGTCTCGTCAGTCATCAACTCTTGCAGGTTGAAAATGGTACGGATGAATCCGCTCTCACCCTCGTCGCAACTCAAGTCTGCTGAACCAGCAGGACCTTTCTGTCCGGTAAGACCAAGAGTAGCATACTGCTTGGCCAAGAGACCCTCTACGGTATATGTTGGGTTGGACTGTGGGTCAATGGACTTGATATTCAGTTCGTCTGCGCAAGAGACAAAGCCCATGCACAACATACTTGCCATTGCAGTCTTTATAAATATCTTTTTCATAATTGTCTCCTTTTTGTATTTTAGAAGTTAAGATTCAAACCAAGCTGGAAGCTTATTGGACGTGGGTAAGGATTACTGTCAATGCCACTGCTTACCTCTGGGTCGATACCCTTGTACTTGGTAATGATGAATGGATTCTGTACGGTGAAGAAGATGCGTCCGCTGCAGATCTTCTCAGCACCAGCCTTGAACAATGCAGGGAAGCTATAACCCAAAGTCATGTTGCTACACTTCAGGTAAGAAGCATTGCGTACAAAATAGTCACTACCGTTGGTCTCCTGGAAAGTTCTGGCATCTCCCCAGAAGCCAAGTTTTACTGCTTCTGCTGTAGTATTATTATATGCTCCTACATCATTGTGGAGTTTTGCCAATTCTGCTTTACTATTTAGGAAGTCGTAGTACACATAGTTGCCGATAGATGCATGAAAAGCTGCACTGAAGTCCCAGTTCTTATAGATGAACTTGGTGGTGAAACCCATGATGACATCAGGAGCAGGGCTCTTGTAGCAATATTTGTCTTTACTATCAATCTTGCCATCTCCATTGCGGTCAACAAACAGACCCTCGATGGGTTTTCCGTTCTCGTCGTAAACCTGCTGGTAAACATAGAAAGAATTGATAGGTTCGCCTACCTTGTTTGCCTGTATCTTGTAGTTGTTACCACGAGACACCTTGCTATTTTCAACCTGAATCCAGTCTTGCAGGCCAGCTTCTAACTCAGTGATTTCGTTGTGGTTCCATCCTACGTTGTAGGTTACATCCCATACGAAGTCCTTGGTAACAATAGGCTTCACATTGAATGCCAATTCTACACCATAGTTTTCCAAAGAACCAACGTTCTTCAAGAGTTTGTCGCTAAAGTTGGTACCACCGGCAATGGCAACACTTGACAAAAGGTCGGTAGTCTTACGATAGTAACCATCTACATTGAAGCCGAAACGGCCATTGAGAGCGGTGAAGTCAAGACCACCATTGTAGGTGGTAGTCTTTTCCCATGTCAGATCCGGATTGTATGCTCCTGGACGCATGGTTATAAAATATTTATCGCCGAATGGATACTGCGCATAAGTGTCACTAATGGTATAAACAGGGGCATAATAGAAGTCGTCAATACCATTCTGCTGACCAGTCATACCCCAGCCTAAGCGAAGCTTCAACTCATCAAGCCACTTTACGTTCTTCATGAATGGCTCGTTACTGATTTTCCAGGCAAATGCTGCTGCAGGGAAGTAACCCCACTTCTTGCCCTTTCTGAAGCGTGAAGAACCATCGGCACGGAAGGTTGCTGTAAGCAAATAGCGGTCTAATAAGTTATAATTGAAACGTCCGAAGTAAGATACCAAAGAGTTGTGACCCTTCCACATGGTGTTTGCCATGTATCGTGGGTTATTCACGTAGTTCCATTCTCCATCTACTAACTGTGGATTGTTATCTCTCAAATACTCATCGATACCGCTTCCGAAGTCATAGGTTGTTCTGTGAAAGTGGCTCTGCTCAGCACCTGCCATGATGTCGATGTCGTGCACACCAAACTTGTGGGCATATTCTGCAAAAGCTTTTCCTTCGATGCTGTATTTGTATTGATGTTTAGTAGCATACCAACCAAAATAGTTGTTGGATGCTTTTGAATAATCGTTGACTGATGATGAATACTTGTTAATATCATCATTCTGCTTGGCATCAGTGTACTGTGCACCGATGGCAGCATGCAAATGCAAGTCTTCGAAGCCATGAACCTTATAATCTACCTCCAAGTTTGAAGATATGTCATGAGTATTGGCCATTATCTTTCGGTTGTTGAGGAGATTCACAGGGTTATGAGGAACCTGAGTACCGGGAATCTTTGTCCAGTTAGGATCTGTAATCTTGTCGCCTTTGTTGTCCAGATACTCGAAATATCCGCCTGTACAATAATTGTACACCTCATCGTTTACACGAACGGGCTGTGTTGGATCCATGGTCAACGCAGCACCGATAGCACCACTATGATCGGCATAGCGGTCCTTTTCGAACATATACTTCGCTGTGAAGTTGAAGTTCAAGTGCTTGTCGAGGAAGGAAGGAGCCACATTGACAGAAGTATTGAAACGCTTCATCCAGGTGGTTTTAACGATACCATTGTTGTCTTCGAAACCTAAGCCAATACGGTAAGGCATATCCTTCAAACCGCCCTGAATGCTGAGGCTGTGCTTGGTAGAGACAGAAGTGCGGAAAATCTCATCCTGCCAGTCGGTGTCGGCTGTACCCAAACCACTTGTATCAATGCCTAAAGAGGTAAGAGCCTGCTTGTACTCGCTGGCATTCATCACCTCATATTTCTTCTGGATGGTAGATATTGTGATATCGCCATTGTAGGTAACCGTAGGTCTCTGGCCTGCACGTCCCTTCTTGGTGGTGATGATGATGACACCATTAGAAGCACGAGAACCATAGATGGCTGTTGCCGAAGCATCCTTCAATACTGTGAAGCTCTCGATATCGTTAGGGTTAATCATCGCCAAGATGTTACTTGTACCCTCCAGATTGTTATTATCAATAGCCAAACCATCGATAACATAGAGAGGGTCGTTAGAAGCACTCAGAGAGGCACCACCACGGATACGAATCTGTGCGCCAGAACCTGGCTGACCACCAGCAGTCTGTACGTCTACACCAGCTATCTTACCTACCAACATATCTGAGGCACTACTTGTGATACCCTTTGACATCTCGTCTGGCTTAATGGCTGTAACTGATCCCGTCAAGTCGTTTTTCTTAGCACGACCATAACCGATGACAACGACTTCGTTCAATGACTTGGAGTCGTCGATCATCGTGATGATCATGTTCTTGCTTGCTTGTACTGTCTTTGGGG
>JAJWFY010000048.1:0-26721 GCA_021615735.1 Segatella copri | reverse complement strand
GTTTACGTTCCAACCTCTCTTATTCTCCTTTGGCTGCTTTAGAGCTTTATGTTAATTATGGTAACTCAAGTAGTTCAATCAGCTAACTCAAGTGACTCAATCAGCTGACGCAGATATCTCGACAAGCCGAAGGATACGTCTCCGTTAGCCTACGGAGTCGTATCCGTAACCCAATGCAGTCATATTCTTAACCCCACGCAGCCATATCTGTAGGCAAACGGAAGCACATCATGGCAAACTATCAGACATAATAAATCCCAGAACTGCTTGGAAGAGCAATTCAGGGATTTATTATACCATTTGTTTAATATTTATATTATATAGATTAATTCGTTACTGAAGTTTCGCATATAAGCCCCATACGCCCTGAACCAACGGTCACCGGCCGAAGGGAAAGGTAAAGGGCGTGTGGGGAATTTCAACCGTACAGGTCGAAAAGTTTTAGAAAAAGTTATCAGATAGTATTGGGATAGCAAAATCTTTACTTTTTTACCTTTTTACTTTTTTACCTTTAAAAATCCTAGAAATCTCTTGCAGATATGAAAATAAAACCGTAACTTTGCGGCATGGATTTTTAAAACAGATGATTATGAAGCAGGTAGAAGAAAGATATATCAGCTTGCTGACCGACTTCGGTTTCAAGCGAATTTTTGGAACAGCAATGAACAAGGATTTGCTCATTTGCTTCCTCAACAGCTTGTTTAATGGCAGACAGGTTGTGAAGGACGTATCGTATCTGAATCCAGAGCACGTAGGAGATGTCTATACCGACCGCAGAGCCATCTTTGATGTATATTGCGAGGGCGAAAACGGCGAGAAGTTCATCGTAGAAATGCAGAATGCCTACCAGACGTATTTCAAGGATCGCGCCCTTTTCTACTCAACCTTCCCTATCCGTGAACAGGCACCAAAGGGGAATGAATGGGATTTCAAACTCAATCATGTCTATACCGTTGCCCTGCTCAACTTCAGCATGAACGAGGATGCATTCGACAAGGAGAAAATCCGCCATCATGTGCAGTTGTGCGACACAGCTACCCACAAAGTATTTTACGACAAGCTCGAATATATCTATGTAGAGATTTCCAAGTTCAACAAATCCCTGGAACAACTGGATACGCTCTACGAGAAGTGGCTCTATGCACTGAAGAACCTCTATAAACTTACCCAGCGCCCTAAAGAGCTGTGCGACAAGGTTTTCGACCGCCTCTTCGAGGAAGCCGAGATTGCCAAGTTTACCCCGCAGGAAATGAGGGAGTACGAGACCAGCAAGATGGCATATCGTGACATCAAGAATTCCGTAGACACCGCTAAGCGTGAAGGCAAACAAGAAGGTCTTGCGGAGGGTATAGAAATAGGCAGGGAAAAGGGCATGAAGGAAGGTATGGAAAAAGGTATGGCGAAAGGCATGGAGAAAGGTATGGAGAAAGGTATGGAAAAAGGCATGGAGAAAGGCAGAGCTGAAGGCAAGCATGAGGCCAACACAGAAACAGCACAACGATTGCTGGCAATGGGACTTTCTGCCGAACAGGTTTCCAAAGCTACCCAGCTACCTTTGGAAATCATTAAGAATCTGAGCAATACATAAAAAATATAATAGCGGAGATATTGATGACAAATATCACCATAATAAATCCCAGAACTGCTTGGAAGAGCGATTCTGGGATTTTTTATACCATTTGTTTAATATTTAATCACGATTTTCTTACCACCATGGATATAGATACCCTTGGTAGGACGAATAACCTTCACACCTTGAAGAGTGTAGTATGCCTTATCCGCTGATTTCAACATGGTTGCCACAGCTGGCTTCTCGATGCCTGTTGATGCATAGGCTTCGTTGTCAAGAAAATAGCTTGGACCATTCCAGTTGGTGCTCCAGCCCTGAATATTGCGGGCTGAGAAATCAGCGTTGGCTATCAGATTCTCTGATGTTCCTTCCTTCACCAACACCATGTCGTCAATATCGAGTGTACCACCGTATTTGCCAAATACAAACTGGAAGGTATCCAAGGTGAAGTTGGCTGTGAAATCCCAGGTCAGCGTTTTCCAGTCGCCAGCCTCTACATGATAGGCTGCCTCATACTGCACATCATCACTTCCACCCCACTGGTTCTTGTGGTCACTTGCATTCCAGATAGGCCAGAATCCCAGCTCAGCGCAATCTGCTGAAGTTCTCATCTTCATGGTCAGCGTATACTTGGCACCCTTCTCCAAAGCCTTTGGCAAGGTGTAGACAGCCTGACGGTCCCAGAGGTTCTCGCCCACAGTACTCTCGTAACGGATGAAATAGTTGCGGTTTTCCACAGGTACCGGATGCTGGTTCAACTGATGACGCTTGAAGAAGTTCCACAGTTCCTGGGTAGAATTTACCCCGTTAGGATCATTAGAATGCCAATGTCCCTTACCGTCAATGGAGATAAGGGTCACTTCTACATCATCGTTCACATTATTATATATAGTACGTGTATCATTTGCAGTATTTCTGCCGGCAGGATAAGGACGGATTACCTGCGGATTACTTACATCGCAACCTTCGTAGGCAGCCCACTTCTTTACATATTCCTCAATGCTAGGATAACCGCCAGCCTTGTGATAAGGATCGCCCTTATATTTGAACACATCATCAGCGGTTCCGTGAATATGCATGATAGGCACCATGCGGTTAGCTCTAGGCTGCTTACCGATATCCACACCGCTCACAGGTCCGAAGGCAGCAATCTTATCGCCAAGCGTTTCCAGACAATGATAACCCAGCCAGCTACCCATAGAGAACCCCGAGAGATAGATGCGGTTCTTATCCACATTGTGCTTCAGCTCCATATCCTTCATGACAGCCTCCACAAACTTCACATCACCCATACCGCTGGTATCCCACATTCTGTTATCACCCAGCGGATAAGTAACAATAAAACCCTCGGTATCAGCCAGCGCATTCCATTGCGTCTGATTCTGCTGAAACCCAGGGTCCTGATTCATACCATGAAGAGAAATCACCAAAGCTGGTGATTTCTCTACATTCTTTATTCTTTGGTACATAAGTGAGGGTCTTGCGAGTAGAAGTCCCCACTTTTACATCTTCCCAGGTCTGTGCCGCCATCTGTAGGCACAGAACCATGAGGAGAGATGCGAGCATTGTAAAACGTCTCATCTATTACTTGATAACCATCTTTTTACCATTCTTGATTACAATGCCCTTGTAACCCTTACCTACCTGCTGACCAGCGAGGTTGAAGCACTTGCCATCCTTAGCTACCTCAAGATTCTCTACCTTAGAAATGCCGGTAGCTGTAGTAGTTACACGCTTGATACTTTTGATTTTTACAGTTTGGGCATTAGAGTCTGTATTCTGCAGGAACACACTGATAACTTTGGTTGCCTTATCTGTTTTAGCCAAGACATTATCCTTAGAAATCACGCAAGAAGCTTTGCTGGATCCAGGCTCTACTGGGAAATAAAGAGCTATCTTAGCGTCCCATGTAACAGTTTCATCCTTTACATCAGTATTACAACCGAGATTAAGACCAGCAGTTGTAGGTTCTTCAAACTCTACAATATACTCCTGTTTTTCACCAGAATTAACGTCAAAAGTAGCCAAAGTTCCGTTTTCATCTGTAGAAACAGTAATCAAACTATACTGACCCGGAAATACGATAATAGGATCAGCATAAGCAGCCTTACCTACGACAGACTTATTCCATCCAAAGGAAATACTAAAGGGCACTTCTTCTAGAGAGTCATCGTTCTTGATAAGATAAACCTTCTTCAGACTAACCTCAACTCCTGGGGCTAATCCCTGAAGATCGAGTAAATCTATATTCTTTCCCTTAAAAGTTTCATTAAATGTAACTACCATCTCACCATCACCTGAAAGACCTGCATACTGAACGGGGTCACACTTGTATGAAGTAGAATAATCAGCCGCTTTCACACCAACAATGATATTCACACCTTCTTTACCAACAGCCTGGAAATCGGAAAAGACAACCTTCAATCCCTTGTATTCATCCCCAGAAATAGATTTTTTTCCGCCGAGCAAATTAATGGCACCATACTTTTGGGTACATGTGAAAAGTTCAGGGAGACTAGAACCATCATGAGTTTTGATAGTCGCATTTGTACCCGCACCACCAAAAAATAAGTTCTGCGCTGTCTGAGCATTCACACTTACAGCCATGAAAGCTGCTACAATCAAAGTAAATAACTTTTTCATAAGCTTTACAATTTGTTATTAAGTTAATAAATCCAGTTATAAAATTGAGAAGTTTCTCAAATCTGATGGCAAAGGTAACAGAAAAGGCAGAAAAAGACTTTGCGTGGTATAACAAATACTTTGTGAGAAGTACCAAATAGGTTTGATAGCCAACATTATAACGAAAATGATACACCATCAAACCTATTTGAAGAGGAAATCAGGAAAAGTCAAATAAACAAATGTTCCAGATTCCCCAAATGTTTTTACCCAAAATATTCCAGATTCCCCAAATGTTTAGTCAAAACAGAGGAAAAATATACAGATGAGCCTAATACATCACGTCCTTCTCTGGGAATTTGTTATATGTTAAATATCAATTACTGAATTATCTTTTTCTGATAACATTGCCTTTATAGTTATGTTTATCGCTGCCCAGAAAGGTTGAATGTCTCGCCAAGTTTTGGGCGGATGATGACCCTTCTGTAACTGGTCAGTGCCGGAGTCCCATTGTCTGTCACTTCACAGATTATATGCAGTTCTTTTCCAGCCGCATCCTGGGGGATACGTAGAATGGCATTAGCTTTGTCTGCCTCTCTGATACTTACCGTTGAGGTGTAAGTACCCGCTTCCGGCAATATCCACCAGTGGAATGTCAGTTTATCTTTATCCGGATCCACAGATTTTGAAGCGTTTAATTGGAGTTCCTCTTCTGTTTCTGGTTCAATTATAATCGGGTTCAATCCCTTTTCACCATTTACGATGACTATCGGGTTACGGTTTCCTTTGCCGTATGCAGCCCAATCCATACGTGCCATGAAGTTGGCGAATATTGCGGGATAGAAGTATTTCTCATATTTCTCCGATATGCATCTGACTGCCGGATCTGCATTTGTGTAGCATGTTGTCAGACTGTCTGGTGACAGTCCCCATCGGAAATAGCCACCCCAACCTGCCTGGCTACATACGGTCGGATCGTTTAATCCATTTGGGGTTACATGTAGGAAAGAAGGAGTGTCGCCTTCCACTCCGTATTTGTTTTTCGGATATATTTTCCCTAGATTCCCGTGATTTTGTATATGAGTTGCGTATTCGTTCCAATTCTGGCTTCCTATGGCGTTCTGCACGATCCAGGCGCTGTCGTCCCAGAAAAAGCGGATATCCTTGCCGCAAGTCTTGCGGATCCATTGATGAGAACTGAAGGCATAATCCACAGGGGGACCTCCGCATACATCTTGGTCTGTAATTGTATAAACACACAACTTATTCAGAAACTTTTTAAACACCTGAGCAGCAAAAAGTTCTTGAACAAGTCAAGCGGCAGAGCCGAGCGGCCCAGGATTTTGCCATGTCGAAGAATTCACTTATCTTAGTGTTGCAAAAACAAACAAGAGAATCCAACGATAGCACAGCTTCCATGCATAGTCTCCTCAGTGCGGGATACGTACAGGAAGTTAAGGAGAGTGCATCATAATGGGCAATGCACCCTCCTTGTCATCAGGAAGTTATCATTTGAACTTCCATTCGTCGAATGTGATATTGTTTCCTTTCAGGACAAAACAGAGGTCCATTGTGCCTGTCATATTCTTTTGAAGTTGGGATTCTATGAGTTTCATTTGCGGGGTACCGACTTTGATTGAAGCAATGACTTCTCCGTCCGGCCTATCCCGGCGGACTTCTATGATTCCGTTTCCGGATGCCTTAATTTCCAGACTGGAAGGTACTTTGTTGAATTCCACACCTCTGACAGCAATGATGCCAGTCTTGTTGGGAACGGTAACGGCATACATGTCCCCGATGCTTTTTCCATTTGTGAACTTGACACCTTGTGTGGCTGCTGTGGTTTCGGCCTGCTGGATGATGAACGGATTCATAGGCTGTATCTGTTTTACGCCTTTCAGAGTCTGATTACCCATGTGGATATTCACAGTATTCTCGTCAACTTGTATTTCATCGACACAAACATTACGAAAACCAGCTGTTGTATTGAAACTATGTTGCAAACTCATTGTGTGATAGAATACATACCATTTCCCGCGGAATTTGTGTAGATGTGTATGATTGTTGCTGTAGTCAAATCCATAATCTCCAGGGTTTTTCATATAGTTGTGCTGGTATTTCCAACTTTTGGTTACCAGCGGAGTTTTGCTAGTCATGTAACTCATGCAACAGGTGGTTGGTTTCTCTGTCGGGAGAGGCCAGTCGCTAAAATCTTGCCAATCTATGTTATAAGTATAAACGTATGTGCCGTTGATGTAGTTTAATTCGTTAGCTTCGAAATGATGGGGAGCCCTGATGGGCTTTATCGGGCCATCCACACTAATCATGTCTTTTCCCAAACGCATAATGCGAGCACATCCTCCGCCTACTGTCAGCCAACCATTTCCTTTGTCATCGATGACTACACCCGGATCGAAAGCGGCTTTGCATTCTCCTGCTATGCCGGGAATGTTTGTGTCTACCAAACTATGATTCAGCGGGCTTGACCACGGTCCTATGGGGGATGTGGATGTCAGCACTGCGGTTCCACCCCCGCTATTGGAGAAATAGAGGTAGAAGTGAGTCTTGCCGTCCGCTTCCTCACGTTTTGCGATCGACGGTGCCCATGATGTTTGTATCCATGGGGCGATGCTGTCTGTTTTAATAATTCCGTGATAGGTCCAGTTTGTCATGTCATCGGAAGACATCATCACCAGAGATTTGATGTATTCGTAGGAGTTTTTTCCGTAACCGCCTATTGAATCATATTGTTGCTGATCGTTTGTTGCGTACACATAAATTCTGCCATTATATTCTACTGCAGTTGGATCCGCTGTAAACATAAAATCCAGCAGGGGATTTCCATCTCCTGTGGTGAGTTTAGGGGAAACGTCCGGCATGGTTACATAAGGCACGGAATCATTTTGCAGGGACGGTTTTTCTCTGCCCCACGCATTTTGCTGGTGAGATATCATACATGCAGCAATGGCCATTGATAAAACGGGGGTCTGGATATTTTTCTTTTTCATTCGTATATGATTAAATTGTTTATTCGTTGCAAAATTACAAGAATAATCCGACATAGGCTTTGCGCCATATATCAAATACTTTATCAAACGTATCAAAATGCACTGGGAGGGCAGGTTTGTTACCTGCCCTCCCAGTACTGAATGATTACAAGCGTAGGGCTTGATGCCTACAAGTGACGTAAGTAATAGTGAGAAGAATGCCTTCCGTAGTTCTTTTGGCGGTCGCCAAAAGATATGCGATTCTAGGACTTGCAATCATTAGGAACAGGAGTTAAAGGCATTAGCTTCTGGAACAACAATCATCAACTCCTAGGGCTACAAGCAACAGATACTAGATTAAGAATTTTCACAACCCATAACATTGGGTATAAACTAAAGTTACATGGCACCCTATTAACAAGGCAAAAATAGCTCAAAAATGTCCCTAATCCAAAAAATCAGTACGAATTTTCGGATTATAATCCAAAAAAACAGTGTTATTTTTTGGATTAGCGAATATTTTCATTACCTTTGCAGAAGATTAGCTGCACTCGGCAATTTGAAAGCGAGCTTTCATTGCGCTCATTTGCATAATCTTTGCAGAAGATTAGCTGCACTCGGCAATTTGAAAGCGAGCTTTCATTGCGCTCATTTGCATAATCTTTGCAAAAAATTTAAACATAAGAATAAAATGATAAGAAGGAAACTACAAGAAACGATAGAGGCCAGAATGTTTGGTGGTAAAGCTATTATTATAATAGGTGCCAGACAAGTAGGAAAAAGTACGCTTTTCAAAATGATACTTGAAAAACGTACGGAACCTATATTGCAATTAAACTGTGATGAGCCAGAAGTAAAAGAAATGCTATCCCAGGTGAATAGCCAAGAACTAAAATTGCTCATTGGCAAACACAAGATTGTCATGATAGACGAGGCACAAAGAGTAGAAAACATAGGGCTAACCCTAAAATTGATTACCGACAACTTCCCTGAAGTACAATTACTGGTAACAGGCTCTTCCTCATTTGAATTACAAAACAAGCTCAATGAGCCACTGACCGGCAGAAAGTTTGAGTATCATCTCTTTCCATTGTCCACTGGTGAATTACTCGAATCTCAAGGCTTACTTACAGTAAAGCAAACACTAGAGAATCGCCTCATCTATGGCTCATACCCAGATGTCATCAATCATACAAAAGATGCAAAAGACATCTTGTACAATCTGTCCAATAGTTATCTCTATAAGGACTTGCTCACCTTAGAGAGTATACGCCGACCTGCATTGCTTAGCAAGCTACTCACTGCTTTAGCACTGCAAGTTACTAGCGAAGTTTCATACAATGAGCTGGCACAGACAGTAGGTACGGACAGCAAAACCGTGGAAAAATATGTAGACTTGCTAGAAAAATGCTATATCATCTTCAAGCTAAATGGTTTTAGCAGAAACCTGCGCACAGAACTGAAACGAGCCAAGAAGTTTTACTTTTACGACAATGGTATCCGAAATGCCATATTGCAAAACTTTGCGCCTTTGGCCCTTCGACAAGATGTTGGTGCCTTGTGGGAGAACTTCGTTATCAGCGAAAGAATAAAAGCTAACCAGTATGAAGGAAGATATGTAAACAGCTATTTCTGGCGAACCAACCAACAGCAAGAGATAGACTACATCGAGGAAAGCGACGGACAGTTTACTCTCTTCGAAATGAAATGGAATCCAAAGAGAGCAAATACTCAGTTTCCTGCTTCCTTCCTAAACACATACGATGTGAAGGATAAAACAATCATCACTCCCGAGAATTGGCTAGAGCACCTATAAGAAACAAAAAAGTCCTTTCACCTTTCATCTATCTGAAATGCAAGAAGATAGATGAAAGGTGAAAGGACATCTAAACAACAAAACTATTTTTATTTTATCACAAAACCTAACTACTTCATCACAATTTTTCTACCCTTGTGAATAAAGATTCCGCTTGTAGGATGGCCTAATACATCACGTCCTTCTCTGGGAAGCCAAATTAAAGATTTTGGCACGAAAACGCACTTTTTCTCGAAAAAAAAGTGAGAAAAAGTGCGTTTTCGTGCCATTTTAAGGAAAGTATAGTAAACAGCGAAGTCACACTAGACAATCTCTTTCAAGAATGACACATAGGAGAAAGAGAATATTATCATCATTAAAAAAATGCAAAAAGGTCGGTCGTGTCTTCACGACACAACCGACCTTTATATTTCTTTACTTACATAGGAATTTTTCAACCATAGTCAACAGTTGTTTCTCTGTAAGATTAGCGATTCCGAGACTCTCTATAAGGGAAAACTCATTCTTGTTTTTGCTTATCACAAACTTCTTTTCCCTTCCATCTATCTTTGCACATAAATGAAAGTTGCCCTTGTAGGCTTGCTCTATATGTACATCAGTCACTTGATGACCATTAATCTCTACAGATAACGTCGGTTTATCATCTTCATACTCACCCCATTCTTTCAGATGAGAAAGGATGGTAGCCTCCACTCTGCCTATCCATTTTTCATCCACTGCATATTTTACAGCCACAGTCCTAAATTGCAACAAAGCATTCTTTACATCACCAATAATACTCTCTGGCTTTCGAATACCATTATCGAATGCAAATTGCAAGACATCCTCTTTTGAAATATTACGCAGTTTGGACCTGATAAACATACAGTGGTCTTGATTGGGCTGCACTCCACCCATATTGAGGATATAGGTAAGATCATAAGCAGGTGATAACCGCCAATTACCCATCCTATCCATCATGAAGGAGAAGTTTTTGTTGTGATCATCAGTATTGTTTGCCAGCACGTTGAATATCATTCTTCTATAAACCTCTTCACAATCAGCCTCTGGCAAATGGAGCGACCTGCAAACAGAAATAAGTTGCTCATAACTATTTGCCTCAGGATACATAGCCGCCAAAGTTTGAGTATGAAGCTTCTTCCCATCTTTTCTATCAAATCTCTGCGTCATGAAGTGCTTGCTGCCATCAACCGTCAAGAGTTCAGAATGCATCATATTGATGCCAGCCTTGATGGCAAGATCGTAGTATGTCATTTCTAGTTCGGCAGAGTTGAAATCAGCATTTCCAAACTTCAACAAGTAGTAATCATATCCATCAAGATCCGAGATTTGTCCACTTCTTATCTCACCATCAGCCGAATTGATAGCAATAACAGCCTTAGGCTGCCTGCCACCAGCAGAAGTTCCCACAGTCAAGAGCGACTGCATGGTAAGAGATTCCTCTGGTAAAATCTGAGCCTCCTCTCGTTCAGTAAATATGCGTTCAGCAAGTGCAACCAAGGAATTGACATCAATCCTCTCTGATTTCTTACTCCTCTCATACTCTGGGACAAACTCCAAAGCACCCATTCCTCTTCTACCGATAAATGACAACTTATCAAGAGGAGAAATTTCCGTATTGGAGAGATGATTCTGCTGTCTCCAAAGATCAAACAACTGATTGCCCCAAGAATCAGGCAATGAGTCAGCCAGGAAAGCAGGAAGTTTTTGATAAATTCTCTGTTCCTCTCCCCAAATAGGCATAAGTCCTCTATTGTTGCGTATGGATGCCCATAGAGGAGATATATCAATACCCCTATGCACAAAAGTTGGATTATAAGTAAAGTAGGACATTTGCCTTTTGTCGTCCCACGACAACCTACCAACTTCCTCATCCCACAAGATTACTTTTAAAGTCTTAACCATAAATCATTCGCTATTATCAGTGTCTAATTCTTTGTACCTTTTTATCTCCCTTGGTCATCAAGTAAGGGGATGGTGGCAATTCGGGCATTAAGTTATCAAGCGCATTGATCTGTCCCACCACCTTGAGCAAGAGAATCAATGTAGAAAGTGATATGTTTCTAGCACATCCATTCTCAAACTTGTGGATAGTAGTCATACCAATGCCTGTCAGTTCTGCCACTTCCTTCTGTGTCAAATTGCATCGCATTCTGTATTCCCTAAAGCGATTTCCCAGCAATCTCACCAGTTCCGGAGTAGAATATTCATACAAATCTTTCATATACTTAACTATCATTTAAGTGAACATTAAGCCATAAAATAGCCATTATATATCAGTATAGTGATATTTAAGCGCAAAGATACAAAAAAGAAGTGATACAACCTCAAAAATCAGAATTATTTTTTATTTACTGACTCACATTTAACATATTGCAAGACAAATGTTACAAAGCAAAAAGGTTGACCGTGTCATCACAACACAGCCAACCTTAACGACTAACATCTTTTTTCGGTTAATCTTTGTATGATAAACCTAAAACTAATGTCTTTTAGAGTATTTACTTGGCTTCCTTCCAATATTCTGGAGCACCAAGACCTACAGCGAAACCTGCATAGGTATGCTTGCGAAGATAGTTGAGATCCCAGAGGCCTACTGGCAAACCAGGACGCCAACCTGAATCCTTAGGAGCATCTGTAGCACACCACTGAGTGATACCATACTGCTGAGCAGCAGGAATAATCTCGAAGTACTTCTGGAGAACGAAGGTGTAGAGGTCACGCATTTCCTTGTGTTGTTCCTCAGTCATCTGATCATAAGTTACGTCTTTGCCAGCGGCATCAACATAACCCATGTCAAGTTCAGAAATCTTGCAAAGCTTGCCACTTTTAGCCATCAACTCCAACATCTTGACGATATGATCTTTCTTACTTTTCTGAGTGTTAGGATCAGCATAGCAAGAGATATGCATCTGAGATGCGATACCATCAATCTTGGTCACGCCATCAGCTTCCCAATCATGAATCCACTGAATCAAACTCTTCAACTTGCCATTGTCGTCCCAATCGCTCTCCAGGTTATAATCATTGATGAAGAGTTTCAATTTCTCAGGGTCACCATTATGGGCGGCAAAACTCTTGCGAGCATCAGCCACGGCTAAGCGAACATATTCGAGGTCGCCGAGATAATCCTGCCAGTAGAAGCAGTTCTTCTTGTCGTCAGCAGAAGCTGTAGCAGCATGCTGCAAGTCGTACTTGCCATCACCATCTTTATCGTCACCAGAAAGGGCCTCGTTCACAACATCCCAAGATGTAACATAACCATTAGTAGCCTCCATCATACCATCAATCCACTTGCCCATTGCATCAGTAAGAATAGATTTCTTCTCTTCGTCCGTAAGAGGAATAGAATTAGACTTAGTAATCTTGCAAACTCTAACAGAATGAACATCCAAAGTAGCATCAGCTGTCTGAGGCTTAAGAATGATGTCATACTTACCACCTTCTACTTTAGGCATTTCGACTTTTACCGAATGACGACCTGCAGCGACAGGCACTTTGGCTGTAATAGCTTGAGCTGTGCCACCCCAACCATTTTGCATGGTGAGATCTACACCACTTGCATCCTTATCAGAAGTAAGGTCTAAATAAACAACATAGTCACCTTCATCTAATTCATTATCGTCACCTGGCATAACAAAGAATTGAGACCAATCGCCTGTAGGAACAAAGTGGATAGCTCCATTAATAACAGGAGGTGTACAACCCATAGCATAGAATGGGAAATCACCATCAGTATAAGTTTCCTTATGAACCTCGGTCTCGATTTCCATTACCGGAGCCTCAGAATGAGTAACTTTTACCCACTTACAAGAAATGTCTCCTGCAAAATCTCCTGGTTGGAAAACGACAAAAGCTTTTTCTGTTGTTAATCCACTAAATGTTACAGATTGCTCTTTCCACTGTGTAGAAACAGACATTTTCTGGGATGTTGTTGCTCCCCAGTTACCCGTCTGCACATCAATCTGTCCATCTTCTGAAGCCTTGATCATAGCTGTTACCTTATATTCTCTCTTGGCATCAACATCTACAGGATAATTGTCAACTACAAAATACTGATACCATTTTCCAGGATATTTGCTAATCAAAATTCCATCTTTGATTTCAGGAGTATAGTCCATTACATAAAAAGGGAAACTATTCATTTTAGAAAAGTCGGTATAAGCATCTACCTTATCAACTTTCTGACTAGGGTCTACCTGAATTTCCTTATCTGCAATAAGTTTACTAAGATACTTCTTGTTCTGCTGAGAATGCCAAGCAAGCGTATGACCATAGATGGTCAAACCTGCATCCTGTGCATTTGTAACGAAATCCTTAACAGTATTAAAGTCAAAGGTTCCATCATTTTTTACACAAGAAGCATACTTCATGGCGTTGCCTGCTGTCATCTCCTCGAAGTTGCTACCAGCCAAGCAATATACAAGCTCCTGTTTGTTGAAGTCGGGCGCAGCCAGTGCAATACCCAACTTAAAGTCGGGATTGCACTTGCCAGAAGCCTTCATGTCTTCGACATATTTCTTCAAAGGCTCGTAGTTGTTAAGATACTGATATTCCTTCAAGTTCTTGGTCATATCAGTTCTGTACTCCGAGAACTTGTCATCAGCACATGATGACAAAGCCAAGAGAGCTACCAAGCCTAAACCAAAATTAATATTTTTCAATTTCATAATAATCTACCTATTATTAGATGATACTTAATTGATAATTACCGCAGCTTACTTTACGATATACTGAGTATCGAAAGTTACCACGCCATTGGTATTACCACGAGTTTGAGCTACAAACTGGTCGGTTGTCTCTACCTTGACAGCACCGAAGTCTACGGTATACTGGAGAGTCAGGATGTCACGATCCTTGTTGCCCCAAGCCAGCTTAGCGCCCTTCTCCACAAACTTACCTGTACCTGTAGCAGTTACGCCCTCAGTCTCGGAAGAAACAGTGCAAGTACCATCGTTAGCAAAGGTAAGCTTCAAGTTGCAAGTATAAGACTTGAGGATATCCTTACCCTCAGCATCCTTGCCCACAACTCTCTTGACTGTGAGAGGATAGATAGCCTCTGTAAGGCTCTTGGTAGTAATCTGGCAAACCTCGTCCTTCTCAATAGTTGCACCCGCACGCTTCTCCTCTATGGTCTGACCATTCTCTGTAATCTTATCTGTACCACGGCGCAGATAGAATCCAGCCCAAGGGTTCATGTATTTCACACAATAGAGCACATAGTTCTGAGGCAATATCTTCCACGCATCGCTATTGGTCAGCGCAGGAGTTTCACCCTCCTGGAAAGGAGTACCCGTCAAGATCTTGCCAGCACCCTTCTGATCTTTGATGATCAGAGGGATGACATAAGTATTCTTTACAGAGGCAGGATCAGCGAAGAAAGCATCGTTGAGCTTCACCTGTAATCTTCCCTGCAAGTTGCCACCATAAGAGATGGTGTTACCTGCCAAGGTGTAATACTCTGCAGGCATAGGCTTTACAGGAGATACGCCATCAGAGAAATAGAGGTTGTCACAAAGCGAATTATCTACAGCCACATCCAGTGTGATGTCCTTACCATTGTAAGCACCACCCATGGTAGACACGATGTTGATAATATGCTCGTTGTCCTTGGTATTGTCACGAGTCTCGTCATTGCCCAACACCAATATACGCTCCACGTTTTGGTGGGCGAAGTAGACTGATGTGCCACCCTCGTAGTCGTCAAACTCAGGCGTGCCGTTCTCACAAGAGCCGAAAGTCAGAGCCAAGGCTCCGAGTGCAGCCATTGAGAAATATTTATTCATCTTCATAGTTTTCATCATTATAAAATGTTAGTCGTTTGTAATTTCCATCCTGCATTCTGCTTCAGCTGATCCCACTTGAGGATTTCAGTCTGTGGCACAGGACCGTAATACATATAGTCGTCGTATTTTCTTTCCTCTACTGTGATATCCTTGAACTGTGGAATACCAGCCTCTGTAGAAATCTCCACGCCATGAACAGCCTCATTGATAGGAGCCTTCCAGCGGCGGAGGTCATTGAAGCGCTTGTTCTCGAAGCAGAGCTCAATACGACGCTCATTGCGAATCAACTCACGCATTTTAACCTGGTCGTTAGCGCACTCATCAAGATAAGAATCATCTGTGATGCCTGCACGATGACGGATAGCCTTGATTACATCGTATGCAGAATAAGCATGTGTGCCATTGCCCTTAGGTCCCCAAGCCTCATTGGCAGCCTCAGCATAATCCAAGAAGATCTCGGTATAGCGGATATACACAGGATAGTGATACTGTGCGTTCTTGGCATTTGGATTAGGATTACAATCCTCACGAAGAAGCTTCTTCATATAGTAACCAGTACGCGTAGAGTTACCAATCTTATTCAGTCCATTGTCATTGTTGGCAGTGGTGATGTCGGTATTGATGGTTGCACCCTTATACTTGCAGCCATTATAGATAATGTAGAGATCCAAGCGTGGATCACGATTGCTGTAAGGATCCAAGTCATCATACTTACTGCGCTCATCTGTGATAGGATAACCATTGGCAGCAGGGAAAGCATCCACCAAGTTCTGGGTAGGATTGATACGTCCCTTACCATAGAGAGATGGAGGGAAGTTATCAGCCTCCTGGTTCAAACCGAGGTCCCAATCATCTGCACCATTAGTCTTATTACCACGCCAGATGATTTCCTTAGGACATTCACCAGACTGCAAATTATTAATCTCATTAGTCTGAGCATACCAAGAATTACCTGTTTCAGACAAGCCGCTTACGCCACCTATCAAATCGAGCAAGCTGGCTGCATCATCAGCAGCACGCTTATAATCCACATTGGTACCCTTATTAAAAGCAGGGCTGGCAGCAAGGAGAGAAACCTGTGCACGGATAGCCTTGGCGATACGACCGCTCACACGACCACGCATCAGAGAACCCAATACACGGTTATAGTCCTGATAGTTGTTCACACCCATAGCAGTGTATTTTTCTGGCACAGGATCTGACTTAGTCAAATCATTGTAGTCCAAAGGCAGCAACTGCTCAGCCTGGTCCAAGTCGCTATAAATTTGATCCAAGCAAGCTTGGAATGTGGCACGTGGCTGATTGAAATCAGAAGAAGTATCCTCTGGCTTTGTCAAGTTTGGCACACCCAGGAGCTGACCATCCTCAGTCCAACCACCATGGTTCATCAAGAGATAATACATATTGAGAGCTCTCAAGGCATAAGCCTCACCCTTACGGCTCTCACAGAACATCTGCTGCGCACCCTTGTCCTTAGCCCAGTCTACCTTGTCCACTTCCTGAAGGAAGATGTTCAAGTACTGGATGCTAGCACGACAGCTAGCCCACTTGCTCATAGGGTCATCATAGGCAGCCCAAGAACCAGTAGCCATTTTCAGGTAGCTGTTAGACAAATCATTGCTTACAGCATCATCGGTTGCCACATCAGTTACACTTTTGGTATTATAAGGAAGCATGGCATAAGCATAGCCGAGAAGTCCCTGAGCATAAGTAGGCTCTTCGTAA
Source organism: Segatella copri (assembly GCA_021615735.1). Classification (GTDB taxonomy): domain Bacteria; phylum Bacteroidota; class Bacteroidia; order Bacteroidales; family Bacteroidaceae; genus Prevotella; species Prevotella copri_Q. Next base: position 10,215 of record JAJWFY010000048.1, on the reverse strand, counting down.
ATCTCGTCCAAGCTACGGTTGTTTTCCTGTGCAGGCTCAAAGAGATCTGAGCAAGACACCAACGAGAGTGACAATGCAGCTAATATAAATAACTTATTAATTTTCATTTCTGTATACATTTAATAATGATTAGAATGTAGCCTTCACACCTATATTATAATAGCGTGTCTGAGGAGCACTACCTATGTTCATCTCCAATAACTCACGGTTCTTAGAGATAGTGAGCAAGTTGGCACCGCTTACAAAAGCAGACAAGCCCTTAACCCAAGTCTTCTGGAAGAGCGTGCTAGGCAGGTCGTATGTAATCTGTACCTTAGCCAAGCGGAAAGCGTCTGTGCTGTACATCCAGAAGTCTGATGTCTGATAGTTGTTGCTACCTGAGAGTGTGGTAAGACGTGGATAAGTAGCAGTCTCCTTGGTTGCCTTAGTCCAGCGATTGCGAACCACAGCTGAGTACTTGCCGTCACCCTTTACCCACCAGTAAGAATTGTTCTTCAAGCCATAAGCACCGAAGTTGCCAGTACCGAGGGCGAAGAATGTGAAGTTCTTCCACTTAGCAGTGAGGTTTACACCCAATGTGAATGGAGAGCCATACCAACCACCCTTGCCCAGGAACACCTGGTCGTAAGAGTCGATCTTGCCATCACCGTTTACATCCACATACTTCATATCGCCAGGCTTCACGTCACTACCCAAGCGGCTCTGGTCTGGAGAGTTCTTGATTTCTTCCTCACTCTGGAAGAAGCCAGCAAACTTATAACCCCAGATACCATCGATAGCCTTGCCCTCACGGTTTTGGTAATCCCATACGTTCAACTCATCACGCTTGGTAGCCTTGGTGTTATAATAAGTACCTGTTACGCCGAGCTGCAAGTCTACATCACCCACCTTCTTATTGAAGTTAGCTGCGAAGTCGAAACCGATGCGGCGATTATTGTTAAAGTTGAGCACAGGCATGAATGAAGCATCAGGATAGCCTGGCTTAAAGTGAGAAGGATAGAACGTTGGAGTAGAAATCAGATAACCCTCCATCGAGTTAACGAAGAAGCTAGCATCCAATGTTACCATCTGCTGCCACAAGGAAGTCTTGAAGTTGACAGAAAGTTCCTTACGCTTGATGAAGTCGAGATCCTTGTTGGCAGAACGCTTAGAGAATGTGTACTTGCCAGCAGAACCATCATACCATCCATAACCATCAGCTGTCTGCCAGTTGGTGTCATAGAGATAGTATCTGTTGTCATTTACTGCCAAGTCAATATCCTCGTTGATGATGCTACCAGATACACTGATCATCATATCGTCTACCACCTTGCTGTTCTTCAAGAAGTTCTCGTTCTTGAGTCTCCAACCCAATGAAAGTGAAGGAGAGAAGCCTACACGATGACCTGGAGCCAACTGTGCAGAGTGGATAGCTGCCAAGCCGAAGTCTGCATAATAAGTCTTGGCGTAATCATAAGATGCATCCAAGGCAAGATTAGCACTTGAGTTCTTATGATACTGTCCAGACTTCGACTGCTGGAAGCCAGAGGCAATCAACATCGCAGAGAGGTTATGTACCTTATTAAATGTATTGGCGTAATTGAACTGAGCAGAGAAGAGCATGGTCTGATTGTCCACACTATTAGCGATGTTCTGTACACCAGACTTCTTATCCTCACCTTCCTTCTTCAAAGCTACGATCATATCCTTGCCGTCAATGTTTGACCATGTTGGGATATAGATGGCATAGCTATTATTGAAAGATGTGGTGTAAGAGGTAGCATAGTCTACTGCGAAACGAGTCTCGAAAGACAAGCCCTGCAACAACTTGTGCAGATTGATGTTAACACCTGTATCAAACTGGAACTGGCGGCTAGTATACTTGCTCTTACCAGCAGCAAGGTAATCTGCGAAGATGTTAGAAGAGTTAGCCTGTGTACCAGCCAAGAAGTACTTGCCATCCACCAGCTTAGCCACACTCATCAAGTCCCAAGCAGCCTTGGCATTAGGAGCTATCATGTCTGTAGAGATCAATGGACTAGCATTCTGTGGGAAGTTAGGACGCCAAGTAGCAGCTGCATTCCAATAATCACCAATAGCAGAATGTGAATCATAGAATGTGGCATTGGAGTTAACCCAAGCCTTGATGTCATCTGTGATGTTGACATCTACATTACCACGTACACTGAAACGCTGAGTGTTATTGTTCTTAGCCTCACCAAACTTCAGGAAGTCGCCCTGGCGATAATAGTTGATGTTGCTATAGAAGTGAGCACGCTTACCACCACCACTAATCTCAGCAGTAGCCTCGTAGCGACTATTCATCTTGCGAAGATAGTCAGAAGAGTACATATCGAGATTAGGATAACGATATGGGTTGGTGCCCAAGCCATGATTGTAGATATCCTCAGCAGAGTAGAGAGGAGTCAAACCGTCATTGGCACGAGCCTCGTTGTAGAGAGTCATATACTCAGCAGAGCCCAGATACTCAGGGAATGACTTAGCCACATTGAGACCAGCGTTAGCCTGCACCTCAACCTTCAAGCCATCGTTCTTGCCACGCTTGGTGGTGATGAGCACAGCACCCTTAGCTGCCTTGCTACCATAGAGCACTACAGCTTGCGCACCCTTGAGGAATGTAATCTGGTCAATCTCGCTAGGCATCACGTTGGTTGCCTCACGAGGCACACCATCTACCAATACCAAGTATCCTGCATTGTCAGCATCCATACCCCAGAGAGAGTTGCCATTCCAACCACCCACGTAGCCCTGCATGTTGTCAAGGCTATAAGTGTGGTAGTTTTTCTTCATCAATCCCTCTACATCGACTACCGAAACGCCGCCCAAGATGTCACCCTTGGCTACCTTGCGATAAGCCACATTGACCATCTCCTTGTCGGCAGCAACGGTATCGGTTTCGTTCTCAGCAGCAGTTTTGGCATCGGCAGCTATAGGAGCCAATGACACAAGACCTGCCAACAGGAACTTTGAATTATATGATTTGAATTTTGAATTCATACTATCATTCTTATTTTAGTATTACTATATAATGTTATTTTACCAACCAGGATTCTGACTAAGCTCTTGATAGAGATAAACATCCTTGATAGGCAATGGGAACCAATAGTGCTTGGCTGTGAAGTGACGAGTCAAGATCGCTTCCTGGCGGAAGTTATCCACCTTAGCATCAGCTGGGTCATTATTCTTGTAGAAATCGGCACCCTCCACACGGTCAAACTCATCAGAGTACTTTACATTGTAAGGAGCCTCGGTCAGGAGCAACCAGCGCTGCAAGTCGTTGAAACGGAAGCCCTCGAAAGCAAGTTCCACCTCACGCTCACGGCGAACCTCGTCCATGAACTTATGTGCATCAGCTACATACTCTGGAGCCACATGACCAGCGCCACAACGATCACGAAGGGTATTGATGGCATCCTCAGCAGTCTTGCTAAAGTTAGTAGCCTTGCCAGAAGCACCACCAAACGCAGCACAAGCCTCAGCATACATCAGATAGATGTCAGCCAGACGCATATATGGCAAGTAACAGTGGAATGCTGAACCCCAATCGTAGTCGCGATCCACCTCATTACATGTATGAGGCACCAACTTCTGAATGAAGTAACCTGTACGGCTGCCATTAGCCACTGGACGCATATTGCCACCTGTATACAACTGGCAGTACTGCAAGTTAGCCCACTGACCAGGAGTACCATTCAGATACTTGAAGCCATCAAACACGATGTCGTGATAGAAGCGTGGGTCACGGTTCTTATATGGATGAGTAGGATCGAAACCACCTGCTATGTTAGGAACCAACTTGCCATTCTCTACGATGTAAGCGGGCTCACCATTAGCCATACCGTAAGCAGCTATCAAGTTAGCTGTAGGCTGGTGAATCACATTGTCATGTCCAACCACTTTGTCAACCTTAGGACCAAACACCTTAGAGGTATTCCAGTTAGAGCCGTTGAAGTCTGCAGATGGACCACGGAAGATAGCCTCAATAGATCCAGGCATTTTCCAGTTCTGCTTCTTGGTATAGAAGATATCAGAGAAGCAAGAGTTAGCATCGGCAGAACGCTCATGATTGTAGACGTCCTTATATTTGAACTCAGCCAACCCATACTGTGTCTGGCCACCCTCAACCAATGTGAGCAACTCACCGAAGACCTCAGCTGCCTTCTTGGCAAACTTCTCATCATAGTCGTATGTCTTGCCATTCTTGCTAGCTCCTACCTGTGCGCCATCCTTCATCAATGGGCTGGCAGCCCAGAGATAAGTCTTGCCCAGATAACCGAGTGCCATGATCTTGTTGATACGAAGGTCGTTCTTGCCCTGTGTGGCAGCACCATCATACTCATTGTCCCAGTTGATAGGCAACAGATCGGCAGCCTTGCGATAATCAGCAGCAGCCTTCTCTGCACACTCCTGATAAGAGAGACGAGGCAAATTGAGCTCTGAATTGAGATCCAAATAGGTATCAATGTATGGCAAACCACCAAAGTACTGCATCAACTCAGTGTGCCACCATGCACGGAAGAAGTAAAGCTGACCAGCAATGAGGTCTTTCTCTGCCTTGCTAGCTACCAACTTATCGAGATTAGCCAAGCCCTGGTTAGCCTTACGAATGCAATACCAAGCATGTGGCCAAAGTGAGTGGTTGAACTTATCTGTAGATGTAGGGTTGCTGCCATCCTTGTAAAGCCAGTTACCAGTGGTCTGCCAAGCACGGAAGTTGCCCAAGTCTACCTGGTGTGTCATACGGCCATCAGCCTCTGGGTTGAAGATTTCATCATCACCCCAGTTCCAAGAAGGACACCAGTTACATTTTTCCTTATCAGGGATACAGTTGTAAATCTCCTCTACATAACCCTGAAAGTTACGGAAGTTTACAAATGCGTCATTTTCTGAGACTGTAGAATCTGCCTCCTTGTCAAGATAGTCCTGGCAAGAGTTGAGCGAGGTGCCGAGAGCCAGCGAGACGCATCCCATCAACAAAAAATTCTTTATCTTATTTTTCATTTGAATGTTCATTTTAATATTACAATGAGAATTTAACACCTAAGTTGAAGCGGCGTACTGTAGGATATGCTCCAAGGAAACCGCCACCACCGAGGTTAGCCTCACGGTCATCAGGCATACGAGTCCAAAGCCAGAGGTTGTTACCATTCAAGTATACCTTGAGGTAGTTCATACCGAGAGCCTTGATCCATCCCTTGGTCCAAGTATAAGCAATCTCTACGTTCTTCAGACGGATGTATGAACCATCATAGAGGAACTGAGTACCATTGCTGTAATCAGACTGGGTAGCACCCCAGCGAGGAATGATAGATTCTGGAGAAGACTCATTCTTGTCCCACCAAGTACCAGTGTCATAAACATTGTCCAACTTATTGCCAAAGCTTGTCAAGGTTACGTCACGAGTTACATTGGTTACACCATAGAACTGAGCGAAAGCAGAGAAGCCCTTATACTCGATACCGATAGTGGCATTGTATGTATTCTGAGGGCTTGAGCTATAACCTACTGGAGCTGAGTCCTTGCTATCTACCACACCATCACCATTGAAGTCTACGATGTAGTAATCGCCTACCAAGCGGTGGTTGTCGTTAGACTCATGAGCTGGAGAACCTATCAAGTCATCGATGTCGTTGATAAAGCCACGATCAATGTATGAGTGATACTGACCCATAGAGTAGCCTGCCTCCTTCTGATAGTTAGGAGTGAGCTGAGCGTCATCCTTCAAAATTACCTTATTCTTGGCATGGGTCATATTGATGTTACCCCAGAGGCGGATGCCATTGGCAAATTTCTTGTTGAGCTTCAACTCCAACTCGTAACCACTGGTACGAACCTTACCCTTATTGATAGTAGGAGCTGTAGTACCAAAGTAAGATGGGATGGAGCGGTTATCACCAAAGATCAAAATGTCGTTACGACGGTCGCAGAAGAAATCGAGCGAACCGGTAATCAAACCACCCAAGAAACCATAGTCGACACCGAAGTTGGTCTTCTTCACAGTCTCCCACTTCACATCTTTATTACCCAATGTATTCTGGCGATACCATGTGTAGATACTGTTGGTATGGTCAAGATCCATCACTGTGTTGCCTCCGTATGCCCACTGGTTCATGTAGAGCCAACGACGAGAAGAGTCGAATGGATCGCCCAGGTTATCATCACCAATCTCACCGTAAGATGCACGGAACTTCAACATATCAATGATGTGCTTGTCACGAAGATTCTTCATGAAGTTCTCCTCAGTGATGGTCCAACCGATAGCTCCAGAATTGAAGAAGGCGAAGCGATTGTCCTTGCTAAACTTTTCTGATCCGTTGTAAGCACCGTTATACTCGATGTTGTAACGACCAGCATAGCTATAAGTAGCACGGAACGCCCAGTCCTCACGGTAAGTAGGCATCACACTACCACGTGCATTCTCCTGACGAGAGAACAAGCCCATGGCTGTAACATCATGCTGTCCGAACTTGCGAGCCCAGTTGAGCTGCAACTGATAGTAAAGATTGCGAACAGTCTGGTTGTTATCAACCGAACCACCTGAAGTACTCCAGTTAACGCCCTGTTTCCAGTCGAACTTATTGTTTGACTCATATACCTGACCATATGTTATATTGCCAGTCTCCGGATCAACATACTTGGTCTGAGCTGTATTGTTCAAGTCATTGATACCACGGCTCGTCTCAACAAACACGTTGTCCCAAGAAACGGTACCACGCAAGTTCAAGCCCTTGGTGATGAAGTCGAGTTTCTGCTCCAAGGTAAAGTCGGTATTGATACGAGTAGTAGTAGCCTGCGCTGTACCACCGATGGCGAGATTCTGAGCAGAGTTACTTACGTTAGACGCATTTGGATAATAACCCCAAGATCCATCGCTATACTGAGGCAAGAATACATCTGGAGCGATGTTATAAGCACCAGCCCACTGCTGACCAATCTGCCACTCGCTATTGCTCATGTTGCTCCAAGGAGCCTTGCGCACACCATTAGAACCAGATACATTTACCTTTAATGTAGTAGTTTTAGTGATAGAGAAGTCCAAGTTACTGCGCACATTGATACGATTGTATCCATAGCCAGAGTTATAGTTACGTCCGTTATCATACTCACGGAAGAGGTCACCCTCGTGTACAAAGTCGGCAGAAGCAAAATACTTCACGAAGCTTGTACCACCGCTCACATTGACATTGGCATTATATGACATGGCGCTCTTCTTGAAGAGGGCATCCTGCCAATCCACGTTAGCATAACGCTCACGCTGCTCATCCGTAGTCTGGTTACGATAGTTCTCAATAAATGATTGAGGACGGATGTAAGACCAAGATTCAGGAGAAACACCCAACTCATGCTCCACTGCCCTGTTGCGGAACATCAAGGCATCGTATGAATCATACTTGTTAGGCAACTTAGAAGGAGCCTTCAATGTAGCGTTGAAGCCTACATCAATCTTAGCCTTGCCTTCCTTACCACGCTTGGTGGTAATCAAGATGACACCATTGGCACCCTTCACACCATAGACTGCTGTAGCGGAAGCATCCTTCAATACGGAGATACTCTCCACTGAAGAGATATCCACGCTGCTCATCGGACGCTCGATACCATCGACGAGGACGAGAGGGTCACTGTTGTTCCAAGAACTAGCACCACGAATGATGATCTGTGGCTCCTCCTCACCAGGCATACCATTGCCCTGAACAGTTACCACACCAGGAAGGTTACCAGTTAAGGCAGCACCAATGTCGCTGACACCGGCAGCACGTTCCAGCACCTCACCTGTGGTCTGTGCAATAGAACCTACGACAGAAGCCTTCTTCTGCTGACCATAACCAACGACTACAACTTCGCCGATGGCATTGTCGTCTTCCATTGAGAGTTTGAAATCTCTCTTCTTACCAATCTTTACTTCCTTGGTCTTCATACCTACGTATGTAAATACGAGGATAGAATTCTCTGAAGGAACACTGATACTGAAATTACCATCTAAGTCGGTGACCGCACCGACGCTGGCATTACCTTTCACTTTTACAGTGGCACCTATCAGAGGCTCACCTGTACCGTCAACAAGATTACCCTTGACCTGGATCTTCTGTGCCTGAGCATTCAGGCTGCAGAAAGCTCCCACCAAGCATAAGGCTGCTGTCCGTTTCATTGTTAACACTTGTTCAATCATGTTCTATTCATTTTTGATTTATGCTTTAAAAATTTAGGCGTGCACAAAAACTGTTTATTCACGGCGGCAAAGGTATGGATTTCTTTCGAAACATACTTTGCGTGGTGTAACAGAAAGTTTATCATTTCAGAAAAACCTTGCGAGAACGTATTTTTCCATTACTTAACAGTTGTTTTATTATATAAACACCTGCAGTTGGCTTTTCAACTTCTTTTCCTTCTATATTATAATATAAGGTGGAAACCACGTCTGCCTGGGTTTCTAATTGTTTAATTCCTGTTGTATTTTGTTTCAAATACCACTCTTTATACCAGTTCATACAGGCATAGCCGCAACATTCTTCGAACAATCCGTGTTTCTTGGCATTCTGGAAACCTGGAATCACCTTGCCCGATTTAAGATATTCATCAATATCGAAATATTCCTGTGTATGGGTAATCGTCATTCCGATATTGCCAAAGTAGTCGTGAACTGCCTTCCATGCCAATCCCCATTTCGAGGTAGATGCTGTTGCCCAGCTTCCCAAGTTAGGTTGTGTCCACTGATGCCACTCATTCCAGTGGCCTTCGCTCGCCCTGTCAGGATCTTCCGGACTCCAATCTATCTCCGTTACCATGATAGGCTTGCTTGTTACCATAGGCACCTGCGCCTGGAAGTTCTTGATAAAGGTATTGTGATCACAGCTCTTATCTGTCATGTTGCCATACCAGCCTGAGTAAACATGCACAGCGTAAGAGAAATTGTTCTCCGTATCGGTAATAGGATATTTGGAATAGCCCACATAGTTGCTCTGATAGCCAGAACCTGGCACCCAGATAATACCCTTGAAGCCAGTGGCACGAATCTCATCTACCACAGGTTGGAAGAAATCATGGAGAGCCTTGTCTAATTGAGAGCCATCTGCCATCAACACATTAATAGGCTCATTGGCTAGCTCGATGCTCACCTGTCCGGCATTCTTCTGGATGGTGGCATTGGAAGCGAAGCGTTTCCACACCTTCTTAAGATATGCCTGATATTCATCTCCCACCTTGATATTCTGTGGACAAACGCCAGGAGGGCGAACGATTACATATAGTCCATGAGCCAAGGCTTTCTTCACAAGCTTGATATAAAGTCTGCTCAAGAATGTCTCGTATCGAGTCTCATTAAAATACTGGATATTGTTTTCACCCGTTCCTACTGGCGCATTATAGTTAGTCCAGCATGGGTCCATATGAAGACGGAACACCGTACAATAAGCACCTTGGTTCTTGTCGGTGATAGCGGTGAACATCTTCTCGAAATAATTCAAGCAAGGAGTCACATCACCTACTTCATAACCACCCATACCCCAACGGTTACCGTTGAAGTAGCGGTTTGGCGTATCCATTACGCCATGCAAGACAACAATCTTACCATTGGCATCCACCAGATTCTTACCCTGCACACGGAGTGCCGGCAGATTATCTGCAGCCAGTCCCGCCATTGACAGCATAGCCATAGCGAGTGATATTAACAATTTCTTTCTGTTCATTGTTACAATTATTTTTAGATTTATCATTTATTGTCAGTCACCTTATTATATTATGAAGGATTGCCAGGTTCCAGTTTACAGAAAAGGATGCTGGTCTTTTAAAATAGAATGGCGCGTAATCACTACGCACCATTCCCGAAAACCAATTAATCATGATTCTATATAAAAACCATAATATCAAAATCTTTTAGAAATTCTAAACCTATTCTACAAACTATTATGTATAAACCTAACTAACCTAAATATTCTAAATATATACAACTTAAAAACCGATGCAAAGATACTCCTAATCTATCATATATACTTTATAATAAGTAACCAATAGTTTTTCTCTCGTACCACATGTAACATTATCTTTACTCTACGTAACATTTTAACATCTTTTTAGTACAAATCTATAAAAAACATATATTTCTGTGCATTTTTTCCCATAAATTTTGTATTTTTGCAAACGAATATAAAAAAGCCAAAAGACAATTGTAGCAGCTCCCCAAAGTGGACACGAAAAATGATTATTAATTATTTATATTTT
>JAJWFY010000047.1:0-26836 GCA_021615735.1 Segatella copri | reverse complement strand
TTGAGTGTTGAATGTTGAGTGTTGAATGTTGAGTGTTGAATGTTGAGTGTTGAATGTTGAGTGTTGAATTAACCTTTGTGTCCCGTTAGGCAACTCAACATTCAACATTCAACATTATTCAATTATGCTTTTATCGTTCTTCACGTCATCGAGCGAGATGCCGAGGCAGTGGCAGAAGATAGCCTCACGTGCATAGAGGCCGTTCTGAGCCTGCTGGATATAGTATGCATGTGGATCATCATCTACATCGTAAGCAATCTCGTTCACGCGTGGCAGCGGATGCATGATCTTCATGTTTTCCTTCGCCTTGCAGAGCATGTCACGCTTCAGGATATACACGTTCTTTACGCGTTCATACTCCATCAGGTCGCTGAAACGCTCCTTCTGTACACGGGTCATGTAGAGGATGTCGGCACCTGCAATCACATCTTCGTTAAAGTCCTCGTGCTCAACATATTTGATGTTGTGCTCCTTGCAGTAGAGTTTATACTCTTCTGGCATGGCGAGTTCCTTAGGTGCGATGAAATGGAAAGTAGGATTGAAGTGGCGCATAGCTGTGATAAGTGAGTGAACGGTGCGGCCATATTTGAGGTCACCCACAAGATAGATGTTCAAGTTCTCCAGGGTACCCTGGGTCTTGTAGATAGAGTAGAGGTCGAGCAGGCACTGTGAAGGATGCATGTGAGCGCCGTCGCCTGCATTTACGATAGGCACTGGTGCTACCTCACTGGCATACTGGGCTGCTCCCTCGATGAAGTGGCGCATGGCGATTACATCGGCATAGTTGCTTACCATCAGGATGGTATCCTTGAGGGTCTCACCCTTGGTGGTACTGGATGTCTTGGCATCAGAGAAACCAATGACACGGGCACCAAGACGGTTGGCAGCGGTTTGGAAACTGAGTTGGGTACGAGTAGATGGCTCGAAGAAAAGGGTCGCTACGACCTTTCCCTTCAACAACTCCCTGTTCGGGTGCTTTTCGAACTCTTGCGCCATTTCCAGGAGGTACATGATTTTCTCCTTGGAAAGGTCAGCAATGGTCACAAAATTATGTTTTTCCATTTGAAATTTGATTGAATGTTCTAAAATCGCCCACAAAGTTACATAAAAAATCTGATTTATGTGTGATAAGTCAAAACTTTTATGTAATTTTGCACAAATATTTAAAGAAATAGTGATGAGAAAGCGATTTATACATATTTTATGGGCTGTTTTCGGCACTGGAATACTCATGGTAATTCTTGCCTTTGTTGCCATCTGGTTTGGAATGATTGGCTACATGCCCGACATCGAGGATCTGCAGAATCCTATCAACAGATTTGCCACCCAGGTTTACTCTGCCGATGGCAAGGTGCTTGGTACGTGGAACCTGAACAAGGAGAACCGTATTGTGATTCCTTATAAGAAAATGTCACCTTATTTAATAAAGGCGCTGGTGGCTACCGAGGATGAACGATTCTATGAGCATTCAGGTATCGACTTCCGTGCTCTGGGACGTGCCATCGTCAAGCGTGGTATCCTGGGACAGGCTAATGCGGGTGGTGGTAGTACTATCACGCAGCAGCTCGCCAAACAGCTCTATTCTGAGAAGGCAGGCAGTACGATGGAACGGTTGTTGCAGAAACCGATAGAGTGGGTGATTGCGGTGAAGCTGGAACGCTATTATACCAAAGAGGAGATTCTGGCTCTTTATCTCAATTACTTCGATTTCCTGCACAATGCTGTAGGAATCAAGACGGCGGCCAATACCTATTTTAATAAGGAACCGAAGAATCTGACCCTCTGTGAGTCGGCAACGCTCATCGGACTGTGCAAGAATCCGTCGCTCTTCAATCCGGTACGCTATCCGGAGAGAGCACGGGAACGCAGAAATGTGGTTCTTTCGCAGATGGTGAAGGCAGGATATCTGAGCAGGAGCGAGTATAGTCAGTATGCTGCTGAGCCGCTGACGCTCAATTTCCACCGTACCGACCATAAGGATGGTTCGGCTACTTATCTGCGTGAGTTCCTTCGCCAGTATATGATGGCTAAGCGTCCGGAGCGTAGTGATTATCCATCCTGGAACCGTGCCCAGTTTGTGGTGGATTCTACCCAGTGGGAGACTGACCCGCTCTATGGATGGTGTAACAAAAACTATAAGAAGGATGGTTCGCCATATAATGTATACAGTGATGGTTTGAAAGTATTTACTACTATCGACAGCCGTATACAGCAGTATGCGGAAGAGGCTATGTATCAGCATGTAGCCCGCTATCTGCAACCTCGCTTCAGTGCCGAGATAGCCCGCAAGCCAAGTTCGCCATACAGCGATAAGCTGACACCGGCACAGATTAAGAATATCCTGAACCGCAGTATCACCCAGAGTGAGCGTTACCGTACGATGAAGGCTGCGGGATATTCTGAGGATGAAATCAAGGCGGCATTCCGCAAGAAGCAGGAGATGACCGTGTTTACCTATCATGGCGATATTGATACGCTGATGAGTCCGCTCGATTCTATCCGTTATTACAAGAGTTTCCTTCGCAGCGGTTTTATGAGCATGGATCCTAAGACGGGTGCTGTGAAGGCGTATGTGGGTGGATTGGATTATACTCATTTCATGTATGATATGGTGAGTCTGGGACGCCGGCAGGTGGGTTCTACCATCAAGCCATTCCTTTACAGTCTGGCGATGTCTAACGGCTTCCAGCCTTGTGATCTGGCGCCTAACCGTCAGCAGACCTATATGGTGGCTGGTCGTCCGTGGACGCCTCGTAACGCCAACCATTCACGTGCCGGACAGATGGTTCCGCTGAGTTGGGGATTGGCACAGAGTAGCAACTGGGTGAGTGCTTATCTGATGAGTAAGCTCAATCCGCAGCAGTTTGTCCAGATGTTGCGCGACTTCGGTGTCAGCAGTCCTGATATCCATGCATCCATGAGTCTCTGTCTGGGACCATGCGAGGTAAGTGTCAGCGAGATGGTGAGTGCCTATACCGTATTTGCCAACCACGGCATCCGTACTGCTCCAATGTTTGTGAGCCGTATCGAGGATAATGAAGGTAATACGATTGCTACCTTCCAGCCACGTATGAACGAGGTGATCAGTGCCGATAATGCCATGAAGATGCTCACCATGCTGATGGGCGTCGTGGATAATGGTACGGCAGGAAGACTGCGTTACCGTTATAACCTGGAAGGACAGATCGGCGCCAAGACCGGTACTACCAATAACAACAGCGACGGTTGGTTTATCGGCTTTACTCCACAACTCGTAAGTGGCTGCTGGGTAGGTGGTGAGGAGCGTGATATCCACTTCGATTCCATGAGTATGGGTCAGGGTGCTACCATGGCTTTGCCTATCTGGGCGATATTCATGAAGAAGGTTTATGCCGACCCGTCGCTGGGTATCAGTCCTGCTATCAAGTTCGATTTGCCGGAAGACTACAATCCTTGTTCCCGCAAGGCAGCCGAACAGGATGACTTTGAGGAAGTAGGAGGTGGCAGCATCGACGAAGTTTTCGAATAAAAACCAAGGCATTCGCCATTTTTGCATGTATTTATTTTAAATAGTGCAAAAATGGCGAATGTTATTTGTTTATATGCATTTTTTTTTGTATTTTTGCAGAGTTTTAGAACATGCATAGCCCGAATGATGCTTCTTCGGGTTTTTCAAAATAGAAATAAAATAAAAAATCATTATAATGAACGTTTCATACAAATGGCTTAAAGAATACGTCGATTTCGATTTGACACCACAGGAGACTGCGGACGCGTTGACCTCTTGCGGACTCGAAGTTGACGCTTTGGAAGAAGTTCAGTCTGTCAAGGGCGGACTGAAAGGTCTCTATGTGGGTAAAGTATTGACATGCGAGGAGCATCCTAACAGTGATCACCTCCATGTTACAACCGTTGACTTGGGTAAGGGCGAACCTCAGCAGATTGTCTGTGGTGCTCCTAACGTTGCTGCAGGTCAGAAGGTTATCGTGGCTGATTTGGGCTGCGTGCTTTACGATGGCGACCAGAGTTTTACCATCAAGAAGAGCAAACTCCGCGGTGTAGAGAGTTTGGGTATGATCTGTGCTGAGGATGAGATTGGTGTAGGTACCTCTCACGACGGCATCATCGTACTCCCAGAAGATGCTCCGGTAGGTCAGCCTGCTGCTGAGTATTATAACCTGGAGAGCGACTGGCTCATCGAGATTGATATCACAGCCAACCGTGCTGATGCGCTCGGCCATTGGGGTGTAGCCCGCGACCTGTATGCCTGGTTGAAGCAGAATGGCTACAAGACAAGCTTGCATCGCCCATCTTGCGATGAGTTTGTGGTAGACAACGAGGATCTTCCTATCGATGTTGAAATTCAGAATACTGAGGCTTGCAAGCGTTATGCCTGTGTAAGCATCACCGGTTGTGAGGTGAAGGAAAGTCCTAAGTGGTTGCAGGATAAGCTGAACATCATCGGCTTGCGCCCTATCAACAATATCGTGGATATCACCAACTACATCATGATGGCATACGGCCAGCCATTGCACTGCTTCGATGCAGACATGGTTACCGGTCATAAGATTGTAGTTCGTACCCAGCCAGAGGGCACCAAGTTTGTTACTCTCGATGGCGAGGAGCATACCTTGGGTGAGCACGACCTGAGCATCTGCAATGTTGAGGAGCCTATGTGTATCGCCGGTATCTTCGGCGGTAAGGGTTCTGGTACTTATGAGACAACCAAGGATGTTGTCTTGGAGAGTGCTTACTTCCATCCTACATGGATCCGCAAGAGCGCTCGCCGTCATGGTTTGAGCACAGATGCCAGCTACCGTTTTGAGCGTGGTGTAGATCCAAACGGACAGATTTATGCTTTGAAGCAGGCTGCCATCCTCTGCAAGCAGTTGGCTGGCGGTAAGATTTCCATGCAGATCAAGGATGTATATCCAGAACCAATGCAGGATTTCCCTGTTCGCCTGAACTATGAGTATGCGCATCGCCTCATCGGTAAGGAGATTGGTGCTGAGACCATCAAGAACATTGCTACATCTCTCGAGATGAAGATTGTGAAGGAAGACGCTGAGGGTATCGACCTTCTGGTTCCTGCTTATCGTGTAGACGTTCAGCGTCCTTGCGACGTGGTAGAGGATATTCTCCGTATCTACGGATATAATAATGTGGAGATTCCAACCCAGTTGAAGAGCTCCCTGACTGTTCAGGGCGATGAGGACAAGGCTTATCACAGCCAGAACCTCGTGGCAGAGCAGCTGGTAGGCGAGGGCTTCATGGAGATACTCAACAACTCTATGAGCAAGGCTAGCTACTATACCGATTTCGACCTCAACAAGTATCCTAACGAGACAACCGTGAAGGTGATGAACCCATTGAGTGCTGATCTCGGTGTGATGCGCCAGACGATGCTGTTCGGTGGTTTGGAGAGCGTGGTTCGCAACATCAACCATAAGAGCCAGAACCTGAAGTTCTTCGAGGTGGGTAACACCTATATATATAATAAGGAGAAGTGGAGCGAGGAGAGTCCTATCAAGGCTTACTCTCAGGAGGCTCACATGTCACTCTTCATCACCGGTAAGCGCGTAGAGGGCAGTTGGGCTCATGCTGATGAGCAGAGCAGCATCTACGAACTGAAGGCTGTGGTAGAGAATATCCTTCGCCGTGTAGGTATGCCACAGAACAACGTGGTTATCAAGCACAGCGACAATAACATCTTCTCTAAGGGCGTAAGTTACGAGACCCGTGCCGGTAAGGTGTTGGTAGAACTGGGTATCCTGAGCCTGAAGTTGAAGAAAGCATTCGATATCGAGCAGGATGTATTCTATGCTGATATCCACTGGGATAACCTGATGAAGGCAGTGAAGAAGGTGAACCTTACTTACACTGACATCAGCAAGTATCCTTCAGTGAGTCGCGACCTTGCATTGCTCGTAGACAAGAATGTAGAGTTCGCTCAGATTGAGCAGATTGCCCACCAGACAGAGAAGAAACTTCTGAAGAGCGTTGTTCTCTTCGATGTTTACGAGGGTGAGCATTTGCCAGAGGGCAAGAAGAGTTATGCCGTTAACTTCATCCTGCAGGATGAAGAGAAGACTCTGAATGACAAGCAGATAGATGCTATCATGAAGAAGCTCATAGCCAACCTTACAAGCAAGCTCAATGCAGAATTGAGATAATGCAGAAGGTGCTCAGTGCAGAATTAAGATAATATTATAAACAAACGATAAACATTTAAAATTTTATTCCAATGGGAAGAGCATTTGAATATCGTAAAGCTACAAAGCTGAAAAGATGGGGCCACATGGCCAAGACATTTACTAAGTTGGGTAAGCAGATTGCTATTGCTGTGAAGGCAGGCGGTCCAGAACCAGAGAACAACCCATCATTGCGTGCTATCATCGCTAACTGTAAGCGTGAGAACATGCCTAAGGATAACATCGCTCGTGCCATCAAGAACGCTTGTGGCAAGGATACCAGCGATTACAAGGAAGTAACATACGAGGGATATGGCCCTCACGGAGTGGCTGTCTTCGTTGATACGCTGACAGACAACACTACACGTACTGTTGCTGACGTTCGTTCTATCTTCAACAAGTTCAGCGGAAACTTGGGTACAACAGGTTCTCTGTCTTTCCTCTTCGACCACAAGGCTGTGTTCACATTCAAGAAGAAGGAAGGTCTGGATATGGATGAGATGATTCTCGACCTGATTGACTACGGCGTAGAAGATGAGTTTGATGAGGATGAGGAGAACAACGAAATCACAATCTATGGTGCTCCTACAAGCTTCGGCGAGATTCAGAAGCATCTGGAGGCTGAGGGTTTCGAGGTAACTGGTGCTGAGTTCACTTACATCCCTAACGATTTGAAGGATGTAACTCCTGAGGAGCGCGAAACTATCGACAAGATGGTTGAGAAGTTGGAAGAGTTTGACGATGTTCAGACTGTATATACCAACATGAAGCCAGAAATTCCTGCAGACGCAGAATAAGCATTATGTTGCAGCAAGACAAACAGGATAAGTTGCAGAAGGTAACTTATCAGACTCATGGCACCTGCTCAAAATACATCTGCATCAGTATAGATGAAGATGGAAATGTGCAGGATGCCCAGTTCATCGGAGGCTGCGATGGCAATACCAAGGGCGTTTGTGCTTTGATTAAAGGCATGAAGGCAAAGGAGGTCATCGCCCGACTGAAGGGTATCACTTGTGGCAATAAGCCTACTAGCTGTCCAGACCAGTTGGCGACAGCTTTGCAGGAAATGGGATATTAATATTGTTTTAGGCACGGATTATAATCCGTGCCTTTTTTACTACTTGTACTCCGTGTCTTTTCTAATACTTGAAGATATCATCCAGCAACACCTCCTTCGGGTTCTTAGCCGAATGATATACGAAACGGAAGGTGAAGTGCTCTTCCTTATATTTCTTCAGACCAGGGTTGTTATCCAGGGCTTCCTTCTGAATCTTATGGAGTTTACCCTTGTTGGCATCAATCGCCTGCTTGTTATCCGCCTTGTTTCTCAGAGAGATGTAGTACGTATACATCTTCTTGGTTTTATCAAACGCAGCACTGTCAGTTCTGGCGTCGTTGACGTATGGGGTAGGACAGTACTTTTCAGTATACTCCTTGGCTTCACGAGCCGCTTTGTCTTCCAGACTTTCTGTACAAGAAACGAGCAAAGAAGCAAAAATACCGATGTAAATCAACTTTTTCTTCATGATTTTTCTATATTTTATCTAAAAATCCCTATTATTTTCAATATTTTGTGCAAAGATACGAAAAAAAATACTATCTTTGCACTCTAAAGAGAGAAAAATTATATGGAGAATATAAATAAAATAAGAAATTTCTGCATTATTGCACATATAGACCATGGTAAAAGTACCTTGGCAGACCGACTTCTGGAGAAGACCCAGACCATCAAGATTACTGAAGGACAGATGCTTGATGATATGGATTTGGAGAGAGAGCGTGGAATCACAATCAAGAGCCATGCTATCCAAATGGAATATAAGGCAAAGGATGGACAGACCTATATCCTGAATCTTATTGATACTCCGGGACATGTTGACTTCTCCTATGAAGTTTCCCGTTCCATCGCTGCTTGCGAGGGAGCGCTTTTGGTCGTTGACGCCACTCAGGGCGTTCAGGCACAGACCATTTCAAACCTCTATATGGCTATCGAGCACGACCTGGAGATTATCCCGGTAATCAATAAGATAGATATGCCTTCAGCTATGCCTGATGAGGTAGAAGATGAAATCGTAGACCTGATCGGTTGTAAGCATGAGGATATTCTCCGTGCTTCAGGTAAGACCGGTGAAGGTGTAGAAGATATACTGGAAGCTGTCGTTAATCGTGTTCCTGCTCCGGTAGGAGACGAGAAGGCACCGCTCCAGGCATTGATTTTCGACTCTGTATTTAACTCCTTCCGTGGAATCATCGCCTATTTCAAGATAGAGAATGGCGTGATCCGTAAAGGAGATAAGGTGAAGTTCTTCAATACCGGCATGGAATATGATGCTGATGAAATCGGTGTATTGAAGATGGATATGATTCCTCGCCAGGAATTGGGTACCGGTGAGGTAGGTTATATCATCTCGGGCATCAAGAATGCTACCGAGGTAAAGGTGGGTGATACCATTACCCATATCGCCCGTCCTTGTGACAAGGCGATTGCGGGTTTCCAGGAAGTGAAACCTATGGTCTTCGCCGGTGTTTATCCTATCGATCCTAGCGATTATGAGAATCTGCGTGCATCGCTCGAAAAACTGCAGCTCAATGATGCTTCATTGACTTTCTCGCCAGAGAGTTCTGTGGCTTTGGGCTTCGGCTTCCGTTGCGGATTCCTCGGATTGCTGCACATGGAAATCGTACAGGAGAGACTGGACCGTGAGTTTAATATGGATGTCATCACCACCGTACCTAACGTATCTTATATGGTATACGACAAGCAGGGCGGTGAGAAAGAGGTTCACAATCCTTCCGGATTGCCAGATCCAACGCTGATTGACCATATTGAGGAACCATATATCCGGGCAACCATCATTACGGCTACCAATTATATTGGTCCTATCATGAAACTCTGTCTGGATAAACGAGGCGAACTCATCAACCAGGAATATGTGAGTGGAAACCGTGTAGAGCTCCACTTTATGTTGCCGTTGGGAGAAATCGTCATCGACTTCTATGATAAGCTGAAGAGTATCTCCAAGGGATATGCTTCGTTCGACTACCATATCGATTCATTCCGTCATTCCGACCTGGTGAAGCTCGATATCCTGTTGAATGGAGAGCCTGTAGATGCTTTGAGTACTTTGACTCACCGCGATAACTCTGTGAGCTTCGGCCGCAGAATGTGCGAGAAGTTGAAGGACCTGATACCTCGTCAGCAGTTCGATATTGCTATCCAGGCAGCTATCGGTGCCAAGATTGTGGCACGTGAGACTGTTAAGCAGGTGCGCAAGGATGTTACCGCCAAATGTTATGGTGGTGACGTAAGCCGTAAGCGCAAGTTGCTGGAGAAGCAGAAGAAGGGTAAGAAGCGCATGAAGCAGATTGGTAATGTGGAAGTTCCACAGAAAGCCTTCCTTGCTGTGCTCAAACTCGACTAATGATTTAATATAAGTATAATGGAAAAGGAGGTTAAGTATTATGGCAGACTTTAAAGTAATTACCCCTAAGCGTGATATTGCGCGCGAACTGGCGCGTAAATATAGTACGATGACTCATGATGAGCTCGATGTGGTGGAAGATATCCTTGAGCCTATCAAGTATGGCAAGGGCGAGCTGATCTTGCCTGAAGGTGAACAGTGCATGGGTATCTCGTACATCGAGAAGGGATTGGTACGCCAATTTTACTTTAAGAATGGCAAGGAGGTGACCGAGCATCTGGGTGTGGATCATAGCATCTTCATGTGTATTGAGAGTCTCTTCAAGGAAGAACCTACGCACTTGCAGGTGGAAGCTCTGGAACCTACTCTGGTGTATATGTTACCGAAGAAGAAGCTGGAGGCGGCTGCTATGCGTAATGTCAATATCCAGATGCTTTATCGTAAGATACTGGAAGAGAGTTTGATTCAGTCTCAGATTCATGCCGATCTGATGCGATTTGAGTCGGCGCCTAATAAATATAAGCGCCTGTGCGAAATGAACCCACAGGTTGTGCTGCGTGCTCCGCTCACCTATATCGCAAGCTATCTGCAAATGACTCCGGAAACGCTCTCTAGAATCCGATCAAATACATTATTATAATCATAAAATAAAAAAGTGTGACTTCAATGTTCTGAAGTCACACTTTTTTTATTCTGCTGTATATAGGAATCGCTTGATACTCTTCTTAGGAGTCTTTTCAAACTCTTCTTCATGTATACGTATTTCTGATACTTTGCTGTAAGCAGGAATCATGGTGTTGAGTTCCTGACGGTTCTGCTCCATGACATCTGCCAGTTCGTTGGCACCGAGGTTCAGGGTCTGAGCTTCATCATAGTCTGGGTGAACCAGAGCGATGAGCTTGTCGCCCTTCTGTACAACAACGCTTTCTGCTACCAGAGCCAAAGAGTTGAGCTTATCCTCAATCTCCTCAGGGTAGATATTCTGACCGTTTGCGCCGAGCAGCATGTTCTTGCTACGACCCTTGATGAAGACGTTGCCGTCACCATCCATGGTTCCGAGGTCGCCTGTATGATACCATCCGTTCTCGTCGATGGTCTGTTTGGTAGCTTCCTCATTCTTATAGTAACCCAACATTACGTTAGGACCCTTGGCAAGGATTTCGCCTGGTACATTCTCAGGATCAGGACTGTCGATGCGGACCATCATGTGGAGGGCAGCCTTACCGCAAGAGCCCGGTACGAAGTTTTTGTAATCCTCGTAGCAGATGATAGGGGCACATTCTGTTGCGCCATATCCCACGGTATATTTGAAACCTACGCTATGCAGGAAACTTTCCACTTCCTGGTTAAAGGCTGCACCACCGATAATCACCTCGTAGAAGTTTCCACCGAAGGCATTGGATACCTGGTCGCATATCTTCTCCTTCACCTTCTTGCTGATCACAGGCATGTGGAGCAGCATACGCATGCGGTTGTTCTGGATCTTAGGGAATACCTTCTTGCGGATAATCTTCTCGATAACCAGAGGTACAGCTATGATGACGGCTGGCTTGATGCGGCCGAATGCCTCGGCGATGATGGCTGGACTAGGGATGCGGGTGAGATAGAAGACGTGGCAGCCCTTGATGAATTCAAAGATAAATTCAAACGCCATGCCGTACATGTGGGCCATCGGCAGGATACTGATGACAGAATCTCCCGGCTTAATCTTCTTACCCAGTACGTCCTCAGCAAAATCTGCATTGCCCCAGAGTGCACGGTATGGAACCATTACTCCCTTGGAGAAACCGGTAGTTCCGCTGGTATAGTTGATCATTGCCAACTCATCCGGATTCTGTTCCATATAGTAGTTGACATGGTTTTTGCGGAAGTACTTAGGGTACTTGATACCGAACATCTCGTTGAGGTGTTCGCGCGCATAAGTCAACTTGTCGGTACGTGAAACGACAAGTGAATAATCCGGTATATAGATGATGCCTTCAAGACCTGGCATCTTCGTTGCATCAATCTGTGTAGCTACAACATCACCCACAAAGAGCAGTTTGGCATCGCTGTGGTTTACGATGTTGTGAATCTGGTCTGGCATGAATTCATGCAGGATAGGTACGGCAATGGCACCATAGGTAAGGGTAGCAAGGAATGCTACAGCCCAGTTAGCGCTATTTCGACCGCAAAGTGCTATCTTGTCGCCCTTTACTACACCAGAGTTTTCAAACATGATGTGTAGCTTCTCAATTTTGCGTGCTACATCATGGTACTGCAAGGTTGCTCCCTTGTAGTCTGTCAGAGCATCCATATCCCAATGGTCTACGATGCTCTTTTGGATGAGTGCGTTAAAGCTTGGAATCTCCATATTCTTGTTATTTAACGATTTGCTTTTTTATATTTTTCTCGTACTGAAGTCAGTTTGCTGATGATAGACCTTATCTGCTGATGGTCTGTCAGCAGATAGGGCCTGTCTCTAGATTGCGTTCTGATAGAGGTAACGCTTGATAGACTTCTTGGCTGTCTTTTCAAATTCCTGATTATGAAGTTTGATGCGTGATACCTTTGCGAAGCTAGGCATCTGCAAGTTCAGTTCCTTGCGGTTCTGCTCCATGATGTTCTCCAGGTCTTCGTCTGTAAAGCCGAGGTTGTTAACTTCTTCCATATCCGGATGAACCAGAGCTACCAGCTTGTCATTGCTCTGTATTACGATGCTCTCGTTGACCATAGCCATGGAGTTGAGCTTGTCCTCAATCTCTTCCGGATAGATGTTCTGTCCGTTAGGTCCCAGCAGCATGTTCTTGCTTCTTCCTCTTACGAAGAAATGTCCGTCGGCGTCCATCGTTGCCAGGTCGCCTGTATGGAACCATCCGTCTTTATCTATTACGGCATCTGTTGCCTCCTGGTTCTTGTAATATCCCTTCATCACATTGATGCCTCGGCAAACCAGTTCACCGGCTACGTTCTCCGGGTCATCGCTCAAAACCTTTACCTCCATGTGCTTCACGGCAACACCGCAGCTTCCTGCCACATAGTTGTCCTGATGGGCAAAGGTGATAAGTGGAGCCGTCTCAGTGGTACCATATCCCATTGCGATAGGGAAACCGACGCTGATAAAGAAGTTCTCTATCTCCTTGTTGAGCGGAGCACCACCCACAACAACCTCGTAAGGACGTTCACCAAACTTTCTCAATACAAACTCGCGAACTTTCTCCTTGATGCGCTTATTGATGACAGGCATGTTCATCAGCAGTCGTGCACGGTTGGTTTGGATATGTGGGAATACTTCCTTTCTTACAATCTTGTCTACTACAAGCGGCACCGCATAGAGGATGTCTGGCTTGATTTCTGACAACGCCTCTGAGATGAGCGTTGGGCTCGGCAGACGGGTAAGGAAGAAGATATGGTTACCCAATACTATATTGAAGAGAAATTCTGTCATGAGTCCATACATGTGAGCCATCGGAAGGGTAGAGAGGATGTTGCAGTTCTTACCTATCTTAGGTTTCACAGAATCAAAGAGGTAGTCGAGATTACCCCAAAGTGCTCTGTATGGGAGCATCACACCTTTTGAGAAACCGGTAGTTCCACTGGTATAGTTGATCATTGCCAGTTCTTCAGGATCGTCTACGTGATACTTCACGTGTTCTGGTCTGAAATACTTAGGATATCTGTGTCCGAACATTGCATTGAGGTTCTCGCGCGCATAAGTCAGTTTTTCTGAGCGCGAGATGACAAGCGAATTGTCCGGAAGATAGATGATTCCTTCCAGCGAAGGCATCTCCTCTGGTGTTATCTCTGTAGCTACCACGTCACCAACGAACAGAAGTTTGCTTTCGCTGTGGTTCACGATGTTGTGAATCTGCTCAGGCTTAAATTCGTTCTGTATAGGTACGACAATGGCTCCGTAAGTAATAATGGCCAGGAAGGCTACTGCCCACTGGCTACTATTTCTTCCGCAGACGGCAATCTTGTCGCCCTTCTTTACATCGCTGTTTTCGAACAGGATGTGTAGCTTCTCAATCTTTCTGGCAATATCGTGATATTGGAGGGTTGTGCCCTTGTAATCGGTGAGCGCATCCAGATTCCAATTCTTGATAATGCTGTTCTCAATATACGAGTTAAAACTTGGTATTGAATTCATTGCACAATTTACAAAATTTTGTGCAAAGATAATGAAAATAGTGCACACTGCAAAATAAAATGTGCACTATTTTCAAAAACTATATAAAATAATTAGTTTTTTTCCTTTTTAGTCTACATATTGTGGTGTTATAGACTGTATTTTACTCATATCTCATTGATTTGGCTGGATGGATATGAGAAATCAGGTAGCTTGGAGCTACGAGCATGAAGATGCTTATCAGCAGCGTGGCAATGTTCAAGGCGATGATAGCAAGCCAGTTGAATTCTACCGGAACGGTACTTACATAATAGGTCTGCGCATCGAGTTTGATGATGCCTGTAAAGTACTGGAGGGTAAGAATGCCGAGGGCGATGATGTTGCCCAGGAGCATACCCTTGCCGATGATGAAGACGGCAAACCACAGGAAGGTGTGGCGGATGGTCTTGTTGCGGGCACCCAATGCCTTCATTACGCCTATCATGGAGGTGCGTTCCAGAATGATGATGAGCAGACCGCTGATCATGGTGACGCCGGCTACTATCAGCATCAGACCGAGAATAATCCAGACATTCAGATCCATCAGGCTCAGCCATTGGAAGATGTTTGGATTCAGGTCCTTGATGGTAGAACTGCTGTAGGTTTCGCCATAATGGTCTACCGTGCGGTTCACCTTATTAATAATATAATCTTCTGTCTCGTTGAGCTTGTTGAAGTCGTTTACTGTCAGTTCTGCACCGCTCGCCTGGTCTTCTTCCCATCCGTTCAGCTTCACGGCAGTATAGAGGTCGGTGTATACCATTACCTCATCATACTTCTTCAGGTTGGTCTGATAGATGCCCTTGATGGTGAAGCGGCGCATACGCACTGCGTTGTCATCAAAGAAGTAGGCAAAGATGCGTTCTCCCGTCTTCAGCTTCAGCTTATCAGCCATCAGCTGTGAGATGAGAATCTGGTTATGACTCGCTTTGTCATCAAACTTAGGGATACTGCCTTCGATCATGTTCTGATGGATAAAGGTAGAATCGAAATCAGGTCCTACACCTTTGAACATGACGCCCAGGAAATCGCTGTCCGTCTTCAGGATTCCCTCTTTCATGGCAAATTTCTGCACATGTTTTACGCCAGGTATCTTTTTCAGTACGTTGACCATCGAGTCGTTCATGACCACCGGATACTGGTTTTGCTGCTGCAGCGTCATGAAGTCTGCCACCTGTATATGGCTTCCGAATCCTATTACCTTGTCGCGTATGGTATGCTTGAATCCGAGCACTACGCATACCGACATAATCATAATGGCGAGTCCGATAGCAACACCTGCAGTGGCTATATGAATAGCAGGGCGAGAAACTTTACGTTTATCGCCCTGATCGCTATATAATCTCTTTGCTATAAATAGAGGAAAATTCATCTTTGCGGGGAATGTTGAGTGTTGAATGTTGAGTGTTGAATGTTGAGTGTTGAATGTTGAGTGTTGAATGTTAAATGTTGAATGTTGAGTGTTGAATGTTAAATTAACCTTTGTGTCCGTTAGGCAACTCAACATTCAACACTCAACATTCAACATTGTTATAGTCCTTCGTCTTCCACTCTTCCCGGATAAGCCTCAAGTGCCTTACCCAGAACCACCAGAGCACGCTCCAGATCGTGTTTCTTCAATACGTAAGCTACACGAACCTGATTGTGACCGGCTCCAGGAGTCGTATAGAAACCGGAGGCTGGAGCCATCATGATGGTTTCGCCCTCGTAGTTGAATTCCTCCAGACACCAGCGACAGAACTTTTCTGAATCATCGATAGGCAGTTTGGCTACGGTATAGAAGGCTCCCATAGGAATAGGAGAGTATACGCCCGGAATACGGTTCAAGCCGTCTATCAGACACTTACGGCGCTCTACATACTCATCGTATACGTCGCGGTAGTACTCTTCAGGAGCATCCAGAGAAGCTTCGGCTACAATCTGACCAATCAGTGGAGGAGAGAGACGGGCCTGGCAGAACTTCATCACCGCCTTGCGGATTTCAGCATTCTTGGTGATGAGGGCACCTACACGGATACCGCACTCACTGTAACGCTTCGAAACAGAATCGATGAGAACCGTGTTCTGCTCGATGCCTTCCAGGTGCATCGCACTGATATAAGGACTGCCGGTATAGATATACTCACGGTAAACCTCATCAGAGAAGAGATAGAGGTCGTACTTTTTCACCAGGTCACGAATCTGATTCATCTCTCTGCGGGTATAGAGATAGCCCGTAGGGTTGTTAGGGTTGCAGATCAGGATAGCACGGGTGCGCTCATTGATCAGCTCCTCAAACTTCTCCACCTTAGGCAGGGAGAAACCTTCTTCTATCGTTGTGGCGATGGTACGGATCTTGGCACCCGCCGAGATGGCAAACGCCATATAGTTAGCGTAAGCAGGTTCTGGTACGATAATCTCGTCGCCAGGGTTGAGGCAGCTCATGAAAGAGAAGAGTACAGCCTCAGAACCTCCCGATGTAATGATGATATCATCGGCAGTTACGTTGATGTTGAATTTCTTATAGTAATCTACAAGCTTCTCGCGATAGCTGAGATAGCCCTGACTTGGAGAATACTCCAAGACCGTGCGGTCTATATGCTTCAAGGCATCTAGGCCACATTGAGGAGTTGGAAGGTCAGGCTGACCGATGTTGAGGTGATATACCTTTACTCCACGTTTCTTTGCTGCGGCAGCCAGAGGAGCCAACTTTCTGATAGGTGACTCTGGCATTTCAAGACCGCGTACAGATATTTCTGGCATCTTAAAATATTGTTTCTTTCTATTAATTATCCGTGTCGAAAATTGAATCCTATGACCTTCTGGTCTTTTCAATTTACGCTAATCGGCTGCAAAGATAAGAAAATTAGATGAGAATTGAGAATAACTTTCGGTTAAATTTTATTTTTTGATTAAAAACTCTTTAAATATGTCGCTCTTTGCTTTCTTTTTTATAACTTTGCACTTAATTTCAAGAAATGTTATAAGAATTAGACTAATTAATTAAAATAAGTAAGAAGAAAATTATGAGAAGTAGAACAAGTACATGGTTTGAGACCAAAGTGAAATATCAGAAGACAATGGAGGATGGTTCAGAAAAGGTTGTTTCTGAAGCATACGTAGTAGATGCTTTGAGCTTTACCGAGGCTGAGAGCGCCATCATCGATGAGATGTCGGTTTATGTAAGCGGCGAGTTGAAGGTGAGCGGTATCGGCAAGGCTGGTTACGGCGAAATCTTCTTCAGCGATGTGGATGATGATGATAAGTGGTATAAGGCTAAACTCCAGTTCATCACAATTGATGAGAAGAGTGAGAAGGAGAAGCGCAGCAATGTTACTTATCTTGTTCAGGCTAAGTCTCTCGCCCGTGCCCTCCGTTATATTGATGAAGTGATGGGCAAGACCATGATAGATTATGATGTGATTGGTTTGAACGAAACCAAACTGATGGATGTATTCGAGCACCATGTTCCTAACGAGAAGAAAGAGGAGAAGAATGATGTGCCTGAATACGAGGAGAAATAAATTAATGTTGAGTGTTGAATGTTGAATGTTGAGTTGCCTAACGGGACACAAAGGTTAATTCAACACTCAACACTCAACACTCAACACTCAACATTCAACACTCAACACTCAACACTCAACACTCAACATTCAACACTCAACATTTAGAATATGGACTATGATGTAAAAGGAAATCTCCATGAGGTGCTGGGCAGCTTGCCTGCCGGCGTCCGTCTCGTTGCCATCAGCAAGTTCCATCCCAACGAGTATATCGAGGAGGCTTATGCTGAAGGACAGCGTATCTTCGGCGAGAGTCATGAGCAGGAACTCGCCAAGAAGGTGGCTTCACTGCCTGAGGATATCGAGTGGCATTTCATTGGTCATCTGCAGACCAATAAGGTGAAGTATATCGCACCTTATATCTCGATGATTGAATCGGTAGACAGTCTGAAACTTCTCAAGGAGATTGAGAAGCAGGCTGCCAAGCACGATCGTGTAGTGAAGGTTCTTCTGGAACTTCATCTGGCTGAGGAAGATACCAAATCGGGTCTTTCTCTTGATGCTTGCCGCGAACTCCTGGAGGCAGGCGAATGGCGGGAGATGAAGCATGTGCAGATTTGTGGCATCATGATGATGGCATCTAATACAGACGATGAGCAGCAGATTGCTCAGGAGTTTGATGAGGCTGCCCGGTTCTTTGATGAGATAAAGGCCAGATATTTTGCCGATGATGATGCTTTCTGCGAGCGCAGCTGGGGTATGAGTCACGATTATCATATTGCCGTTAAGCACGGCAGCACGATGGTTCGTGTGGGTACCACCATCTTCGGTCCTAGAATATATTAAAAGCATGGGGCTGTGTCATAATTTCATGACACAGCCCCATTTCATTATATAGTTAGTATACTATCTTCTGTCCCTTGTTGGTAATGTAAATCTTGCCCTTTTGTAGAACGGAAACCTTTCTGCCTTCCAGATCAAAATAGGCTGTCGGTCTGTCTTTACCGATGATGACCGAAGAGATTCCGGTAGGAGAGAAGTTCTTGAGATAATCGAAGGTAACCAGACCGGTTGCTTCATCCTTTGTGATGTTGTAGAGCGGATGAGTCGTGTCAACGCTGTTGTTCAGGGTGATACTGGTCAGACTGTTCACCTCATACTCTGTAGCAGAGCCCGCCTTGTAGGTTGGGAACGGATCGTTCTGCAGACTCGTGATAATATCATCGCCGCTGACATTCTCGTTATAACTGTTGTATACCATGCCGTCTGCAGGAACAATCATTACCCTTGGCTTACCTAGCGTATTGTTGGTTTTATCCCCCAGGTTAACCGATGATAAATCATCGTAGTCGATGCGCCATACCAGCAATCCGTAACCATAAGCCTTCTTGTACCATCCCTCGTTTCTGATATTCTGCAGCAGCAGGTATTCGCCCTCGCTGTTGGCTATAATCTTGAATGCATCCGATGCCTTGTCGTATGGTTCCAGTGTTATCTGCTGCGCCTCGGTATCTGACAGCAGGGTAGGCTGTTTCCATCCTACGATACTTTTCTCCCATGGTGAATAAGGGATAGGCTGATATCCGTTAGCCTGATAACTGCCCATATCCATAACGTCCCAATATTCAGGACTCTGGTTGTGGTCTGTGATGCCGTTGGTCGGATAGATATCAGGCAAACCGAGGGTATGCGAAAACTCATGACAGAAGAGGCCGATACCATTGATGTAGTATTTGCCGTCTTTGGTATCTTTAGGCTTATTGTTCAGCTCGTTGTTGATGCCGAATCGGGATACATATTTCCCGTCATAGGTTCCCACTCCTACGGTACCTGATTTCGGCCAGAGACAATCGCTTGAATTACCTGCTATACTTTCAGAATAGCCGGCATAGATTACATATACGAGGTCTACATATCCGTCGCCGTCGCTGTCGTAATCGGCAAAGTTAACCTTCTCGTCTACCTGCTGGCAGGCTTCCTTAATCATCTGAGGAAAGTTTGTGTCACTTCCGTCACCACTTCCGTTCTTGCCGTAATAAGCAGAATTCTTGCTTACCGTAACAGGACCCACCACATCAAACTGTGGTATAAACTGGTTATCGCTCATGTCAGCGAAATACTGCTGTACGCTGCCGTAGTTCTGGCAGTAAGTCTCGTTGGTGATAAACACTTCTTTATCAGCCTCAGGCATAGCCTCTCCCTTCTTTCCGTTAAGGTAATGGTTGAATGTAGCAACCGGATCCTTACTCTTGAACTTCACATCCTGAAACTGCACCAGGAGTACCAGAGCTCTTGGACTTCCCTTATGTGGGAAATAGCTAGGTCTCACGGTTCCTAATCCAGAGGCTCTTGTGATATTCTTTGCAGAGAAAGCACGGCTTTTTCGGCTGTTCAGCTCTTCAGCAGTTATCTTTTCATATTTTCCGTCTTGGGTTTCCCGCAGGGGCGTACCGTCCAGCAGCATGTAGTAGTGGAAGGTTTCGTCGCCATGCAGGGTGGCACAAGCCACCGTTCCATCAGCCAGCATAATCTTGGCGATGCCCGGTTTAGCCTTTACGGCATAGAGATTGGCAATGCCCAGAAAGGCGAGCGCCAGAGAGATGATTGTCTTCTTCATAAACAGTTAGGGTAGTTTACTGAACTTTCGCAAGTTGGCTCCACACGCCCTGAAAGGGCAGAAGCTCCTAGCCCAGGGCAGCGCCCTGGGTAATTATGGACGCAAACTTGTCGCCCTGTAAGGGCAAAAGCTTTAAATACCGGGCAATTAACAAAGCTTTTGCCCTTACAGGGCGCCTTGCTGACTGCTATTATACCCAGGGCGATGCCCTGGGCTAGGAGCTTTTGGGCCTTCAGCCCGTACTTAAACCACATGCGAAAGTTCTGTTGTTTATTTATAAAAGTATTGTCCTTTCTTCTGAGTCTGGCGTCCAAACTCGATGGCGTGATGCGGACAATGGTGATAGCAGGTAAAGCAGGTGAGGCAATCCTTGTGATGCAGCCATTCCGGATATTCTCCATGACCGCCCTTGATATCGCCTACAGGACAGACGTTGGCACAGATGCCACACTTCACGCACTTGTCTTTCTCCACATGAAACCGCTTGTCGGTGATGAGCACCTTCTCAAAGAATCCGCCCACAACCTTGGTGAAGAACCAGGGAATAGGACCTTTTACCAGACGGTTCACGCCCTCTTTCCTGTCGAATATCTCTTCGCAGATAACCGCCAGTTCCTGTGCCGATTTCGATTTCTTACGAACTTCGCGCTCCTTCGGATCAACATCCATGAAAGGAAGTCCTACATAAGATTCCGGCATGATGAGCGAGTAGGAAGCAGAAACCTCCGTGATGCCCAATGCCTGAAGCGATGCATTCAGCGCAATCGTATCGTTGAGGTTTTCGATGGTGAGTCCGATGCTGTCGCCTGCAGTACAGACGCAATAGGCGAAAGGATGCTTTCTGAACGTCTCCTTGTCTTCAGCAGTAGCATCAGGAGTTTCTCGCCGTATCTTCATCTTCCTGATAAACTCCCTTACAAGGCGTGGAACTCTCCAGCCATGTACGGGGAAAACGAATCCGAGCCGTTCATTCTCTTTCAGAATAAACGGCTCGGCTATATTGTGGCTTGAATCATCCGCCCGCATATAAGGGGCGATAGGAATCAAGTCTTCGTGTGTAGCCGCTGCCAGTCTGGCTGCTGCCCACTTGGTATTTCCAGTTCCTGAGAAATAGAAAATCATGCTTACTTTTAAATATGTATTGAGCTAGATTATTTCTTTTCTGTCATAACACCTTCTATATAGAGACGAGACATTTCTACATTGCCGTTAGAACGGATGGTGATGCTCTTCTTGAAATGACCAGGGAACATGCCCTTGCCGTTATAGGTAACACTAATCTGTCCCTTCTCGCCTGGAGCGATAGGCTTCTTGGTATAAGAAGGTACGGTACAGCCGCAGCTGGCAATAGCCTGGTTGATAATCAAAGGCTTGTTGCCTACATTGGTGAAGGTAAAGGTAGCCTTCTGTACTGGGTTTGACTCTTCGAACGAACCGAAGTTGTGTATCAGTTTGTCGAACTTAATCTCTGCCTGAGCAGATGCAGTAGCTACAAGAGCCACCAGCATTGTGAGTGTCAATATGATTCTTTTCATCTTCATATCCTTTCTTCTTTTTTATATTTTCTCTTTAATTTGTTTCTTATTTTTATATAATTCGATGCAAAAGTACATATAAAGTTTAGTATTACGTTACTTTTTTACATTATTTAACCGAACTTTCGCAAGTTTTGTCCCACACGCCCTGAAAGGGCAGAAGCTCCTAGCCCAGGGCATCGTCCTGGGTATAATGGCAGTCAACAATGCGCCCTGTAAGGGCAAAAGCTTTAAAATACCGGGCAATAAACAAAGCTTTTGCCCTTTCTAATGCTTTCTGAAATAAAGGAGACAAAAAAATCCCCCAACCTTAATCACTTAAGATTGGGGGAGAGACTAGAAAAAATAATATAGTATGAACAATATCAACTGAATAGAGGGCTAAATGTGGAAATTGATTTCATTCAGCCAAGCCTGGACATTGAAACAAGGACAGGACTTGTGGACATTCGGGAGATCACGATGACCTAGGATCTCGGCTTCGGGATAGTCTACGCACAGACTCGTCAGGAGATTCTGGAGCGACTGCTTCTGAGCCTTCGTACGGGTATCTGCCGGATTGCCGTCGGCGTCGAGACCGCCTTCGTAACAGATGCCGATACTGTGTGCATTGAAATGGCGGGCGTGGGCGCCGATTTCTGACTCGGGACGTCCGGGGTAGATGACGCCGTCTTTCGTGATGTAATAGTGATAACCGATGCCGCGGAAACCACGGGCTAAATGACAGGCTTCGAGCTTTTCGAAGGTGAAGTCCTGCGTGACGCGGGTGGCAGAACAGTGAATGACAATAAGTGAGATTTTTCTTGTGTTTTTCATAGTGCTGAATCTTTAAAGGGTTGATACTACTGGCAGCTCTGCACACAAAAGGCAGAGGCTACGGCAGTGAGAACGGTAATGACGAAATTCAGAATTTTCTTGAGTGTTTCTCTTTTCATTTTCATTTGATTTTTAAGGTTAATAAATGGATTGGGGGCTCGGATTTCCTATATCCGGGCGATACTGGAGAAGGAAGGCTGACAGGATGAGCAGATGGGCTTGATAGCGCGTGTTTCAATGATGCTTGCTATATTGATGAATAGCCGGGGGTGCTATAGCCGAATCCCGGACTGCATCCTGTCTAAAACCTTCTTTCTTCATCTACTGGCGATGGGGTTACTCCAGGCCGTCGCTACCATCGGAGCCGCTGCTCCCGGTGTTGCCTGATCCGCCAGTCTGTGTTGAGTCGCCACCCTGGTTTGTGCCGCCACCCTGGGTAGTATCGCCTGTGTTATCCTTACCGCCGTCTGGTGGAGTAACATCTCCTGTTACGGCTGTGGCCTTCTTCAGGGATGCATCGAGGTTCAGACTGTTTGCCTTGAACTCACCGGTGCCACGGGCACGGAGTTTCAGTCCGGCAATGTTCTTGGTGATGCTGAACTCCTTCTCGGAGGCAGCACCTTCCTTGTTCTTGATGCCGATGCTGAAGATGGCGAGGTCGGGAATCTTCACGGCGATACCCTGCAGAACCAGTTCTCTTACGCAGCTCACCATGTCGGTGAGCATACCCTTGATGGCTCCCTTTGAGAACGGGGTGTTGTGACTTTCCATGTGCTCTGCGAGTTCATCAAGACCATAGGTCTGGGTGATTACAGGGTAGGCGAAAAACTTGCCGTTAGCGGCGCTCAACTTCTCGTTGACATACTTCTTCAATGTGTACAGAATCATAGTGTCTTCATTTTTAAGGTTAATAAATTGTGTTTGTGTAGTAGGGGGCGCTGCGCATTGCCTCTTGGTGGTATGAGATGTTATCTCTGAACCACAATGCAAAGATACGAAATCGTTGAGGGGTCAACTCACAGTTGCTCATACTTGCTCATGTTTTATCATACTTTTTCATAGATTCTTTTAGAAATGTTGCGATTTTCTTGTTTATCTCAGAAAAAATGATTAGCTTTGCAAAATATATTATTGAGTTTAAATAAACATGGGCAATGATTACAAAGATTAGGTTACAAAATTGGAAGAGCTTTAAGGACTCTACTATATATATCGATTCTTTGGGTATCCTTATCGGAACCAATGCTAGTGGTAAGTCAAATGTATTAGATGCGTTTGCCTTCCTCCGTGCCGTGGGGGAAGGTAAGAGTCTCCTTGATGCCATCCAGACTGTTAGAGGTGGTGAAGACTGGATTATCCGTAGAGGCGAGGATTTTTTCTGTATTGAGATAGAAATAGAAATTGAAGGAAGTTCCTATCTTCTTGATTTGAGGGTTATTAAACGGAATTCTGTTTTCAGTTTTGGTCCTTGTGAAATCCATCGTTCGGGTATAGAAGACGATGAAGTCGTTCCCGGTAAGTTTGTTGATTCTGCTCGCAATATCACATGGAAAACGTATGATGTTCCAATATTTCTGGATTTTTGGGCAAAGATATATGCTACTTTTAGAAATATCATCATTCTTGATCCTGTTCCAGCTAAGATGCGTGATTACTGCAAGATTTCCAAAGAGTTGAAGTCTGATGGTAGTAATGTAGCAGGTGTCTTATGTGCGTTGTCTCCAGAGGAAAAGAAGAGGGTGGAAGCGCTGGTGTCTAGCTATGTTCGCCCACTCCCTGAGCGTGATATTAACAAGGTCATATCTGAGCCTGTTGGTCTGATTAAGTCAGATGCCATGCTTTATTGTTATGAGGATTGGAATCCTGAACAGCCTGTTGATGCAAGAGGTATGAGTGATGGAACGCTTCGTTTTATTGCGATTGTCGTAGCTCTTTTGACGGTTGCACCTCATAGCTTGTTGCTTATCGAAGAGGTGGATAATGGCTTGCATCCTTCTCGTGCTAAGGAATTGGTTGATATGTTGAAGGATTTGTCACGTCAGCGCCAGGTTGATGTGCTCTGTACGACGCATAATCCTGTTTTGTTAGATGAGTTGGGCAATAAGATGATTCCATTTATCAGCTATGTTACTCGTGATGAGCATGGTGATAGCCATGTTAATCTTTTGGAAGAAAAAGAGAATCTTGCCAAATTGATGGCTTCTGGAACAATAGGTAGAATGATGGTTAATGATAAGATATAGATGTGGAAGGCTACCGTTATAGGAGGGCAAGCTTTAGGCGATGCTTCTATCGTTGAAGTCGTAAAATATTATACTGATTTAGGATATCAGGTTGAAATCTTTACTGGTGATGAAGGATTGAAAGCTTATGAGCCTACGGTTGAAATCCCTAGGAGAAGAAGAAAATGACTCAAGCTTTGCAAGGCCGCTAGGCGTTAGGGAGATACGCAAGTCCGCAGGAACGCCTAACGGACCCTAACGCCATGCAGGGCATAATGAGAAAGTGCTACGGAGCGTAGCACTTTTGCCGTGGTCGCACAATCTGCTACTGCTGAGCAAGGGATTTAATGATGAAGCCACGCTATATTATGCTCAGGAAACTATAACCAAAGGTTGGAATCGTGACTTGTTGCTCAATGCCATCAAACTCAATATGTATGAGACACAGGCATTGGCTGGACTATAAAGTACAGAAAGATTCACAGAACAATGATATCTCCTTTTCCCTGACATACAGATTGTGAACACATGTGTTCACAATCCTTTACGACAACAATCAGTTGTTCGCAGCTAAGTATATGACTTACTGGAACGCCTTGGTTTATCCAATCAAACCAAGAATCGTGAACGTTATATTCTTGAAACCTTACTGATTGCTCGTAATGTGCTGATAATCAATACTAATTGAAATGGCAAAATGACGAAAGAAACAAATAACTCAAAAAGCTCTAAAACAACCTTTTTCGCTCGTATTTTATGATTATCAATGAAAGGAATAATATTGCGAAATACTCAATTATTTGCATGTTTTCGTAAATGTTTTGAGAATATTTTACCTTTTTCTGAAATTATTTTCGTACTTTTGCAAGCGTATTTCAGATTTGCTGAAAGTGGATGTAAACGATTTGTTGAACAAAGAATGTATCAAAGAATGATGGACGATATATTGAAACAGATAAACGCTGGCGAGGTGTCGGGGGTGCAGTTCAAGGAACGCATTCTCGACAAATATGATATTGCCTGTGAGTTAGTGGCGTTCAGTAATTCACATGGTGGCAAGTTGGTAGTTGGTATAAAGGATAAGACCGGAGAAACCAATGCCTTGTCGTATTCTGAGGTACAAGAAACAACCAACTTGTTGAGTGACATTGCTTCAGAAAACGTAGTGCCATCCATTCTGATAAAGATAGATACTGTTGAAGTTGAGGATGGCAACTTGGTTGTTGCTACTGTGAAGGAAGGACTCAACAAGCCTTATCATGACAACAAGGGAATCGTATGGGTGAAGAATGGTGCCGACAAGCGTAAAGTGTTCGATAATGCTGAACTTGCAGAAATGATGACCGATTGCGGTAGTTTTGCACCAGACGAGGCTGGTGTTAGGGATGCAACTGTCAACGACCTTGATGCAACGACCATCAAGCAGTTTCTTGGCAACCGTTTTGATAGAGTGTTGGAAAAGAAAGGCTTGACAGGTGACGCTTTTAATGAAGCATCACTTGATATGATTTGCTCTGCCATAGCTAAGGGACATGACTGTGAGAAGATACTTCGCAATCTGCGATTTATCCGTCCTGATGGTACACTGACCGTTGCTGCCATGCTTTTGTTTGGCAAATACACCCAGCGCTGGATGCCAATGATGACAGCCAAGTGTATCTGTTTTGCTGGCAACAGTGTTGGCAGCAAGGTGTTCCGTGACAAGGTGAATGATGCAGATATGGAGGGAAATCTGCTTCACCAATATGACACGATCATGGATTTCTTCACTCGTAACCTACATAATGTGCAGGTGGGAGATGAATTCAACAGCATGGGTAAGTTGGAAATACCTTACACCAGTTTGGTTGAGTTCACGGTAAACAGCCTTGTACACCGTTCGTTGAACATGAAGGCCCCTGTTCGCATTTTCATTTTCGACAATCGTGTGGAGATTCACAGTCCAGGTGCATTGCCTAACGGACTCACTATTGATGACATCAAGGCTGGAACTTCCATGCCTC
The DNA here is from genome assembly GCA_021615735.1 of Segatella copri. Classification (GTDB taxonomy): domain Bacteria; phylum Bacteroidota; class Bacteroidia; order Bacteroidales; family Bacteroidaceae; genus Prevotella; species Prevotella copri_Q. Next base: position 419 of record JAJWFY010000047.1, on the reverse strand, counting down.
GCAATATGTTCCTTTTTAACAATGCCATATACTTGCTGCCATACACTGGTGTAGGTAGCGGCATCACTCGTGCATTGGACGAAGATATCAATGTCACGTTTATGAATAATGACAAGGCGCAGGAATTTGTCATCACGGCTTGGAGAGGAGAAGGTAACCAAGTCGAGGGGGAAAGTAACCAAGTCGGTAACCAAGTCGAAGAAGAAAGTAACCAAGTCGAGGGGAAAAGTAACCAAGTCGAAGGAGAAAGTAACCAAGTCGAACAAAAAAGTAACCAAGTCGAAGACCATAACACTGGACTTAGACACTCTGACACCGACTCTGACACTCGACTTAGACACTCTAACACCAACTTAGACACTCAACTTAGACACTCTGACACTAAAAAAGTGTCATTGTCTAATAAGCAAAGGGATATA
>JAJWFY010000046.1:0-26992 GCA_021615735.1 Segatella copri | reverse complement strand
CTTTTGTTTTGATCTGCTCTGACTGGTTATCCCAGCAGAGCACATTGTTTCCTGTGTCACCATCGTAGAAACGCGTGGTCATCATAAAATAGATACTTTCGTCTCGGAAGTCAGTACGATTGCTAGTAAACGTGTCTGTAGCCATCGTCTGCATGGAGACCAACATGAGCATTAAAACCGCCCATAATTTTGCGGCAAGTTTTTTCATAATGGAATTGTTAAATTTAAAATTGAATAGTTGAATAATTACACCGCAAAATTACAAACTATTTCTATCCGCGCAACAAGATATTTCACTTTTCTGCTGATATTTTTGTGCAATCGATTTCACAAATATTAAGAAAAAGAGGCTGGATTCTGTAAACCAAATATTTACAAAATCCAGCCTCTTTAAGAGTATATAATTAATATAACGGGCGCGCCAGAAAATAGAAAGAATATTGTACTTTTGGCTTGTCCGAAATCAATTTCAGAGGTTTTCAGCCTCTTGCAACCAGATGGCTGACGCTGCATCACTAGGCATACGCCAGTCGCCACGAGGACTGAGGCTTACGCTACCTACTTTCGGGCCGTCTGGCAGACAGCTGCGCTTGAACTGCTGATTGAAGAAACGGCGCACGAAGGTCTTCAGCCACTTCTTAATGGTTTCCTCATCATAGCTGTCAGGATCATTATCACTGATCTTTACACGCTCCAGTTCGGAATCAATAAATGCCTTCTTTGCCAACATGTAAATCTTGGAAGGACGGAAACCGAAACGCAGGAAATAGTAGAGGAAGAAATCATGCAGTTCGTATGGTCCCACCAAATCTTCCGTCTTCTGCTTGATATTTCCATTCTCATCTGCCGGAATCAACTCTGGACTGATAGGAGTATCGATGATATCACGAAGCGTGATGCGGCTCTGTTCGTCTACCCCACTCTCTGCTACATGATTTACGAGATGACGGATCAGGGTCTTAGGAATGCTGGCATTCACGCCATACATGCTCATGTGATCACCATTATAGGTAGCCCATCCTAATGCCAACTCTGAAAGGTCGCCGGTACCGATAACCATACCACCCATCTTATTGGCTAAATCCATCAGGATCTGGGTACGTTCACGAGCCTGGGAATTCTCGTAAGTCACATCATGCACACTGGCATCCTGACCGATGTCCTCAAAGTGCTGGGTTACAGCCTTGGCGATGCTGATTTCCTTAATGGTAATACCAAGACTCTGCATCAGCGAGATAGCATTATTGTAGGTTCTGTCTGTGGTTCCGAATCCCGGCATAGTGACACCTACGATACCCTTTCGGTTCATTTTGAGTTTATCAAAAGCTTTTACACAAACGAGTAAGGCCAGCGTAGAATCCAAACCGCCGCTAATACCGATTACTACGGTCTTGGCATGGGTATGAACGATACGCTTAGCTAGTCCCATGAGCTGGATATTGAAAATTTCCTCGCAGGAGGCATTCATATCGCTGCTGGTAGGAATAAACGGATGAGGATTTACCTCACGTTCCAACACAAAATCGCGTTCATTCTCGGTTGGTTCTGCTTCGATATTACGGATATTGAACTGACCGCCGAGAACAGAATATTTAATGTTGCGCTGGGCATTTACATAAGTAGAATTCGTACGACGCTCAGAGCGGAGTTTCTCTACATCTACCTGTGAGATAACCATCTGCGGTTCAATAGAGAAACGTTCACTCTGTGAAAGTAAAACTCCATTCTCATAAATCAGGGCATTTCCACCATAAACCACATCCTGCGTACTCTCACCGAATCCGCAGGAACTGTAGATATATCCGGTCATGGTACGGGCACTCTGCTGACTGAGCAGACTCTTCAGATAATGATGTTTTCCGATGAGTTCATCGCTTGCAGAAAGATTGAAAATCAGGTCTGCTCCTGCTAGCGCCAGTTTGTTGCTAGGAGGAGCCGGAGCCCATACATCTTCGCAGATTTCCACACCAAACTGTACGCCATCGAAAGTTTGAAAAATCTGAACATCAGGCGTCAGTTTCACCTTATGTCCGGCATAACGGACTTCGCAATCTCTCAGGTCCTGAGCCGAGGCAAACCAGCGTTTCTCATAAAACTCGCTGTAGTTTGGAAGATATGTCTTCGGTACAATACCGAGAATCTGTCCATGCTGGATAACGATACCACAATTGAGCAACAAGTCGCCCGCTATCACCGGCGCACCCACGATAGAGATGACATCGAGTTTGCGTGTGAAATCGAGCAACATCATCACCGCCTGCTCAGATGATTCGAGAAGCATCTGCTGACGGAAGAGATCCTGACAGGAATAGCCCGTAACAGAGAGTTCTGGAAATGTAATGATCTCTACACCCTTTCCCTCAGCCAGCGCTATCTGTTCCTCTATCTGCTGGGTATTGAAAATGACATCACCCACCTTTACGGCAGGGATGGCACTGGCTACCTTAATAAATCCGTACTTCATAATAAATTACTTTATTGTTACCTGTGTAGCACCATAGCCATACTCCTGGAAAGAAGCATCCTGATAGGTGCAACTCTTATAGCGATAGTTCAACTCATGAATGAGAGTCTGGCGCAACACACCTTCGCCCTTTCCATGAATAAAGATAATTTTCTGTCCCTTCTTTTTCTTATATTCCTCCATGGTCTTCTTGAAGATATCCATCTGATAATGAAGAATATCTGCAGAATTCATTCCAGCAGTTGTTTCAAGCACTTCATCCGCATGAAGATCTATCACAAGGGTACCATCATCCTTCTTGCTCTTCTTCTTGCTGGTGTTGGTGACAACCTTCTCATCCTTATACATCTGCTCTTTCAGACGCTTGGAATCGATAACCAACGGACGGGCTATTTCATCGTTCTCTACAATCGTAAAGAGATAGGCTGGAGTCTCGAAGAAATCGTTCTCCTCGAAAAGATGAAGTTTGTAGAATTTCACGGGATCGAGACGGAACTGAACATCTGTTGCCGGCTTCAGAAGGAATGGCTTGTCCTTCTTGTAGGCTATCATCTGGATGGCGATATGCTCCATCTCGTTTAGAGCCTCACGACCGAATTCCTCGATGAAGAGTTTGGTGTTCGGTTCTATTTCTCCCTCTGCTTTCAGAGTCCATGCATTTCCCTCAGCCACGAGATAGGTATAGCGGAGATAGTAGTTGCTGTCATTCACCATATAGGTCTCAAAACGGGTATTGGTTACGTCCTTGATGTTGATAGGTACAAAGGCGAGATAAGCACTGAGCTTGTTGCCCCCCGTACGTTCCTCAACCGGTTTCACAAAGGTTATCTCACGGTCGGCAGCATCATATTCCTCTACATCCATATCCACATCATCGTGATCATTCAAGATGGCCTTGATACTCCGGCTGTCCTGATGCAGTTCGGTATTGGCATGCTCCTCAGCCTTCTGCTGCGCATCCATCTTAGCCGAAATCATCTTGCCCATGGAGTATTCATCCTGCTCCACCACAACCACCTCGTTGATAGGCATCGGAATCTCAAAACCATCCTCATCCTCAACGAGCACAATATTTTTACCTTGGAAGCCGGCAACCTTTCCGCCACCCACTTCGCTCAAGAATCTGACTTTATCTCCTTTTTTCATAATCTATTAATAATTTGTAATTGCAAAGATACAAAAGATATTGCAAAACAGGGCTTATTTTAATATTTTTAATGCTACTGATAAAAATAATCCTGTAAAAGATGCACCATGTTAGATATTTTTCCGTATCTTTGCAAAGAAAAAGAAATAGTAACGAACCCTTTAAACTGAAAAGTTATGATTACATTTCCTTGCGCCAAGATCAATCTTGGTTTAAATATAGTTAGCAAGCGGAAAGATGGATACCACAATCTTGAAACGGTGTTCTACCCTATTCCGCTGACCGATGCACTTGAAATCAAGCTCATGGGCGATGAATTCCCTAGCGATGTTCCTTGTGATCTGAAGATTACAGGTAACGCAGTGGATTGCGATGAACAGAACAATCTCGTAGTAAAAGCTTATAATCTCCTGGCTGCCGACTTCAGGATTCCACGCATCCATGCTCATCTGGTGAAGCGTATTCCTTCGCAGGCTGGTTTGGGTGGCGGTTCTGCCGATGCAGCCTTCATGATTCGTTTGCTTGACGAGCGTTTCCGTCTCAATATCGGTAATCCGGAGATGGAAAGATATGCTGCCAAACTGGGCGCAGACTGTGCCTACTTCATTTCAGCCGATCCCGAGGATGGCGATACTGCTTGCTATGCAGAAGGCATCGGCGAAGAACTGATGCCGGTAAGTGGTCCTGGCGATAATCTGAGGGGCTATCATCTGGTTGTGGTGAAGCGCGATGACATTGCCGTCAGCACCAAAGAGGCTTATGCAGCCATCACCCCACAGGCACCAGCCAAATGTTGCCGCGACATTGTACGCCAGCCTATCGAGACTTGGAAAGAGGAACTTGTCAACGATTTTGAGGCACCTATCTTCAAGATGCATCCGGAACTGGCAGAAATCAAACAGAAGCTGTACAACCTGGGTGCCGTATATGCAGCGATGAGTGGTAGCGGAAGTGCCATCTTCGGTATCTTCAAGCATAAACCTGCAAATATAGAGGAACAGTTCGAAGGAATGTTCTGTAAAATAATGAAACTTTAATTTAGTTAATAGTTTACTCAAAATATAATGAACGAAGAAACACATCAGAAACTGATGACTATCAAGCGAAGCTTCCGCTTGCTGATGAACGGTCCGGGATCGCAATCTATGCGCGATAAGGGACTGGGATATAAACTGAATTGGGGCGTACCATTCTATGAACTGAAAAAGATGGCTGAGGAATATGGTAAAGACTATGACCTCGCCATCGAACTGTGGAAGGAAGATATCCGGGAGTGCAAGATTCTGGCTACACTCATCATGCCTGCCGATAAGATGCTTCCGGAAATCACAGATTTATGGATGGAACAGGTACAGAGCCAGGAGATGGCAGAGATGCTTGCCTTCAACCTTTTGCAGCATGTAGATTATGCGCCTGTCATCGCCTACCAGTGGATAGCGAGTGATAAGCCGCTCTATGAGATTGCTGGTTTCCAGCTCCTTGCCCGTCTTTTTGCCAATGGGAAAGAGCCTAACGAGCGTGGCATCAACGAATTCCTGGATCAGGCTGCCACTGCATTGCAGGGTGACAACATGGGAATAAAACATGCTGCCTCTAATGCGGTTCTCCGTTTCTGCGATTTCGGTGAAGATTTCGAACAAATCGCAAGAGGCGCACTCAAGGGTATCTACGAGATTTAACGGTTCTGCAGACGCAGTCAGAAACAGGCCACAACCCTGCTAAAAATACGTCCCGACGTAGCATTTGCTGCGTCCCGACATACAAAAAAATACGTCCCGATGCAGCTAATGCTACGTCGGGACGTATTTTTATGGCTATTTTCGTCATTACATGAAATACTTCTGGTATTCGTTTTCGAAGTTCGGAGTGAAAACACCCTTGCCGATATTTTCGCTGATTTCATCCTTGGTCCAGAATCTGCCACCGGCCAATTCTTCCTGGCTCGGTTTCACCTCGCCATCATATACACAGCGATGTACATAAACCAGTTCCTTTTCCCGCTGACTCTCAAAGACATAATGCCCAAGAGATTCCGGTTCAAAATCGGTGATACCCAATTCTTCCCTTACCTCGCGATGCAAAGCCTGACTCACACTTTCGCCTAAATCAACATGACCGCCGCAGGCCGTATCCCATTTATCTGGCTGGATATCCTTCCAGGCTGGACGATGCTGCAGATACAGATCACCCCGGCTGTTGAATACATGCAGATGAACAACCGGATGCAATATCTTGCTTCCGTCATGGGCATGACCGCGAGTAACAGCGCCCAGGATGTTGCCCATTTCATCTACTATCGGAAATTCCTCGTTCTTATTATCTATCATCGTTTTTTTAAGTTTATAGTTAACAGTTTATAGCGGCATCGCCGTATAGCAGGGTTGCCGTATAGCAAGAATGCCCTATAAACTATCAACTCTTAACTATTAACTTTCTAAAGCGTTCCGTATTCATCAGAGTAGCGCAACATCTGGTCGACATAGCTCTCCTCGTAATCCAATACTACGTCTGTAATTTCGCCTTCTTCATCCATCTCCAGTGTCATCTTCGGATTGATGAATCCTTTGTATGGAGCGAGATTCAGTTTTTTGTATCTTGCCAGTATCTCGCGATGCAATTCCGGATCAATATTCACGGCATACTTCTCTACCAACAGGCGGGCTGCCTCGAAATCACCCTCGCTCTTGATGCGCTGAATTTCAGCAAGCAACTCGCCGAAGAGATGGCGGAGCTTGGCATAATCATTAATCTTAACATAAGTCTTCGTCGTAATGATATTGCCCTCGCTGTCCTTCAAAGCATCCTCGGCAGAAGCATAGTTCATATCCATCTTCACCAGTTCCACAGCACCCTCGGCATGCTCCATCACCCACCAGGCTATCAGCGCACGGTTGCGCATGTGGGCTTCCTCTATCTTGTCGCCTTCCTTGATGCGGATGGTCTGGGTGAGCAGACCGTTCATCAGATAACCATAATACTGAGCCTTGTATGCCTCATCATTCGGAGTCAGACCCAGTTCTACCAATTTATGGTCGGCTACATAATAGAGTCCGAAAAGATCGGCTCTCGCCTCTTCTATCGTACTGCCATACGCCTTCAGTGCATCAGGGTCGGTACCAGGCAAGAGCTGTCCGCTACCATGTCCCAGACACTCATGCAGGTCGGTATGCAGATCATCTGTAATATCCTCGTACTGATTCATCAGACTGATGGTATCCTCGTCGATAACGAATTCATCGCGGAAACCATTGCCTTGAGCTGCCTTGTTATATGCCTCGGTCAGGTTACCGATGGTCACACTCTTAGAACCATATTCCTGACGAATCCAGTTTGCATTCGGAAGATTGATGCCGATGGCAGAAGCTGGATACTCTTCGCCACCCAACATCGCCGCACAGATGACATTGGCTGTAACACCCTTCACCTCCGGCTTGCGGAAACGTGGGTCTACAGGTGAATGGTCCTCAAACCACTGGGCATTCTGACTGATGGTCTGGGTGCGCTTCGTTGCTTCAAGATCCTTATATTCTACGATGCCTTCCCAAGTACCTTTCAGTCCGAGCGGATCGCCATACACTTCGATAAATCCGTTGATGAAATCAATCATTCCCTCGTGCTGCTGCACCCAGGCGATGCTGTAACGGTCGAAATCCTTCAGATCGCCTGTACGGTAATACTTCACCAGGAGATCGATGAGATGTTTCTGTTCCTCATTTTCTGCATATTTCTGAGCACGGAGCAACCAGGAAACAATCTCCTTGATAGCTGCGCCATAGAGTCCGTCTTCTGTCCATTTCAGCTCCACCAGTTCACCATTACGCTTGGTCAGTTTAGAGTTCAGACCATACGAAGGTGCCTGTTCGTTGCCATCTTCCTTCATTCTGGCATAGAAACGTTCTACTTCTGCCTGAGAAACATTTTCATAGAAATTGCAGGCTGAAGTCTGCACCAGATCCTCGCCATCCGTCTGATTCACGCGCTTAGGCATGACTTCCGGATTGAAGATGACAGGCACCAGAATGCCCAACAGGTCTTCCTTGCTCTGACCCTTGGAAAGAGGCAGATATTCATCGGCTACAGCCTCAACCATCTCATAGAAAGATTCTTCTGAAAATCCTGGCACAAACTTTTCACATCCATAGTGATGATGGATGCCGCTGGCAAACCAGACACGCTTCAGGTAAACTTCGAAAGCCTTGAAATCTTCGCTTTCCCGATTACCCTCGTAATGAAGGTATACAGCCTCCAGGGTTTTACGGATGCGCAGGTTGTATTTGCCCTGCTGGTCGAAGGTGATATCACGTCCCAAGAGGGTTGCCTTCGACAAGCAATAAATATAAATTTTCTGTGTGAGCGACAGTTTTTCGAAACCCTTCAGCTCATAACGGAGCATCTGGATATCGGCAAATCGCTCTTGAGTGTTTACATTACATTTTGCCATTTTTATCTGTATTTACCATGCAAAAGTAATACATTTTTTCCACATACCAAACTTTTCCTCCTGTTTTTCGCTCTTTGCAAAGTTTTTTACTTGAAATATGCACTTTTTCTTGGAGAAAACTTTTATTTATGCAGATTATTCATTACCTTTGCATGAAAAACAAAACAAAAACATGCCGGTAAAGGCAGAAATCATAAAACGGCAATCATGCAGATAAACGAGATATTAAAAAGCTATTTTGGATACGATTCCTTCCGCCCCAACCAGGAAGCGATTATCAGAGAGGTAATGCAGGGACACGACTGTCTGGTTCTCATGCCGACAGGTGGTGGAAAGAGTCTGTGCTACCAGGTTCCCGCATTAGCAATGGAAGGTACCGCTGTGGTCATTTCACCGCTCATCAGTCTGATGCACGACCAGGTGGAGGCGCTCAAGGCAAACGGTATCCCGGCTGAGGCACTGAACAGCGGAAACGACACGACCGATGAACTCATCATCCGCCGCCGATGCGAGAAGGGAGAACTGAAACTCCTTTATGTTTCGCCCGAAAAACTCATCAGCGAGATACCTTATTTATTCAGCAACATCAAGATTTCGCTCTTTGCCGTTGACGAGGCCCACTGCATCAGTCAGTGGGGACACGATTTCCGTCCGGAGTATTCGCAACTCGGTATGCTGCACGAGAATTTCCGCAATGTCCCGGTGATGGCGCTCACAGCCACAGCCGACAAGATAACGCGCGAAGATATCATACGCCAGCTTCATCTCAATGGGCAGACGTTCGTAAGCAGTTTCGACCGTCCCAACCTCTCCCTCACCGTAAGACAGGAGAGCACCAAAAAGGCAAAGCTCCAATACATCACCCGCTTCATCAGTAATCATCCGGAAGAAGCAGGCATCATCTACTGTCTCTCACGCAAGAACACCGAAATGGTAGCTCAGGAACTTATCGATATGGGTATTAATGCCGCAGCCTATCACGCCGGAATGACTGCCCAGACCAGAGCATCAGTACAGGAGCGGTTCAAGATGGACCAGATTCAGGTGGTTTGTGCTACCATCGCTTTCGGAATGGGCATCGACAAGAGCAATGTGCGCTGGGTAATCCACTATAATATGCCTAAAAGCATAGAGAGTTTCTATCAGGAAATAGGTAGAGCCGGAAGAGATGGAGCACCATCAGATACCGTGCTGTTCTATTCGATGGCCGACATCATCACCCTCCGTTCTTTCTGCGAAGAAAGCGGACAGCGTGATGTGAACATGGAGAAACTGCGCCGCATGGAGGAATATGCCGAATCGAGAGTATGCCGACGACGCATTCTGCTGAATTATTTTGGCGAGACATCATCCTGCAACTGCGGCAACTGTGATGTTTGCAAGAATCCTCCACGCACCTTCGACGGCACCATCAGAGCCCAGAAAGCCCTGAGTGCCGTGGTCCGTTCGGGTGAGCATATTGCAGTAGGTACCTGCATCGAGATTCTGAGAGGCATGCATTCTTCTGCAGTTGTGAAAAACAAATACAACGAGATGAAAACCTTCGGTGTGGGCAGGGATACAACATCTAAGGACTGGAATGCTTATCTGCTGCAGATGTTACAGATGGGATTCTTCGAGATTGCCTACAACAACCACAACTACATGAAGGTTACCGATTTAGGCTGGAAGGTACTGAAGGGAGAACATCATGTTTCGCTGGCTTATATCGAAGAAGATGATAAAGCCACCCGCCCAAAGAGAACGGTACGCAACAGGAAGGGCGCCATCGCCCAGCCGGGAAATCTCATTCCTGAGGTGCATGCCGAACGCGTCATCTTCCAGGAAGACTCGAAAGGCGTGGAAGACAAAGGGCTCTTTGAACACCTCAGAAAGATACGCAAGAACCTTGCCGACGAACAGGGTTATCCTCCATATATCGTACTCAGCGACAAGAGCCTTCATGAACTCGCAAGAATGAAACCTACCACCAAGAATGCCATGAGCCTGATCAGTGGTATCGGAGAATTCAAGCTCAATAAATATGGCGATACATTCATCAAGGCTATCAGGAAATATACAGGACTATAACAGGAGAATATCTCCGAAAGATATTTTCATAACCTTCGGAGATATTTTCATAACTCTCAGAGATAAATCCGTAACTAAGGGAGATAGCATACGTAACTAAAGGAGATAGCACACGTAACTAAGGGAGATAAAAAAATCGGGATGTCTGCAAGTTCAGAACTGCAAACATCCCGATTTAATTTTATAGATTGAAGAGATGCGCAACTTAGTTGTTTACGCTACCTCCCACAATATCAAGCAATTCATTGGTAATGGCCTGTTGACGACTCTTGTTGTACTGCAAGTTGAGTTCGCGCAAGAGTTCATCGGCATTATCCGTAGCGGTCTGCATGGCTACCATTCTGGCAGCATGCTCACTCGCCTGGCTATCCAGCAGGGCTGTATAAATCATCAGACGAAGCTGTTTAGGAATCAAGACTCCCAACACAGTCTCCAAGTCTGGCTCTACAATGAAGTCATCATTCAGAGGTTTTGCCTCAGAACTCTGGCGTCCGTCAGCTTCAGCCTGCTTTTGGCGCAGATATTCCTGAGCCTTTGCCGTAGCCACATTAGAGGTAAGGTCACGATCGTTGTCCACTCCTATCGCCTCAGTGCTGAGGTCAATAGGCAAGAAAGTCTTGCGGGTCAGAATCTGTGAACCGGCACTCTTAAAGTGATGATAAATCATCTCCACCTTATCGAGCTCACCAGCAGCATACTGCTTGGCAAGTGAATGGGCGATATCTGCACAGGCGCTGGCATGAGGATGATCGGCAAGATCATTAAAGTTACCGCCAATCTTCAAACCCAGTTTCTGTACCTTCTCTGCCACTTTTCGTCCGATAGGATATACCGTGATGTCGTCAATGCCTTGAGCCTTATACTCGTCCACCGCATGCATCATCATCTTGATAACGTTGGAATTGAATCCACCACACAAGCTGCTGTTAGAACTGTATACCACAAGAGCTACACGCTTGGTCTCCTTGTGCTCCAACTGCAACGGATGGTCGACATTCGGAGTACTTACCAGGAAACTCTTGAGGATATGTTCCAGCATATTTCCATAAGGCAGCATATTCTGGATAGCTACCTGAGCATGATGCAACTTACTGGAAGCCACCATCTTCATCGCACTCGTAATCTTACGGGTACTGTTAACGCTGGCTATGCGAGTTTTAATCTCTTTTAATGACGGCATAGGCTATTACGCTTTATATTGTCCTGCAACATTAGCCATGGTCTCCTCGACTGCCTTAATGGCATCGTCGGTGAGTTTACCATCGCCCAAAGTCTCAATCACATCAGCGTGCTGGCTGCGCATTGCATCGAGGAAGAGATCCTGACAGTCGCGAACCTTATCCATTGGCACGTCGTGCATCAATCCGTGAACACCACAATAGAGAATAGCTACCTGCTCGCCTACCGGCATTGGGCGGTACTGAGGCTGAACCAGCAACTGGTCGTTCTTACGGCCACGGTCCAGAGTCATCGCTGTTACGGCATCCATATCGCTAGAGAACTTAGAGAAGGCCTCCAGCTCACGATACTGAGCCATATCAATCTTCAGTGTACCAGCCACCTTCTTCATACTCTTGATCTGGGCAGAACCACCTACACGAGATACGGAGATACCTACGTTGATAGCTGGACGGAAGCCCTGGTTGAAGAGGTCGGTCTCAAGGAAGATCTGACCGTCGGTGATAGAAATCACGTTGGTTGGGATGTATGCTGATACGTCACCTGCCTGTGTTTCGATGATAGGAAGGGCAGTCAAAGAACCACCACCCTTTACGTGACCCTTCATGCACTCTGGAAGGTCGTTCATCTGCTCGGCTACCTCCTGCTGGTCGTTGATACGAGCGGCACGCTCCAACAGACGAGAATGGAGATAGAAGACATCACCAGGGTAAGCCTCACGGCCGGATGGACGGCGGAGGATCAGAGATACCTCACGGTAAGCCACAGCCTGCTTACTCAAGTCATCGTATACTACGAGAGCTGAGTAACCGCGGTCGCGGAAGTACTCACCGATAGCTGCACCGGCAAATGGTGCGTAATACTGCATGGCTGCAGGATCGGCAGCGGTAGCACTTACGATGATGGTATATGGCAGGGCGCCATGCTCCTTGAGGTTCTGTACCAATGCAGCAACAGTAGATGCTTTCTGACCGATAGCTACATAGATACAATATACTGGCTTGCCAGCCTCATAGAAACTCTTCTGGTTGATGATGGTATCCACTGCGATGGCAGTCTTACCGGTCTGACGGTCACCGATGATCAACTCACGCTGTCCACGACCGATAGGAATCATAGAGTCTACCGCCTTCAAACCAGTCTGAAGAGGTTCCTTTACTGGCTGACGATAGATTACACCAGGTGCCTTACGATCCAAAGGCATCTCGAAAGAATCGGTGAGGTCGATGTCACCCAGACCATCAATAGCCTGACCCAGAGGGTTTACGACACGTCCGAGGAAGTTGTCGTTTACGCGGATAGAAGCGATACGGTGTGTACGCTTCACGCTCTGTCCCTCCTTGATGCCAGCTGTAGGACCTAAGAGGACACAACCTACATTGTCTTCCTCCAAGTTCATGACGATAGCCATGGTTCCGTTCTCAAACTCAAGAAGTTCATTAGCCTCGGCATTACGCAGACCATAGATACGAGCCACGCCATCGCTGACGGTAAGCACGGTACCCACCTCGTCAAACTGCTGAGAGCCATTAACCTCCTGGAGCTGCTGTTGAAGAACCTCAGACACCTCACTTGGTTTAATTTTATCTGACATTTTGTTATTTACTTTAATTATTTTTACTTTTTGAGCTGTGTCAGAATGTTGTTGAGCTTAGTCTTTACGCTCGCATCCATTCTGTAAGTATCATACTCAAGGATGAAACCACCAATCAGTTCAGGGTTCACCTCGGTCTTGAACTCCACAGTACCTTTCGTTCTCTGCTCCACCATCTTGCGCATCTTGTCCTCCGTAGAGGCGTCAACGGCAGTGGCGGTGATCAGCTTACCGCGGATGATGTTCTTCTGTTTCCTGTAAAGAGTGATATACGAAGCAGCCATGAATTGCAGGGTGCTCTCCCTATCCTCTTTCAAGACGAGAGCAATGAACTTCTGGCTCAACTCAGATGGCTTCTTGCCAAGAGCTGTAATGAGAAGTGCTTGCTTCTTGTCTTTGGAAAGCATAGGGTTGTCTATCGTAAATCTCAGTTCAGGCACGTCGATGTAGCTCTTGTAGAGCGTCTGCATCTCCTGATAAACCTGATCTTCGAGCTTCATGCCGAGTGCCGCCTTGATGAGGGCACGGGCATAACGCACCGATATTACACCTATATCCATAAGCTTTACTGTTTGTTGTCAGAAGAAACCTCGTCCAGCAGTCGATTTATCATATCCATCTGTGCCTTGTCATCGGAAAGCTTGGCTTTGAGAACCTTCTCTGCTATCTGAACAGAGAGTTCTGCCACCTGTCCACGTATCTCGCGAATGGCGTTCTGCTTCTCGTTCTCTATCTGCGTCTTGGCATCAGAGAGAAGTCGAGCACCTTCTTCGCGTGCCTTGTCCTGGGCTTTCTCTACGATGGCATCACGAGTTTCTGCAGCATCCTTGAGGATGGCAGCCTGCTTCTCGCGAGCTTCCTGCAAGATGGATTCACCTTCTTTTTGGATATTGGCAAGCTTCTCGTTGGCTTCGTGAGCCTTCTTCAGACTTTCATCGATGAAAGCCTTGCGTCCGTTCACCATCTTAATGATGGCTGGGAATCCAGCCTTCCAAAGAATGATGAAGACGATGATGAAGACCAGCGTCATCCAGAAGAGCAAACCGCTATCAGGAATTAATAAATCCATATATACTGGTTAAAGTTTTACTTAAACGTTTTATTTTAACTAACTCTAGAATCATCTCTATCATGCCCCGGAAAGACATCAGGCTGATGCCTGAGACTTCCTTTAATCGGGGCAGATGATAGTGACAGATGAGATGATTACATAACGATTGCCAGGATGGCGATGATGACAGCGAAGAACGCAACACCCTCAACCAACGCAGCTGCGATAATCATAGAAGAACGGAGGTCGCCCATCTTCTCTGGCTGACGAGCCATAGCGTCCATAGCCTGGCCACCAATGCGACCGATACCAATACCTGCGCCAATAGCGGCCAAACCTGCACCTACTGCGGCACCCAACTTTGCAATCTCTGCTGCTAATAAAAGTGATAACATAATCTTAATAATTTAAGTTGTTTATATTTTCTTTGTTTATTATCTGAATGAAATTAGATCAGTAATCTATAATCTATAAACTACTTCACTACCTCTGGCTCAGCCTCATGAGACTTTACATGAGCCAGCGAGATGAATACTGCACTCAGCATGGTGAATACCAATGCCTGAATGTAGCTTACCAATACTTCGAGGAGCATCATAAAGGCGCTCATCGCAACACTTACTATTGTCATACCCGTACCTGCCACATAGTTGGCGATAGCATTCTCACTGATGTTGAACATGATGAAAATGATAGCCGCAAACGAAAGTGCGATGGCGTGACCCGCCATCATGTTGGCGAAGAGTCGGATAATCAGAGCCAGCGGTTTCGTAAAGATTCCGAAGAGCTCGATGAATGGCATCAGTGGCACAGGGACCTTCAACCAGGTTGGTACCTCCGGCCAGAAGATATCCTTCCAGTATTCCTTGGTACCGGTGAAGTTGGTGATCAGGAATGTCGTTACACCGAAGAATACGGTGCAAGCGATATTACCCGTCAGGTTACCACCACCTGGAGGGAATGGTACGATACCCATGATGTTCGCCACGAAGATAAAGAAGAAGCAAGTAAGCAACCATGGTGCGTACTTTGGCGCCTCCTTACCCAGGGTGGCCTCAATTACATCGGTATATACCGACATGATGAACATGTGCATCAGTCCCACAAATCCCTTTGGTGCAGGGTCATCCACCTTGTGCTTCCTGCACCAGCGGGCTGGTATCAGGACACAGAGCAACAGGATGATAGCATCGATGAAGAGCACGCAAACGGTCTTCGTGATGGAGATGTCAAGCGGACGAACCTCCTGGCCTCCCACCTTCTCTACTATCTTGTTGGGATTCGCCTGCGCATCAGCGTTCTTAATCACCAGGTTGAAAGGTCCTGGACGGTCTCCATTGGCATCCTTCTCTTCCGAGAATTCGCTGCTACAGAACACGTGCCAGCCCGAAGTGGTGTTAACGATGATTGGCAGATGAATCACTACGGGATGATCTCCCACCTTGGTGATATGCCATTCATAAGAATCCTTGATATGACCCCACAATATCTCTTTCACATCGATGTTCTCCTTAGCCGATACCTGCAGAGGTGCCAGCGTGAAGAGCAGCATCGCCATCAAGAGGAATTGCTTGAGATGTTTCATATTCTTTAATTCTTACTTTTGTTTATTAATTATTTGTTTCAGAACCGCTTATGAAAGACGGTTCTTTTTCTCTACCCGAGCGAAGTAGATGCAGTCGAACACGAGAAGTACGACATAGAAAAGGGCGAAGATGACGGTAAAGCCCAGAATGTTCTGCTTGTCGCATACCAGCACATAGATGAGGAACACCAATGTACCGGCCATCAGCTTCAAGACCAATGCCGCCAGATAGAACTTGGCGAGATTGGCTGGCGATGACTTTGCAACAGCCTTCCATGCTTCACCATAAGCAGTACTTGCAACGAGTGAGAATATCGCACTCACTACCAGCGGGTTAACAACTTGGGCTATCATATCATCGCATTGAGCAGACAATCTGCAGGCAAAGAGCACGGCAAGAGCCACTGCTGCTGTAAGCCACAAAGAAATCTGCTTATACCTGATACTCGCCTGTCTGATAGTCTGCAAGCGCAACTTTTCGTCTTTTTCCATTATCTAATAATTAATCACTAAAAATTAATCACTTATCTAAACTTCTACGCAAAGGCTTACTTCGTTTTTCTTACATTCCACGAATCCGCCCTTGATGTTCATTACCTGCTTGCCTTCCTTGGTAGTGTATTCCACCTTGCCCACTTCGAGCGAAGAGATGATAGGCGCGTGATCCTTGAGAATCTCGAACGAGCCGAGGGTTCCCGGAACCAGTACGCTCTCTACCTCACCCTGGAAGACTACTTTCTCAGGAGATACTATCTTTAGCTGTAACATAAGCCGTGGATTTAAAGATTACGCCTGTGCTGCTGCGAGCAACTGCTTAGCCTTCTCCTTGGCATCCTCGATAGTACCTACGTTGAGGAAAGCCTGCTCTGGCAGGTCATCTACCTCACCGTCGAGGATGGCGTTGAAGCCCTTGATAGTCTCTTCGATAGGAACCATCACACCCTTCAAACCGGTAAACTGCTCTGCTACGGTGAATGGCTGGCTCAGGAAACGCTGTACACGGCGTGCACGGTTCACGGTCAACTTATCCTCATCAGAGAGCTCATCCATACCGAGGATGGCGATGATATCCTGCAACTCGTTATAACGCTGCAACAACTGCTTTACTCGCTGTGCACAATCGTAGTGAGCCTTGCCCACAATCAGCGGGTCGAGGATACGAGAGGTAGAACCCAGCGGGTCTACGGCAGGATAGATACCGAGAGATGCAATCTTACGGGAAAGCTCAGTGGTAGCATCCAGGTGAGTAAAGGTGGTAGCTGGAGCAGGGTCGGTCAAGTCATCGGCAGGCACATAAACGGCCTGTACAGAGGTGATGGAACCATTCTTGGTAGAAGTGATTCGCTCCTGCATGGCGCCCATCTCAGAAGCCAGCGTTGGCTGATAACCTACGGCTGATGGCATACGACCCAACAGCGCAGATACCTCAGAACCAGCCTGAGTGAAACGGAAGATGTTATCGATGAAGAACATGATATCCGCTGCCTCCCCATTCTTACCTCCGTGATCACGGAACTCCTCAGCTACGGTCAAACCAGAGAGTGCTACTGAAGCACGTGCCCCAGGTGGCTCATTCATCTGACCATATACCAGGGTAGCCTGACTCTTGGCAAGTTCCTCAGGATCGACAAGTGAGAGATCCCACTTACCTTCTTCCATCGCTTTACGGAACTTCTCGCCATACTTGATAACACCAGACTCGAGCATGTCTCGAATCAAGTCGTTACCCTCACGGGTACGCTCACCTACTCCGGCAAATACAGAGTAGCCGTTGTGTCCCTTGGCAATGTTGTTGATCAACTCCATGATGAGCACCGTCTTACCTACACCGGCACCACCGAAAAGACCAATCTTACCACCCTTCATGTAAGGCTCAAGCAGGTCAATCACCTTAATACCGGTAGCAAGCATCTCCTTGTGAGTAGAAAGTTCGTCAAACTTCGGAGCCTCACGGTGGATAGGATAAGCACCCTTCATGTCCAATTCATTCATACCATCAATAGGCTGTCCGATGACATTCATCATACGGCCCTTGATCTGCTCTCCGGCTGGCATCTGGATTGGGTTACCTGTAGGGATAACCTCCAAGCCGCGCTGCAAACCGTCAGTATTATCCATAGCGACACAGCGAACTGTATCCTCACCGATGTGCTGCTGCACCTCGATGACAAGTTCGCGTCCGTCTGGACGTTTTACCTTCAGAGCTTCATAAATTTTAGGAAGCACCTTCTCTGGATTCTCGCCCTTTGTATCGAAGTAAACGTCGATAACAGGACCGATAATCTGAGAGATACGTCCGTTAATTTGTGACATAAGCTTATTAGTTTAAAAGTTATATATATTTATATTATTCTTGACTGCAAAAGTAACAACAATTTATGGAAACCACAAATTAATTAAAAGTTTTATTCGGCTTTTATACCTAATTAAACCATTTTTAGTTCCCTTTAAACCATTTTCCTATGCAAAAGCAAGAAGTCAGGAGTCCAAACTCCCTTCTTCTTACTCCAATCTCTATAAATTAGATACTCAACTCGTCCAAAACCTTGATCAGTTTACGGTCGAATGGCTTATCTGAGCGGATGGCTTCAGAAAGCGGAACGTATACCACCTCGTTATTGCGTACACCAATCATCACATTGCGCTGTCCCTGCATGATAGCCTCGATGGCACCACAACCGGTACGGCTCGCAAGAATACGGTCACGGGCTGATGGACGGCCGCCACGCTGCAAGTGACCCAGAATAGATACACGTACATCAAACTCAGGGAACTCCTTGCGCACACGGTCGGCATAATAAAGAGCACCGCACTTAGGACTCTCTGACACGATGACGATACAACTCTTCTTAGACTTACGGATACCACGCTCCATGAATTGAGCCAACTGGTCTACGTCGGTAGAATCCTCTGGAATGATAGCTGCCTCTGCTCCACTGGCGATAGCTGAATTCTGCGCCAGGAAACCGGCATCACGGCCCATCACCTCGATAAAGAAGATACGCTCGTGGCTCTGCGCAGTATCACGGATGCGGTCTACACATTCTACGATGGTATTCATCGTAGTATCATAACCGATAGTATTGTCTGTACCATAAAGGTCATTATCAATTGTTCCTGGCAATCCGATGCAGCATATATCAAACTCACGTGCGAAATTCATCGCACCGGTCAGTGAACCGTTACCGCCAATCACGACAAGCGCATCTATTTCCTCTTTCTGAATCGTTTCAAATGCCTTCTGACGACCTTCCTCGGTCATGAATTCCTTAGAACGGGCTGTCTTCAGCATCGTACCACCTGTACCGATGATACCGCTTACGTTCTCTGTAGAAAAGGTTTTAATTTCATCATTGATGAGACCATCGTAACCACGATAGATACCTTTCACAGTGAAACCGTTGTAGATAGCCGAACGGGTAACCGCACGGATAGCAGCATTCATACCTGGAGCATCTCCTCCAGATGTTAAAATTCCAATAGTCTTAATCTTTGCCATAACTATACCTTATTATATTATATATATTTTTAATGTTAGTTTATTATCCTCTCAGGATGATGTTTTTCATCCATTACCCCTACATATACAGTAGGTATCCAAGGGTATACCCCTTGCTTTGTTTGGGTTTATCGATTTAAATAATTAGGTTTGCGGCACCAGCCACCAGGATATGGGAGAGCCAAAGGATAGCAAGTCCGATGACGCCACCCATCAAAGCTTTCCAGCCAATATTGCGGAAATACCACCCCATGTGCATACGTTCCATCTTCATCAGGGCAAGACCGCTGATTGTACCGATACCAAGAACGTTACCACCAGCCATTACGCAATATGCAATCATCTGCCAGTAGATACCATTGGTTTGATAATCAGTAAGCATGCTGAATGAAGGATCATTCACATTTGCCAGATCATGAAGGGAGAAAAAGTTCATGGCTGTAGCAAAGTTGTCAAGTACAGTACTGATGATACCAGCCAAGACGCCATGCAACAGCACGCCAGGACGCTTATCATCCATACCGACAGAGTTGAGAAGAGTAGAAAAATCGTCAAAAGCGCCGGTCTCCTTCACCACTCCGATGGCAAGCATGATACCCATCACGAAGAGAATCATCTGGACAACTCCGTATTGGAAGACTCTAGGGGTGCGACGGTCAGCCATCGCATCCATATTCATAAGTTTACGGTTGAATATCTCGTTCACAATCCAGAGTACACCCAATACGCAGAGCGCACCGAGGAAAGGACTTAATTTCGTAATATTATGGAAGGTAGGGATAAACCACAATCCACCGATGCCCACAAAAAGCATCAGCAAGCGCTGCCATACATTGAGACGGGTATCATCCCCGCGGTATGGCATAGCAATCCATTCTGTCTCTACTCTTTCAGGCAGCATGCGCTGCATCATCAACAACGGAATGAGCCAAGCTGCAAGGCATGGCAGCAGAAGCGACAGGAAATAATGAGTAGCCGTTACAGCACCCATATTCCACATCACCAGTCCTTCCGGATTTCCGATAACGGTAAGAGCTCCGCCACAGTTGGCAGAAAGAAGAATGGCACCTCCATACACCATGCGCTGACGACGGTTTGGAATCACTCCATGCATCATCGTAAGCATCATCACTGTTGTAGTAAGATTATCGAGATTTGCTGAGATAACAAAGGTTACGGCAGCGAGAATCCATAGCATTTTCTTGGCGCTTCGGGTACGTAACAACTGGCGTATGAAATCGAAGCAACCATTGTTATTGAGAATTTCAACTATCGTCATAGTAGCAAGCAGGAAAAGTACGATTTCTGCTGCTCTACCCACATAAGGAAGGAAGATGTTACGGGCAATAAAATACTTCACCGTTGTACTGGTGGATTCTATCTCGTTCCACATTCCGAGATTCAGATAGCGTGAATAATCAGAAGAGTGTTCACTGGTCACGAAGTCCATACCGAAACAGATATAGAGAACCCATCCTACCGTTCCAGCAAAGATGGCTACGGCAGCACGGTTCACCTTGGTAATATTCTCGGTTGCAATGAGAATATATGCCAGTATCAGTATGGCAAGGATGACTAGTGTCATATCATTTATTTTATTATATTCATTACATTTTGAACGCAAAGGTAACAATTATTTTGTTATCGCCAACATTTCGGTGTCTTTTTTTAATGAATTTAACTCATTTTCATACAAATGAGAATTTCGCCCGTTTTTTTCTTTCGCCATTATTTTTCTTCCCTCTTCATTTTCATCATAGAATCAGATGAAAACACGGATTACAGAGAAGAACATCACAGGAAGAAATATCGAGGAGGAAGTTATCAGAACATTTTAAAGGTTATGCGCATACATATATTATGTATTTCCCCGAAGGAACCCACCAAAAACAGCGATTTTAGTTAAATATTACTAACAAAAAGAAGAAATTCAAGAGTAAATGCCTGTAACTCAAAGAAAATGAGTAATTTTGCGCCCGATTTATACAATTCACATAAAGTCAAACTTTATTAATTTTAATTTTTTAATTATTTTTTATGTCAGATTTAAAGAACGTAAAGCCATTGGACGACTTCAATTGGGATGAGTTTGAGAATGGCACAAGCGCAAACGTCAGCAAAACAGACCTCGAGAAGGCCTATGACGAAACTCTTAACAAGGTAACAGAACACCAGGTTGTAGAGGGTACAGTAATCTCTGTAGACAAGAAAGAGGTTATCGTAAACATCGGTTACAAGAGCGATGGTATTATCCCTGCTTCTGAATTCCGTTACAACCCAGACCTCAAGGTAGGCGACAAGGTTGAGGTTTATGTAGAGAACCAGGAGGACGTAAAGGGTCAGTTGGTACTCTCTCACAAGAAGGCTCGCCTCAGCAAGTCTTGGGAGCGTGTTAATGCAGCTCTCGAGAACGAGGAAGTTATCCAGGGTTACATCAAGTGCCGCACTAAGGGCGGTATGATCGTTGACGTTTTCGGTATCGAAGCTTTCTTGCCAGGAAGCCAGATCGACGTTCACCCTATACGCGACTACGACGTATTCGTAGGCAAGACAATGGAGTTCAAGGTTGTAAAGATCAACCAGGAGTTCCGCAACGTTGTTGTTTCTCACAAGGCTCTTATCGAGCAGGAGTTGGAGGCACAGCGTAAAGAGATCATCAGCAAGCTCGAGAAGGGTCAGATCCTCGAAGGTACCGTTAAGAACATCACTTCTTACGGTGTATTCGTTGACCTCGGTGGCGTAGACGGATTGATCCACATCACAGACCTCTCTTGGGGCCGCGTAAGCGATCCACACGAGGTTGTAGCTCTCGACCAGAAGATCAACGTTGTTATCCTCGACTTCGATGAGGAGAAGAAGCGTATCGCTCTTGGTCTGAAGCAGCTCACTCCACATCCATGGGATGCTCTCGATGCTAACCTGAAGGTGGGCGACCACGTGAAGGGTAAGGTAGTCGTTATGGCTGACTACGGTGCATTCGTAGAGATCGCTCCTGGTGTAGAGGGTCTTATCCACGTATCTGAGATGTCTTGGAGCCAGCACTTGCGTTCAGCTCAGGACTTCATGAAGGTTGGCGACGAGGTAGAGGCAGTTATCTTGACTCTCGACCGCGCTGAGCGTAAGATGAGCTTGGGTATCAAGCAGTTGAAGGAAGACCCATGGGAGACCATCGAGGTGAAGTATCCTGTAGGCAGCAAGCACACAGCTAAGGTACGCAACTTCACTAACTTCGGTATCTTCGTAGAGCTCGAGGAAGGTGTTGATGGTTTGATCCACATCTCTGACCTCTCTTGGACCAAGAAGGTTAAGCACCCATCTGAGTTCACAACAGTAGGTGCTCCTATCGACGTAGTAGTTCTCGAAATCGACAAGGAGAACCGTCGTTTGAGCCTCGGCCACAAGCAGTTGGAGAAGAACCCATGGGATGAGTATGAGGCAATCTACACTCCAGGTTCTGTTCACCAGGGTACTATCACAGAGTTGATGGACAAGGGTGCTGTTGTAGCTCTCGCTGAGGGTGGTGAAGGTTTCGCTACTCCTAAGCACCTCACTAAGGAGGACGGCACAATGGCTAAGAAGGGCGAGACTCTCGACTTCAAGGTTATCGAGTTCGTTAAGGAGACAAAGCGCATCATCCTCTCTCACTCTCGTACATTCGAGGAGGGTAACGAGCCAGTTGCTAAGCCAGCTCACAAGCGTGCAAACGGTGGTCGCAAGAACAACAACGAGACAGCTATGATCAACAACGTTGCTGCTAGCACATCACTCGGTGATATCGATGCACTCGCTAAGTTGAAGGCTCAGATGGAGGGCAAGGCTTAATCTTAAACAGATCAGGCTTTTGCTATTCATTGGCTAAATAACATTCAGGGGACTGAAATTTCAGTAATGAGATTTCAGTCCCCTTTTTTATTAGGTGTATAAAAAAACAATCAGGCCTATCTGCCTACTTCGGTAAACTCATCTCTACTAATTCATGTCCTAAAACCACTAATTCATGGTATTTTTCTATAAAAACATGTCGAAAAACACAAAAACCTTTGGTAGTTTCAAGTTTTCTGTTTATCTTTGCAACCGATAAAGCAATAATTTATATGAGCTAGAGAAATCATTCTCTCAAGAATTATCTGAAAAGAAAGAGAAGCGATTCTCCAGATTACTAAAGAAAAAGAAAGTTCAAGATATGAAACAGTCAAGATTTATAGTAGCTGCTCTATCAATGAGTTGCATCACTACCCTCTCCTCTTGCTTCAAGGAAGAACCGCTCAATGCCGAATGCGACATCGAGCAGGCATACATACATGCAGACAACAAGATTTTATTGAACTTATTGTTTACTAATCCATCTGATACATTGGTCAATGTGCAGAGTGATCAGACAAACATCGAGTTCACGATGAGACCATTTGCCGCCCTTACCAAACAGGCGCCAATATTCCGCCTCACACCTGGAGCGACCATCTCACCAGAAAGTGGAAGCCTTCAGGATTTCTCAAAAGGACCTGTAACATATACAGTTACTTCAGAAGACAAGCAATGGAGCCGCACCTATCAGGTAAGCATCAAGAAGGGACAGACCACCATGCCAAACGAGATTGAATTCGAATTTGAAGACGCATATCTCAGCAAGGGATACTACAACTGGCAAGAGAACTGGAACGGCAATAAACTCGACATCTGGGCAACAGGAAACTCTGGATTCAAAATGAGTAACAGTTCATCTAAACCGGAAGAATATCCTACCTTAATGATAGAAGATGGACACAGGGGAAAGGGAGTGCAACTCACAACCCGACGCACAAGCAAGATCGCTGATATGGTACACAAGCCTATCGCTGCCGGCAACCTCTTCATCGGACAGTTTGATGCCACCGATGCCCTGCGCGATGCAATGAAGGCAACAAAGTTCGGTCACCCATTCAGCTTCAGCGCCAAGCCTGCTAAGTTAGAAGGATGGTATAAGTATCAGGCTGGCGAAAAATTCACCGATAAGAATAAGAAAGAACTTGACCGCCATGACTACGGAACCATCTATGCTGTACTCTATGAAAACATCGATGAAAAGGGAAATGCCGTATTGCTCTACGGAGATAATGTACAGACCAGCAAACAGATAGTGGCACTTGCTCTGGTAGGTGAAACCCATGATGACAACGGAAAAATTGCCATTGGAAACACACCGGAATGGCATCACTTCAGCGTAGATTTCGAGTATAAGAAAACCATTGACCCAATCAAGTTGAAGAATGGTGGCTACAGTCTCACTATTGTCAGTTCATCCAGTTCAGATGGAGCTAACTTCCTGGGTGCCGTAGGCAGTACCCTTTGGATAGACAGTTTCAAGTTGATTTGCAAATAAGCTAAGGAGGAAAACATAGAATGAAGAAGATAACAATATTAGCTCTCCTGCTGACATGGGGCACTGCTACATGGGCAGAAGAAAATGAGAATCAGAAGACTGAGGAGCACAAGCAGGTAGAAGAAAGCAAGCGTACCTCGTGGAACAAATATCTTCACGGCTACCAGTATCAGGCTCGCGTGGCGTATAATATTGGAGGCACAGCCCCTATCGGGCTTCCAGCCACCATCCGTACACTACACAGCTATACCCTGCAACCTAACTTCAGTCTGGGTATTGATGCTTATCACCCACTTTCAGGCAAATGGGGATTCGTTGGAGGTCTGCACTTTGAAAACAAGGGCATGAAGATTGATGCAGGCGTAAAAAACTATTATATGAGAATAGTTCGTGGAGGCGAAGAGCTGAAAGGTATATTTACAGGCAACGTGGTTACGAAGGTAGACATGAGTCTCATCACAGTACCATTGCAGGCAACATACGACATTTGCGACAACCTCCGTTTCAAGTTGGGTCCGTATGTTAGCTATGTAACATCAAAGAAGTTTGAAGGCTGGGCATACGATGGTTACTTGCGCCGCCAAGAGGAAGGTCATCCTAAGGGCGATCCTACTGGACAGAAGGTAAAGTTGGGTCATGATGAAGGCGAGCGTGGTGATTACGATTTCAGCGATGACATGCGCAACTGGCAGGTGGGTGTAGATTTTGGAATTGACTGGCGCTTGAACAACCGTTGGGGCCTCTGTGCTGATCTAAGCTGGGGCTTGAATGGTATCTTCAAGAAAGATTTCGAGACCATCGAGCAGACGATGTATCCTATCTACGGCAGCATAGGTATCACGTATCAGCTGAAGTAATATATAATATAATGTACGCGTACATTATTATATAAATAGAAATAATACAATAATTATTTATTAATACACAAAAAAGAGAAGAAAAATGAAAAAGTTTATTTATTTGATGGCCATGGTTTGCACCCTTGGCTTCTTCACTGCTTGTAGCAGCGATGATGATGATCCTACGGTATGGGACACATTCAAGGCAGGTACTTACAATGTCTGGGGGCAGGAGCTCGATACAGAAGATGGCGAAGTAGATTATAACTTCATGGATTTCGATATGAATATCGAAAAGGCTGGAGATCAAACTGCCAAGGTAACTTTGACAGACAAGAGTGGCAAGGTAACCGTTAACGTACCAGAGGCAACCATTATTGCACAGGATGGTTACACTTTGAGAGGTCAGGGAACAGCGACCATTAATGACAATGTAACCAAGGCTACAGAAAATACCAACACAATGACGGTAGATTTCACTGCTAAGATTTCTGCAGACTACAAGAATATCAGCGTAGAACTGAAGACTGCAGATGGTACATTCAATGCAGGCAACAGCACAGAAAAGCCGGCCGTTTCCAAGCTTCTTGCAACCTGGAATCTCGAACCTGTAACCATGTATGACGACAAAGGCAATCAGACAGACAATCCTGATGATGCTTCGGCATGGAAAGGTTCATTCAAGATGAATTGGGAAACTGCAGCAGACTGCCCTCCTATCATGGGTTTCATTCCTGCAGCAACAGCACCACAGATGGCAGAAAGCATTGTAAACCAGTTGTTACCAACCCTCTTGAAGTCTGTAACATTCACAGCTGATGGCAAGATCATCGCTCAATACGCAGAGGCTAAGTTAGGCGAAACTGGTACAGAGGCGCCTGCCACTCCAAACTGGCAGATTGCTGAAGGCTATGCAACTTACAAGATTGTAGATGAGAACCAGATCATCGTTTTCCTGAGCAACGAAAAGATTGCCGGCACTATTACAGATCCTGCCAAGCAGGCTGCCATCGGTGCAGTTCTGTCTGCTTTCAAGGATGGTGTTCCTGTAAACGTTCGGTTCAGCAACAGCGACAATACTGCTTTCTTCTATCTGAATCAGGAGTTTGCCACAAAATTGGCAGCTAATCCAGTTCTTGTCAAAATGGTTGAGAGCCTCGGTGACGACGACCTGAACGGCTTTGCCGGAATGGTCAAGACGATTGTAAAGCAGTTGCCAGAGTTGATGGGTAAGACCACCAAGTTCGAGGCAGGTCTTGAGTTGATGAAGTAAAGCGGAGCTTCTTGCCCCCACGCCCTGAAAGGGCAGAAGCTCTTAGCCCAGGGCAACGCCCTGGGTATAAACAGAAAACAGCAAGGCGCCCTGTAAGGGCAAAAGCTTTATAATCCATATTTTAAAGCTTTTGCCCTTACAGGGCGTATGTGTATAACTCCATACAACCCAGGGCGTTGCCCTGGGCTAAGAGCTTCTGCCCTTTCAGGGCGTATGGGGACATCTTTGCCAACTTTTGGAACTACTGCCCTTTACCATTGATTCAGGGCGCGAGGGGATTTCATCCTATTTTCCGGACACAAAAAAAAGATTGCATCAGCGGAAATACTTCCAACCAATGCAATCTTCAGTTTTCTTTAATCTAGAGGCTAAACACTTTCTTACGAGAAAAATTCACGGAAGAAAAGAGCCTAGCGTCGGATTTACTTCACCTTTGCAACGATAGCCTTGAAAGCCTCAGGGTTGTTTACAGCGAGGTCAGCGAGAACCTT
>JAJWFY010000009.1:0-86733 GCA_021615735.1 Segatella copri | reverse complement strand
AATATAAGTTATTGATTTACAGACGATTAAATATTAATTTAACGCAGTATTGTTTTAAAATAAAGCTTAAAATATTTGGAGCGAATAGAGAAAAAGCATACCTTTGCACCTAGTAAAAATGATGGAATCAGCATACACACTGATAACTAATCATACTCTATATGAGCATTATAAACTATTAATTTAAAATATTAGAGATTATGAAAAAATTATTCGTTATGGCAGCCATGGTGCTGTCTTCAGTAGGTGCTTTCGCACAGTACAATGCAGGTGACATCACCATTCAGCCTAAGGTAGGTTTGAGCATCGCAGACATGACTGACCTCGATGATTCAAAGACTCGCGCAGGTGTAGTGGCAGGTGCAGAGTTGGAGTATCACGTTTCTCCTATGTTCGGTCTTAGTGCTGGTTTGCTCTACTCTATGCAGGGAGCTAAGGGCGATGCAGAAGAAGAGGGTGTTAAAGCTTCAGCAACTATCAAGAACGATTATCTCAACATTCCAATCCTCGCTAATGTTTACGTAGCTCCTGGTTTGGCTCTCAAGGCTGGTCTTCAGCCAGGTTTCAAGGTAAGCAGCAAGGTTACAGCCAAGGCTGGTGGTTTTTCTGTTACTGAAAACCTCGATGATGCATTCAAGTCATTCGACCTCTCAGTTCCTGTAGGTATCTCTTACGAGTACATGAATGTTTGTCTGGATGCTCGCTACAACATCGGTGTAACAAAGGTTATGGACGGCGCTGATTGCAAGAACTCTGTATTCCAGGTTACATTGGGTTACAAGTTCGCTCTCTAATCGAGAACTCTTGATAAGACAAAATAACAATCCCCGTTCTTCATTACGAAGAGCGGGGATTTCTTTTTTCTCGTCATATCTGTTTGAAATAAGCCTCACGTAAACATGAAGTGAGGCTTACTATCGTTTAAAATGAAGCTTACTTCATTTTCTTTTCTAGAACATTCTGCCGCCTGGACGACCACCGCCAAAACCGCCATTGAATGGACGGCCATGGAAGTTTGGACGACCACCAGGACCACCAGGACCTTCAGGTCCACCCCTACGGGCATCCTTGCCTCCGAAGAGATTCAGGCGGTAAATCACATGCAGCATCGCATAGCTGTTGATAGCATTATACTCCGTATCCGTGCGGGATGTAGCAGAAATGGCACGAGAGAAGGTGCTCTGCTGGCGGAGAATATCAT
Source organism: Segatella copri (assembly GCA_021615735.1). GTDB lineage: Bacteria > Bacteroidota > Bacteroidia > Bacteroidales > Bacteroidaceae > Prevotella > Prevotella copri_Q. The sequence goes on along the minus strand of JAJWFY010000009.1, from coordinate 85,532 downwards.
AGAACTGCAGCATGATGGTAAGAGGCTTGCCCTTCAGGAAACCCTGAGAGAGCTGCGCATTCCATACAAACTCATCCGTATTCATGCTGCTGTCGCTATAACCGCGGCGGCTGCTGATAGAGAGGCTTGAGTTCAAGCTGGTACCCCAAGGCGCTGTAAGCGTCATGCTAGGACCATAAGAGAACTGCCAGGTATTGAGGTTGCTGTTAGGCTGCAACTTGTTTGTAGCATGGTTATAATTCAATGTTCCATCGAGCGAAAGCTCCAGCCAGTTGTTGCGATAGCTGAAAGAGAGGCGCTCTCTCCAAGTAGTACTGCGGGTGGTATTCTTCTGGGAATCAGACTGCTTGTCGAGACTCAGATAGCTCACATAGTTGTTGTAACCCAAGTAGGTGTCGGTATTCAAGTTCCATACACCGGCACTATCGATAGAGCAGTTGAACATAAAGGCTCCCATCACATTCCAGTTACCATTGATATTCTCAGGTCGGGTGATTCTACCACCAGTCTTCTCATCGTAAGTCACCTTATTGCTAATGCTATTGTTAGTGGTAGAGAAGTTGATGAAGGTCATGACACCCTTGTTGTGGTTCTGCACGAAATTGTTGTAGAACAATCGGAAGTTCTGGGTGAACGATGGCTTCAATCCAGGGTTACCCTTCGAGATGTTCAGCGGGTCGCTGTTATCTGTGATGTCAAGCAACTGAGAGATGCTTGGCTGAGAGGTGGTACCACGGTAATTCACGCGCAGGTTGCTCATCTTTGAGAAGCGATAACGGAAATCGAGGGTTGGACTGATATTCGTTACGTTGCGGACGGTATCTACATGCACTCCCTGATATTCCTGGATATACTTCGACTGTTGTGGCTGAATCATCACACCGAAGTTCAAGTTATACTTCTGACGGACGAATCGCATCATCACCTGGATATCGTGATTGTAGTTGCGATACTCAGAGAAACGGCTCAATTCATCATTTCTGTAATTACCAAGCTGACCGGCAAACGGATTCAGGTAGCTATCCCAACCACGATATTCATGATCGCCATTCATCGCATACTTGCTGAAATCGTAGGTGCTGCGGTCGCTCTTGGAGTAGCTGTAAGTAAACTTATAGCTGAACTGCAGGAAGGTAGCCTTCCAGAGTGGCTCACTATAGGTCAACTGGCCCGCATAACTGTAATTCTTCGAAGGAGTCAGGTTATAGCGGTTGGTCTGATAAGTAGAATCCTTACCCTCCGCTGTCTGTACGAGATAGAGCTTGGCATTGTTGAGCGAGATGCTCTTGCTGTCATTATCCGTATATTTGGCATCCATACGCAAGGTGATGTTGCGTCCCTTGTTGCCCAACTTGCGGTTCACCTGCAGCATACCCCTGATATTGTTATTATCAGAATAGGTGATTCCGTTAGTCAACTGACTGTTCACCATAGCCTCAGCCTTGTCCAACTCCTCAATACCTTCCTTAGAAAGAGGGTCTTTGGTGGTAATGGTATAAGGATCCTTGTTGTAAGAAGCCGACTGGCTGCCACTCAATCCATCGCTGGTATTCCAGGAGATGGAAGGACGGAAGAGGATATTGGTCATGGAATCAGGCATCCACTCCAATCGGATGTTACCGTTCCAGCTATTGCTGCGGGAGAAATTCTGAGTCAAGCTGTTGCTGAACGAAGAGCTACTACCCATGAAGTTCTCGCTGGAACGACGGCTCCAAATATCGCCATCGCTGTGATTCCAGCGAAGTGAAGTATTAAACTTGAATTTATCTTTCAGTTCGTAATTGTAGTTGGCAGCAATCATCTTGCTGGCATTCAAACCGTTAGCACCTCCGAAGCCTCTACCGGGGCCACCGCCTCCGAAACCACGGTCGCTGGTGTTATTGGCATTGGCAAAGAGCATGAATCGGTTGTTATCACTGAAATAACCTCCCATGCCACGCATGTTATAGCGGCTCTTGTTGCCCACACCCAAGTCGATATTGGAAATCAAGCCCTTGTTCATACCCTTCTTCACACCGAAGTCGAGCACGGTCTGCTCCTCACCATCATCAATACCGGTCACCTTAGAGAGGTCACTCTTCTCATCGTATGCCTTGATTTTCTCGATGATGCTGGTAGGCAGGTTCTTCAAGGCAGTCTTGGTATCGCCCGTCATAAACTCTTTGCCGTCTACGAGAATCTTCTTTACTTCCTTACCATTGATCTTAATAGTACCGTCATCGCTCACCTCTGCACCCGGCAGACGCTTTACGAGTTCCTCTACTACCGAGCCTTCCGGTGTGCGATAGGCAGAAGAATTGTACACGAAAGTATCCTCCTTCAGGGTTACCTTCTGAGCCATGGCTGTTACCACTGCGCCTTTCAGCATGATAGCCTCAGCACCCAGCACAATCTTACCCATAGCCAGATCCTTGTTATCAGAAATTTGGATATGCTTCACGGTAGCCTTGTATCCTACGCTCGAAATCTTGAGCAGATACTTGCCATTAGCCGGAGCGGTGACATGAAAGAGTCCGTTCTCATTGCTGATGGCACCAGCCACATACGTGCTGTCGCTCTTAAGCAATTGAACAGTTACCTGCTCAATGGCTTCCTTGGTATCGCGGTCGGTAATCTGACCGGATATCAGTCGCTGTTGAGCAAAGGATGCTATTGCCGTCAACAGCAGCAGCATCGTCAGAATCGATTTTTTCATTCTTATTTTTAATTTGTTATTATATTCACTTGTTCGTTATTTCCGCCTGACCATTATTTTCACTTAACCGTTATGATATTTTAATAACCATTTTTGTTAATCTGGTAGTTTTGACGCGTTAAATACACCAAGGTTTAATGCATTCTGAGATAAAAAACGCAAATTTAGCAACTTTTTTTTTGTATTGTCTCCATTTTAGTGTATCTTTGCACAAAAATTAATACGTTAGAATGTTATGGAACAAAGAGTAATCATATCAACCCAACTGGAAAGCGAACTGGTAAGTGCACTTTCTGAGTGTGAGCACGACAAGCTTTTTGTGCTTACTGATACTACGACATTGGAACTATGCATGCCTGTATTGCAGAATTTTTACTGCATGAAGGAAGCCCATATCATCACTATTCCGGCTACCGACAGCCATAAAGACATCGAAAGTCTTATGATGGTATGGAAAGGACTGCAGGAGGGAGGAGCTTCACGCCACTCCTGTATGATTAATCTGGGCGGCGGTATGGTAACCGACCTGGGTGGCTTTGCTGCCAGCACTTTTAAGAGAGGTATCAACTTTATCAATATTCCTACCACCCTGCTGGCTATGGTAGACGCATCGGTAGGTGGAAAGACAGGCATCAACTTCGGCGGACTGAAGAACGAAGTAGGTGTGTTCAACGATTCTAAGTTCGTTATTCTCGATACAGAATTCTTAAAGACGCTCGATGCAGAAAACATCTGTTCGGGCTATGCAGAGATGCTGAAACACGGTCTGATTTCTACAGAAGCAATGTGGGAAGAACTGGTCAGTTTCGACCTCGACAAGCCTGATTTGAAGCAGTTGCAGCGCATGGTAGGCGACAGCGTGAAGGTAAAGGAGCGCATTGTAGAGCAGGATCCTCACGAGCAGGGCATCCGCAAGGCGCTGAACCTGGGGCATACTTTCGGTCATGCGTTTGAGAGCTGGGCTTTGAAGCGCAAGCCTATCCTGCATGGTTACGCTGTGGCATTCGGTCTGATTCCAGAACTCTATCTGAGTGTTGCCAAAACCGGATTCCCTACAGAGAAGATGCGCCAGACCGTAAACTTCATCAAGGAATTCTATGGTACACTGGATATTACCTGCGATGACTATGATGAACTGATAGAACTGATGCACCATGACAAGAAGAACCAGAATGGCATCATCAACTTCACGATGCTGGGCGGCATAGGCGATATCCGTATCAACCAGACTGCTACGACAGAAGAGATCAAGGAAGCACTCGATTTCTTCAGAGAAGGATAATTCAGCTAAAGAATCTTTCTTCAGAGAATCCCTTTAAAGAAAGATAGAGCGCTTCGGCTTTCCGGTTTCGGTAAGCGGGAGTTGGTCTACATGAAGGTATTCCCTTGGAATCCAATATTTATGATCAGATAAGAGGCGGCGAACAGTCGCCTCTACTTTTTCTATCTCCTCATCTTCCGTCAGGAGGACAGCAATTTCTCCAAACTTCCCGTCTTTCTTCTTGGCTATCATGAAAGGTTTTTCAAGATAAGGCTTCAACAGAGCCTCAACCTCTTCTATCTGTATCTTGATGCCTCCGCTGCAAATCACATTGTCTTTTCTGCCTTTGATGCGAAAACGGAGTTTTTCCACCTTATTATATATATAGGATTCTATTTCCACTATATCGTTCGTTACCAGGGGCTCAGCACAGACTTGCGGAGCATCTATCACCAGACATCCTTCATCGGTCTGACTGATTTTCACACTATCGAAAGGCTGGTACCATTCGCTGGCCTCAGCACCGTTAATTCTTCTCAGGGCAATATGCGAGAGCGTTTCGGTCATTCCGTAGGTACTCCAGATGGCAATATTGCCGGGAAGAGCCTTCAGGTTCTGTTCGAGAGCCTCATCTATGGCTCCGCCACCGATAATAAGATGCCTGATGCGGCAGAGACGAGCCCGCTCTTCAGGAACCTGCAGGGTGTTATAAACCTGCATCGGAACCATCGCAGCGAAAGTAATCTCTTCATTTACATCTTTCAAAGGATGCCCACTTGGGCAAACAGAAATAAGATGGAGATGGCGCTCTATACTCCGCACCACCACCATCTTACCTGCAATATAATCGAGCGACATACAGAGCAGGGCGCTATCACCAGGTTTCAATCCCAGGAAATCACAAGTGATGCGGGCTGAGTTGAGCATTCGCTTCTTCTCTACCATCATCGGTTTGGGCTTTCCCGTGGAACCACTGGTATGCACCAGCACCCGATCGCTATCGTTATTCCATTCTGAAAGGAATTCTTCTAAAGTCATTTTACTACAAACAGTTTGTCACCACGAATCTCCAAAGGCATCGGTATATTATCAGTAAAGAGCTGACCGGTACCCAAGCCTTGCGGCATCTTGACATTAGGACCATATACTTTAGCTGCATAATGAGCAATAGCATTCAGACCGATATTACTCTCAAGAGCAGAAGTAATCCAGCTGCCGATACCACGCTGGTTAGCCAGTTCTATCCACTCGTTGCATCCATAGATGCCACCATGAAGTGAAGGCTTGAGGATGATATACTGAGGACGGACCGTATCGAGCAAAGCCTGTTTCATACTCCGGACATTCACACCAATCAGTTCCTCGTCTAGGGCGATAGGAAGCGGTGTTTCGCGACAAAGCTGAGCCATCTTAGGCCACTGATGCTGCTTGATAGGCTGCTCAATCGAATGAATGTCATATTTAGCCAAAGCCTCCAGCTGACTCATCGCATTCTCCGGCAAAAAGCCACCATTGGCATCTACACGCAACTCAACCTGCTCCTTGGTATACACATCACGGATGCGCTTGATGAGATCGAGTTCCTTGAAGAAATCGATGGCACCGATCTTCAGTTTCACGCAATGGAAACCCGCCTGGAGTTTCTCCTCCAGTCGTGCCAGCATCTCCTCGTAGGTTCCCATCCACACCAATCCGTTGATGGTAATACCTTCTTCACCTCTTCCGAAAGGAGAATCGAAGAGATCTGTCAGGTTCTCCATTCCGGCTGGAACAGAACCCCCTTTCAGCTTCAACATTTCTGAAGAAGAAGATGCTCCTTCAGCAGGAACAATCTCCAAAAACTTCTTTGCTGCATCAAAGAACGAAGCAAAGGCGGTCTCGAGACCGAAGGTGATGCTAGGGTAAGCACGAATCATATCGTAAGGAATGCGTCCCATCTGCTCCACCATCTGACAAACCTGTCGCAGGGTCATCTCATATTCCGGTTTGGCATCGCAACTGAGATCAGGGAGCGTAGCACACTCTCCCACTCCCTCTACTCCCGGCATTTCATCCGAGGTGAGAGTGAGATAATAACTGTGTCTCGTGGTATAAACCCCACGAGACGTGCCTGCCGGCTGCTTGAAATGGAGCGTGCGCTCCGAGATTTCTATCTTATACACTTTATTTAAATGTTAAATGTTGAATATTGAATGTTGAGTGTTGAATTATCCTTCCTCACTTACTTCTTCTGTTTCAATTCATACAGATCCTTGCGGCGGTCGCGAAGATTTCTTACAGCACCGTAGGTATGAAGCTCATTCAAGAGATTCAGGTCAACATCTGATACGAGAATCATCTCGGTATTAGGTGTTGCCTCTGAACGCTTGCCATCGTTAGGGAAAGCAAAGTCGCAAGGGGTGAACACGGCGCTCTGGGCATACTGGATATCCATGTTGTGAACACGTGGCAAGTTGCCCACACTACCCGCAATGGCTACATAGCACTCGTTCTCGATAGCACGCGCCTGGGCACATACTCTTACTCGGGAGTAAGCATTCTGGGTATCGGTCATGAATGGCACGAAGAGAATCTGCATGCCATCCTCAGCCATTAATCTTGACAACTCAGGGAACTCCACATCATAGCAGATGACGATACCAATCTTACCGCAATCGGTATCGAAGGTCTGGATATGGCTACCACCACTCAATCCCCAGCACTTCTGCTCATCTGGTGTAACATGAATCTTCTCGTACATATCCACGCTACCATCTCTGCGGCAGAGGAAACCCACGTTATAGAGGGAATCGTCCTTGAGATAAGGCATACTACCCGTGATGATATTGATGTTGTAACTGATGGCCAACTCGCGGAAACGGTCACGGATTTCTTCGGTATACTGCGCCATCTTTCGGATACTCTGCGCCTCACCCAAGTCGTTGAAACGAGCCATCAAAGGCGCATTGAAATACTCAGGGAAGAGGATAAAGTCGCTCTTGTAATCGCTCACGGAATCAACGAAGAACTCAACCTGCTCAAAGAGGTCATCCACCGAAGCGTATGGGCGCATCTGCCACTGTACCAATCCGATTCGCACGGTTGGCTTTCTATCTACATAAGAATCCGTAGGTGGCTGATAATAGATGTTATCCCACTGCAAGAGGGTGGCGCAGTGTTCGCTCTCCTCATCGCTAGGAAGATAGTTGCGGATTACGCGGCGCACGTGGAAATCATTGGAAAGCTGGAAGGTAAGAACCGGGTCATAGATTTCACGGTTTCTTACATGTTCAATATACTCCTTAGGGCGCATCTTATCGGCATACTTGTGATAGTTTGGTATACGACCGCCAAACATGATAGCCTTCAAGTTGAGCTTCTCGCAGAGTTCCTTGCGATACTCATACATACGGCGAGCCAATCGCAAGCCACGATAGTCTGGGTGGATAAACACCTCGATGCCGTAAAGGATATTTCCATTAGGATCGTGGGTATTGAAGGTTTCATTACCCGTAACCTGAGCATAGGTATGATCACCCTTCACCATATTATAATTGACGATGATAGAGAGCGCACAGCCCACAATCTTATCATCAACGATAATAACCACCTGTCCCTCAGGGAAGATAGTAATGAGTTTCTTAATCTGTTCTTTTGTCCAGAATACATCTGAGTCTGCGTAAATACGCCTAAATGACTTGGCAAGCTGATCATAATCCTCCATACGGAGGTTGCGCATGCCTACCTTTTCGATTTTTCGAGTTGGTTCCATAACAACTGTATTTTTATTATTATCTAAATCCGGGTGCAAAGATACAGCAAATTATAGATACGACAAAGAGTTTTCGCAAATAATTGACATTTACGAAAACTCTTTTCATGTATTTTACACAAAGAGCGCGTTTACGCTTAAAATCAGATGCTAATATTTGGCATTTTCCTGTGGAATCGCTTTATCATGATCATCCAGATAAAACAACTTCACAGGATGATACTTCTCACTTGCCACAGAATATTCATCCTGGCGATAACGGGTCAGGATGCCTCCTATCCCCAACATCGTATGAAAAGCCGAAAGACTCGTCTGTACCTGTTGGGTACGATGACCAGACAAAGTTTTCAGTATTCCCGGATATTGTTTTTCATAACCATCTGATGTCCAGATGATGAAAGGAACATGCAGCTCATAATCAGATGCCTTCGGGGCGGCGTGCAGAAAGAGGCGACGGTCATCATCAAAGATATTCTCTCCATGGTCGCTGGTATAGAGCATCGCCGATGTAGGTTGGCTATATACCCCATCCGTCTTTGCCTGAGTCTTCTCCCATTTCTGCAGACGTTCTACGATACCATGCAGGATATAATCGGTATACCGGATGGTATTATCGTATGCATTCAGCAGGTCACGCCGGTTCTCCGGCTTCGCTTCGCTCTTACTGTCAGGTTTAAAGAAAGCGAAATTACGGGGATAGCGCTCCTGGTAATTAAAGTGAGAACCATAAGTATGAAGTACCACGAAGAGTTTCCGATAACGGTATTGCTTGGATGAAGAAGCATCTGCCGCAGGCAATATCCCATCCAACTTCTGCAACAAATCACTATCATAATGATTATCTTTTGCAGAAGCACCTTCCTTCAGGAAGTAATGTTCATCAGCCTGTTCGCCAAGGAAATCAATAAAAGAATGATTAGGCAGCTGATTGCTGATAAATACGGTATGAAATCCCGCCTCCCTGAAAGCAGCCAGGATACCTTTCTCATGAAAGAGACGTTCGAAATCCTCTGCTGATGCAGCCGACAGGAGCATAGGAACACTCTTATGCGTAGTATTACTCTGGGTTGTAGCATCGGGAAAAGCTATGATTCCAGGAGTCTTGGAAAGCAAAGGATTGGTATCGCGCGGATAGCCATAGAGACTGAAATTATGGGCTCTCGCCGTCTCTCCCACCACCATCACATACACCTCGGGAGCCTCAGCATCGTGCTCGCTCCTGGCATCAAACCTGAAATTCCTGCTTGCCTCCCTGTAATTCTCTGAAGCCGCATCACGCTCGAAAGCAAGATAGAGATTATAGCAAACGTTAACAGGATAAAGCTGGTTGCGCAAGCGATAATCATCTACAGCCACATAGCAAGCCAGCAGACAGAATAAACCGACAGCAGCTATCTCCAAAGCCCAACGACGCACTCGATGCTGGAGTTGAACCACTATCATCCCTTTCTTGCTGATATTGACAATAGCCAGAACCAGCAAAGGAAGATAAACCACAAAAACACCCACCACAGCAGGCAACAGATTACCAAGCAGTTCCTTCACCTCGCCAGGATTGGTAGTTACAAGATTCAGAAACATATCTACCGCTATCACTCCCGTCCCGAAGAGATAAAGCAATACCAGTTGGAAGGCAGCGAAAAAAACAAAAAGAAAAGCCCACCAGATCATCTTACCCGGGCATCTGGTTAACGAAAAGAACCACATGTAGAGTGCCAAAGGCAGCAACACATTGGCACCACAAGCCCAAGGAGCCAGACATTCGGTATAGCACAGAGCTATATTAGGCAACAACAATGCTACCACAGCATACCCGTAAAGGAATGCGCCCGATGACACCTTATTATATATAGGCAACACCACCTTATTATATATATCCGTAAAACTGTTCATTCTACTTTTTCATTAACACTTTAAAGAGCATTATCAAACTACATAAAGAGCATTATTACTAAAACGCTTCATTGATATTGAAGAGAAAACCAGACTGCCCCGACTTACCGAATCCATAATCCAGACGTACATTCACATTCTTCTTAAATTCCCAGCGATAACCTACACCGGCATTCGGCAAAATCTGTTTAGAGCGCAATGCCGAGAATTTTGGGAAGATGGTTCCTGCTCCAACCCACACTACGATGCCATTACGCTTCCATACATGTTGGCGCAACTCAACCGTAGCTTCCAGAGAATGTTTATCGCGATAACGGCCTTCATAATAGCCACGCATGGAATGAGTACCACCCAATTCAGCCATCATTCCCCACGAAGGATTACCAAAGTTGAGGTTAGCCCCAATGTCCTCGGCAAGAACCGTTCCCTTACCCAGTCGCTGATAGGCATCAAAACGAAATGCCGTCGTACTGAAAGCATAATCATTTCCCATAAATCCAGGTCTGAACATCTGATTGATATTCAGATAGATACCACGATGTGGATTCGTAAGATTATCCCGGTTATCATATACCAGAGAAACGCCAGCTCCTACATTCCAAGTATGCTGATCCATGCCTTGCAGTAATTCCGGACGCTCTATATGTTTACCTATTACATAGTCATAACTCGCCATCGGTCCGATATAGAAATTATCTGCTACACGAAACAGGAAGCTAACTTCAGCCTGAGCCTGCCAACGCTTCATGTCACTCTTATTGGCATCGTTATCGCCCATTTCATAACCTATTCCCCAAAATTCAGAGGGAAAAGAATAGAAATAAAGGTGATAATCGATGCGATATCTTCCTTTAGGAGCAATATGGTTACCACGGACACCCAACATATAGAAACCTACAGAACTGACATCACCATAAAGCGAGACATTAGAAGGAGGAAGAATACTGTCATTCGGATCAGTACGGTATAGTCCTGCTGCCACCAATCCCAATCCAAACTTGGTATCAGAGGCATAATGAGGGCCACCTATCACACTAAAATCGAAACGCTTATGCTTCTTGTTTTTGTTGGAATCATTAAAGTAGTCAAGAATCCGGTTCACCCATGATTTCCCAGTATGTAAAGCCATCGTATCCACCTTCTCTGCAGATGAGATACTATCGGTTACAGAAGGCTCAGAGGCATAGCTGCCCAATGCCAACATCATAATAAGTATTGTCAGAATATGCTTCATTTTGTCGATTTTATTATTTTAATACACCAATGCTACATTATCAATCCACAAGGTATTGCCTGGAGTTCCGATATAGGCTCCACCATCGGATGAGGAGAACTGAAGAATCAGATGAGTAGGTTTTTCGTTAGCACTCGCCCATCCTACTTCTTTTACCGGCACACTCTTACCCTTGCTGTTACGGGCATAGTCAGTGGATCGCAGTCCCATAGTAGCAGCCTGATAACCTGCCATGTGGCGGATATCGCCATAATGGATTGTATAGGTAGCATCTTCCACCCATCTATCGGTACTCTTTCCGAATCTGACTACCATCGTACCCACACGTTTAGCTGTTATATTTCCCTTAGCATCTTCATGCCGTTTCTGCAGATAGAGCACAGCTATAGCATGATCTCGACCTGCAACCGTAGAGGCTCCGCTAAATCCATTCTGCTTGATACGATTGGCTGCATTAGGAAAAGAAGTCTTATAATCAAAGCGCAAAGCCTTAGGACGTGCGGTGAATGGTATACCCCAGTTGATGGCTTTAGGACCATCCTTGGTACTTGTTATCGGTTCACGAACATCACCCAGAAAGAGAGAACCGGCAGCCAAGACCTTGATATTGATGAGTCCCAGCACTTTTACTTTCTCAATATGGGTTACCAGTTTGGCACAATATCCACTACCATGTTTATCACGAAACACAGAGTTATTCGTCTTATAGATGCCCGATACATGTGCCAGGACATTAGAGGAACCCCAAGGCGAACCACCCTTATTGGTATAAGGAATATTACCATTGATAGTCATATTAGGTCCAACGGCATAAACTTTTTTCTGATTTCCTCCGATAATGCCTGATTCTTTGATATTCCTGATTACCCAGTGGTCCATATTACCATATTTAAAAGGAACCACCTTTTCCTGTCCCTTAACGGGAAGGCACGACAAGGTAGCAACCGCCATAACGATGCCTGATATTATTATTTTCTTCATATCTGTTTTTTTTATATCATTAAGGCTGCAAAGATAGAAAAATATTTTCTAGTTTTCAGTTTTCTTCGACATAAAGCATAAAAAATTAAGAAATAATAATATATTTACAGCATTTTAATTGCCATAAAACAAAAAAGTCCTGCATTTGCTGTTATAAACAAATACAGGACTCCTGATTCAATATATAAAACAGAATCTCTTGCACCGGTTACAATAGAGACATGCACCGGTTACAATAAAAACATGTTCCGATTACTCCAAAAGCTATTATCGGTTTGAATACATATTATCGTAATACTTCTGGTAATCACCCGATGTTACATTATCCATCCATTCCTGGTTATCGAGATACCATTTCACGGTTTCCTCGATACCCTCCTCAAACTGGAGAGATGGCTCCCACCCCAATTCCTTCTGCAACTTTCTAGAGTCGATGGCATAACGCATATCATGACCCTTTCTGTCTGTTACATAAGTGATGAGATCCATATCCTCGCCTTCCTTTCTGCCGAGCAATCTATCAACAGTCTTGATTACCACCTTGATGATATCGATGTTCTTCCACTCGTTGAAACCGCCGATGTTATAGGTCTCGGCTATCTTACCCTTGTGGAAAATCATATCGATGGCACGGGCATGATCTACTACATACAACCAGTCGCGCACGTTCTCACCCTTACCATATACTGGCAATGGCTTGCGATGACGGATATTGTTGATAAACAGCGGAATCAACTTCTCTGGGAACTGGTATGGACCGTAGTTGTTAGAGCAGTTGGTCACGATGGTAGGCATACCGTATGTATCGTGGAAAGCACGGACGAAGTGGTCTGAGCTTGCCTTGGATGCAGAGTATGGAGAGTGAGGATTGTACTTGGTAGTCTCTACGAAGAACTCCTCGCCGTAAGCCTCGTGGTTCTTACCGCTTGATGCCTTGGTGGTGAAAGGAGCAGGAATACCCTCAGGATGAGTCATCTTCAATGCACCGTAAACCTCATCAGTAGAGATGTGGTAGAAGCGCTTGCCCTCGTAACCCTCAGGAAGACTCTCCCAGTAAATCTTGGCAGCCTGGAGCAGAGACAGGGTACCCATCACGTTGGTATGAGCAAAAGTGAATGGATCCTTGATACTTCTATCTACATGGCTCTCGGCAGCGAGATGGATGATGCCATCCACCTTGTAGTCCTGCATCAGTTTCAACATCAGGTCGAAATCGCAGATGTCGCCCTTAACGAAAGTATAGTTAGGCTTGTCCTCGATGTCCTTGAGGTTAGCCAGGTTGCCTGCGTATGTCAACTTGTCGAGGTTGATGATGTGATACTCAGGATATTTGTTCACGAAAAGTCTTACTACGTGTGAGCCGATGAAACCAGCACCGCCCGTGATAATGATATTCTTCATTTCAATTAATAATTTATAATTAATAATTATTTTGCTGCCGCCAATTCAGCGATGCACTTCTTCAAACTGTCAGTCCAGTATGGCACCTTGAATCCGAAAGTCTGCTTCAGCTTACTCTTGTCAAGTACAGAGAAGTGAGGACGCTTCACTGGGCTTGGGAACTCCTCGCTGTAGCAAGGCTGTATATCGCAAGTATTTCCGCTCAGTTCGCAGATAATCTTAGCGAAATCAAACCAAGAGCAGACACCCTCATTAGAGAAGTGGTAGATGCCCGTCTTATCCAACTGGTCAGTTTCGATGATATGTGAGATGACAGCAGCCAGGTCGCCAGCGTAAGTTGGAGTACCCACCTGATCGAAGACCACCTTTAGGGTGTCATGGCTTGCCGTGAGACTCTGCATGGTCTTCACGAAGTTCTTACCCCACTGCGAGTAGAGCCATGCTGTACGGATGATGATATGCTTGCATCCAGTAGCTTCAATACTCTTTTCGCCTGCAAGTTTCGTTTTACCATATACCCCCAAAGGATTCGTTTCCCAATCTTCACGGCAAGGTATATTCTTGTCGCCCTGAAAAACATAGTCGGTAGATACATGAATCAAAGTACCATCTACCTCCTTCATAGCCTGTGCCAAATTTCCCGCAGCAGTATTGTTGAGCAGATTAGCCAGATCGTAATCTGTTTCAGCCTTATCTACGTTGGTATAAGCAGCGCAGTTAACAATTACCTGAATATCATTCTCCCTCACCTTTTCTCGGATAGCGTCAAGATTGGTGATATCCAGTTTTTCATAGCCTTCAGCCACATCGGTGAAGACAAACTTGTGATTGCTTTTTTGGGCACAGATTTGCATTTCATGTCCCAATTGACCATTAGCGCCTGTTACTAATATATTCATTGTTTTAATATTTTATTCAATATAATATTTTAAAGTCTACTTACCATTTCCCTCTACACATGAAGAAAACTGATATTTTCTCTCGAAATCTATTTCCTACTACCTATATATATAAATCCATTCATCTATATATAAATATGTGGCAAAGGTAAAAAAATAATTTGAGTTGACCAAAGAAAAGAGAAGAAACTAACATATATTAAACAAAGACCGCCACACTTTTTCACAAAAGCATGGCGGTTTTCCCTAAAACATAATAGATAAGCTTTGCCTTTAAGGGCAAACTTGAATCATCAAGTAGCCTAGTCTATTACCAATCCTTTTTTCCCTAATATAAACTAAACCTGTTTTCCTATTTAAATCAACATACTAAATCAACAAAAGGAATTTTCTTTATCATTAAATACTTTTAGAAGACTTGAAGTGGTAATTAAACCATTAAAACTACTGTTTTCTGATTTCGTTTGCAAAGTTATATCATTTTTTTCAAAGTTGTATACCTAAGTAGTATTTTGGTAAAAGATAAGTCTACCAAAGAAACAGATAACTCCTTAAGAATCAGATACTTTAATATATTAACTATTTTTATCTAAAGTAAATGGCATTATATGAAAGGAAATTTGTATCTTTGCACCACAAAACGGACAAAAGGACGAAAATAACATTTAAAAGACAATTTTATTATAATTATAAAGAAGCATTAAAGATGAAACTACTTATATATTTACTTCTTTTGCTTACTATGCCATTGGCTGCTCAAGGCAAAACGGACGAGAAGACTTTATTGGATCGTATTGACAAGATGATTGAAAACGACCAATATTATCAGGGAATCAAGGAAAAGGAATTGAAACATCTGAAGCGGCAAGCTTATGAAGCTGAAGACAACCAAACCCGACTACTGTTTCTTGACAGCATATATCATGCCTATAGTGCTTACCGCTACGACTCAGCATACGCATATATGAAACAGGGGCTTGAATTGGCAGAAAAATGTCATAACACCTATTATATCTTACGCAACCAGATAAACCAGGCGTCAATACTTTCGGTAAGGGGTTTTTATAGCAAAGCAGAAAACATACTCAAATCTCTCAATCCTGATGAGATGCCATACCAGTTGAAGCTATACTATTACTTCACATACGCCTGGCTCTACAGCTATTGGGAATCATACTCCAAGAACTCAGATTACGCCGAAGAATTCCGTGCCCAGAAGAAACATTATATGACCCTTCTGATACAGAGTTTCAACGAAAACAATAAGCATAACGTCTTCTATCAGTATCTCATGGGCGAATACGCCTATCTCCACAACCCTACCAGCAAGGAATCGCTCAACTATTATCTGAAGGCACTGAAGATGTCGCCAGCCAAATCCCGTATCCATGCCATGTCAGCTTATGGTATAGCCAGATATTACAAAAAAACCGGCAAATTCGACCTTTACGAGGAATTTCTCGTAGAGGCATCCGTGAGCGATGGATTGTGCCAACTCAAAGAAACTGTTGCGCTTCAAAAGCTAGCCTACTACATCTTTAAAAAGGATGCGAGCAACAGTAAGAGAGCTGCCAAATATATCCAGCACACGATGGAAGATGCACAGTTCTTCAACAACCAACTGCGCATGATGGAGATTTCGAACATCCTTCCAGTCATCGCTTCAGCCAACCAGCAGGCTGCCGAGCGCTCTCGTACCCGCTTTCTTTGGGGGTTCATTGGTGTAAGCATAGCGCTGGTCATCATCCTTATCCTCTCCTTAGTCAACAACCGACAGAAGAACAAGCTGAAGAAAAACAAGGCTGAGATTGAAGAACAGAACGAGAAGCAGAAAGAGATGAATGCACAGCTCACCGAACTGAACCAGCAGCTGGTAGAGACCAATATCAAGCGAGAGACCTACATGCGCCTCTTTATGGACATCAGTGCGGCTTATATCAGCAAGTTATCAGATTACCGCAAACTGGTAAGCCGTAAGATCAAGGCAAACCAGACCGCCGATTTACTGAAGAGTCTCAACACCCATAAATTGGAAGAAGAGGAATCACAGATGTTCTACAACCGGTTCGATAAGGCATTCATGGAGTTGTATCCGGGTTTCGTTACTGAGTTGAACAAGCTCCTGCTGCCAGAATGTCAAATGGAAGTTCCTACTACGCACGACCTGACCACTGAGATTCGCATCTTTGCCCTGATGCGACTGGGTGTAACCGACAGCCAGGAGATTGCCACCCTGCTGCATTACTCCACCCAGACCATCTACAACTACAAGTCTGGAATGCGAGCAAAGGCGATTAATCGAGATACATTCGAATCAGATATCAATCAGCTTTGCCACATCATTAATAGTTAATAATTAATAGTTTACAGTTTATAGCATAAACCGCTTTGACTATCTTGCTCAACGGCGCAGCCTCTATAAACTATAAACTATTAACTGTAAACTATTAACTAGCTTCTGTGTATCACGGTTCCGTTAGCCTGATGCGTAGCAAGAACCAGAACCTCAGCTATTTGCACGTGTTCTGGAGCACTTGCAGCATAGAAGGCTACATCAGCCACGTCATCGCCGTTCAGAGGCTCTATGCCGCGGTAAACGTTGTCTGCGCGGTTCTGGTCACCATGGAAACGGATGTTAGAGAAGTTGGTTTCAACCAAACCCGGTTTCACATTGGTAACACGCACTTTCGTATGTGCCACATCAATGCGCAAGCCGTCTGTAATAGCCTTTACAGCCGCTTTGGTAGCACAATATACATTACCTCCCGCATAAGCAGCATCACCCGCCACACTACCTATATTGATTACATGACCATGATTACGCTCCACCATACCAGGTACAATCAGGCGAGTCATGGTTAAAAGGCCCTTAATATTGGTATCAATCATCTGATCCCAATCTTCAAAATCGCCCTCATATTCAGGTTCCAATCCACGTGCGAGTCCCGCATTATTGATAAGCACATCCACATTGCGCCACTCCTCAGGGATGTAATCCACCGCTTTCTTGGCAGCTTCACGGTTACGCACATCGAAAGCCAAGGCAAGCACCTCAACGCCCTCAGCCTCGAGTTCTTTCTTCAGGATTTCCAACTTTCCCGTGTTTCTACCTGTAAGAATCAGGTTATAGCCGCCACGGGCAAAACGACGTGCACAACCTTCGCCAATACCGCTTGTTGCGCCTGTAATAAGAGCAATTTTATTCATATTCTTTGATACTTTTTCTTTGATACTTTAAATTATACTTAGAACTTTTGATACTTTGAACTTTATGATTAGCGAAGCAATTGAATTTTTCACTCTTCACTTAAAGAATAAGGACTCTGACCTCAGCATTCGCCATTTTCTCTATCTGGTTCATCGGACGTTTATAATAAACACTCTGGATAGCCTTATTTATGATGCCATGCCCCACAGCAAGAACGGTCTGGTCAGGATAAGTAACCTTGAGCCAGGTAAGGAAATTCTGGGCTCTTGATTTCATCTTTTCCAGCGTCTCTATGTTGTCCGGCCAATCCTTTGGGTCCTTCGGCAGGTCAGGGATGAATTTACCCGTAAAATCGCCCCAATCGCGCTCTCTGAGCAAGGGAGTGGTGACAACGGGATGCGAGCCGGCGATAATTTCACAGGTCTGTATACTGCGATAGAGATCGCTCGATACGAAAACATCGATAGGCGTACCCGCCATTTTCCTGGCCACTTCCTCAGCCTGCTCAATACCTTTCATATTGAGTTTTCCCGGTGTTTGTCCCTGCATAATTTGCGCCTTGTTATCCACCGTTTCACCATGGCGCACCAAATATAATTTTGTCATTGTCTTTACTTTTTCCGTCTATATCAAAAATGAGTTTTTACTTTTCCTAAGTCTATACTCCAGACATAGTTTTTACTTTCACTAAGTCTCTTTCCAAGACATCATGATTCTGATTTTGCTTACAAAATTACGGCTTTCTATCGAGACCAACAAATAATTAGCGTTAAATATAGCAATAATTAGCGTTAAATATAGCAATAATTTAAGTTTATATAAAAAACTTCTTGCTAGTTTCGGATTTCTTTCGTAACTTTGCCCCGAAATAACAAAATCAGTTTTAGTATGAAGGTAATTCACAGTTCAATATTCCGCGCAGTATGCGCCATCATCGTAGGAGTCCTGCTCATCCAATATCGTGAGCAGACCGTCACCTGGATAACCATCGCCATCGGTGTTTTGTTTTTCCTTTCAGGTGTCATCTCCCTTGCCAGTTATTGGGCAGCCAAACGCAATGCAGAGAAGATGCAGGGCCAGATTCTGTCTGATTCCAATGGTAAGCCTATCATGGGCATGATGCCTAAATTCCCGCTTGTGAGCGTAGGCAGTCTTATCCTGGGATTGCTGCTTGCCCTGATGCCTCAGGTGTTTATCGCCTGGCTGATGTTCATCCTGGCGTTCATCCTGATTTTGGGCGCTCTGACCCAGTTTGTCAACCTGGCTTCAGCAGCTAAGATGGGTCGCGTAGGCATTCTCTTCTGGCTCTTCCCTTCAGCCCTTCTTCTGCTGGGTCTGCTCGCCATCATCAAGCCTTCAGCCATCGCCTCTGCCCCTCTTTTCATCATCGGTTGGGGTATGCTCATCTATGGAGTAGTAGAGCTTCTCAACGCCTTTAAAGTCTCCAACAACAAGAGAATCTGGCTGAAGAACCAGCAGCAGAAACAGGATTCAAAGGAGATTTATGTGGATGTAGAGGAAGTGAAGAACGAAGAGTAAAACAACGAAATCATTATATCATCATATATGAATAAAATTAAAGCTCTCTTTGCCTGGTTATGGCAAAAGTTTCGCGCATTCTGGCCTTGGTACAAGGGATTGTATCAGGGCAGGGCGTGGTATACCAAGACCCTCGTTGCCTTGGCAAGTTGCATAGTCGCCTTCATCTTGTATCTGGGCGCAGTAGATATCAACTTCTTATGGCTCTTCGGCAAGTCGCCTGGCTATTTCTCAGGCATTCTGGATCCACAGACCTCAGAGGCCTCTGAAATCTATTCGGCTGATGGAAAACTCATCGGCAAGTATTTCAACGAAAACCGTACTCCGGTAGAATATGGTGAGGTAACACCCGATTTCTTCAAGGCACTGGTAGATACCGAGGATGAACGATTCTACAAGCATATCGGTATCGATCCTATCGGCGTGTTTGCTGCTGCCAAGGATGCACTCCTCCATCATAACGGGCGCGGTGCTTCTACCATCACACAGCAGCTGGCGAAGAACATGTTCCGTGTACGTTCGCAATATTCTACCGGTTTGCTGGGCAAGATTCCTGTACTCCGCCTGCTCATCATCAAGAGCAAGGAGTGGATCATCGCGGTTAAACTCGAAACGGTGTTCAGCAAGAAGGAAATCATCACCATGTATGCTAATACGGTAGATTTCGGTAGCAATTCCTATGGTATCAAAACCGCTGCGAAGACCTACTTCAACACCACCCCTAAGGAGTTGACCACCGGTCAGGCTGCCGTGCTCGTGGGCATGCTCAAAGCTACCACCTACTACAACCCACGCACCAACCCGGAGAACAGTCTTGCACGCCGCAACACCGTATTATATAATATGGTGACACATGGCGATCTCTCAAAAGACAGATACAATGAACTGAAAGATGAGCCTATCAAGCTCGATTTCAAGGTAGAAGAAAACTACGACGGACAGGCTAAATACTTCCGTGAGGCAGTAGCCAACTACCTGAAAGACTGGTGTAAAGACGAAGGTTACGACCTCTATACCAGCGGTTTGAAGATTTATACCACCATCGATACCCGCATGCAGAAGTATGCAGAAGATGCAGCCCGCAAGCAGATGAAACAGGTACAGCAGAACTTCAACAACCACTGGAGCATCCGCCGTACCCAGGCAGGCAAAGGCAACTGGATGGGTCAGGATCCTTGGCAGGATGAGAACCACAACGTGATACCAAACTTCATCCAGGGCATCGCCGAGCGCCAGCCATTCTACAAGGCATTGGTTGCCCGCTTCCCTGATAATCCCGACTCAGTAAACTATTACTATAAGGAGTGGGTTCACCCGGTTAAGGTATTCGATTATGACAAGGGCAGCATCACGATGAACATGACATCAGAAGACTCCATCAAGTATATGACCACCTTCATGCACTGCGCCTTTGTAGCCATGGAGCCACAGACCGGAGCAGTAAAGGCATGGGTGGGCGATATCGACTTCGACCACTGGAAGTATGACAAGGTAACAGCCGAGCGCCAGCCTGGTTCTACCTTCAAACTCTTTGTATATACCGAGGCGATGAATCAGGGTTTAACCCCTTGTGATAAGCGTCGCGACGAATATATCTCTATGGAGGTATACGATAAGAAGAAGCACGAAATGACCATCTGGCGTCCATCCAATGCCAACGGTTCGTTCTCGGGCGACAGTATCCCATTGAAGAGTGCCTTTGCCAAGAGTATCAACTCTGTGGCTGTAAGATTAGGACAGGAGATGGGCATCAAGCGCATCATCGAGACAGCCAAGAAGATGGGTATCAACAGTCCGCTGGATGACACCCCTTCTCTCGCCCTCGGTTCCAGCGATGTCAACCTCCTGGAGATGGCATGCGCCTACAGCACCATTGCCAACAATGGCAAGCACCACGACCCGGTATTGGTTACCAAGATTGTAGACCACGACGGTAAGGTGGTTTACGAGGGGCCTACCGATTCCGAGCAGGTGATACCTTACAAGAGTGCCTTCCTCATGCAGCAGCTCTTACAGGGCGGTATGAAGGAGCCGGGAGGTACATCCCAGAGTCTCTGGGGCTATGTAGACAACTACCGTGATACTGAGTTCGGTGGCAAGACAGGTACCACCAATAACCACTCCGATGCCTGGTTCATGTGTGTGAGCCCTAAGCTCGTAGTTGGTGCCTGGGTAGGAGGCGAATACCGCTGTCTCCACTTCCGCACCGGAGCATTGGGTCAGGGATCCAGAACCGCTCTTCCTGTGTGCGGTTACTTCCTCCAGAGTGTCTTTGGCGACCCAGTCTTCCAGCAGTATCACGGCAAGTTTGACAAGCCACAGGACAGCGATATCACCCGCGATATGTACATCTGTGCAAGCTATGCACCAAAGCCAAAGGTAGATACCACCAAGGTAGACAGTACCGCCTTCCAGGAAGAGATCGTTCTCGATGACGAAGGCAACCCTATCATCCGCGAAGTTCCTGCCAAGAAGGCTGAAAGCGAATCTGCCAACGGTACAGCCACCACAGAAGAAAAGAAAGAGAAGAAGAAGGCCAAGCCAACGGAGCAGCCTGTCAACTTCGATGATCTTTAAATTTAGTTAATAATTTATAGTTTATAGCGGCTACGCCGTTTAGCAAGAAGGCGATTTAATGTGGCTTATGCTATAAACTATAAATTATAAACTATAAATTAAATACAATGATTGATCTCGACAACCCGGAGTTGCAGAATGCACTCCAAATCATACAGTTTACCCGTCGTTCGCTTTTCCTTACCGGAAAGGCGGGGACGGGTAAATCTACTTTTTTACGTTATATAGCCGCCAATACCAAGAAGAAACATATCATTCTTGCCCCAACAGGCATTGCGGCCATCAACGCCGGAGGAAGCACGCTCCACAGCTTTTTCAAGCTTCCTTTCCACCCGCTGCTGCCCAACGACAGCATGTATTCCGTCCGCAACATCCGCAACACCCTGAAGTATAATTCAGAGAAGATAAAGATTATCCGCGAGGTAGAGCTCATCATCATCGATGAGATCAGTATGGTTCGTGCCGATATCATCGATTTCCTGGACAAGGTATTGCGGGTATATTGCCGCAACATGCGAGAGCCTTTCGGTGGCAAGCAGCTGCTTCTGGTGGGCGATATCTTCCAGCTGGAGCCTGTGGTAAGAGAGGAAGACCGCCGTCTGCTCAGTCCCTTCTACCGCAGCAGTTTCTTCTTCGATGCCAAGGTGTTCGAATACTTCAAGCTCGTGAGCATCGAACTCAAGAAGGTATACCGTCAGAGCGATCCCGTTTTCATCAGCATCCTCGACCATATCCGCACGTCTCAGGTGCCCATGCAGGATCTACAGCGCCTCAACCAGCGCGTGGGAGCCCAGCTCGATGAGAGCGATTCCAAACTTGCCATCACCCTCTCTACACGCCGCGATACGGTAGATTACATCAACGACAGCCAGCTCCAGTGTCTTCCGGGAGAGCCTTGCCTCTTCCGTGGCCACATACAGGGCGAGTTTCCGGAGAGCAGTCTCCCTACCCCTATCGAGCTTTACCTCAAGACGGGGGCTCAGGTTATCTTCATCAAGAATGATATCGAGCATCAGTGGGTGAATGGCACGCTGGGCACCATCATCGGTTTTGATGAGGATGAGGATGCCAAGATTTATGTGCGCACCGAGGAAGGCAAGGATGTGATGGTGGAGCCTGCGGCATGGAGCAACATGAGATACCATTTCAATGAGGTTGAGAAAAAGATTGAGGAGGAAGAGATTGGCAGATACGAGCAGTACCCCATCCGTCTGGCTTGGGCGATAACGGTTCATAAGAGCCAGGGCCTCACCTTCAACCAGGTGAAGATTGATTTCACGGGTGGTGTCTTTGCGGGCGGACAGACGTATGTTGCCTTGTCCCGCTGCACCAGTCTCGAGGGCATCAGTCTTCAGGAGCCGTTGCGTCAGAGTGATGTTTTCGTGCGCAATGATGTCAAGCAGTTTGCCCGTCATTACAACGACCAGAGCACCATCAATACAGCGCTTACCCAGAGTAAGGCCGACAAACAGTATCATGATGCCGTCAAGGCCTTTGACAGGGGCGATATGCAGTCGGCTCTCGACAACTTCTTCCTTGCCATCCACAGTCGTTATGACATCGAGCAGCCGCTTGCCAAGCGTTTCATCCGCAAAAAGCTGAACAGGGTGAACGAACTTCAGGCAGAGAACGAGCGGTTGCGCGAAGAAATAAGAAAGAAGGATGAAGAGAAGGAGAAGCAGAAGAAGTTCCTCAAGCGCCTTGCCACGGAGTATGTGATTATGGGGAAGGAGTGCGAAAAAGAGGGCATGAAAGAGGCTGCCATCATGAATTACCGCAAGGCCCTCACCCTTTATCCAGAGCACCCGGAGGCGAAAAAAAGGCTTTTAAGGGTAAAAAGGTAAAAAAGTAATATAGATAAAACAAAAAAAACAGGCAAAATGATTTTGCCTGTTTTTTTTGTTTTATCTATAAGCTGAAAAGCTCTATTAACTATAAACTTTCAACTATAAACTATCATCTAGTACCATTGTACAGCGTTCGAATAACCGCTGCGCTTGTCGTATTTCAGCGCATCTGTCAGGGTGGCTGCGTTACAACGGAAGGTGAAGTTGTAGCTCGTATATGGAGCGAGAACCACAGAACAGCTCATGTTAAAACAGTGAAGATCACGAGCCAAACTGGCGGTGGTCATACTGATCTTGTGGTTGTCAAAATCATAACCGGATGAGAAACTGATGTTCCAGCCATCACTGATTCTTACGTTACCACTCATGTTCAGAGTCTGGGTAAACTTATATGCATAGCGCATCGTCTTCTCATTGAACTTCTCTCTTCGCGTATCCTCGCGCATCGTTACACCATAACCGAAGGTCAGCGACCATGGCATCTTAAACGCCATATAACCATCTGAATCCGTTTCAGCCTTGCCGCCCTTCTTGGCTGCCGTCTTACCCTTCTCCATGCTGTCGTCTACGTTGCTCTCGATGTCGGTATCCAGGCCTTCATCGTCATCATCATTGCGCTGGCTGTCCTTCTTGTCGTCCTCATCATCGCCCCCGCCAAAGAGTTTCTTCAGCTTCTCCGGGTTCAGTGTGAACGAGAAGTTCTGCGACATACCCTGGAATCGTCCGAACCTGCCCTTGCCCCACTCCGTATGGGTACCCACATAAACATTGTTCTGGTCGTCCAGCTCGTAGGCATAGGTGGCAAACACAGCGTTCATGTTGAAGGTATAGTTCTTCCACCATTTCAGTCTGAGGTTGATGTTCATATCGCTCCAAGGGCGAACCTTGGCTGCGGTATTGTAACTCATATTGATGTCGAACGCATCGATGATACTGAGTTTCTTGTATCCGGTAGAGTCCTTATCGCTCTTCACCTTCATCTCGATGTTGTTGCCCAGGGTAAACGAGATATTACCGCTCTTACCCTTGCCAGGCGCACCGTAGAGGGCATTGGCATACTTCGAGTAGCTCACCAGCGATACGTTTCCGTCGGCATCGGTCTTCTGGTAGGTGTCCCAGTAGCCGTAGCGTGAAGCTCCGAAGTCTGGGGCATAACTGAAGCTCACCGTAGGCGTAAACACGTGGCGCACAGCCTGTATTTTATCTCCGAAGAGCTTGCGGCTTGGTATGTAGAAACCATAGAGTTTGGTAGAGAGACCTACGCTCATGTTCCAGTTATACACGTTGTTGAAACCGTAGATGGTATCACATTTCTCCGTTTGGCTGGCTTCATCCCATGATCTCTCCACCTTGTTGGTATACATACGGTCGGTGAAATTGAACGATGGGTTCACGTTGAGATATTTGAAGAGCGTGAATGTAGCGCTCACCGGTATCTGATGCTGCCATCCGTTGCGCCAGTCCTTGATGAGTGAACTGTGCATCAGCTTATCCTCTTTGGTATTGATGCTGTTAGAGATGTGTCCCGTATAGCTCATGGCTATCTTCTCGTACCATTTCTCATCGCCCACCATCTTCTTTCTTCTGAACGGATAGAAGCGGGAGATGCTGATGTTCAGGTCGGGCAGCGTCATGGCGATGGATGAATCGCGCATATTCTGCGAGAGGTTGGCGGTAGAGCTGAGCGACATTCCGATGCTCGAGAAGTTGGTGCTCCAGCTTACGGAAGAGGTTCGCGTACTCTGCGTCATCGTCTGCGGATTGTAGAGCGAGTTGAGGTTATTGCGTTCGTAGCTCGATGTGGCGAAGTTCACACTTGCCGAAAGCGAACTATATGGGTTTGCCTTGCTGTCCTGGCGGTGGCTCCATTGCAGTTTGAAGCTCTCCTGCTCGGTAAAGTCTGGCATTCCCTTGTCGCCGTTCTTCGTATCCTGGTAACTGAAGAAGAAGGAACCCGAGTATTTGTATCTCTTTCGGTAGTTGCTGGCTGCCGAGAGTCCCCACGATCCCTTGGTATAAATCTCGCCCAGCAGCTTCAGGTCCCATTTATCGTTCATGGCGAAATAATATCCGCCATCTCTGAGATAGAATCCTCGTGCCGTTTCATCGCCGTAGGTTGGCATGATGAAACCGCTGCTGTAGCTCTTGGTGAACGGGAAGAAGCCGTAAGGGATGGCAAGCGGCATAGGCACATCGCACACCACGAGATAGGCTGGTCCGAATACCACATCCTTGCCCGGCCTTACCTTGGCTCGGGAGAGCGAGATGTAGAAATCGGGATGCGGATCATCGCAGGTGGTATACCTTCCGTGCTGCAGATAGATGACTCCCGATGAGTCGCGTTTCGACTTCATACCGGTCAGGAATCCGTCTTGCTGTTCTGTATATACATTATTAATAAGGGCCTTCTTGCTCTTGAAGTTGAATTTGATGGTGTCGGTATCATAGATATCGCTACCCATCTTGAAGACAGGTTTGCCCTTGATGCCTCCCTCCGCCGTACTGTCGGGTGTACCCATCGCCTTCACGTTGCTCTTGTCCATATCCATGGAGATGCGGTCGGAACTGAGGTCCATGTTGGTATACTTCACGTTGGAGTTTCCGTAGAGATATGCCACCTTGTTCTTGGCATCGTATACGAGAGAATCGTCCGCCTGATAGTTAACCGGTGCGTCTACTCCACCCTGTTTCTTTCTGGCGATACTGTCGAGGCGGATACTGTCATCCACCACTTTATTATGTTTCCATATAGCTTTCTGCAGCGAGTCCATCTGCGTGGTGTCGTCAGCCTGTTTCAGTTTGGGCTTTATTTCGTTGCCCAGCGAGTCTACGAACACACTGTCACCCACGCTGTCCACGGTTTCCGTCTTCTCCTTCTTCTTTTTCTTTTTCGAATCGGGCGTACCTGGGTTAGCCACCATCATACACGAGATGGCAGCGAGCAGCAGCATAGCTATCGTCGATTGTTTTCTCATTCAATAAATTAGAATTCTATTCAAACATGCGTTCCCATTGCTGGAAGCGTTTTACTCCTTCCTCTCCGAACTTCATGAGACTTTTTTCTGCTTTCTCAATTGTTTTTTCCCGGTCGAGGTGAGTTTTGCTGAAGAATTTATCAGCGTAGCAAATCACCTTCTCCTCCATGGTTTCCGGCAGGAAATCCTGATGTGGCAGGGGCAGGTTCTGTGCTATGATCTGTGCCTCTGTAATGCCTGCACCGGTATGGCGCTCACATACGCGGGCATGTCGCTCATATCCTTCCTTGCGCAGGATTTCTGCTCCCAGTCGTCCATGGCAGATGTAGGGCTGCGAGCCGAAACACTGTATGCCTGGGGCATCGGTCATGAAGATGCCGAGGTCGTGGAGCATAGCAGCTTCTTCGATAAACTGGGCATCGAGTTGCAATTCGGGATGATACGAAACAATCTGTAGCGCTTTTCGCGCTACAGATTGGCTATGTGTAATGAGGATATGCCGAAGCTCATTATCCTCAGGATAATACTTATCAATAATAGCTTGATAATTCATCGTTTTTATATTAAATGTTGAATGTTGAATGTTGAATGTTGAATTATGGGGCTTGCGCCGTAAGTGTCCTTGCTGTTTTGCAGAAAGGGACAACTCAACATTCAACATTCAACATTTAACATTATTCAGCCTCTCGCTCGATGTAAGCGATAACATCGCCCTTGCGCACCTTGCTGCCCTGCTTGGCATTGATTTCTACGAGCTTGCCGCCCAATGCAGCTGGGATGGTTTCAAACTCGCCCCAAGGAGCCTGGATATAGCAGAAGGCATCACCTTCTTTATATTCCTTGCCGATGTATGGCTCTACAGCTGGCTGGCACTCGCCCTCGCCCTGGAATTCCCAGAAGAGCTGGCCGGCTACTGGTGCCACGATGGCATCTGCCTTGGCATGCTTGAACTCTGCAAGCTGTGCAGGAGTAAGGGTTGTACCGAGCTTGACATCCTTTGCCTTCTGAAGGTCGGCCAGGAAGTTCTTCTTTGCCTGTCCGCTCTTGTAGTTGCGATACTGCTCTGGGTGCATAGCGAGCTCGAAGAGTTCCTCGTCGTCCTGACCGTAATCCCAGCCGTTCTCGTCCATCTCCTTCTTGAAGTCGTCGAGGGCGTTGGTGAGCAATGTGTGTGCATCTACGTCGGTAAACTCACGGCCCTGCTTCTTGGCGAGCTCTACGAGTTCTGGGTCGATAGTTCCAGGAATCTTACCGCTCTTACCGAGAATCATACCCCACATAGAGTCGTCCATCATTACGAAGCGACCCTTGCCCTGCTCCATGGTGAGGAGGTTCATCAGTGAGATGTTCTTTACATACTGGCTGAATGGGGTTACCAATGGAGGATAACCTACGCGTGGCCATACATACTCTACCTCGTCGAAGAGCTTGATGAGCAGGTCGTCCATAGACAACTCTTCCTCACCCTTCTTCTTGCGAATGTTGTTGATGGTCTGACGCATACCGCCGAGGTCTGCCATCATAGAACCCATCATACCGCCAGGGAGACCGCAACCGAGCAACAATGAAGACATGATCTTGTTACCTGGGTTGATGAAGTAGCCGAGCCACTCGTCGATGAACTCCTGAGTCATAGCACGAGCCTTCATATAAGCGCTCATGTTGATTTCAGGTACCTCGAAGCCCTCGTTCTTCAGCATGCTGATAACTGAGATTACGTCTGGGTGAACCTTACCCCATGACAATGGCTCGATGGCTGTATCGATGATGTCGGCACCATTGTTGCAGACCTCGAGGATAGAAGCCATAGAGAGACCAGGACCTGAGTGGCCGTGATACTGGATGATGATCTCAGGATACTTGTCCTTAATCATCTTGGTGAGTTTGCCGAGGAATGCCGGCTGGCCGATACCTGCCATATCCTTCAAACAGATTTCCTCTGCACCGGCAGCGATGAGCTGGTCGGCGATGTTCATGTAATATTCCAGGGTATGAACAGGAGAGTTGGTGATACAGAGTGCACACTGTGGAGTCATGCCACCCTCCTTAGCCCACTTGATAGAAGGAATGATGTTGCGCACATCGTTCAGTCCGTCGAAGATACGTGTGATGTTGGTACCCTGCTTAGCCTTTACCTTATACATAAGGGCGCGCACGTCATCAGGCACAGGATACATACGAAGAGCGTTCAATCCGCGGTCGAGCATGTGAGTCTTGATACCCACCTCGTTGAAAGGTTTGCAGAATGCGCGTACGGCATCGTTAGGGTTTTCACCAGCCAGGAGGTTAACCTGTTCGAAGGCACCGCCGTTAGTCTCTACACGGCTAAAGCATCCCATTTCGATGATAACTGGGGCAATTTTAGCCAACTGATCCTTGCGTGGCTGGAACTTACCAGAGCTCTGCCACATGTCTCGATAAACGAGACTGAACTGAATTTTCTTCTTCATTATTCTTGTTCTTTTTCTTTATATTCGATGTATGAATTAAATTCCAAGGTGCAAAATTAGACAAAAAAATTGAGAAATCGTCCTATTCGCCTCTTTTTTTATATTTATTATGTAATTTACTTCAATATTTCCTTCTTCATCTTGCTGTTCAGCTTCTCGGCTGCAGCATGGGCCTTGGCGTTGGCCTTCATCGCATTGAGCGAGCGGTGGAAACCCTGGATGCGGCCCTCACGGTCTGAGAGAGCCAGACTGTCGCCCTTCATATATACAAAGGTGAAGGTATCGCGCTTCGTCTTCTCATTGATCACCACGCCATCCAGCTCGCGGTGGCCCTGCACCAGAATCAGTTTGCCGTTATAGGCATGCCATTCCGTATACTGAGGCACATCAGGATATTCTACCGGGCTGTCGTCGTCCACATCTTTGTTTATCATCACCCTGCCCACGGCCATCGCCTCGCTCATGCGCTTCAGGGTGAAGCCATACTGGCGCGGCACCATATAGGTTTCTACGATGCTGTCGGGCATATTGGCAAGGATTCTCGCCTGCTGGCGCTTGCTCAGATGCGATACATCGCGCAGCTTCGGCATCACCGGATAGGTCCAGGTGGCCTTCAGCTGGTCCAGGTCTATCACCATGTCGGCACGGTTCTTCTCATCCTTCTCCTCGCATGGCATCACGCAAACCCAGTCGCCCACCTCTATATCTCCAAACACCTGATGGTTGCGAGTGGCATCCAGGATGTTGTATCTTACGGGGTCGCCGCCTCCGTTGGGCAGCAGCACCAGCGCGGTATCCGAGCAGCCCAGGCAGGCAAGTCCGTAGATAGCCCTGTCGCCCTTAGCCGGTTTCGAGAGGCTGATGGCGAGTTTCGAATTGTCCATACGTGGTGGTTTCTTTCCCCTATGACATGCTGCGAGGGTTGTGGCGGCTAGCGCCAGTGTGAGTATTGTCTTGACTTTCATCTTTCTATTCATTATTTCAAATGCAAAACTACAACTATTTTTTGGAAGCACCAAATATTGAATCGTAAAATAATTAAAAAAATAGGTGATATATTTTGTAGTGTCTCGATTTTGCATTACCTTTGCAACCGTTTTTTGGGATCAACATCCCCCTCGTCCTGCCACACACGCCGGATGATGAAAAGAAATAGGACCAACTCAAGAATTATATGCAACAAGAGAATATGACAGACAAGACAAATACACACGCTCTCCCGGCATGGACCGAGGTAGAGTATACCGCATTATGCAAAAACCCGTACCTGTTAACCCCATTCTTCATCCCTAAGGAGGCGAAGTGCTTCACGTGCCGCGAAGATGGCACGAGGGAAGAAGAAAGAATGGTTTTCCTCGTTTTCAAATCTACTGCAGCCCCTGCTGATGCCGAATGGGAAGATGATCCTGTTCCGGGCGAGATGTGGGTGCGAGCGCTGGGCGATGACGATGAGGAGATTGAGCCTGCCAAGGTGATTTACCTGGGTCAGGACATCGAGGATTTCATCCGTGTAGCCGCTGAGGATGACCAGACCATCACCTTCGATTTCTGGTGGCGCCACGGCGAGGTGAAGGTGGAGAAGGCTGAGAAGACGGATGACGGATTCGTATGCCGCAAGGATGATTTCGGCGATGACGGACTGGCTGTTACTCTGATTCCAGAGGATGGGGGCAATCCGGTTGTCCTCCGCCTTCAGATTCCTTATATCGGTTTCTCGCTCTACGATGCCGAGGGCAACAAGGTGCATGGCGAGCTGAGCATTCCGCAGGATAAGGTGGATGACTACACCTACGAATTTGTGGGCGATGACAACAACGACCGTTTCACTCTGCAGCTCGACAGCAACCGACTGGTTTACATGTGTGTATTGCGCCATGAGGATCATCAGCTGGTGGTTCGCAACCAGCGCGACCGTCTTTCGGTAGTAGATCAGATTCCTACCGAGGGCAAGCTTTCTGAGTTGCTGATGAACACGAATTCTGCGCTCATCAAGAACAGGAATCACCGTTGGCGCATTCAGGTAGAGGGCACCACGCTGTCTCACGAGGTTGAGTTGAATGTAGATGCGGCATCTCTGGTTGCTTTTGCTGAGGAGCAGATGCAGAAGGGCATGGAGATCGACGAGCTGGGACAGCATCTGATGGCGTTGGAGCAGAAGTATCATTTCCAGTGGTTCTGGCTGAGTGAGGACGACTGGAGTCATGACAATCCAGTGTTCGACATTTTCATGAAGCAACTTTGTGCCTTTTCGTATGTCAGTCAGAATCCGGTTCAGGCAGATGCGTTGATGGCAAGGAACTACAAGCGTAAGATTCGCCGTTACAGCAGTATGCTGAAGGCTCACAAGCGTGGCGAGTTGAATCTTTTTGAGGAGAGTGATGAGGTGCGAGCCGAGTATCTCCGCATCTTCCAGGGTTTCCACCAGCCTTTCGTAGAGGCCTTTGAGAAGGAGGAAGAGGAATAATTTTTTATTAGATATGTAATCGGAACGTGCATGCCATTCTTTATGGTGTGCACGTTTTTTAGTGCTAAGAAACAACGGCCCCATAAAACACTCGGACGGACCTCTTCTTGCGAAGAAGCCCGCCCTATTCTATTCCTAAAAATCTTTATTTTGCAATAGAAATGCAATGCTTGAGCAAAAATATTTTTATTTCTCTATCAGTCCCTCTACATACTTGCAGAGGATACCGATGCCCTTGAGGTTTTCGCCACCCTGCGGAATGATGATGTCAGCATAGCGCTTGGTGGGTTCGATAAACTGCTCGTGCATCGGCTTCAGGACCTTGAGGTATCGGTCTACCACCATCGATACGGTGCGACCCCTGTCGATGGTATCACGCTGAATGTTGCGTATCAGGCGCTCATCAGCATCGGTATCCACGAACACCTTCAGGTCCATCAGGTCTCTCAACTTCTTGTCCACCAGCGTCATGATACCTTCGATAATCACAACCGGTTTGGGGTCAACGTGAACCGTTTCCGGTTCACGGTTGCATTTGATATAACTATAGGTGGGTTGCTCTATCGCCTTGCCAGCACGCAGATCAGCGAGCTGCTGGTGCAAAAGCTTCCAATCGAATGCCGACGGGTGGTCGAAGTTGATCTGATGACGTTCTTCCTCGGTCATCTGCGAGGTATCGTTATAATATGAATCGAGGGGCACCACAGCCACATAATGAGGCGGCAGCACTTCTACGAGTTTCTTCACCACAGTAGTCTTGCCGGAGCCTGTACCTCCCGCAATGCCAATAACGGTCACTTTATCTTTCATATTCTTTCTTCTTTCTATAAGATTTCATCAAACATCTTGCGGTAGAATTCAGCCTTCTTCTCCACTGCCATAGGATAGGCACGGGAACTGGAGGGCATGCGGTACAGACGGAGTCTGCGGCCCTCGAACTGGAATTCTGCATAACCTCCCATCTCAGGCTTTTCCTTGATGCCGAAGTGTTCTGAAAATACCTTCGTGGCAAGCTGGCCGGCTGTGAGCACCGCCCTGCAATGGGGCAGCTGGCGGAGCATGCCGTCGAGATTGGCGGGCTGCACGATCTGCAGATCCTTATCGGATGCCGTATTCTTGGTGCGTATCACCTGCTGTGCGGTATCATAAATGGCGACGCCCTTCTCCCCGAGAAATTTCTTAATAGCATCGAGGCGGTAGGTCTTCTTCTCTACATCCACGAAATGGAACTTATCCTGGAAGTAGATAATCCCGAATATCCTCCACATATCATTCTGGAAGTTGGGATAATACCAGGGCATGCACCACCGCTTCTCTGCAGGCGGAAACGTGCCGAGCATCAGCAGCCGCGCATTCTCGGGCAGCCACGGCTCAAAAGGATGATTTTCAACCATTTCTACTTCTTTTCCTTCACCAGGTACATCACTACCGGCAGGTGATCGCTGTAGCCGTTAAGCCATCTGCCGCCTGCCTTGGTACGCAAAGGAGCACCCTTGTACTGACCTTCCTGCTGGATGAGGTAATCGCGGCGGAAGATGTGGTTCTTCCAGAACTTCAGAGAACTGTAGTCCTTATGCTTACTATCCTTGTTCAGGAGATTAGGCGTGATGACTATCTGGTCGAAGAGATTCCACGAACCGCTGTAGAACAGGGTTCCCTTGCCCTCCTTGGCCAGGATGTTATACCATGGGTTGTACATATCATCGGCACCCACCTCGCTGATTTCAGCC
This sequence comes from Segatella copri, assembly GCA_021615735.1. Classification (GTDB taxonomy): domain Bacteria; phylum Bacteroidota; class Bacteroidia; order Bacteroidales; family Bacteroidaceae; genus Prevotella; species Prevotella copri_Q. Next base: position 52,627 of record JAJWFY010000009.1, on the reverse strand, counting down.
TTCGCCTTCAGCACCTTGTGCATACTGGCATTGGTAGGATCATCGTTCATATCACCCATCACGAACACCTTCATCGTCGGGTTCAATTTCAGCAAACTGTCTTTTACAGCCTTAGTCTGGCGTGCTCCGCTCTCGCGATAGAACGAAACGGAGAAACGGCTTGGCCAGTGGCATACGATAACCGCCACATCCTCGCCCGCCAGTTCACCGCGAACAGTGAGGAAACCACGGGTCTTGTAGGCTGAATCCTTGGCGAGTTCCTGTACGTAAGGCACCAATCGGGTGTTCTTCACCGTGAAGAGTGCCGGATTATAGAGCAGCGCACAATCGATGCCTCGCTTATCGGGACCCTCGATATGGCAGAACTGCATGTTTCTTGCCTTGAGAGGCGGCTGTGCGGTGAGATCCTTCAGCACGTTGGCATTTTCAACCTCAGACAGACCGATGAAGGCACAGCCCACGTTAGGCAGCACATCGGTACCCATGTCGGCAAGTGCACGCGACATATTCTTGAGTTTATTGGTATATTTCATACCATTCCATCCCTTAGCAGGGAGATACTCATAATCATTCTTACCGGCATCATGACAGGTATCGAAGAGGTTCTCCTGATTGTAGAAACCTACAGCATACACTTGAAACTGCCTGTTGCCTGAAGTCTGCGACTTCTTTTTCTGTGCTGTAGCGCCCAGCCCTATCATGAGGAGGGCAGCCAGCAAGAGCAATTGTTTTCTCATACAATATTAATTATTAATGTATACCTTATTATATATGTATTTCTTAAATTCATAAGGAAATACGCAGCAAAGATACCTAAAAAACCGGAAATATCTCCATAAAAACGAATATTTTTTCAGTTTTCATGCATTTTTAACATAAATAACTTCTCTTTTTAAAAATAATTTTGTTACTTTGCAGCACTAATAATTATTTTTGATCGGGACAGAAGACACAAGACCAGAAACCATGATAAGTCCCCCTTACAGTTTACCTAAACAAAATCCAACGGGACTATAAATATATCATCACTGCTCAAAGAAATCACTGTTGCCGATCTATTAATATTTAAAACATATAAACTATGCAGAAGAAAGTAAACTTAGCAATGTTAGCGCTCTTCTCGTGTTCATTAGCTATGGCTCAGAACGAAAAGACTGACCAGAACGTAGCACAGGGACTTGACGAGAATGCTTTCACCTTCTCCGAGGCACAGTTGGGCGAGGACGATGACATGTCATCCAATGTCACCATCCTCAATTCTACCAGCAACGTATACGCGAGCCAGGCAGGTTACCTGTTCTCGCCAGCACGTTTCCGCTACCGTGCCTTCAACCAGAAGTACAACGATGTCTATATCAATGGTGCTTCCATGAACGATATGGAGACCGGACAGTTCCGTTTCTCCAACATCGGTGGATTGAACCGATTCTCCAGGAACGTAGACTTCGCCCTGCCTTTCGAAGCCAATGGCTATTCGATGACGGGCATGGCAGGCTCCAACAACTATGATTTCCGTGCCGGAAGCATGCAGGAAGGACAGTATGCAAGCGTAGGTGTTGCCAACCGCAACTATACCCTGCGCGGACTCTACTCCTACTCCAGCGGATTCAACGAGAAGGGATGGGCGATAACAGCCGGTCTCACCTACCGCTGGGCTAACCAGGGATACGTAGAGGGAACCATCTACAACGCCCTCTCCTATTTCTTCGGCGTGCAGAAGAAGTGGATGAATGGCCACTCGCTGAGCTTCTCTACATGGGGTAACCCGACAGAAAGAAGCACCCAGGGCGCATCTACCGACGAGGCTTACTGGCTGGCGAACGACTACCAGTATAACCCATACTGGGGATACCAGAACGGACACAAGAGAAACTCACGCGTAGTGAACGACTTTGCACCTTCGGCTATCGCTACATGGGACTGGGATATCAACGACCAGATGAAGCTCACCACATCGGTGTTCGGAAAATACTCTATGTACAAGAGCACCAAACTCAACTACAACAACGCAGAGAATCCGCAGCCAGACTACTGGAAGAACATGCCATCTGCCAACTACTATGTATGGGGCGACTACAAGAACGGCAACAACATGTATACCTGGGAAAACTGGAACAACGCCGTAAACTACTGGCAGGCAAGCAAGCTGAACCGACAGATTAACTGGGACCGTCTGTACTATGCCAACCAGCAGGCAGCCAAGAACGGACAGGATCTGCTCTACTATGTTCAGGCTAAGCACAACGACAACCTGACCCTGAGTCTCTCATCCGTTCTGAACACCAAGCTGACCAAGAAATCGAACCTGGCTACGGGTATCATGCTCGGAAAGAGTACCAACCAGCACTATCAGACTCTGGAAGACATGCTGGGCGGTGCCATCTTCCACAACATCAACACCTATGCCCTGGGCGATTATCCTAAGACCGACCCACGTGTGCAGTACGACCTGAACACAGCCGGTCCAAACAACACAGGCAAGCTGGTTTACGAGGGCGACAAGTTCGGTTACGACTATCGCATCGACGTGAACAAGGCAAACGCATGGAGCACCTATACAGCCGAATTCTACAACATGAAGGCGATGCTGAGCGGACGTATCGGATATACCGGCATGAACCGCCGAGGCTATATGCGCAACGGTATGGCACCTAACAACAGCCAGGGCAAGAGCGGCACAGCCAACTTCCTGGACGGTGGCGTAAAGGGAAGCCTGAACGTGGATATGGGCAGAGGCCATGCCTTCAGCATAGGAGCCGGTTACGAACTGCGTGCACCGATGGCAAACACAGCCTTCATCGCACCAGAAATCAGCAACGACTTCGTGACAAACCTCAAGAACGAGCGCATCTTCAGCTCTGAATTCAGCTACATGTACCGCAACGCATGGCTGAGCGCCAACGTGAGCGGTTACTACAGCCGGTTGGAGAACGTTACCGAATGGCAGAACTTCTACAACGATGATGAGAACTCATTCACCTACGTGAGCATGACCGGACTGAAAAAGGAATACTATGGTGTAGAGGTGGGCGCTAAGTTCAAGCTCACATCATGGCTCGACCTGAAGACCCTGGGCGCTATGAGCGAGGCGAAGAACATCAACAATGTAAACGCCGTATACATGCTCTCAAAGAGTGCTGAGGTTTACCGTGACAAGGCTTACGTGATGGATATGCGTGAGAGTGGCACACCGCTCACAGTGGGAAGCATCGGTCTCGATGCCCACGTAAACGGATGGTTCGTCAACCTCAAAGCCAACTACTACGACCGCATCTACCTCTCTTATTCTCCAAGCTACAGATATGAGAAGGTGCTGAAAAACCGCCAGGATGCCTACAAGGCATTCCCTGAAATCTTTGCTCCTACTACACTCGACGGTATGAGCTGGACTGAGGATGCTGTAGCCCAGGAGAAAGGTCACGGAGGATGGATGGTTGACCTGAGCATAGGCAAGAGCGTGAGACTGAAGAAGGGTTCTCTCAACTTCAACCTCATGATTACCAACCTGCTGAACAACCAGACCATCGTAACAGGCGGATATGAGCAGAACTCACGTTCAAGCTATACACTGGATGCTAACGACAACGTGAAGAATCCACGCCTCTACCAGTTCTCTAAGAATCCTAAGAAGTATTACACCTGGGGTACCAACGGCATGTTCCAGGTATCTTACAGATTCTAAAGAGCAGTTTCTCTTTAACATAAAGAACAGGGAGCAATCCCGTTTCTCTATAACAATAAAAAGAAAGAACAATGAAAAAGATAAAATTCATAGCATTGGCATTCCTGGCACTAACCCTGGGGTCGTGTATGGGCGACGGTTATGCTGACCCAGACCTGACCGAGAAGGTGCCTGCATCTCCATGGGGCAACAACAGCCTGAGGGAGAAGAATGTGATCAGCATAGCAGATTTGAAGACCCAGTTTGCTACGGTTATCAACAGCGACAATGGCTACAAGCAGATTGAGAAAGACATGATGATCAAGGCGGTAGTGACGGGCAATGATGTCAGTGGCAATATCTACAACCAGGTGAGCGTACAGGATGCATCCGGCGCTATCATCATTGCCATCAACGGAAGTGGCCTGTCGGGTTATCTTCCTGTTGGTCAGGAGATTCTCGTAAACCTGAAGGGTCTCTATATCGGAAGTTACAAGAAGTTGCCTCAGATTGGCGGTGTGAATACCAAGCTCTCAGATGGAAGTCTGGGTATGGGCAAGATAGAGCGTGCCATCTGGAACGAGCACTTCAAGATTCTGAACCCTGGCGAGGCTGATGCAAGCACGGTAGTGCCAGAGGAGTTTGACCTGACAAAGCTTACTGATGCAGCCTATATGGATGCTAACGTGGGCAAGCTGATGACCCTGAAGAAGGTGAAGTTTGCTTCAGCTAACGGTACAAACGTATGGGCACCAGATGATACCAATACGAGTCTGGAACTGATTGATGCCGAAAGCGGCAAGAAGATCAACAGCAGCAATCTGGTAGTGCGCAACTCGGGTTATTCTAAGTTTGCCAACGAGGTGGTTCCACAGGGCGTATTCGATATCACCGGTATCTTCACCCGATTCGGCGATACCTGGCAGATTGTGCTTCGCAGCACGGATGATCTGAAATCAGTAGTTCTAGCCTACCTCAGCGAGCCGTTTGATGCCAGCCAGGGCAATTTCACCATCGACAATATCAAACTGGCTGATGGTGTAGAATTTGTCTGGAAATGGGCATCAGCAGCTTACGGAATGAAGGCTTCAGGCTATGTGAACAGTACTAAATATGACCTCCAGTCACGTCTCAAATCGCCTGCCATCGACCTGAAATCAGCCAAGAGCGCTAAACTCATGTTCGAGCAGGCTATCAATTTTGCCTCAGATATAAAGCAGGAATGTAAGGTTCAGATTTCTACAGACGGAAAGACATGGACCGACTTGGACGTACAGGGTTATCCAACAGGAGACAACTGGGACTTTGTTCCATCTACTGCAGATTTGACGAAATATTGTGGCAAGACCATCTACATCGGTTTCCTCTACAGCAGTACTCCAACGAGTGCTCCAACCTGGGAGGTTAAGAATTTTGCAGTAAAATAACCGGTTCACTTCTATAGATATAAATAGTAATAATCTAAAAAAGACAATAATATGAAAAAGTATATATTTTCAGTTTTGATGGCAGCTATGGCAGCCTTCACATTCATTAGCTGTGAGGACGTACCAGAGCCTTACACACTGCCTACTCAGCCTGGTGCTCCAACCACTCCTGAAGTGGCAACACAGGGTACAGAAGCCAGTCCTTATACTGTGACTGACGCTAAGACAGTAAAGACAGGCACCAGCAAATATATTAAGGGTTACATCGTAGGTTATGTACCAGACAAGGCGCTCAACGAGGCTATCTTCGGTGATGCATCAAGTGCTGCTACAGCTCCTACAAACCTTCTCCTCGCTGCCAAGGCAGATGAGAAAGAGGTTAACAACTGTATGCCTATCCAGTTGCCAGCTGGCGATCTCCGCACAGCTCTCAACCTGAAGGATAACTCAGGTAATCTGAAGAAAGAATTGCTCATCTGCGGTAATATTGAAAGCTATTTCGGAGCTACCGGCTTGAAGTCGCCTGTATACGCTAAGATTGACGGCAAGGAGATTGGTAAGAAACCAGGAGATACTACCCCAGGCACAGATACTGAAATCAAGGGAGAAGCTAAGGGCGATGGTTCTGAAGCTAATCCATTCAACAGTGTAGCTGCATACAACAAGGCCAAGGCATTAGAGGCTGACAAGGTTACAGACAAGGTATATTATATCAAGGGTAAGATACAAAGCATCAAGTACCCATTCGACGCAGAACATGGTACAGCTACAGTAAACATTGCAGATGATGCAAACAGCACAACTTTCCTTGTATACAGCGTTCGCTACTTTGGTGGTGAAAAGTGGAAAGAAGGTGATACCCAGTTGAATGTAGGCGACGAAATTGTGGTTAGTGCCAACCTCACTAATTACCTGGGAACCACTCCTGAAACTAAGAACACCACCCTCATCTCTATTAATGGTAAGACTGGCGGTGGTGAGGTTAAGCCAGATCCAGAGACTCCTGATACACCAGCCAGCGGCAACATTGAAATGACAGATGCAACTATCTTGAGTGGTAAGAGCGGTGCTGTGGAACTTGCAGAAAAGTTTTATAATAGTCAGAATGTTACAGACGAAGCAACCTGGTACGCTTGGAAGATTGGCGACATCACCTTTAAAGGTGCTAAAATATGCATTTCGGAAGGCAAAAATGGAAAGGGTATCCAAATGCAAGGTGATGCAGCTGATGCTACCAAACAGGGCTTCCTGTTTAATGCTACAGCCTTTGCCAAGGAGATCAAGACCGTAACAATCCTATTCTCAACAAAAGCAACTTCTACTTATGCCCCAAGCTATACCTTCTATGCAGCAAAGGCAGCAAATGGTAAGGATACAGCTATCAAAGGCAATTCTACCAACGAGGTTTCAGGTGATTACAAAACCTACACTGAGACATTCGACTTGAGCGCTCAGAACGTCAAGCACTTTACTCTCAGCAACAACACGAAAGGTGCTCTCTACATCGAGAAGATCATCATCACACTGAAGTAATTCCCTGAGTAGATATTATGTATTAGAAAAAAATACCAATCCCCATCGTCCTCTACACAAGCCGAGGCGATGGGGATTTTTTTCATCCATATTGTTAAATATCAAAGATTTATCCCCCTTTCCTTGCATGTTTCAGAAAACTTTCTTATCTTTGCAGCAGAATTATAAAATAAACTCATAAACAGATAAAATTATGGCAACACCAATCAGAGTCATTCCTACGCTTCACGGCGAGGAAGCAAGAAAATTCATAGAAAGAGCTGAATGGGTGGAAGCTCATCCAGGGCAGACAAAAATGGATCCAAAGTTCATCAAAATGATGAAAGAGTTTTTGCGTGAAATGAATTTGAGCTAAAATGACAAAAGAAAAATTAATTGCCATTCTAAATTTGCCCCACACGCCCTGAAAGGGCAGAAGCTCCTAGCTCAGGGCATCGCCCTGGGTAATTACGGGCACAAACCTGTCGCCCTGTAAGGGCAAAAGCTTTCATTGAACCCGAATGTTTTTAAAGCTTTTGCCCTTACAGGGCGTCTTGCGAACTGTCAATATCCCCAGGGCGGTGCCCTGGGCTAGGAGCTTCTGCCCTTTCAGGGCGTGTGGGGTAAAACTGGGGTGAGTGGCAAAACAAAAAGTATTGACTTCCATCCGTTCAAAAACAATTTATGAATGAATAACTCGCTCTTTTCCAAAATATTTCTTAAAAAGAAGAAGAAATATTTGGTGGTTTCAGGAAAAAAGCGTAACTTTGCAGCCTGAAATTGATAACAGGCTATAATGGGCATGCCCCGATAAGGGACACGAAATGATGCAACAAGCATCCCCATGACGTCTAATTTTAATAACCCAATAAAAATAAAAAAAGAAAAATGAAAAAAGGTATTCATCCAGAGAATTATCGTCCTGTAGTATTCAAGGATATGTCTAACGGCGATATGTTCCTCTCTCAGTCTACATGCAAGACTAACGACACTGTTGAGTTCGAAGGCGAGACTTATCCAGTTGTTAAGATTGAAATCTCTAGCACATCTCACCCATTCTACACAGGTAAGAGCAAGCTCGTTGATACAGCGGGTCGTGTAGACCGCTTCATGAACCGTTACGGCAAATTGAAGAAGTAATAATATACCTTTTTTATAAGGATATATTTATTATCGCTTAGATACAGAGTGCATTCCAGCGTAGTTGCATATACGTAGGAATGCACTTTTTTTCTCTCACTACTATTCCTCATACAATCGATTTTCTACATATCTCTATATATAGAAAGTACTAAATCTTTAACTTAATAAACATTATCGAGAATTATGAAGCATACTAAGTTTTTTATCTTCGCACTCGTAGCTGCGATGACCTTCTCTGCCTGCGGTACTGATGATTCGCTGCAGTTCTATTATCCCGAAAACGGTGGTACTACCGGTGGCGATAATACGGGTGGTGGAAGCACAGGTGGCAATACCGGTGGTGAGTCAACCGATAAGAACAATACAAACAAGAATGTGGTTACTGCCAACATGCCACAAGTGGTAAGAAACGCTATCGGCGGTCTGGAGTTCCCAAAACTCAAGAACAATGGTACCAGCTATGCCATCGTTCACATAGATAAAACCACAGGTATGTTGAACTATTCTACAGAATGGGACGACAACATGAAGAGCCAGAGATGGAGTTGCTATACTTTCCATACAGGAAACAATAAAAACATTGTTAGTAGACCTAAAGATGATTATCCATCTGATACAGATTTAAAGTCTCTATATGGAGTGGTAGACTTCACTTATGATCCATATAAAGGCAATGGAAGATATGATCATGGACACATCTGCCCATCAGGCGACAGAAGATTAAACAGTACCCAGGAAAGACAGACAGACTTTCTGACCAACATGCAACCACAATATGCCAAATTCAACCAGAACGGAACATGGATACAAATGGAGAACGCCTTGAGGAAAAAAGCCAATGCTATAATAAATGACAAGGATACTCTATTTGTTGTAAAAGGCGGTACTATAGACAGTCCTGAAAACATTATTGAATATATCAACGGAAGACAAACGGTCTATACTGCAACAACAGGTTACATCCCAGTACCAAAGTATTTCTTTGTAGCAATATTGGAAAAAGCGTTTGATACGGAAAGTAACAAGCACAAATACAGTGCTTTCGGCTACTGGTTCCCTCACGAGAACAAGGCATTTGAAAAGGGCGATAAGCTCGGCAACCATATCGTAAACATCAAGACGCTGGAAGACAAAACCGGCATCGACTTCTTCTGTAATCTCCCTGATGGAATCGAGAAGGAAGTGGAAAACGTAGATGCAGAAATCATCAAGAATCTGGGGTTTTAAATAAAAGGCTATATACAAACAAAGAAGAGGGTGTGTCATAAGTCTGGATAATAGTTGGCGCATAACAGTTGAGCAACGCATGCACATCAGCTGTTGTGCGGCCGAAGATACTGACTGTCTCAATAACATATCCTATCTCTTCCAACAACATATCCTATCTCTTCCAACAACATATCCTATCTCATCCAACAACATATCCTATCTCATCCAACAACAAGAAGAGGGTGAATCATAAACTTATGACACACCCTCTTTCTTTTGTTTATATCATCATCTTCTTGGCAACTTCTTGATAGCATGTGGCATGAATGCCCTGCCGGTAGCCTTACCGAAGCTAGGAGCTACGGAATCGGTTGCAGCTGAACGGGTCTTCTTACGGGCTCCACTCGGATCGTAACGCTCCAAATCGATATACATGACATCGCCCTTAGCTGCTCCTGTTCCTATCATATAACCATAGAACACATCACGGCCCTTTTCTTCACCTAGAAAGAAACCACTCTGAGAAGAGCCCAAATCCATCACATAAGTAAAACCAGATTTATTATAACGGATATAAATATCACCATTATTATCGATATACCAGGTAAACTTCAGGGTCTGGGTTTCACCCGTTTCTTCAATATAATCCTGTTCTATACCATCACCGCAGAGAGTATTAACCTTGTTACCCGTCTGATAGAACGTCATCTCGGCATTGAAACTGTAATTGTCACGTGACTGCCCATCCTCTGCAAGCTCAGAGAGCAGCACAGAGCCTCTCCAGTCGCCAATAAGGGTCTGAGCCTCAGACAGCAGGTAATTGTTCTGAGAGCTGTTAGAACCATTATTCCAGTAGTCCTGGTTCCATCCCCAGCCACCATGATTATAGTCATCATACCAATAATAATCATCATACCAGTAATCGTCATCATCACATGAAGTGAATGAGATGCTCATCAAAGCTATGAAAGCCATTGTGAGAAGAGTAGTAAACTTTTTCATATCAATTTATCAGTTAAGTTATTTATATTCTTATATCTTCTATACTTTTGAGCTCTCGAAGAACAGCATTCTTTCTTGAACCCGATGCAAAGGTAGTGGATTTTTCGTCTGCATCAAAGGGGAAAAGGATACAAACTGAGGGGGAAATCCCTATTCTTTCAAAAGCAACAGTTTTTTTGATGATATTTCTCTTTGCCCAGAGTGGTATTTCTTTCGGTTTTGATGGTCTTTCTTTCTCTGTATCAAAGATTTAACACCTTCTTAACACATCGTATCGATATTTTTCGTATCTTTGCATCATAAATAAGTAATTATTCAAAGAACATGCTTTTAGCATAAAGTAAATTCTAAGAATGCGCTCACAAAATGAGTTTCAACAGTTTATTAATTATACGTTAAACCTTTTAAATTATTAAGTTATGAACAAATTTTTACGCTATTCATTATCATTGGTTCTGGCGTTCGTAGCTAGCGTTACGTTTGCACAGGAAGTAACTTTTGACTTTGCAGGAAACAATTGGAAACTGCCAGCCTCTAAAGAACAAGGCATTACCAATGCAACAGATTTCACCAATGGCACGTATACCATTACGGTCAGTGCACCGGAAAAAGCATACTATCTTGCATCAAACAATGCCATCATCTATGGAAAAAAGGACGCATATATCAACCTTCCTAAGTTTGACTTTGATGTAGAAAGAATTGATATTATCAGCCCTGCTGGAGGATCTAGTAAAACTACCAGAAACATTTTTGTTGGTAATAAAGCTGTCAGTACACAAACAACAGGTGCTAAAGGTACACACCAGTACGAAATTGCTGCAGACAACCAGGCTGCCAATACGGTATATACCATCAAAGTTACAAATGCCAACAATGACCAAATCCAAAAAATTCTGATCTGGAAAAAGGGTTCTGCCAAACCTATAGAAACAAAGAAGGTAGATAACATTGCTGCATTTAAAGCTATTGGTGTCGGCAATAAAGCTATTTTGACTTTAAAGAATGCACAGGTACAATATATAGGCACTGGCGACATCTATATCGTTGATGAGACTGGTGGTATAGACATCTACCAGAGTTCTCTGTCTTATAAAGCAGGTCAAATTCTCAATGGAACAATTGAGGCTTCTTATGATGAATTTAAAAAACTTCCAGAGTTAGTTAACATTGCTGCTTCAGACATCAAAGTTACAGATGGTATTGTCAAGCCTTTCGAAATGACGGTAGAAGAGGCTGCAAAACAGGAAAATGCATGCAAACTTGTTACTATCAAAGATGTTACTCTCGTAAAGGCAGTAGAAGGCGAATACACAAACTATTACACAGATGCCGAAAAGACAATGCAGATTTTCGACAAGTTCAAACTTGGTTACAAACCTAATACGGAGACTGCAATGGACTATACAGGTATCATCATTCCATTCAATACCAAGTTAGAACTCGCTCCTACTGTAGCTCCTACAGCATCAACTACCGGCATCACTAACATTACAGCAGACGAAGCTGCAAAGAACGCTCCTGTTTACAACCTCGCAGGCCAGAAGGTAACCAAGGCTTACAAGGGTGTAGTCATCAAGAACGGAAAGAAGATGATTCAGAAGTAATCAAATTCAATACAACATACCCCTACTGCTCCTCCGATATTCATTTATCGGGGGAGTTTTTTTGTTAGGCATAACATAAGAAAGAACCACCAGCAAATCAACCAAATATTACCCCTATAACATGAAAAGTGGAATAATTTAATGCAATAACATAAAAAAATACACCTAAAACTACGATATCTCATTTATTTTCACTACCTTTGTTGCGATTAATAAACGTATACGAATAAAAAATGATGAAAAGAAAATTATATATCACCCTATTAGGACTGCTCTCTACCATCATGACAGCAGCTGTACCCTACTGCGATGTGAGGAAATTCTCTATCACAGACGGACTCGCTGCCAATACCATCTCAGACCTGAAACAAGGTAAAGACAACCTCATGTGGTTCAGTACATGGAACGGACTGTCGTTCTATGACGGCTACCAGTTTCATACTTTCAGAGACAACCCGGATGATATTGACGTCCTGTCAACCAACCGTATACTGAAAATAGAACCATCCTACACCAACAACGTATGGTGTATCACATACGACCAGCAGCTCTACGTATACGATACCCATTTATGCCAGTTTAGACAATTGGGAAAAAGAATAAACGAAATGTTCAATATAGACCTGCGTGTGAACCGGGTATACCCATTGAAGAACGGGACTACATGGATTACAGCTGAAAATGGAATAACTGTTAGAACAACAGGAGATTCTTATGACAAGCTTAACATAGAACTCATCAAAGTAGGAGAAAAGGGACTCAGAAGCGGAAATGTATGGTACATCCATCAAGATATACACGGAAGAGAATGGGTGCTTACCGACAAAGGCGCATACGTATACAATTCGAAATTCCCAAGCCAGCTGCCTTTCAAATGGCTCAGAGGGGTGGGAGAAGATGAGTTCCTGGCAACTGAAGACGGTAAACTGGCAAAATATGACCTGCAGAACCGACTCACCATGATACCAATGCCAGAAGGCGTAACCCGTATCAACCAACTGAAAAATACAGGTTACCAACTCCTGCTGGCAACCAATCTGGGTGTGATTATCTACAACCCGCGCACCTTCAAGTTTGATATCATCAACGTACAGAGCCCGAGTCAGCCTCTGGAAGAGGTAAAGAAGATTTATACCGATGATTTCGGTATGGTATGGGCATTTACAGACGGTATGGGAGTAACCCTCATCAACCCGAAGACCGGACAGAAGCAGTGGCTCTTTGCCGATCAGGACGACCCGATGGACCGCACAACCTGCGAAAGCAATTTCATCACACAAGACGAAAACAAGACCCTCTGGGTAGTGCCAAGAGGAGGAACCTTCAGTTATTTTGACCGCAAGGCAGGAAAACTGGTGCCTTATCTGCTCAGAAGCAACTCATCGGGCAACTACCGCATACCGAAGATTACGAAATATGTACTCTCTGACCAGGGAATCCTCTGGCTGACAGGCTCTCACGACCTGACACAGGTAGTCTTCAAATATCACCCTTACATTATCAACAAGCTGGATGTGGGCGAAGACGAAGTGTTCTCGGTAAATGCATCACCAGACGGACATATCTGGACAGGCTATCACAATGGAGTAATCCAGGTACTCAACGCATCCTACCAGAGCATCGGTTACCTTTCGCCAAGCGGACAAATCGTGCCACAACAGGTAAACTTCGCCGAAAAGGGCATCTTCTCCATCTACTTCGATATCAAGGGAAGAGCATGGATTGGAACCAACGGTAACGGTATTTATCTGATAGACAAGATGCAGGTAAGGCACTTTACCTACGATGCAAACGACCCCGCTTCACTGCCATTCGACAAGGTATTCGACATCGTAGCCGACCGCACCGGACGCATCTGGATAGGTACCTATGGTGGCGGTATCGCCCTGGTAAATGAGGCAGCAGACGGCAGTATCAGCTTCATCAGTAAACGAAACGGACTGCCTTGGGAGAAGCAGCACTACGACCGCGTACGCCGCATCTGCTGCACCACTACGGGAACCATTCTTGTAGGAACTACAGACGGTCTCATCACCTTCAGTGATGCCTTTACAAACGCAAGGAAAATCAATTATCACAAGACCTACTACATACCGAACGATACCACAAGTCTGGCAGCAAACGATGTGAACAACATCATGGAGCATACCAGCGGAAAGATGTATATCTCGCAACAGGGCGGTGTGATGGAAGAGATTGTGAACAAATCGCTCCTGCAAGACAACCTGAAGATGAAATACTTCCATCCCATCAATATAAACGAAGGCATCGTACAGGGCATGGTAGAAGACAACCAGGGAAGAATCTGGGTGATCAGAGAATCGAGCATCGACTGCGTAGACCCGAAAACGGGCAAGTGCAACGTGTTCGGACCTAACGATTTCGACTTCAACATGTCGTTCTCGAACAGCCGCCCATACCACGACCCGGCAAGCAACAACATCTCGGTAGGTACCCCTATGGGACTGATTACCTTCAATCCGGCTACGCTGAAGAAGAGTAACTACCAGCCTAAGGTCGTCTTCAGTTCCCTCAACTATAGCGGAGAGAAAGAGTCGGAGCCTATCCTGCACAAGGAAAAAGTGGTGATTCCAGCCAATAAGCGAAACCTGACCATCACCTTTGCTTCGCTCGACTATGAACGCAAGTATCAGACCCAATACCTCTATCGCATCGATGGTTATACCGCTCCGGGCGAGTGGATTTCGAACGGAAGCAGCAATGTCATCGGCTTTAACCGTATCAGCCATGGCAACTATGTACTCAAAGTGAGAGCCACCAACTCTCATGGCGTATGGAGCAAATATGTAGCAGAACTGCCTATCGAAGTGCGCCCTACCTTCTGGGAGAGCATCTGGGGCAAGTTTCTCATGCTGCTCCTGCTCATCGGTATCGTAGGTGCCATCTTCTATACCTACAACCAGCGCCAGCGCGAGAACGTAAGCCACGAAATGAGCATGCTGAAGAACGAATTCTACAGCGATGCAGCCAACCGCCTGAGAACCCCATTAACGCTCATCGGAGCCCCGGTAAAAACCGTTTTGGAAACCGAGCCGGGTATCACCCGCAAGGGCAAGGAACTGCTGAAAATGGTGGTAGACAATGCCAACGATATGCTGATGACACTGGACAAGGTTCAGAGGTATGGCAACAATGCAGACTTCCATACGAACAGCGGTCTGACCGAAGAAGATTACGACCTGGCAGAAAGAGAAAAAGCGAATGGCCAGATTGACGACCACAATGCATCTGACTATCTGGAAGAAACCAACAAACAGAAAGAAGAAAAGGATGAAAAGGCTGAACGACTGGAAGAAATGGGCAAGGAACAGAAAGAAGCACAGGAAGAAGCGGAACTCAAAGACCAGACGATACTGGTAGTAGAAGACAATGCCGACCTGCGCAAGTTCCTCTACAGTATCCTCTCGCCTACCTATAACGTGCTGCTTGCAGAGAACGGAAAGGCTGGTTTAGTGATGGTCCGCAAGGAGATACCAGACTTTATCCTCACGGACGTTACCATGCCTGTGATGGATGGTTTGTCGATGATTCACGAGATCAAGCAGGATACCACCCTCAACAACATCCCAGTGATGATTCTCTCGGCCAAGGCAAGCGTAGAAGATCAGCAGCGAGGTTTTGATGAAGGAGTTGACGCCTATATCACCAAGCCATTCTCTACCCCTTATCTGCTCGGCAGAATAGAGGCTATCCTCACCCAGCGCCGCAACATTCAGATGGATGTCATCAGAAAACTGAAGGAAACTGGCGATAAAGATGCCATAGCAGCCCTGCGAATACTGCCTGCAGCAGTTCCTCAGCCTGCTCTTAACCAGGCTGAAACTAGTGCCGAGAACGAAACGGTTGATCCAAACAGCGAGCTGGCATTTATAGCGGCACAGATTCAGGACAGAGCCATGATGCGTGTCTTCAGATTTGTTGTTGCCCATACAGGCAATCCGGAACTCAAGATTGATGACATCTCGAACGAAATCGGTATGAGCCGAAGCGTACTATATAATAAGGTGAAAGCAACGACCGGAATGACACCGGTAGACTTCGTTCGCCATATACGTATCAAGAAGGCATGCGAGATGTTACGCAAGACAGACGATACACTGAGCAGCATCGCCTTCGCAGTAGGTTTCACCGACCCTAAGTATTTCTCGAAGGTATTCAAGAAAGAAACGGGTATCGTACCTACTGAATACCGAAACAGAACGCAAGTGTAGCTTGCATCATTACAGATGAAAGCAGTCATCATTACTGATGGCTGCTTTTATCTGTATTGACAAAAGTAATACATCTTACAGGATATATCTTCAGTTGTTGTCGGGCACAGCCTTATTCGTTATCGCACACAGCAAAACGTTTAAGCAAGGAAAAAAGCAGAATAGTCATAAAATTGAGCCGTTTTGCTTAGTTTTTTGACCGAATATTGCAAAAAAGTATAAAAATGGGGGGGGGTATTTGATTAATTTTCCCTTTTTACTGAAAAAAAACTGAGAAAAAGTTTGGTGTTACAAGAAAATGTAGTATCTTTGCAACAAGTTCTTAGAAAAGTTAAATGATAGATTAATCGTAAACCTCTTTTTCTTTGTTTTTTTGAGGAAAAAGAGGAACAGAAAAAGGAATGCAGGGTTTGTGAAAATCCTGCATTTTTTATTTTCATGCAGCCTGATGCTGATTACGTGTAGCCCCTCATTCTACACACATCTTCTTTTCAATACATTATTATATATGATATGCTTATCCATTCATCTATGATTTTGTTCGATTTTTAGAATTTTTAAAAAAACTATTGAAGTATTCTAAGAGAAAAGTAGTATCTTTGCACTCTAGATCATATAAGTTGAGATCGGAAATATAGATAACACATACATAAAGATAAAAAAAATGAGAACTGTTTACGAATTTTCTGTTAAAGACAGAAAGGGAAAGGATGTTTCCCTCAAGGAGTATGCCAACGAAGTGCTGCTCATCGTTAACACCGCCACAAAGTGTGGTTTCACCCCTCAGTATGAGGAACTGGAGAAACTTTATGAGACCTATCATTCTCAAGGTTTCGAAATACTTGATTTCCCTTGCAACCAGTTTGGTCAGCAAGCCCCTGGTACAGATGAAAGCATTCATCAGTTCTGCAAGCTTACATACGGCACAGAGTTCCAGCGCTACAAGAAGATCAAGGTAAACGGAGACGATGCTGCCCCTCTCTTCAAATTCTTGAAAGAATGTAAGGGCTTTGCTGGTTGGGACGAGAGTCATCCTCTCTACCCTGTTCTCGACAAGATGTTGAGCGAGGCTGATCCTAACTACAAGGAGAGTGCTGATATCAAGTGGAACTTTACCAAGTTCCTCGTCAACAAGAAAGGTCAGGTTGTTGCCCGTTTCGAGCCTACCACAAGCTTCGATGTTATCGCTAAGGCAATCGAAGAGTGGTTGAACTTCTAATGAAAGATAGAAGTCTCGAACTGAGAATAGAATCTCTAAATAAAAGAAATAGAATCTCTAAATAAAAAGCCAGGTTGCTTTTCGCAGCCTGGCTTCTTTTATCATGTGATATTGTTATTTCAATATATCTCAAAGAATAATTGTCAACTGTTTGCTATAAACTATTAACTATAAACTATTAACTATTACTCAACCTTTGGCACATCCTTGAGGAACTGCTGGATTTCTTCATCACTAACAGAATAATCGTGCAAATCGCCATTAATATAGCTATCGTAAGACGGCATATCGATAAGACCATGACCTGAGAGACAGAACAGGATAACCTTCTCCTTGCCCTCTTCCTTAGCCTTCTGAGCCTCACGAATAGTGGCTGCAATCGCATGACAGCTCTCTGGGGCAGGGATAATACCCTCAGTTTGAGCGAAGAGCATACCCGCCTTGAATGACTCCAACTGTGGGATATCTACACCATGCAGATAACCATCCTTCAGAAGCTGTGAGATAATCATACCCGCACCATGATAACGCAGACCACCGGCATGAATGTTGGCAGGCTTGAAATCATGACCCAGAGTAAACATTGGCAGCAATGGAGTATAACCTGCTTCATCACCGAAATCGTACTCAAATTTACCGCGAGTCAGCTTAGGACAGCTCTCTGGTTCTGCAGCAATAAATTCAGTATGGCGCTCGCCAGTAAAGTTATGACGGAGGAATGGGAAGGCAATACCACCGAAGTTACTACCGCCACCGAAACAAGCAATCACCTGATCAGGATACTCACCTGCCATCGCCATCTGCTTCTCTGCCTCAAGACCGATAATGGTCTGGTGAAGTGCCACATGATTGAGCACAGAACCCAGCGTATACTTACAGCCCGGTGTGGTTGTAGCCAACTCAACAGCCTCACTGATGGCTGTACCGAGCGAACCAGGATGATGAGGATCGCGTGTAATGATATTCTTACCAGCACGTGTACTCATAGAAGGAGAACCCTCTACAGTGGCTCCAAACGTACGCATGATGCTAGAACGGTATGGTTTCTGCTGCATGGTAATCTTTACCTGATAAACCGCAGCCTCCAAACCGTAGAGCTTAGCTGCATAAGAAAGGGCTGCACCCCACTGACCTGCACCAGTCTCTGTTGTGACATTGGTATCACCCTCCTGCTTACAATAGTAGCACTGAGGAATAGCAGAATTGATTTTATGAGAACCTAACGGGTTGGTACTCTCATTCTTGAAGTAGATATGCGCTGGCGTACCAAGTGCCTCCTCAAGGGCGTAAGCACGTACAAGAGGTGTTGAACGGTAGAAGGTGTACTTCTCCAACACATCTTCTGGAATATCAATCCAGGCATGCTCTGTATCAAGTTCCTGCTTTGAGCACTCCTTATTAAATACGTGTGACAAGTCATCAGCATTCATTGGCTGATGAGTCTGAGGGTTCAACGGTGGCAATGGCTTGTTAGGCATATCTGCCTGAATGTTGTACCACTGAGTAGGAAGTTCCTGCTCGCTTAAGATGTACTTTTTCTGTCTCATGTCTATATATATGTTTAAAATTGTTGTATGCCTGAACAAAGGTACAAATAAAAAATGAAATAAAAAACTTTTTTATCTGTTTTTCCACTATTTTTTTATTTTTATCCAATAAAATAGTTCATTCTACAGGTATTATTTGTTATATAAGTGTATTTTCAGTGCTATTTTTATAAACTTAATCAAATATTACCCCATAAAATACCAAATATTACCCCCTATATTATAATAAAAAACAGTATCTTTGCAACAGAAAAATTCAAAATGCGTTGTGAAACGCTTATCATCATCTTTTACTTATACAAAAAAATAAAACATTGGAGTTCAATAGTGATATTGAGATTCCAATGTTTTTTTTATACACTAAACTGAAACATATCATCATGTAAAGTTGACATATCATCATGTAACGTTGTCTGATTTATAACCTTTCAGTATAAATCAACAGTCTGTTTTATTGTCTACTCCCACAATTGATACAGGATTTTACCCATAGACTGTAGACACAGATTATTTCTTTTCATTACCTAAATCAATCTGCGATATCTGATTCAGCAGGTTTACAGCCTGCCCTACCGTCTTCACATCATTGATACGAAGCATTCGCTTGTTGAATTTTTCCTTCAGTACACAGTCCTGAATATGACTGGTAACGTAAGCGAGTATGCGGTTAAACATCTGACTTCTGTAGAACGGACTGTTTACATTGCTCACAAACTGCATCTGCATATAGCCCTGCTTGAGAATAATCTTCTCGCAACCTAGCTTCTTGCCTACCCTACGCAGACCTACCACATGCATCAGTTCGTCTGCCTCGTGAGGCACAGGACCGAAACGGTCTATCATACGCTTGCGGTAAGCCTCTACTTCCTCATCGCTCTCCAAACGGTCCAGTTCACGATAAAGGAGCATGCGCTCACTGTCACCCGGTACATAAGTCTGAGGAAAATACATCTCCAGATCGCTCTCAATGCCACAATCGTCAACGAAATCATCACCCGTAAGCTGGGCACCATCTTCCATCTTCTCCTGATAAAGATCACAGAACTCCTCGTTCTTCAACTCTGTGACAGCCTGAGAGAGAATCTTCTGGTAGGTTTCATAACCCAGATCTTCCATAAAACCGCTCTGCTCAGAGCCCAGCAGATTACCCGCACCGCGGATATCCAGGTCCTGCATGGCGAGATTGAAGCCACTACCCAGTTCGCTGAACGTCTCCAGAGCCTCCAGACGGCGACGCGCCTCAGGAGTAAGTGCACTCTTAGGTGGCGCCATCAGATAGCAGAAAGCCTTCTTGTTGCTTCTTCCTACGCGTCCACGCATCTGATGCAGGTCACTCAATCCAAAGTGATGAGCATCGCTCACGATAATCGTATTGGCATTGGAAATATCAATACCGTTCTCTACAATAGTGGTAGAAAGCAGTACATCATAATCGTAATTGATAAAGCCCATGATGATTTTCTCCAAATCCTCAGGCTTCATCTGTCCGTGACCGATTGCTACCCTACAGTCAGGAATATGCTTCTCAATGAGCATTTTGAGTTCAGGAAGCTTGGATATCCTGTCGCATACGAAATAAACCTGACCATTTCGGCTCATCTCGAAGTTAATGGCATCGCAAATTACTTCACTGCTAAACGTCACCAGTTCGGTATGAATCGGATAACGGTTAGGTGGCGGAGTGCGCATGATGCTCATATCCCGGGCGCCCATCAGAGAGAACTGGAGGGTACGCGGAATCGGAGTGGCACTCATCGTAAGTGTGTCGACATTCACCTTGAGCTGACGGAGTTTCTCTTTGGTAGACACACCGAACTTCTGCTCTTCATCGATGATGAGCAGTCCCAGGTCATGCCATTTCACAGTCTTGGATATCAGCTTATGTGTACCTATCAGGATGTCTATCTTACCCTCCTTCAGGGCATCAAGCACCTCTCTGGTTTCCTTCGTCGTGCGTGCCCGGCTGAGGTAATCTACCCTTACAGGCATGCCTTCCAGACGCTTCTTGAAGGTCTGATAGTGCTGGAAAGCCAGAACGGTAGTAGGTACCAGCACCGCAACCTGCTTGCTGTCGCACGCTGCCTTGAAGGCAGCACGGATGGCAACCTCAGTCTTGCCGAAGCCCACATCGCCACAAACCAGACGGTCCATCGGTCTTCCGCTCTCCATATCCTTCTTCACTTCCTGAGTAGCCTTATTCTGGTCTGGCGTATCTTCATAGAGGAAGGAAGCCTCCAGGGTATGCTGCAGATAATTGTCGGCACTGAAGGCGAATCCCTTCTCGCGCCGGCGCTGGGCATAGAGTTTGATAAGATCGCGCGCAATGTCCTTGATTCGCTTCTTAGCCTTGTCCTTGAGTTTATCCCAGGCTCCTGTGCCCAGTGTAGACAGGCGTGGCGGAGTACCGGTATCGCTGCGGCGGTATTTGCTGATTTTATAAAGCGAGTGGATAGAAACATCCACCTTGTCATTGTTCGTATAGACGATGCGGATCATTTCCTGATAGCTGTTGCCCGCAGGAATCCTAACCAGACCGCCGAACTTGCCGATACCGAAGTCTACATGCACGATAAAATCTCCCACTTCCATCTCCTGCAGTTCCTTCATGGTGAGTGCCATCTTGCCGGCTCTCGCTTTATCTGAGCGCAGGTTATATTTATGAAAACGGTCAAAAATCTGATGATCGGTAAAGAAACAGCACTTCTTGTCATGGTCAGTAAAGCCTTCATGAAGCGTCTTGTCTACCGGTGTAAAACGGATGGCATAGCGCTTCAGCTCTTCGCTTTCAAAGATATCCTTCAGGCGCTGTTGCTGCTTCTGGCTATCTGCCAATATATATAAGGTGTAACCCTGGAGCAGGAAATCCTCCAGAGTCTGACAAAGCAAATCGAAATTCTTATGGAAAAGAGGCTGTGGAGCGATATTGAAAGGTATCACAGCCGAACTCTCTGGCGGAGCGACCTTGCCGAACTCGATACGGAGATGAGCCGCTACTGCCTTCTTGAAATCGAGCGGAGAAACGAGGTTGAGCTCGGTCTTCATCTCATGTCTGATGCGCTCTGCCTCCACCTCAGTGGCTCCCTCCAGTTGCTCGGCAAGGCTCTGCGATGAGAAGCCTTCGGTATAAATCTGACCGATGCGGTCGCAAACGAAAGAAAGGTCTTTCGCCACGACTGGCGTACTTTCGGAGAGGAAATTGAGGAAACACTGCTTGTTGCTCTCGATATGGGAGAGTTCGGGCACGATTTCTATCTCTGTGCGCTTCGCCTGCGAGAGCTGGGTCTCAACATCAAAGGTACGGATGGTGTCAATCTCATCGCCGAAGAAGTCGATACGGAACGGATATTCGCAGCTGTAGGAATAGACATCGAGGATGCTTCCACGCACGGCAAACTGGCCCGGTTCATAAACATAATCGGTTTCTTTGAGTTCGAAATCGCGCAGGGTATGAACCACATCGGTCTGAGCAATCTGCTGGCCTACAGTCAGTTTCAGAATCCGTTCATCCAGATTCTGCTTAGCCACAACGAGTTCTGCCAGTGCATCGGGATAAGTGACTATCAGGAAATGTCCTCCAGAAGAGAGGCGCGCCAGCACCTCTGTACGTAGGATTTCGTTCGCAGCATCACGCTGCCCGTATTTCACGGCACGCCGATAGCTGGAAGGAAAGAAGAAGACCTTCTCCTGCCCCATCATCTGAGTGAGATCGTGATAAAAATAGCCTGCTTCATCGGCATCATCCAGTACGAAGAGTACCGAACGCCTCATCTTCCCCTGCAGAGAAGCAAAGAACATCGGAGCCGAAGAGCACAGCAAACCCTGGAGAAAAATGGAATGAACCGACTTCTTCCCCATCAAATCAAAGAGGGCATCCGCCTGTGGCGAACGCCCGTATGTTTTTTCTATCTTTTGGATTTCCATCCAAGTACTGATTAGTGATTACTGATTACTGAGTAGTGATTACAGAGTATTAATCCTTCTTCGGATATTTCTTGAACCAGCCATCCAGGCGCAGTCGCATCACGCCAAAGAAAGCCTCACCAAAGATGCCACCACTCATCTTGCTCACACCTTCACGACGGTTAACAAAGATGACAGGCACCTCCTTGATCTTGAAACCTATTCGATGAGCCGTATATTTCATCTCTATCTGGAAAGCATAGCCCTTGAAGCGGATAGCATCCAAATCTATGGTTTCCAATACCTTACGTCGGTAGCAGACGAATCCAGCTGTGGTATCATTCACCTTAAATCCGGTTACGATACGTACGTATTTAGAAGCGAAATAGCTCATCAATACGCGTCCGATAGGCCAGTTGACCACGTTAACACCCGAAATATATCTTGAGCCTACAGCCACATCATAGCCCTCATCGTGAGTTGCCGCATAGAGACGAGGCAAATCATTAGGATCATGACTGAAGTCGGCATCCATCTCGAAGATGAAGTCATAGCCCTGCTTCAATGACCATTTGAAGCCCATGATATAGGCTGTACCCAAACCGAGTTTACCCGAACGCTCCAGGATATGCAGACGACCGGCAAACTCATTAGCCATCAAGCCCTTAACAATGGCAGCAGTACCATCAGGACTTCCGTCATCGATAACGAGGATATCAAACTGCTTTTCGAGACCGAAGACAGCACGGATGATTTTCTCGATGTTTTCCTTCTCATTATATGTAGGAATGATTACTATGCTATCACTCATAACTTCTTATAATTTTAATGATTCTGATTCTATATAATGTAATACAGATGCAAAATTACAACTTATTTTTGAAATAACAAGCAAAAAACTGAAATTATTGGTCCGGATTCTCTACAAAACCCTGATATTTCTTGTCAAGCCCGTTCATAATCGCCTCATAGCTCTTGTTCATCTGGTTCTTGATATTGTCAGCTCCCTTGCCTATCGGCTCGATAGGCTCATGAATGGTGAGCTTCAGAGGATGCCAGAAAGCCCAGTAGATGTCCTTCATGCGAGGCTTCACATCAAAACTGCCATTGATGGTAAGCGGACATACCGGCAACTGCAGTTCATCGGCAAGCATGAAAGCACCGCGGCGGAACACACCCATGTGCCCCGTAAACGAACGGGCACCCTCTGGGAATACCACCAGCGACATGCCCTCTTTAAGCACCTCGCGAGCACGGTCATAAGAAGCACGGATCTTAGAAGGTCCGCTCTTGTCTACAAAGATGTGGTGCGCATACTCACAGGCGATACCGATGAGAGGCACTTTGCGCAAGCCCTTCTTCATCATCCACTTGAAGTTTCTGCCCAGAAAACCGTATATCAGGAAGATATCGAAAGCGCCCTGATGATTGGCCACGAAAACATAACTCTGGTTCTTCTTGAGATGCTCACGTCCCTCCACCTTTACAGGCAGGAGGAGGATGCGGACCCAAAGCCAAGCCCAATACTTGCCGGGATAATAGCCCCAGAAATGGCCATTGCCCAGCATACATCCCAAAACAGTAGTTAAACTGGTTAAAACGCTAGCTACCAACAGGATAGGCAAGCATATAACAAGTTGATACAGACGATATAAGTACTTCATTTTTTATTTAAGAATGAATAATTTAACACTCAACATTTAACATTCAACACTCAACACTCCTCATTTTCTTTTGAGTGTGATGACCACGATTTCTGCCGTAGCCCCTATGCGGATTGGAACGGTACCGCCCAGACCCGATGTGGTATAGAGCTGGCAACCCTCCTCCTCGAAGAGACCGTAATCATAAGGAGTAAACATCGACGGACGCAAGCCCAGGATACTGATCTGACCCGCATGCGTATGACCGCTCAGCGTAAGCTGCGGTGCTACGACCAGCGAATCCTTCCTGTCAGGTCCTATCACATCGCCATCCTCATCCTTCTCCTTATTAATAGTAGAAGGCCAGGTCTCGCGCCATTGCTTCGGAATATGCTGCAGCATCAGCACGAAAGAGCCCGGTCTGATGCCATACAGCGCCTTCTTTACGTTGGTTCGCTTGGGCTTGTCATAGTTCTCTGTACCAGCTACATAGATGCTGTCAGCGCCTCTATGCACCGCCACATGTTCATTCATCAGCAGATGCCATCCGCAACTCCGCTGGAAGTCCTGCATCCGCTTCTCTAATGCAGCTATCTCCTGCTCGTCATCTACATCCATATAATAGGTGTAATCGTGATTGCCCAGCACACTCATCACGCCGTCTCTGGCTTTCAGACTGCTGAGCAGCGCCTGATACTCAGGCAGTTCATCGGGCGTAACATTCTGTAAATCACCCGTAAAGCAAATCAGATCAGGTTTTTCGGCATTGATGCTGTCGATATCGCGCTGAGGCAGATGACCACGCCAGCCATAGTATGACCCGAGATGGATATCGCTGAACTGAACGATGCGATAGCCCTCGAAAGACTTCGGCAGATTGGGTACATAGATGGTGATACGCTTGACCTGCATCTTAGGAAATCCTTCGGTAAATCCGTAGATAAAGCAGATGAACGCCACCGCTCCCACTACCAGTCCGAGGAGCTTGCCCCAGTTGCGATGTCCGTGAAGGAGCCGCATACAGCACCAACCGAAGAGACTGAACAGGCTGAAGACAAACTGCGGAACCGCACATACTGCCATCATCACAAACCAGATGTCGATGAGCACCGGATTGCGTGGCAGGAAGTTGGGCAGTATCGTGATATACGCGCTGTAGGCGATAACCACGAAAGCCGGCAACCAGAAGAGCACCCGCTGCCAGAGACTCTTCAGCCGTAACTTGCCATACCTTTTATATATCCACAGATACGGCAACAGGGTGAATACCACTACGGGTATCAATATTCTTGCTATCATTTCTTGATCAAACTTGATTGAAGATACGTTTTCATTGCCTGCACGGGCACTCCTCTGCGCTGTGCATAGTCGCGAAGCTGGTCGTCTCCTATCCGTCCCAGTTCGAAATACCGCGACTTGGGATGTGCAAACATCAGCCCCGAGACACTGGCATGAGGCGTCATCATTCCGCTTGTGGTGAGCCGAATGCCCACCTGACTCATATCGATGAGCTGGTCGATGATGAAGTTGGCACTGGTATCGGGCAGCGAAGGATATCCTATAGCCGGACGGATGCCCTGATAGCGCTCCAGATGCTGGTCTTCGATGCTCAGCTGCTCGCCGGGAGCATAGCCCCAGATGCTGCGTCTCACCTCTTCGTGCAACTTCTCTGCCGTGGCTTCAGCCAACCGGTCGCAGAGTGTCTGTGCCATCATATTGAGGTAGTCGTCCGAGCGATATTTCTTCTCCAGACCGCCATCTACCGTCGTGCAGAAGATACCCAGCCGGTCTGTTATTCCGCTGCCCAAAGGACGGATGAAATCAGCCAGACAGAGATTGGGTTCTCCCTGAGCCGCCGGATGCTGCTGTCGGAGCATCGGGAAGCGGACTTTCTGCCCTTCCAGCCAGATATCATCCCCCTCGCTGTTCGCCTCGAAGAGTCCGAAGACGGCATAGGTATGATATTCGCCTTCCCATGAATGGAGCATATCGAGCGCCTCAGCCTTCATTTTTTCCTTTTCCTCTCGAGGTTTGCCGCTCAATCCCCAGGCATGATAGAAATATAGCCAGTTGATATATGGCTCAATTTCGCTTATATTGTATACTATTTTTCGCATCCGATACGATATTTTATTTTACAATTCCCGTAAGATTTCCCTCTTTTCAGGAATTGTTTCTGAACTCCAGTTCCTCTCCTCTGCAAGCGGCATCAAACACGCCTTTGTCGTAGATCAGACGACCGTTACAGAAAGTCTGTTCCACTTTCCATGCAAACTCGTCACCCTCTACAGGGCTCCATTTACACTTGCTCTGAATCACCTCTTCGGTCACCTTCCAAGGCTCTCCCTTGCGCACCACAACGACATCTGCCTTATAACCCGGACGCAGGAAGCCGCGCTGACTGATATGGAACAGACGGGCTGGATTATGGCACATCAGTTCAACCAGACGCTCGATACTGATTACCTTTTCGTCAACAAGTTTCAGCATGCTTACCAGCGAGAACTGTACCATTGGCATACCTGATGCAGCCTTGGCACAACCGCCCAGTTTATCCTTCAACTGATGAGGAGCATGATCGGTACCTACTACAGTTATCTTACCATTACTCAGCGCCTTACGCAAAGCATCGCGGTCAGCAACGGTCTTTACTGCAGGGTTGCATTTGATGCGTGCGCCCTTCACAGCGTAATCTTTATCCGAGAACATGAGATGAGCCACAACAGCCTCGCCTGTAATATTCTTATCCTTACCAAAGAACTCCAGCTCCTTAGCTGTAGTAACGTGAGCGATATGGAGATGCGCACCGCTTTCCTTAGCCAGCTGCACCGCCAGACGGCTGCTTTCATAGCAAGCCTCCTCACTGCGTATTTCCGGATGATGTTCTACGGCAGGATCCTCACCCCATTTCTGCTTAGCCAGCTGCATGTTGCGGTTGATGATTTCGGTATCCTCACAGTGGGTCATCACCGGCAAATCCAGCTCTTTCGCCTTCTTGAAGATAGCCTGCAGCGCCTCATATTTATCCACCAGCATATTGCCCGTACTGGAGCCCATAAAGAGCTTGATTCCCGGAACACGATGCGTATCGAGCTGCTCAAAATCATTTACATTATCATTGGTAGCACCAAAGAAGAAGCCGTAGTTCACATGACTCTTCTCAGCGCCCAGCTGCCGCTTTGCCTGCCAGGCCTCCAGAGTGGTAGTCTGAGGTACCGTGTTAGGCATCTCAAAATAACTGGTCACACCACCAAAGGCAGCAGCGCGGCTTTCGCTCTCGATGTCAGCCTTCTGCGTAAGTCCCGGCTCACGGAAGTGAACATGATCATCAATCACACCCGGCAAAACAAAACACCCCGAGGCATCGATGACTTCATCGTAATTGCCACGGGGTGCCTCGCCTTCATATATCTCCTTGATAAATTCACCATCCAACAACAGGTCGCCCACAAAAGAGCGACCCTCATTTATAATGGTTCCATTCTTGATTAATTTCATATTACTAAACTTATAAAATGAAGAGTTTTACAAGATGTTAATGCCCAAGACCCTGAAAGAGCCCTGTTTCTACTCCTGACCTTCCTGTTTTTGAGGAATCGTAGGCGCAGCCAGTTCGTTGGCTGTAGGTGCCGGAGCCGCATCAGGATTTACCTGTGGAGCCGCTTCCATCTCTGGCTGCATGCCGCTCTGCGCATCTCGGGTACCGTTCATAATTTCCTGATTCTCTTGAGCTTTCTTATAATAGTCCTTTACATAAGGATCATTCTTGAAATAGTCGGTAGCCTTGCTCATGATATCCTCAATCCAAGGAGAGAGCATCGGATACTGGTTGCCCATTGTAACGAGGAAGAAGACGCCCGGTCCCAGCACATTGTTGAAGTTGTCGGTAACAAACGAAGTGATGAGCTTGTCTTCCTGCTCAGAGAGGCGGATGGATTCCTCGTTCAGATGCTTGTTGACAGCCACCATATCGCTACCGTTCATGATAGCCTGGTCGTGCTTGTGTACCAGTTCGCGCAACTGATTCTGAATCTGCTGGTATTTCTTGAAGAATCCGAAGAGTTTATCGTTCATAGGAGTACCGCTTACCACCTGCTGTGTATCATCGAGCTTCACCGTAATGCTTCCACTCTCCAGCACCAGCGGCAGCACAGGGTCATCATCCATGAAGATATTCGCCATCTTCATAGAGTCGACAGAACCCTGAAAATGGAACTGTCCGTGCACTACATCGCAAGAATCCACGTTCTTGAAATCGTTGTTTTCCAGTATCTTAAGGTACAGCATGCGTCCGTCCAGAGTACTTACGTTAGAAGTACCCGAGATATCGTAACTGTTGGCACAAGATGCAAGTGCCATCAAGGCAATGAATGCGTAAAATATTCTATTCATAAGCTATCTATATCACTTTCGGTGAACAAAAGTACAATCTTAATTTGAACTGACGAAATAAATTGCAGCAATTTAATTCATTCTTACAAGATTTATGTTTTGTTTGCACTCCTGTTGGCCACCGAAAGCTTTTTTCTCGTCCTTTCTATATTACTGATTGTTTTCCTTCTTCAGTTCATGAGAGATGCGATGCGTGGTATACAGTTCCAGCAGGGCTGCGATGAGGAGGAAGACTACCCACTTATTATAGAAATAGGTGATATAGGTCTCATAATTCTCAAACCAGCGGCGCAGGAAAGCATACACCGTATCTACCATCGAGATGCCTGAGAGCACGAAGAAGATGTCTGCTACATACTGCATGCGCTTCAGGCGGTGGATTACCAGCGAAGGTCCCTCATAGAACTGCATCGCCTGCATCACGCTGAAGAGTATGGTGCCCAGCAGGAACCCCCAGCTCGTTATCTGCACCAGCTGCGGATGTGAAAAACCAAATGCGAAGCAAGCCGCACCGACAACCATCAGCACGCCGCCCAGCAAGAAAATAGCACTTTCCAGTTTACTCAATTGTTTCATTTTCGTCTTGTTCGTTAGTTTTTTCCGGAATATCCGAACTCAATACAAAGATGTCTTCATCATCAGCCTTCATGAAATAACGCTGGCGGGCTATCTTCTCAAATGCCCGCGCACCATGCTGCATATCGCGCAGGGTATGCTTGTCGTTTTCATACTGCTCACGATACTTTTCTATCTCCGAACGGAGCGTAGCTATCTCTATCTGGTACTTAATGTGCTGTCTTACACTGTTGTCGTCAACTACACCAACTACCAGAACACCCGCTACAATCACTATAAGATACTTATAATGAGCGAGATAATTCCATATAATACCAAGTTTTTTACTCATTTCTTCCGAATTTGTTTGCAAAGATAATATTTTTTTGTTATCTTTGCATCATCAATTAAGAAAAAATAATGGAAGAGTATATAGTTTCTGCAAGAAAGTACCGTCCGATGACCTTCGATTCGGTTGTCGGACAGAGTGCATTGACCACCACTTTGAAGAATGCAGTGAAGAGCGGCAAGCTGGCGCACGCCTATCTTTTCTGCGGTCCGAGAGGTGTGGGCAAAACCACTTGTGCCCGCATTTTTGCGAAGGCAATCAACTGTGAGCACCCTCGCGAAGACGGCGAGGCATGCAACGAGTGTGAGAGCTGCCGCGCCTTCAATGAGCAGCGTTCCTACAACATCTTCGAGCTGGATGCTGCCAGCAACAACGGTGTTGACCAGATCAAGGTTCTGATGGAGCAGACCCGCATCCCGCCTCAGGTGGGCAAGTATAAGGTGTTTATCATCGACGAGGTGCACATGCTCTCTACAGCCGCCTTCAATGCTTTTCTCAAGACGCTGGAAGAGCCGCCTCAGCATGTCATCTTCATCCTCGCCACTACCGAGAAGCATAAGATTCTGCCTACCATCCTGAGCCGATGCCAGATTTACGACTTCGAGCGAATGACGGTAGCCAACACCATCAATCACCTGAAGATGGTAGCCGAGAAGGAAGGCATCAAATATGAAGAGCAGGCGCTCGCCGTGATAGCCGAAAAGGCTGACGGAGGTATGCGCGATGCCCTCTCCATCTTCGACCAGGCTGCCAGCTTCTGCATGGGCAACATCACTTACCAGAAAGTTATCGAGGACCTGAACGTGCTCGACAGCGACAACTATTTCCGTCTGGTAGACCTGGCTCTGGAGAATAAGGTGCCCGAGATGATGGTAACGCTCGACGGCATTCTGAGCCGCGGTTTCGATGGCGGCAACATGATTCAGGGACTTGCCCAGCACGTGCGCAACGTGATGATGGCGAAGGACCCTCAGACCCTGCCTCTGCTCGAAACCAGCGACGACCAGAAAGCCAAGTTCCAGGCTCAGGCTCAGAAAGCGCCTACACCTTTCTTATATAAGGCGCTGGAACTGATGAACCAGTGCGATATCCATTACCGCGCCAGCAGCAACAAGCGATTACTGGTAGAGCTCACCCTGATACAGATAGGCCAGATTACGCAGCCTGAGGATCAGGATGTGCCTAGTGCGGGGCGTACGCCCAATAGATTAAAATCCCTGTTTCAGAAACTCCTGGCTCAGTCTAAGCTTGCCTCTCAGGGTGCAGGTTCTGAGCCTTCTGGCAGCAGCGAAAACCGGTCTTCACAGCCGGAAGCGTCTGCTGCTACAGCTACTGCTGTGCCTTCTTCAGGGGCACCGGCAGCCGCTTCTGCAGCTTCCAATGCTGCATCTTATTCTGCATCTTATTCTGCATCTGCCACCGCAGCCGCATCTGCATCTTCAGAAGATTCTGCCTCTGCCGGAGCAGTTGATGCTGCATCGCCTCACAAGCCACGACTCAAGAATATCAAGCTGGGCGGCATAGGCATGACTTTCTCTAACCTGAAGAAGAGGGAGGAGAACCAGCGCCGCCTGCACAGTCCGTATGATGATACCAATGAGGAAAAAGCGACCATCACGGGCGACCAGAACGAGTTCACCCAGGAGCAGGTGGAAGCAACATGGTTCAGTATGTGCATGAGAATGCAGAACAAGCTGGATTTCATAGGTTTAGCCAACCGCATGAAGAGTATTGTACCGAAGATAACCAACTATCCGCAGATAGAGGTTATCATCAACAACCAGCTCTTGCTAGACGACGTTTTGAACATCAAGAACCGCATTCTCAAGACTTTCGTCTTAGGTCTTCACAACAGCGAACTGAGCATCAGCTACCGCCTTGCCGACCAGGAAGAGGTAGGCAAGGTTCTGACCAAGAATGAAGTTCTGGAACTTCTTATGGAGAAGAACCCTGCAATGAAAAAACTCACAAAGGACCTGGATCTGGTCATGACATAGAAGATACTCCACACGATACGAAATTCTCCACTCCATGTAGGACAACCTATACGGAGTGGAGAAAATTGTTTTTACAAATATCGAAACTTGGAGCTATAAGAGACACATAAGAGGAAAAGACCAAAGGGCGTTACAGCGTGACAGTTGTGACAGTTGTGACAGTTTTCAGCGGAGGGGGTATATTGCGAATTTGCAGCTATCAAATTATAAGTATATATATTTAAATTATTATATATATATTTATATATAATAATTTACCTCTAAAGAAAGGGAAGGAGGGGGTAGGCGCTGAAAACTGTCACAACTGTCACAACTGTCACACTGTAACGCTTTCTGGGTAAAAAGGAAGTAGTCAGAAGAAATGGCTTTTTTCATAGCATCTCATTGTTTTCTTGCTCAAAACACACAGAGAAACATTTTACAAAATATAGTTTTCTCCCCCGCAACTCTACGACTTTTTTTGTTTAACTACGAAAGCCGGAATGTTAAAATCGGTTTAACATAACTCTGCAGGGTGAATTTTGGCGGTTCAGAGATTTTGATGTACTTTTGCACCATATTCATTTTTTTCCATGAAGCGCAGACCTTGAGGCTGTAAAACACAGCCTCAAGGTCGTAAAACAAAAAAAAGCCCCCGATGCAGAAAAGCACCGGGAGCCTTCGTAAGCAAATTATTATTATCTTAAAAAGATCAACTGAATATGCAGCACATCACAGTATACACCATGACACACCGACAGAAAGGCTTAAATGAGGTTCATGCCCGCTTCCTCAGCCTCCTTGCGCATCTCCTCAGGCCAGATGCTAGCCTGGATCTCACCAATGTGAGCCTTATGAAGCAATACCATGCACAGACGGCTCTGGCCGATACCGCCACCAATGCTCAGAGGCAACTTGTCGTTCAGGAGCTGCTGATGGAAGTAAAGCTTCTCTCTATCCTCCTTGCCCTCCAGCTTAAGCTGACGCAGCAGACTCTCCTTGTCAACACGGATACCCATAGAACTGAGCTCGAAACTGCGACCCAGAACAGGATACCAGATAAGGATATCACCATTCAGTCCCATCTTGCCGTTCTCAGCCACGGTGCTCCAGTCATCATAGTCAGGAGCTCGGCCATCATGCTTCTTGCCATCGCTCAACTTGCCTCCGATGCCCTCTACAAATACAGCGCCATACTTCTTGCAGATTTCATCCTCACGCTCCTTAGGAGAAAGGTCTGGATACATATCGAGCAAATCCTGCGCATGAATGAAATGAATTTCCTTAGGCAGGAAAGGCTTCAGCTGAGGATAATGCTCGCAAGCCAGGAACTCGGTACGCAAGATGGCACCATAGATGCGGCGCACGATATTCTCGAGGAAGGCGATGGTACGGTCTTCCTTGGTAATCACAGCCTCCCAGTCCCACTGGTCAACATAGAGCGAATGAAGATTATCCAGCTCCTCGTCAGCACGGATGGCGTTCATATCTGTATATACGCCATAAGCAGGCTCAATCTCATACTCGGCAAGCGTCAGTCGCTTCCACTTGGCAAGAGAATGAACCACCTCAGCCTGGGCTTCGCCCAAATCCTTGATAGGGAAACTTACAGGGCGCTCTACGCCGTTCAGGTCATCATTGATACCAAGGCCCTTCAATACGAAGAGCGGAGCGGTAACGCGACGCAGACGGAGCTCGGTGCTCAGGTTTTGCTGGAAGAATTCTTTTATCATTTTAATACCCATTTCGGTCTGGCGCATATCCAGCAGCGCCTTGTACCCTTCAGGTTTTATCAAATTGCTCATTTTTATTTCATATTTAGTATTTGCGCTGCAAAGGTACAAAATAATAATTAATCTGCAAGCATTTTTCCGTATTTTTTCGCAAAATGATAGCATTTTTAAGTTTTTTAGTAGCATTTTGTAGAACAATTTGCAAATACACATTATATATATGAAAAAATCTGCCCCAAATATTTGGTTATTTCAAATAAAAGCAGTAATTTTGCAGTCGACTTCCCGTTTCGATGTCATACAACCGGAGAAACGGGCGGCAGAAAAGAGGGTCTCGTAGCTTAGCTGAATAGAGCGTCAGATTCCGGTTCTGAAGGTCGTGGGTTTGAATCCCACCGAGATCACCCGAAACAACAGAAATGATTAATAATTGAAAACATGGATTTAGTAGAACGATTTATAAACTATACGAAATTCGACACACAGTCGAGCGAAGAATCGACCAGCGTGCCTAGTACGGCAAAACAGCTCGAATTTGCCAAGTACCTGAAGAAGGAACTTGAGGACGAAGGACTGAGCGATGTCGAAATGGATGACATGGGCTATATCTATGCCACTCTGAAGAGCAATACCAAGAAAAAGACTCCTACCATCGGATTTATTTCACACATGGATACATCGCCTGATGCCAGCGGAAAGGATGTAAAGGCGCGCGTCATCAAGAACTATGACGGCAACGACATCGAGCTGAGCCCGGGCATCATCTCAAGCGTTGAGACTTTCCCAGAACTGAAGGCTCACAAGGGAGAGGATATCATCGTGACAGACGGTACTACCCTGCTGGGTGCAGACGACAAGGCGGGCATCGCTGAAATCGTACAGGCTATGTGCTATCTGCGCGACCACGACGAAATCAAGCACGGCGACATCCGCGTAGGTTTCAATCCTGACGAGGAAATCGGTATGGGTGCACATCATTTCGACGTAGAGAAGTTTGGCTGCGACTGGGCTTACACCGTAGATGGCGGCGACCTGGGCGACCTGGAATACGAGAACTTCAATGCTGCCGGAGCCAAGATCGTCATCAAGGGCGTGAGCGTTCATACAGGCTATGCCAAGGGAAAGATGGTGAATGCAAGCCGACTGGCTGTGGAATTCCAGAACATGCTTCCTGAGAACGAGACTCCTGAGCAGACTGAAGGCTACCAGGGCTTCTACCACCTCATCGGCATCGAGAGCCGCTGCGAGGAGGCAAAACTCAGCTACATCATCCGAGATCACGACCGCAACAGGTTTGAAAACCGCAAGGACTTCATCGAGGACTGCGTGAACAAGATGAACGAGAAGTATGGCGACGGAACCGTAAAGGCGGTTATCTACGACCAGTACTATAACATGAAGGAGAAGATTGATCCTAACATGCACGTCATCGACATCGTGCTCAGAGCGATGCAGGAGAGCGGCGTTCCACCTCGCGTAGAACCTATCCGCGGCGGTACCGACGGAGCCCAGCTGAGCTTCAAGGGTCTGCCTTGTCCTAACATCTTCGCCGGCGGTGTCAACTTCCACGGTCCTCACGAGTTTGTGAGCATCCAGGTAATGGAGAAGGTAGTGAAGACCATCGTGAAGATTGCGGAAATCACAGAAGAATTTAACGACTAATACAGATATGGGGAATTTAGACACATCTAAATTCCCCTTTTTCATAAACAGAAAAATATGGCTGAAATTCCATTCTTAGTAAAAGACCTCGCCCTCATCCTGATGGTAGCAGGCATCGTAACCCTCATCTTCAAAAGGCTCAAGCAGCCGCTGGTGCTGGGATACATCATGGCGGGATTCCTGGTTTCGCCACACATGTCCTACACCATGTCGGTAGTCGACGAGACGGATATCCAGACCTGGGCGGATATCGGTGTAATCTTCACCCTCTTCTCGCTCGGTCTCGACTTCTCGTTCAAGAAAATCGTGAAGATGGGTGCCTCTCCCATCATCGCCACCGTGGTCATCGTGTTCTGCATGATGATGCTGGGCATCAGCGTAGGCCACAGCTTCGGCTGGGGCAGGATGGACTGCATCTTCCTGGGCGGTATGCTCGCCATGAGCTCCACCACTATTATATATAAGGCATTCGATGATATGCGGCTGCGCACCCAGAAGTTTGCCTCGATGGTGATGAGCGTGCTGATACTGGAAGATATCCTGGCTATCGTGATGATGGTGATGCTGTCGGCGATAGCGAGCGGAAGCAGTCCCGACGGCGGGCAGATGCTTGCCTCTATCGTGAAGATAGGCTTCTTCCTGGGCGTGTGGTTTATCGTGGGCATCTTCGCCATTCCGTGGTTCCTGCGTTCGGTGAGGAAACTCATCAATGCCGAAACCCTGCTCATCGTTTCGCTGGGTCTGTGCTGCGGCATGGCGGTACTGAGCACCAAGGTGGGGTTCAGCAGCGCCTTCGGAGCCTTCGTCATGGGCAGCATACTGGCAGAAACCATTGAGGCAGAGAAGATTATCAAGCTTGTAGAACCGGTAAAGAATCTCTTCGGAGCCATCTTCTTCGTATCGGTAGGTATGCTGGTAGATCCGAAGATTCTGGTAGAATATGCCGTTCCTATTCTCGCCCTGGTGGGCACGATACTGGTAGGTCAGGCGATATTCGGCACCTTCGGCTTCATGCTCGGAGGCGAGTCGCTGAAGTCGGCGATGCGCTGCGGTTTCTCGATGGCCCAGATTGGTGAGTTTTCTTTCATCATCGCCTCGCTGGGTCTGTCGCTCGGCGTCATCAGCAAGTTCCTCTATCCGGTAGTGGTAGCAGTGAGCGTCATCACCACCTTCCTTACACCTTATATGATTCGTCTTGCCACACCTACCTATCAGGTGATGGAGAAACATCTGCCCGACAAGCTCATCCATATTCTGAACCATTTCGCGATGAGTCATCCCCAGACGCAGCAACAGAGCAAGTGGAAATCGCTGATCCGCCAGATGCTGGTCAACACCACCGCCTACTCCATCCTATCGGCAGCCGTCATCGCCCTGATGTTCACCTTCGTGCTGCCGCTGATGCGCAATCTGCTGCCAGGCTGGCATCTCCACTGGTATGCCAACGCCATCACCGGTCTGCTCACCGTACTATTCATCTCGCCGTTCCTGCGCGCCATCGTGATGAAGAAGAACCACAGTGCCGAGTGGAAACGCCTCTGGGTGGAGAGCAGCATCAACCGCGTGCCGCTGCTCTTTACGGTGTTCGTGCGCTTCATGATAGCACTGGCTTTCATCTTCTATATCATCAATTTCCTCTCGCGCTTTACAAATGCGCTGATTGTCTGCATCGGTGCAGCAGTAGTGATGCTGATGATAACCTCCCGCCGCATCAAGAAGCGTAGCATCGTGATGGAGCGCGTCTTCGTTCACAACCTCCGCTCGCGCGATATTGCGGCTCAGGTGAATGGCGAAAAGCGGCCGCTCTACGAGGGCAGACTGCTGGACCGGGATATCCACATCAGCGAATTTGAAGTGCCAGAGGACAGCAGTTGGACTGGCAAATCGCTGCGAGAACTGCATCTGCGCCAGCGTTTCGGTGTAGACCTAAGCAGCATTCACCGCGGCTCTCACCGGCTGAACATCCCGAACGGCGACATGATCATCTTCCCGGGCGACAAGCTGCAGGTAATCGGCAACGACGACCAGCTGCAGAAATTCAACACCGCCCTGCAGAGCGACCTGCTGCCTGAGGAGGCTGAAATAGAAAAGCGCGAGATGAAGCTCAGCCAGCTCATCATCAGCGGCGGCAGCGAATTCCTGGGAAAGACGCTGATAGAAAGCGGAATAAGGGATAAATACAACTGTATGGTGGTAGGACTGGAAGAGGGCCGGGAAAATCTGACGCACGTATCCCCTACCCGAGTCTTCAAGAAGGGAGACATCATCTGGATAGTGGGAGAAGAAGCAGATTTGAAGAGAATCAAGAATTAAATGAAACACCACTACTTCACGGTGATATGGAAGCAGCCCTGCTTCACCTCATATTTAATATAGCAGCGGTTCTTGTTGCGGAAATCGCGGAGCACCTCGGAGAACACCCATTTCAGAGTATCATTCTGCACCTGGCGGCGAGGCTGTTCACGGGTCTGAATCTGCTTATAGCGGTTGTAGCAGATATCGAAGGTAGTACCATAAAGATGGCACGAATTCTCGGTAGCATTACCGTTTCGGGTACGCAGTTTCGCCACATCATCCTTGGTGCGCAGAATGCTCGTCACGATAATCTTATGCAGCGGAATGCCCTTGATCTGCAGCGAATCGAAATAGGCACGGCCGATATCCTGGAGCAGCACAGAGGCACGAGGCACCAGGTAAGGAATGCTGTTGTTCAGCTTGTCGACATAAAAGAAAGGATTGCTGCCCACATACACCAGCTTGCCCTTGCTGTTCTCCGCCTCCAGACGATTCTGTACCGGTTTCACGCCATGCTTAGTAGCCGCCAGAATCTGCACATCCTGCTGGTCGGGGAAAGTATTGCCGAAATGAGGCACCGAGAAGATACGATGCTTCACCTCCCTGCCATTCTTATCGAAGAAGATAGAAGGCTTGCCGCTCTGTGCCGTATCAGGCATAACAGAGAGTTCATCCTTCTTCAGGTCCTCAGCCACATTCCCTTCAGCATCAGCCGATGTATCAGAAATCTCAGCAGAAGAAGCATCAGAAGCAGCCGAATCCTTCGCTGCCACGAGCGTAGAATCAGCCGCACCAGCAGCCGCAACCTTCGGTTTTGCTACTCCCGGGAAGATGACTCTTACCAGCGCCAGAAGCAAAACCACAATACCAAAACCCTGTAAATATCTGTTCTTACTAATCTTCATAATTATCTTATTTTCACGAAATAATATTCTATATTCTTCAGGCAAAACGGGAACCGCATCGCCAAATTTAGCTGCAAAGGTAACAAAATCTCTCGAAAAAATAGCTTTTTTAATATTTAAAGAATGTTTTATTCGCCGAAATTTGCTCATTTCATGGAAAAGTAGTAATTTTGCAGCGTTATATAACAAAATATTAGATAGGATAGTTTAAACTTTATAGAATTAAGACATTTTGATAGAGAAACATATTGTACTCGAAGATATCGATCCAGTGATGTTCTACGGTGTGAACAATGCCCACCTGCAGATGATTAAATCGCTGTATCCTAAGTTGCGTATCGTAGCACGCGACAACGTGATTCGTGTGCTCGGCGACGAGGAGGAAATGGCAAAGGTGGAAGAGGATATTGAGCAGATGCGCAAGCACTTGCTTAAATACAACATGCTCAATGACGAAGACATCCTGGACATCGTGAAAGGAAAACAGACCAAGGCGGACAGCGTGAAAGGCGTGCTGGTATACAGCATCAGTGGCCGACCTATCAAGAGCCGCAGCGAAAACCAGCAGCAGCTGATAGATGCTTACGAGAAGAACGACATGGTATTTGCCGTGGGACCAGCCGGTACCGGTAAGACCTATCTCAGCATCGCCCTTGCCGTAAAGGCCCTCAAGGAGAAAGCCATCAAGAAAATCATCCTCTCACGACCAGCCGTAGAAGCCGGCGAAAAACTCGGTTTCCTGCCTGGCGATATGAAAGACAAAATTGACCCATACCTCCAGCCGCTCTACGATGCGCTGGAAGACATGATACCTGCCGTAAAGCTGCAGGATATGATGGAAAAGCACATTATCCAGATTGCTCCGCTCGCCTTTATGCGCGGACGCACACTCAGCGATGCTGTCGTCATCCTCGACGAGGCGCAGAACACTACCTCCCAACAGATTCGCATGTTCCTAACCCGTATGGGCATGAACACCAAGATGATTATCACCGGCGACCTGACACAGATTGACCTGCCACGCGAACAGCGAAGCGGACTGAAGGAGGCGCTCAAGATTCTGGACGGCGTGGAAGGCATCGGAGTGGTGAAGCTGGGACAGAAGGATATCGTGCGCCACAAACTCGTAACCCGCATCGTCAACGCATACGACAAGTATGACAAGGAGAGAGCGGAAGCACGGGAAGCTCAGAAAGCAGAAAAAGATAATTCAAAATAATCAGAATGAAGAATGAACTGAATGATTCTTTAAAAATAGATTTCATCAAGAATGCAGATCATAAATAAAGCATATCATAAAGTTCAAAGTTCAAAATTCAAAGTTCAAAGTAAAATGAAAGCATTAACAAAGACAGATTTCCATTTTGATGGACAGAAGAGTGTTTACCACGGTAAAGTACGTGATGTGTATGACATTAACGACGACCTCCTCGTGATGGTCGCTACCGACAGAATCTCAGCGTTCGACGTTGTTCTGCCTAAGGGTATCCCTTTCAAAGGACAGGTGCTCAATCAGATTGCAGCTAAGTTCCTGGACACAACTACAGACATCTGTCCAAACTGGAAGTTGGCTACTCCAGACCCAATGGTTACCGTAGGTTTGAAGTGCGAAGGTTTCCGCGTGGAGATGATCATCCGTTCTATCCTCACCGGTAGTGCATGGCGCGAGTATCAGAAGGGCTGCCGCGAGATTTGCGGTGTGAAGTTGCCTGACGGTATGCGCGAGAACCAGCGTTTCCCAGAGCCTATCATCACTCCTACTACAAAGGCTGACGAAGGTCACGACATGAACATTTCTAAGGAAGAAATCATCGCCCAGGGTATTGTTAGTGCAGAGGATTACGCTGTGATGGAGGACTACACACGCCGCATCTTCGCCCGCGGTCAGGAAATCGCTGCCAAGCAGGGCTTGATCCTCGTAGATACCAAGTACGAGTTCGGCAAGCGTGACGGCAAGGTTTATCTCATCGATGAGATCCACACTCCAGACTCTAGCCGCTACTTCTATGCTGATGGTTACGAGGAGAAGTTTGAGAAGGGTGAACCACAGCGCCAGCTCTCTAAGGAGTTCGTTCGCCAGTGGCTCATCGAGCACAACTTCATGAACGAGCCAGGCCAGACTATGCCAGAGATTACCGACGAGTATGCAGAGAGCGTATCCGACCGCTACATCGAACTCTACGAGCACATCACCGGCGAGAAGTTTGACAAGGCTGCAGAGGAAGGCGACATCGCTGCCCGCATCGAGAAGAACGTAAGCGAGTGGCTTGCTGCACACAAGTAAACTATATATAATGTATAGACAAGAACAGATTAAGCCCTACGAGGGCACAGGAGAAAAGGGAAAGTTGGTAGAGGAGATGTTTGACAACATCGCCCCTACCTACGATACCCTGAACCACCGTCTCTCGTGGGATATCGATAAGGGATGGCGCAAGAAGGCAATCAGGCGTCTTGCGCCCTTCTCTCCTAAAAAGATGCTCGACATCGCTACCGGTACCGGCGATTTCGCCATCCTAGCCGCACAGATGCTACATCCCGACCAGCTAATCGGAGCAGACATCTCGGAAGGCATGATGGAGATAGGCAGACAGAAGGTAAAGCAGCTGGGACTGGAAAACACCATCTCCTTTGCCAAGGAAGATTGCCTCAACCTCTCGTTCCAGGACGAGAGCTTCGACGCTGTAACCGCAGCCTTCGGTATCAGGAACTTCCAGAACCTGGATCAGGGACTGAAGGAAATGTGCCGGGTACTGAAAAAAGGCGGACATCTCTGCATCGTAGAACTCACCACACCGGTCAGTTTCCCGATGAAGCAGCTGTTCAGCATCTACAGCAACACTGTCTTGCCGATGTATGGCAAACTCATCAGCAAAGACCAGAGCGCCTACAGTTATCTCAACAAGACCATCGAGGCATTCCCTCAGGGCGAGGTCATGATGGAGGTGTTCAAAAAGGCAGGATTCGCAAAGGCAGAGTTCAAGCGACTCACCTTCGGCATCTGCACACTCTATTTCGCAACCAAATAAAACAAAAATATTATGGACAAGTATGGACTCATAGGTTACCCTCTGGGGCATTCGTTCTCAAAGAACTATTTCAACGAAAAGTTTGAGAACGAGGGCATCGATGCCCAATACATCAACTTCGAGATACCTTCTATCGAAAATCTTACCGAGATTCTCGACTCAAATCCTGAACTAAAGGGTCTCAACGTCACCATTCCTTACAAGGAGAAAGTGATCAGCTATCTCGACGTGGTAAGCCCTGAGGCGAATGCTATCGGAGCCGTCAACGTGATCAAGGTGGAGCACAGAGGCGAAGATGTTTATCTGAAAGGATATAACAGCGATGTCATCGGTTTTACCAAGAGCATCGAACCTTATATCGAGCCTTATCACAAGAAGGCTCTCATCCTGGGTACAGGCGGAGCTTCAAAGGCTATCAACTTCGGTCTGAAATCGCTCGGACTGGAAACAGCCTTCGTGAGTCGATACGAGCGTCCGGGTACTATCCAGTACGAAAAAATCACCCCTGAGGTTATCAAGGAGTATAACGTCATCGTAAACTGTACCCCAGTGGGCATGTACCCACACGTAGACGAGTGTCCTGCGCTGCCTTACGAGGCAATGGACAGCCACACCCTGCTCTACGACCTCATCTACAATCCCGACGAAACCCTCTTCATGAAGAAGGGCAAAGAACACGGAGCCACAGTAAAGAATGGCTTGGAAATGCTCTTGTTGCAAGCCTTTGCATCATGGGATTTCTGGCACCAGGAAAAATAAGCATATCATAAAGTTCAAAGATCAAAGTTCAAAGTAAGAATATGAGTAACAATAGATATATGATGCGCGGTGTTAGCGCAGCAAAGGAAGATGTTCACAACGCTATCAAGAACATCGACAAGGGTATCTTCCCACAGGCTTTCTGCAAGATCATACCTGATATCTTGGGCGGCGACCCAGAGTATTGTAACATTATGCATGCCGACGGTGCAGGTACCAAGTCGAGCTTGGCTTACATGTACTGGAAGGAGACTGGCGACCTCTCTGTATGGAAAGGTATCGCTCAAGATGCTATCGTGATGAATACAGACGACCTGCTCTGCGTGGGTGCTGTAGATAACATCCTCGTAAGCTCTACCATCGGACGCAACAAGATGCTCATCCCAGGCGAGGTAATTTCAGCTATCATCAACGGTACTGACGACCTGCTCCACGAGATGCGTGAGATGGGTATCGGCATCTATCCTACCGGCGGTGAGACTGCCGATGTAGGCGACCTGGTTCGTACCATCATCGTTGACTCTACCGTTACCTGCCGCATGAAGCGCAGCGACGTCATCAACAATGCCAACATCCGTCCAGGCGATGTCATCGTAGGTCTTTCTTCTACAGGTCAGGCTACTTACGAGAAGAAGTACAACGGCGGTATGGGCAGCAACGGTTTGACTTCTGCCCGCCACGATGTTTTCGCCAAGTATCTCGCAGAGAACTATCCTGAGAGCTACGACCACGCCGTGCCAGACGAGTTGGTTTACAGTGGTAAGTATAAGTTGACAGATGAGGTAGAGGGTTCACCTATCAATGCCGGAGAACTGGTACTCTCTCCTACCCGTACCTACGCTCCTGTCATCAAGAAGATTCTCGACGAACTCCGCCCAGAGGTTCACGGTATGGTTCACTGCACCGGTGGTGCCCAGACCAAGGTTCTTCACTTCGTAGGCGAGAACTGCAAGGTAGTGAAGGACAACATGTTCCCAGTGCCTCCACTCTTCAAGGCGATCCACGACTGCTCAGAGACCGACTGGAAGGAGATGTATCAGGTATTCAACATGGGTCACCGCATGGAGATCTACGTACGTCCTGAGGTTGCCGAGAAGGTTATCGCCATCAGCAAGAGCTTCAACATCGATGCCCAGATTGTGGGTCACATCGAAGAAGGCAAGCGCAGCCTGACCATCAAGAGCGAATTCGGAACATTCGAATACTAAAAATAGAATTAAAATTAATGGATAATAACAACATATTACAGAAGCTAGAAGGCTTAGAGAGCCGATACGAGGAAGTAAGCACCCTCATTACCGACCCAGATGTCATCGCCGACCAGCCACGCTACGTGAAGCTCACCAAGGAATGGAAAGACCTGGGTGATATCATGGACGCACGCAAGCGATACATCAACTGCCTGAACAGCATCAAAGAGGCAAAGGATATCCTTGCCAACGAGAGCGATCCGGAAATGAAGGAGATGGCTCGCGAAGAACTCAACGAGAACGAGGCGCTGCAGCCTAAACTCGAAGAAGAAATCAAGATTGCGCTGGTACCTAAGGATCCAGAAGACGCCAAGAACGTACAGATGGAAATCCGAGGCGGTGCCGGAGGCGACGAGGCTGCCCTCTTTGCAGGCGACCTATTTAATATGTATAAGAAATTCTGCGAATCGAAGGGATGGACCGTCAGCGTGACTTCTGTTTCTGAAGGCGCAGTAGGTGGATACAAGGAAATCGACTTCGCCGTGAGCGGTACTGACGTTTACGGTACATTGAAGTACGAATCAGGTGTTCACCGTGTTCAGCGTGTGCCTGCTACTGAAACACAGGGCCGTATGCACACCTCAGCTGCTACCGTGGCCGTATTGCCAGAGGCAGACAAGTTTGAGGTGAACATCAACGAAGGAGACATCAAGTGGGATACCTTCCGAAGTTCAGGTGCCGGTGGTCAGAACGTGAACAAGGTGGAGTCTGGTGTACGTCTCCGCTACCCTTGGAAAAACCCTAACACAGGCGAGGTAGAGGAAATCCTCATCGAGTGTACCGAAACCCGTGACCAGCCAAAGAACAAGGAGCGTGCCTTGAGCCGCCTCTATACATTCATCCACGACCGTGAGCACCAGAAGTATGTTGACGATATCGCCAGCCGCCGCAAGAGCCTCGTTTCTACCGGCGACCGCAGTGCGAAGATCCGTACCTACAACTTCCCGCAGGGCCGTGTTACCGACCACCGTATCGGTTACACCACTCACGATCTCAACGGTTTCCTGGCAGGTGATATTCAGGACATGATTGATGCCCTGACCGTAGCCGAGAACGCAGAGAAGCTGAAAGAAACAGAATTGTAAAACCCCGATTCATCGTTCCGTGCTTCGGGGCGATGAATCATCATATCAATCCATTATGAACAGAAAAGAACTCGTAGAGCAGATTTTCGCCAAGAAGAGTTTCTTGTGCGTAGGTCTTGACACAGATATCAACAAGTTGCCTAAGTGCATCACCGAGAGTGAAGACATCCAGGGCGCAGAAGCCGAAATGATATTCAGATTCAACAAGGCTATCATCGACGCAACAGCCCCATACTGTGTGGCTTACAAGCCAAACCTGGCTTTTTATGAGAGCCGCGGCATCGATGGCATGATTGCCTTCGAAAACACCATCAAGTATCTCCACAGCCACTATCCAAACCACTTCATCATCGCAGATGCCAAGCGCGGCGATATCGGCAACACCAGCAAGATGTATGCCCAGACATTCTTCGAGGAGTACAATATCGACTCAGTAACCGTAGCTCCTTATATGGGTGAGGATTCAGTCAAGCCATTCCTAGAGTATGACGGCAAGTGGGTTATCCTCCTGGCACTGACCAGCAACAAGGGTAGCCACGACTTCCAGCTCACCG
Organism: Segatella copri; assembly: GCA_021615735.1. Lineage (GTDB taxonomy): Bacteria > Bacteroidota > Bacteroidia > Bacteroidales > Bacteroidaceae > Prevotella > Prevotella copri_Q. The sequence goes on along the minus strand of JAJWFY010000009.1, from coordinate 7,981 downwards.
AGGATAAGGAGGGCGAGCGCCTCTTCGAGAAGGTTCTCAAGAAGAGCCAGGAATGGGGCAACGATGAGAACATGATGTATGTAGTAGGCGCTACACAGGGCAAGATGTTCGAAGACATCCGCAAGGTGGCTCCTAACCACTTCCTCCTCGTACCGGGCGTAGGTGCACAGGGTGGCAGCCTGCAGGAGGTTTGCAAGTATGGCATCATCAAGGATTGCGGCTTGCTCGTCAACTCTTCCCGCGGCATCATCTATGCCAGCAACGGCGATGACTTTGCTGAGGTAGCAGGTCAGAAAGCTAAGGAGTTGCAGGCTGAAATGGCAGCAGAACTTGCTAAGTTATAAAAACTCAAATTAGGCGCAAAGTATCTTAAAAAAGAGGCTTTGCGCCTAAAAAATACCCTTTTATGGGGCGAAAAAGCAAAATATTACAAAATAAAGTCGAGAATCTAAATCTTTTTTGCTATTTTTGCAAACAAATTGCGGTTACCTAAAGGTAATGATGCCTTGGGAACCTAAATAAAACAAACTAGAAGTCAGATAAATTATGGAATTTACCGCTCAACAAATAGCCCAGTTCGTTCAGGGCCGTGTGGAAGGTGATGAGAACGCTACAGTCAACACCTTCGCAAAAATCGAAGAAGGTAAGGAAGGCGCTATCTCGTTCCTTTCTAACCCTAAATACACTCATTATGTTTACGAAACCAAGTCAAGCATCGTACTCATTGATGAAACCGTAGAATTGGAACACCCTGTCAGCACAACCCTCATCCGTGTGAAGAATGCATACGAGTGCGTGGCTAAGCTCCTGCAGATGTACGAATCCATGAAGCCTAAGAAGACCGGCATCGATCCGCTGGCTTTCGTATCTCCAAAGGCTAAGGTGGCTGAAGGCGTATATGTAGGTGCTTTCGCATATATCAGCGATGGTGCAGAGGTAGGCGAAGGTAGCCAGATTTATCCTCATGCCTACATCGGAGAGGGTGTGAAGATTGGTAAAAATGCACTCATCTATCCGAACGTTACCGTATATCACGGCTGTAAATTAGGCAATAACGTTACGCTTCATGCCGGTTGTGTAATCGGTGCCGACGGATTCGGATTCGCTCCAGGTCCTGAAGGTTACGACAAGATTCCTCAGATTGGTATCGTTACCATCGAAGACGATGTAGAGATTGGTGCCAACACTTGTGTAGACCGTTCTACAATGGGTTCTACCTATGTTCGCAAGGGCGTAAAGCTCGACAACCTCGTACAGATTGCCCACAATACCGACATCGGCGCCAATACCGTGATGTCTTCTCAGGTAGGTGTAGCAGGCAGTACAAAGGTAGGCGAATGGTGTATGTTTGGCGGTCAGGTGGGTATTGCCGGTCACATCACTATCGGCGATAAGGTGTTCCTCGGTGCCCAGAGCGGTGTTCCGGGCAGCCTCAAGAGCGGCCAGCAGCTCATCGGAACTCCTCCTATGGAGCAGCGCGCTTACTTCAAGTCTCAGGCTATCTTCCGTCGTTTGCCTGACATGTACAAGGAACTCAACGACCTGAAGAAGCAGATTGAAGAATTAAAGAAAAACAAATAGAAATCATATAATTATGTCAAAACAGAAGACACTGAAAGGTAGTTTCTCTCTTTGCGGAAAGGGTTTGCATACAGGCTTGAGCCTCACCGTAACTTTCAATCCTGCACCAGAGAACACCGGTTATAAAATACAGCGCATCGACCTCGAAGGCGAGCCTGTTATCCAGGCTGTAGCTGAGAACGTTGTTGAAACACAGCGCGGTACCGTACTCGGTAAGGGCGATATCCGCGTTTCTACCATCGAGCATGGTATGTCAGCACTCTATGCCCTCGGCATTGACAACTGTCTCATCCAGGTAAACGGTCCTGAGTTCCCTATCCTCGACGGTTCTGCTGCTCCGTATGTAGAGAAGATCCAGAGCATAGGCATCCAGGAGCAGAATGCTGAGAAAGACTACTACATCATCCGTCATAAGATTGAGGTGAAAGATGATAATGGGTCTGTCATCACCATCCTTCCTGACGAGGACTTCAGCATCACAGCCATGTGTTCTTTCGAGAGCAAATTCATCAACAGCCAGTTTGCTACCCTCGAAAAGATGGAGACATACGCAGAGGAGATTGCATCAGCCCGTACCTTCGTTTTCGTACGCGACATCATGCCTCTGCTCCAGGCTAACCTCATTAAGGGTGGTGACCTGGACAATGCCATCGTTATCTACGAGCGCCAGGTAGAACAGGCTCAGCTCGACCAGCTCGCCGACCATCTCAAGGTGCCTCACATGGATGCCAACAAGTTGGGTTACATCCAGCACCGTCCATTGCAGTGGGAGAACGAATGTACACGTCATAAACTACTCGATATCATCGGCGATATGGCACTCATCGGCAAGCCTATCAAGGGCCGCATCATCGCTACGCGTCCAGGTCATACCGTAAACAACAAATTCGCCCGCCTCATGCGCAAGGAGATTCGCAAGCACGAGATTCAGGCTCCTATCTACGATCCTAACGAGGAGCCAATCATGGATAATATCCGCATCCGTCAGCTCCTGCCTCACCGCTACCCTATGCAGCTGGTCGACAAGGTCATTGCTATGGGTCCTAACAGCATCGTGGGCGTAAAGAATGTAACCAGCAACGAGCCTTTCTTCACCGGTCACTTCCCTGAAGAGCCAGTGATGCCAGGCGTTCTCCAGGTAGAGGCGATGGCACAGTGTGGCGGTCTGCTCGTCCTCAACCAGTTGGAGGAGCCTGAGCGCTGGAGTACTTACTTCATGAAGCTCGATGATGTGAAATTCCGCAAGAAGGTGGTTCCGGGCGATACCCTCCTCTTCCGTGTGGAGTTGCTCGCACCCGTGCGTCATGGCATCAGCTCTATGAAGGGCTACATGTTCGTAGGCGACCAGGTGGTAGCAGAGGCTACTTTCACAGCACAGATTGTTAAGAACAAGTAATAATAAAATAGAAATATGAATCAGATTAGTCCATTAGCGTTTGTTCATCCAGAGGCAAAACTCGGTGACAACAACATTATCGGTCCTTTCTGCTATATCGACAAGGACACCGTTTTGGGCGATAACAACGTATTGCAGAACAGCGTTACCATCCACGTGGGCGCTCGCATCGGCAACAATAATGAATTTTTCCCAGGCGCCAGCATCTCTACCAAGCCTCAGGACTTGAAGTTCAAGGGCGAGCAGACAACCTGCGAGGTGGGCGATAACAACAGCATCCGTGAGAACGTTACTATCTCTCGTGGTACAGCCTCTAAGGGCAAGACCGTGGTAGGCAACAACAACCTCCTGATGGAGACTGTTCACGTGGCTCACGACTGCGTGCTCGGCAGCGGCTTGATTATCGGCAACTCTACCAAGTTTGCCGGTGAGGTGGTAGTAGACGACAATGCCATCGTCAGTGCCAACGTTCTCGTTCACCAGTTCTGCCATATCGCAGGCTACGTGATGATCCAGGGCGGTTGCCGTTTCTCTCAGGATATTCCTCCATACATCATTGCCGGCAAGGAGCCAACCCGCTACTGCAGCATCAACCTCATCGGTCTGCGCCGTCGCGGTTTCAGCAATGAGACCATCCAGAACATCCACGAGGCTTACCGCCTGCTCTACAGCAAGGGTATCCTGAAGGAAGGTATCGAGGAAATCAAGAAGAATCTTGAGGTTACCAAGGAGATTCAGTATATTATCGACTTCGTAGAGAGTTCTCAGCGAGGCATTATCCGATAAAAGTAAAAGGGTAAAAAAGTAAAAAGGTAAAAAGAGCATCCTTGCATAGGTTTATGAAACGAGCAAGGATGCTTTTTTCTTGAATATAAAGAATGATATATGAAAACATTGATTGTGGTCTTAGGTCCTACCGGTGTAGGTAAAACGGAGCTTTGCCTTTCACTGGCAGAGCATCTCGCTATACCTATCATCAATGCCGACTCCCGCCAGATTTTCGCCGAACTCCCTATAGGAACCGCAGCCCCTACTGCCGAACAGCAGCAGCGGGTGAAGCATTATTTCGTAGGAAACCACCACATCGAAGACTATTACAGCGCTGCCCAATACGAGGCTGATGTAATGAATCTCCTGCAGGAAGATATCTTCAAGAATCACGATGTGGCGCTGCTTACAGGCGGCAGCATGATGTATATCGATGCTGTATGCAAAGGAATCGACGACATCCCTACAGTTCGTGACGACATCCGCACTTGGATGAAACAGCGGCTGGAAGAGGAAGGGCTGGAGGCACTGGTAGAAGAACTCCACAAGATGGATCCGGAGCACTGGGCGATAGTAGACAGGAAGAATCCACGCCGCGTGGTTCATGCCCTGGAAATCTGCCATCAGACCGGCAAGACTTATACTTCTTTCCGCACAGCCGAAAAGAAGCAGCGCCCTTTCCGCATCATCAAGATAGGTCTGAACCGCGACAGAACTGAACTCTACGACCGCATCAACCAGCGTGTACTGATGATGATGGACGAAGGTCTGGAGGCAGAAGCACGCAGCGTATACCCACAGAAGGGACTCACAGCCTTGAGAACCGTGGGCTACAAGGAAATGTTCTCCTACTTTGACGGCGAAATAGACCGCGATGAAGCTATCAGACAAATCCAGTCGCACAGCCGTGAATACATGCGCAAGCAACTTACCTGGTTTAAGCGGGATACCACTATCCAATGGTTCCATCCAGACCAGCAAGAAGAAATCATCCGATTTATCGATGAAGAGATATAGACATAATCGCCCGATAGCATATTCATTTTTGTTGTTAGAAATATAGTTGAGATTCCATAATATTACATGGAATTCTCCGGAATCAGATTTGAATTCTGGTGCTTTATAGCCCATGAACTTTTCAAAATGCTCGTGTTCTTTGATGATTTTCTTCATACCTTATAAAATCAGCGTCTTGTTTGATGCAGAATTCTAAATAATTGGAGGTAAAAATGAAATAAGCTTCATGTGCTATCGAAACAGGCTTCATTCGCCATTGAAGCCTATTTCATTTAGAGCAGAAGTAATCTTCCCCTGCCAAAAAGGGTATTTCTGTCAATATTTATAACCAAATTTTGCATACTGGTAAACTTGGAATCTAGCAACGAAAATAGGGAGTTTTGGGCATCTCGAATTCTCTATTTTTTGTTTCTAATTAAGCGAATACCCTATAGTTGTACAACTATAAAGTTGTAGTCGTACGACTATATAGGCTATAGTCGTACAACTATAGAATTCCTATTTTAGCGCTATTAACCAACAAATCCATAATTCCTTGATTATTAACATATTACCATTTTCTTCCATATTTTCAATATTCACAAAGAAATAAGAATCGTTTGAAAATACGAGAATCTCAGCAAGGGAAATGTATAAAAAATAAAACGACCCGCACATTTGAGCATCGTTGAGAGGCTTGGCGGGTACTGGTGCTGCAAAGGTACGAAGATTATTCTAAACCTGCAAATTTTAACCCACATTGCAGCAGCCTTTGGTGAAAAACTTAAAGATTCCTAACGAAATACTAGATTTTGGCAGTTTTCTGCCAATTTCCTAGCTGATTTTGTATAAAGAATCCTAATTTGCGGCGATTGTTCGCCCCCCCCCCGAAATGCTCCCCCCGCCCATTTTGTCAGTTGAAAAATTGTGTGTACCTTTGCCCCCGAAATGTATATATCCAAGGCAAAGAAATATCGCGATCAGGGAGATGGTACAGCAATCGCATACGATTACTACCATTATATGAGTATTTTATAAGGGTTTTATAAGACCCTTATAAAATATCGAGTTATAAGATATCGAGAAGTTCCTCGAATCTTGAAATACGACGGAGCTTGGGATGTTCAAATTCCTCTGTCTTTTCATGCGCCCATGTGGTATGAAAAGGGATATGGACAGCCGAAGCTCCGATTTTTAATGCCGGAGCAATATCACTCTTGAAACTGTTACCCACCATCACCAGCTCGTCGGGAGTTACATCCAGTTCCCTGCAGAGACGATGATAAGCCTTGGGCGTCTTGTCGCTCACGATAGTCACCACATCAAAATACCGCTGCAGACCCGAACGCCACAACTTATTCTCCTGATCCATCAACTCCCCCTTGGTGAAGACTGCCAGCTTATATTTCTTCATCTCACGGAAACAAGCCAAGGTTTTCTCTACCCCTTCCAAAGGCTTGGCATCAAGATGCAGGAGACTCTTACCCAAGTCCACAATTTGGGCGATGACATTCGCCTCCACCTTACCATGACTCACCTTCACCGCATTCTCTACCAGGGATATGGTGAAAGCCTTGCAACCATAACCCAAATCAGCCATATTTTTACTCTCCGTCTCGAAGAGAGCAGCAGAAATATCCTTTTCCTTTCCATATTCCGCAAGCAGCTCGCAATACTCATGCTCCACGTCCTCGAAATAGTTTTGTAATGCCCAGAGCGTATCATCGGCATCGAAGGCTATCGCCTTGATATTCTTCAGCTTTTCCATACTTTTCATTTTTTTAGTTGCAAAGTTAATGTTTTTATCCGAAAAGGAAAACAAATTATTCTGCTTTCTTTTGCATATACCAATATTTTCCGTAACTTTGCCAAAAATTCAAATAAAGCAACAATATGAAGGCTAATGCTGTTGACGGAATATATATGACGTAATGTAAGAACTTATATTTCTTGGTGCAAGAAAGCCTTTTCATAGCTACCATGACAATCGTCATATAATCGCACGACATATATCATTCAATCATACGGCATATGCCGTGCGACTACATGACATATGTCGTGCGATTGCAAAATAGGACATCTTGCATCATCATTACTATATTCTTACGTCACAACCAATAGCTTTTCATAGCGGAATAAACGAATTTACATTTTAGACACCGAAAATTTGGTAGAGCTCATGGGTATGAGGCTCCGCACAACAAGGATTATAGACAAAGAAACGAGGCATGAAATACAACACCAATCCCGAATGATGATTCTCTTCTATTGAATATGTCATTACTTCTCATCATTTTTATAATCTTCAAACGACATTTCCTTGACGAGGTTTCCTTTTTCATCATAAACAGAAACGACAGAATATCTGCCAGACTCGCCATTAGCATGATGCCTGAAAGATAAGCATATAGGCAGGCCTTCCTCTGATGTAAAGCCTACGCAGCCACAATTTGATGGTAACAATATCGCCTTTCCCGCATCCTTATCTACTATAAAAGTATAAATTGTATTCATCTTGTCTGTTGTTCCATTTACAACTACCACATCAGGATTTAGAGGGACAAGCATGGCTTCACTTGCCACAAAAACTGAATCTAGCCCTATCGTTACACCATGTTTTTTATCAGGATTATACCATAACAAATCTGCCATAGGATGCGCCGTAACTATTTCTTGAATATCATTCTGCTTCTTATAATACTTCCAAATGGTAACTACGTCACCGCCACAAATGCCATCTCCCCCATCAACGCTTCTCAACAAGATTGCATCAACATCCTCATCTGTTACAACAGTATTATTTGGCAAATGAAAATGTTTGATGATTTGTGCTATCATCGCTTGCGAATACTTTCCATCTTCATTATTTTCAAATTTCACAATGGCATGATCTTGAGCAGGAGCAACTTGTTTTGCCCCCTTTTCTCCACAGCTGATAGAAAGAAAGCACAGCTGTAGCAGTACAACTATCCAATATTTACACTCTTTCATTTTCTAACTTACGAGAGTTTAAATGATACAAAAGAACTTCCTTTATATCATCGGCAACATTATTAGCCAACCTTTCAAAGACCTTTGGCCCAGAACCATTAGGCAAGCTATCTATTTCATTGACTTCTATAAGATTATAATGAGGAATTTCGGGATGGCTATAGTCATAGCGATATCCTCCAAATGTCAGAAACTCGTAAGCGGCTCCGCATTTATACCTTGCCCTTTATCGTAAAAGTTCTTACCTTT
>JAJWFY010000074.1:0-5841 GCA_021615735.1 Segatella copri | reverse complement strand
ATAACCAGTAAACTTTCCTCATTCTTCTCTCAAACACTTTTTATATGTACTTTCATAGCATGAAACCGTAACCAGCTTTTCAATGATATGTACGAGTGTAGTGAGAAAATCGTGAGGGATAACCCCAAATCGTGATGGATAGCGTGATGGATTTTCCCATTTTTGAAGTATCTATCACGCGATTCAACTATCTGTATATTAGTATGTTAATGAGTATAAGAGATGCAAATCGTGATGGATGATAGATAATTACATAAAATTTGTTCGTATGACGGCTGCGCTGGGTAACTTATATGGCTGTATCGGGTTACTTATATGGCTGCATCGGGTTACGAATATGGCTGCATCGGGTTACAGATATTACTGCGTAAGCTAACGGAGACGTATCTGTAAGCTTATCGAGACGTCTGCATCAGCTAACTGAGACGTCTGAACTCGCTGACTGAACTACTTGAGTTGTCTTACTGAACCACTTGAATTGCTCGACAGAACCACTTGAGCTAGCTGACTGAGCCACTTGAGTATTTTTCTTCATGTGCTTGCGTGCAACCATAGAAACTTTTCAACCGTACAGTTATTAAAAAAAGAAAATCCCATAATTTCTTGGCAGTTTCAATAAAAAAGTGTATCTTCGCAGCAGAATTGCAATATTGCGTCCACGACCTTATAAAACGTAAGAAGATGGCAAGATTTATAGACCCACGTGTCGATTGGGCTTTCAAGCGAATTTTTGGAAGCGAGGACACGAAAGAATGTCTGATAACATTCCTCAACGGACTGTTTGAAGACGAGTTGGTAATCAAGGACGTGACGTTTGCCAAGACCGAAAAACTTGGCTTACGCCCCGATGACCGTGGTGTGGTCTTCGATGTCTATTGCATCACAAACGAGGGTAAGCATGTCATCGTCGAGATGCAGAAGAAAGAACAGGAATACTTTGCCGACAGGGCATTGTATTACACGGCACGTGCCATCGTGCAACAGGGCATTCGTGGAATCTGGGACTACCACTTGGCTCCAGTCTATACGGTATGTTTCATGGATTTTGTATCGCAAAGTCCGATACTTAAGGAGTTTCGCACCGACCTGGTGCTCACCGACTTGCAGACATGCCAGCGAGTGTCCGACAGGATGCGTATTGTGTACCTCCAGTTGCCATTGTTCGACAAGCACACGGAGGCAGAGTGTATGGATATATTTGATTGTTGGATTTATATAGTGAAGAATATGAACATGTTTGAACAGATGCCATTCAGCGAGAAGTATCCAGTCTTCCGCAAGTTGGCAGAGATAGGAGACCTCCGCAAGCTTTCCCGAGAAGAACTTGAGCTTTATGATGAGGACATCAAGAATATGCGTGATATATATGCCACCAGAAAGTTTGATGAGAAGAGAGGAATGGAAAAAGGGCGTGCTGAAGGTCGTGCTGAAGGTCGTGCTGAAGGTCGTGCTGAAGGTGAACTGTCTAAAGGTTTGGAAGTAGCCCGTAACTTGTTGGCAATGGGTATGTCTTGTTCTCAAATCATACAAGCTACAGGATTAACAGAAGACCAGCTGAAGCAACTTCAGGCGTAGTGTATGTAAATTATCCACGAGTCTTTTTTCTTAGTATAAGTGACTATGCCAGGCGAGAAGGAAATATCTTCCGGCATTAAAACAGCGAGGGCTGCAAACGGCATTGTTACCGTCTGCAGCCCTTACTTATATTAGAATCAGAAGCGTAAAATTACACTCCCTGACCTGGGTAGTTCGGATCATTCGAGCCGAAGCCTGGTCCCCAACTATCCCATTCTTCTTGTGATATTCCACCTCCGGTACTTCCTCCACCGGTTTCTTCTCCACTTCCTGCCAGGATGCAAGGTGTATTCATTTCAAATACCTGAATTGCAGGTGATATATATTCTTTCTTTTTCATAATTCCTTGTTGATTAATTATTTAACACTAAATTTCTTTCCATTCTTGATATAGATGCCCTTGCGAGGTGTTCCCATTACGCGCTGGCCCTCTAAGGTATAGATGGCTGATGAACCAGTCTGTTTGCCATCTCCTAAGCTGATAATGCGGATACCTGTAGTAGAACTGTCATCAGGCAAACCGATGCTGAACAGCATGGTACGTGAAGAAGCCGACTGCGATGGCTGGACGTTCAGATACATGCGATAAGGAGACAAATCACCTGTGTGGATACCAAACTTACCATCTTCACGGAAACTGTAGCTTCCTTCTGCCATAGGAGTAGTTGTATAAACACCAACTATTGAGGCACTTTCCAGTTCATGGCAGATAGTCATAAAACCACTCTTGCCATCCCAGTCTCTCAAAGTCAGCGACTTGGCTGTTGGATTTGCAAAGAAGTCAGCATTGTACTCTACATTCTGTGCCGTTACAACCAATTTCTGAGCTGTGCCCTCAGCACCAAGCTTAACAATCATTGGTGTACCAGCCTTGATGTCAGACTGCTCATCGAGCATAAGAACGAATTTCAATACACTTGCATCATTTGTAGGCATGTGAATCATCATATCTCCTACCGGATAGCATTTCTCTGCACCAGTAACATCAGCTACATTGATATCAAAAGGAAGGCAGAGTGTTACATAACCCTTTTGTCCCTCATTGAGCTGACGGCTATACTGCAGGTCCTTTACCGTGAACTGAGCCTGGGTGTTGATGGCTGTAGAAGCATCGGTAAGGGTCAGTTCCTCAACATAGAACTTGCCATCTTCTGCCTTTGTAGCCTTCAGTGTTCCATCTGCATCTGCTGCATACTTATGCTCAGGGCAGCTCTCGTTGCTGCAGCCCATGTGATAGATGTGCTTGGCTGAGTCGAACACAGGACTGGTTAAAGTGGCAGATGCTACGTGAACCAATTCATTCTCAGAAGAACTGTTGCTATATGAGGAAGCCGTTCCATCGCAGCAAGTGAACGATCCATGATATACAGTATTGCCCTCTTCAGCAACAAGCACAGGATAAGCATCTGTGCCGAGTTTCTGATACCAAACCAGTTCACCTTCTGATTTGCTTCCGTTGAGCAGGTAAGCCACCTCGCCGCTCTTCAGCTGCTCTGCGGTGAATGCCTTAATCTTTTCTGGATAGGTCAATGAGCCTTTTCCGATAGCCTTGACAGCATTACCTGTCTGCTCAATTTTATTGATGGTAAGCTTCGCGCTGCTGTTGTATGCCAAGATGCCAGAAGCGGTGCTGGAGGAATTGATTATGCGTCCAACAAGGAGACCGGCACGCTCTGTATCAGAAGTAGCAATAACATTACCAGTGCCAAGCACATTGTTCAGATTACATATAGAACCATCTCCTATCAGGTTTCCGACAATATCAGCTCCAGTTATATCGCCATAGTTGGCACAATTCTGAATGGTTCCTGAGCCATATCCACCAGCAATGCCGCCAACGCTGTTTCCCGTACCTGTTACGACACCATAATTGGCGCATGAAATAATGGATTTGCCGGATCCCCTATAGTCACTTACAATACCTCCTACAAAATTTGCACCATTCACCATTGCATGGTTTTCGCAGTTGCCGATGTCGCCACTTGCCATTCCTGCTATTCCGCCAACGCCATTTTTTCCTTCTACCGAACAGTTAGCCAAGGTCTTGATATTTTCAATAATACAAAGCTCTCCGAATCCTGCCAAAATTCCAGTATAATGATCAACAGTACTCTTTACCTTCGCATTGTCGAAAGTGATGTTCTTGAAGCTGCCCTTTTCTGCATAGCCGAAGAAACCGACAGAACTAGAGGCGGCATTGATGATGTAGAGATTACTGATGGTCTTCCCGTTGCCATCGAATGTACCTTGATACTTATTACCAGCGAAGTTGCCGATAGGAGTCCAGCTGAGCTCTGCTACCTGCTTTTCGGTATCAGCCTTATGGCATACAGTGCTCATATCAATTTCTTTCACATCATCGGCAATCTTTGCGCAGGCTTCCATGTTACCTTCATTCACGAAGTCACGAAACCACGCCAGATGCTCTGCCGTCTTCAGCACAAATGGTTCCGCCTCAGTTCCTTTACCAGTCATGCCTGTTGGCAATTCACCTTCAAGACCATTCATTTTTACATTGAGCTTGACTTCGCCTTCGATGGCATTGCCATCTAATTTTCTTGCACCGATATAATAAGTGGTGCCTTTCGTTACAGTATAGGTGATTTTGAAGTTAGGCCAATTGCTAGAATCATCGTAAGTCAAGCGAGATGCAGCCGTAGGGCTCTCCCACAGGGTGCCACAGGTTTCATTGCCGTTGCTGTTTGCCGTCACCTCCAATCTGCCATCTTCTGGAGCTGTATATTTATAAAGGTTGTAACCGCTGATTTCATCCCTACTGCCATACGTTTTTTCGATTGTTATGAGATTGTTACCCAATGTCAAGGAAGGAATTTCTTTCTGACACATCGTACACTTGTCGTTCTCACCATATTTGTGTCCTGTAGCTGATACTACAAGAGTGCTCACTCCTTGTGTCAACAGCTTGTCTGAGAAAGACTTATGACAAAGATTACATTCCCAATATTCGATGTTGCCATCTGTGGTGCAGGTAGCATCCACGGATTCGTGATGTATGGGACTATCGCCATGCTTAACCGTTAATGTGCCTTCTTGTGCTGGCTTGGTATTGGTAAATGCACTTACCTGCTCGCCTAAACAATTCGTTGTCACATTACCATCCAAGTAAACCTCATCAGCAGAGCCAAGTAAAGGATAATCGTCTGTGTTCAGTTTTTGCCCCCATTTTGCACTTCCTGATACGTTTTTCTGAAGCTGATTGGCAACCATGCCGCTCTTCAATTGTTCTGCGGTGAATGCGTTTATCTTGTCAGCAGATGTCAATGAGCCTTGTCCGATAGCCTTGACAGCTTCACCTGTCTGCTCAGTTCCATTGATGGTAAGCTTCGCGCTGCTGTTGTATGCCAAGATGCCAGAAGCGGTGCTGGAGGAATATTCTATGTTTCCAACAAGGAGACCTGCAGGATTTCTAGAAGTAGCAGTAACATTACCAGTGCCAAGCACATTGTTCAGATTGCATTCATCAGCACATCCTATCAAGTTTCCGACATAGAAAGTTCCCGTTATATCACCATAGTTGGCACAATTCTGAATGGTTCCTGAGTTAAAATTTCCAGCAATGCCACCAACTTTGTCTCTCGTACCTGTTATGACACCATAATTGGCGCATGAAGTGATGGATTTGTCGGAAAACACATAGTTACCTACAATACCTCCTACAAAATTTGCACCATTCACCATTGCATGGTTTTCGCAGTTGCCGATGTCGCCATTTGCTCTTCCTGCTATTCCGCCAACGTAGTTTTTCCCTTCTACCGAACAGTTAACCAAGATCTTGATATTTTCAATACAAGAGCCTGCAACTCCTACCAAAATTCCAGTACAATAATCATCAGCAGTAGTCTTTACCTTTGCATTGTCGAAAGTGATGTTCTTGATGCTGCCCTTTTCTGCATAGCCGAAGAAACCGGCTTCGCAGGGGATACCGATATACTCAGAGATGTCATTGATGTAGAGATTTCTGATGGTCTTCCCGTTGCCGTCAAATGTACCTTGGTACATATTTTCAATATTATCAGAGTTACCGATAGGAGTCCAACTGACTTCTTTAGTATACTTGGTGCCATCCTTCGCATGGCAGAACTCTGCCAAGTCAATATCTTTAGTCAGCGTGGCTGAAATAGTAGTATAACCACTATTCACCTGGTCGCGGAACCACGCCAGTTCGGCAGCTGTGGATATCTGATAGGGATTGTCTACTCCATTACCAATGGAAGGCCTGGAAGGCGTTTGTGCCCATGCCCCCCC
>JAJWFY010000045.1:0-27521 GCA_021615735.1 Segatella copri | reverse complement strand
TGGTAACAACAGCGAAAAAAACTGAATACTGAATACTGAACACGTTTCCTGCAAATAGGTTATTACTTTGTAATATGCTGATTTATATAGAAAAACCCAGCTTCTATACCGCGAAAACATAGAGATGCGCCCCACAAAACATAGAGTTTGTTTTTTAAGCTAACTTTCAAATCGTAAGTTTGCTGAAAATCGCTCCTTATCACATGTCTAAATTTGGTAGATACCGGATTTATTCGTATCTTTGCACCAGCAATCGAAGGAAATGCCTTAGGTGCCTGAAGGCGGTCTTCTATTAAGACCAACACGGGTCATAAATGATGGCAGGCGCCGGTCATCAATGAAGACCTCGAAAACGGCAGGAACGGGGCGTTCTGGGGAGTTGCAAAACAAAGGACTCTAAACATACTACAAACGACTATGATTAATTACAGCATCGTAATGCGTAGCGTGAACGCAAATCTTCTGGAAATCAACCAGGCGAAGTCACGCATCAACCAGGCAAAGAAGGAGGGTACAACCCCTGACCCGAAGGACCTGGAACTCGTGAAGACTGAGAAGCAGAATGCTTTCGCCATCTCACAGTACACCGACATCATGACCATCGAGAAGTTTGCCAAGCACATCACCTCTCATGGTAGTGTCTATTCGAGAGCTGACATCAGCGCCATCCTCTACATCGCCGTAGACTGTATGCGTGAGATGTTGCTTGAGGGTAAGAAGATTCGTCTGGGCGACCTCGGTGATTTCTCTCTCCTTCTCACCTCAAAGGGTGCCGAGGATGCCGACAAGTTCACCTCGCAGAACATCACCGGTGTGAAGGTTCAGTGGGAGCCAGGTCAGGAGTTCAAGAACCTTCGCGATGACGCCGAGTTCAACCTCGTAGCCAGCCGCAGCGCTCAGGCAGCCGTTATCAAGGCGATTAAGGAGGGTAAGACCAACGTTGACCTCAACGCGCCAACCACTCCGGATAATACGCCAGGCGGTTCTACCCCAGGTGGTTCAAACACCGGTCAGACCGGCAGCGACGGCCAAGGCTCTGAATCAAGCGGCGGTACTACCGGCAAGGACGATACTGGCGACGGCCTTGAATAGCCCAAGGATAGACTGGCTAGGGTGCTAGCCCCTAGCCCAGCCTATCCACCCCACAAAAAATTCAACATTCAACACTCAACATTCAACATTCAAAAAAAATGAAAGCGAACACTTGGAAAACAATTCTGCAGATAGCCATCAGCATACTGACCGCTATCGCTACTACGCTCGGAGTAACGAGCTGCATGGGATAAAAAAGATAAAATAAGGTTAAATCGAGTTCGCCCTGTAAACAAAATCCATCCATATAATCACTTTTCTGAATATTTTTTTGTATTTTTGCAGATATATTGCAAGAATGTAGGGGGTTGAGCATGGCTTATCCTTCTAGATTAAAGGCGCATAATTATTAAAAGATTAGAAAATGAAGAAAATATTTATCATGAGCATTTTAACCATGCTATCAAGCCTGTCTTCTTGTCAGGCGCAAAATAAGGGCTATAAGAGTCTGTCGGCAGATGACTATGAGAAAGCCATCGCTGACACCGCAGTAATCCGTCTCGACGTACGAACCGCAGAGGAGTTTGCCAATGGGCATATTCGTGGCGCAATCAATATTGACGTACTGAAATCAGATTTCGAGCAGAAGGCCGCTGCCACTCTTCCCAAAAGCAAGACTATCGCCGTGAACTGCCGAAGCGGCAAGCGAAGCAAAAATGCCGCAGCTATATTGACAAAGAACGGCTATCAGGTAATAGAACTCGATTCCGGCTTTATTGGCTGGCAGGCAGCTGGAAAAGAAATCGTAAAGTAACAGAACTTTCGCATGTGGTTCAAGATCGGGCTGAAAGCCCAAAAGCTCCTAGCCCAGGGCAGCGCCCTGGGTAATTACGGAAACAAACTTGTCGCCCTGTAAGGGCAAAAGCTTTAAAATACTGGGCAATATACAAAGCTTTTGCCCTTACAGGGCGCCTTGCTGATTGCTATTATACCCAGGGCGCTGCCCTGGGCTAGGAGTTTCTGCCCTTTCAGGGCGTGTGGAGTTCACTTGCGAAACTTGAATAAAGCAAAAAAAATCCCAGTCAGGATAAAACCTCGACTGGGATTCTTATTTTAAATCTCTCTCATTATTTTTCTCATCTACGTAAGATGATTACTTCAAACCACGGTTGATAAGGGTTGTGTTGAGAAGCATCACGTACTTACGATACTGACTGTTGTTCAAGATAACGTGCATGTACTTGAGATCCTTCAATACTGCCTTGTCAATCATTGCAGAACGATCCTCACCCTTTGCTGTTGCAGCATTCATCATGTCTGCGGTAAAGTTCTTGTGTACATCAGCTACAGCCTCTACCTGGTCGATGTTCAAGCTCAAAGCATCTGCCATGCTAGACATGTTAACGTTCATGTTGAAAGCTGCTGTTGCATTTGTCTCCTCTTCAGCTGCGAAAGTAGCTGTTGCCATTGCAAACATAGCTACTGCTAATACCATAATCTTCTTCATAATCTTTTTACCTTTCTTTACTTTGTGAGCCTTGCACATCCGTAGACGCCGGCTCTGTTAAACATTATCCTATAGTCTTTTTCTTTAAGACGCTGCAAAGATACGAACTTTCCTCAGTGCACGCAAACATTTCTTGGGATATTTTCAGTTTTTCGCCTATTTCTTGACTTAAATCAACAAGAATATGATAGAATAGACGTCAGAACGTTAGAGATATTACATTTTTACTATCATTTTGTAATATCATCGAAAAAAAAGCCCTTTTTCTTCGTTTATACCAATTATTATTTGTACCTTTGCAAAAGATTCAACCTATAAAACAAGCAAAATGGTACAGGAAAATCATATAGACAAGGCACTCGCCTTTATGGAAAGTCTCGAGAAACTGGGCAACCAGCTCAAGGCGGCTGAAGAACATCAGAAACAGCTCATCGCCCGAATGCTGGATCTCAAGAAAGAGAATCTGACCGACGGCGAGGAATATGCCGAACTCTCGCAGAAGAGCAAAAGTCTGCAAGACATCATCGACAAATGGCGCCCTATCTATCTGGAGCGCATGGAGATGGTAAAGAGCGTAAGCATTCAGAAAAGAAAAAGAAATAATAAAAAATAAATAATAAAATGGAAACAAACAACAAGAACAAGTTTATTGTAGTTTCATACGCACTGTATGATGTAACTAATGGTGACAACGGCGAGGAGATGCTCATCGAGCGCACAACCGACGAGCGTCCGTTCATCTTCATCAGCGGTATGGGTGTTACCCTGCCAGCTTTCGAAGAGAAGGTGGTAAACCTGGCTAAAGGTGAAGAGTTCGACTTCCAGCTGGACCCAGAGCAGGCTTACGGACAGCACTATGATGAGCGCGTACTGGAGCTCGACAAGCAGATTTTTACCGTCAACGGCCAGTTTGATGCACAGCACGTACAGGTAGGCGCTATCATCCCATTGCAGAACGAGGATGGCAACCACTTCAACGCAGTAGTGAAGAACATCAGCGATACAAAGGTAACCTGCGACCTGAACCACCCATTGGCTGGCTTGAAGCTCAACTTCTGCGGTCAGATTCTCGAGAGCCGCGAGGCTACTGCTGAGGAGATTGCCAAGATGGCTCAGATGATCAGCGGCGAAGGTGGCGGCTGCTCAGGTGGCTGTGACAACTGCGGCGGCGACTGCAAGGATGGCAACTGTGAAGGTGGTTGCGAAGGCGGCTGCAACAAGTAACAAACAAGAGAATAAACGATAGTGGGTGTATCATAAGTCTCTGTAATGGGCTTATGGCACACCCTCCTTCATATCAACTGAACTTGTATTATATTATATAAGGTAATGAGGAATACATTTGGCAATCTTTTCACTCTCACTACATTTGGAGAGAGTCATGGAATAGCTGTAGGAGGCGTTATTGACGGATTTCCTGCAGGCATAGAAATCGACATGGACTTTATCCAGAGCGAGCTGAACCGCCGACGCCCGGGACAGAGCCACATCACTACGGCCAGAAAGGAAGCTGACAAGGTGGAGTTTCTGAGTGGTGTGTTTGAAGGCAAATCAACAGGAACCCCTATCGGTTTTGAGGTGCGTAACCAGAACCAGCATTCTCAGGACTATGAGAACATGCGCTGTCTCTTCCGCCCTTCTCACGCAGATTTCACCTATCACGAGAAGTATGGCGTACGCGATCATCGTGGCGGCGGCCGTTCTTCAGCCCGCATCACCATTGCCCGATGCGTAGGCGGAGCTTTGGCTAAACTTGCCTTGCGACAGTTGGGCATCAGTATCACGGCTTATACATCACAGGTGGGCAGTATTGCGCTGGAGAAAGATTATCATCTGTATGACCTTAACACCATAGAAGATAATCCGGTGCGCTGTCCTGACCAGCAGAAGGCGAAGGAGATGGAAGATCTCATCGCCCAGGTTAAGGCCGACGGCGATACGATTGGTGGAATCATCACTTGCGTCATCAAGGGTTGCCCGGTAGGATTGGGCGAGCCTGAGTTTGACAAGCTTCATGCCCAACTGGGTGCTGCCATGCTTGGCATTAACGCCGTGAAGGGTTTTGAATATGGCGAGGGATTTGCCGGAGTTACTGCCCGCGGAAGTGAGCAGAATGATGTCTTTATCCCGAAGGCTGATGCTGCTGAGGTGCCAGAAGATGCTGCCGTGAATCAGGATGTTGCTGCCCGTATTACAACAAAGAGCAATCATAGCGGAGGAATACAGGGCGGTTTGAGCAATGGCCAGGATATCTATTTCCGTGTTGCCTTCAAACCGGTGGCTACTCTGCTGATGGAGCAGAATACGGTAGATTTGGAAGGAAATGCCACTACGCTGACTGCCCGCGGCCGTCATGATCCTTGCGTTTTGCCAAGAGCCGTACCAGTGGTTGAAGCCATGGCTGCCATGGTGATCCTGGATAATTATCTCTTGAATAAAACAATAAAACTTTAATTAGTGATTAGTTAGTAGTGATTAGTGATAAACAAACTAATCGCTACTAACTAATCAATAATCACTAAAAACTAATCACTACCTAAAGCTTACTGTCCTTTAATAGTTTTGGGCAATATTCATTAAAAAAGCATTTATCGCAGAGCGGTTTCGTACTCTTGCAAATATATCTGCCATGCAGCAGAATCCAATGATGCGCATTCGGAATATCCTCTGCCGGAATGTGTTTCATCAGATAATCTTCTACTTTTCGGGGTGTATCTGCCGTTTTCGGCACCAACCCCATACGATGACTCACACGGTAAACATGCGTATCCACCGCCATCGTAGCATGACCGAACCATACGGCACGAATCACATTCGCCGTCTTGCGCCCCACTCCAGCCAGTTTCTCTAAATCATCAGCAGCCTCAGGTACCTCACCTCCGAACATCTCAACCAGCTGGCGAGACATTTCAGCAAGATGCTTCGCCTTGGCATTCGGATAACTCACCGAACTGATCAACTCATAAATATCTTCCTCGCTCGCCTGTGCCATGTGCTGCGCATCAGGATAACGGGCAAAGAGAGCAGGCGTAACCATGTTGATGCGTTTGTCGGTGCATTGCGCAGAAAGCAAGGTAGCCACCAGAAGCTGAAATGCGCTACCGAACTGCAACTCGGTAGTTACATTCGGCAGCGCACTTCTGAAATGATTCAATATAAAATCGTATCTTTCCTTACGAAGCATTTCTCTTACTTTTTAGCAGGAGCAGCTTCCTCTTTCTTCAGCTTGCCCTTGTAAGCCTTGTTCAAGCCGGAAATCACCTCTTTTGTAATATCGTAAGCCTTGTCAGCATAGAGCAGGTTATCGCCGCTCTTAGAGAAGATGATGCTGTACTTCTTGTCCTTGTTGTAGCGGGCAAGATAGTTGGCAATGCTGTCGTGGAGCGCCTTGTTGTACTTCTCCTGCTCAGCAGCAAACTCGTTGCTCAAGCGCTGCTGCAAGCCCTGCAGGTCGTTGTTCTGCTTCTGCAAACCAGCCTGGATAGCCTCAGCCTGCTCGCGGGTGTAAGCATTCTGCTGAATCTTCTGCTGGAAGTTGGCTGCTGCAGCCTGGAGCTGCTGGCCCTTCTGCGCAATGGTAGCCTGAATGTTCTGGCCCTTCTTCTCCAAGATAGAAGAATACTCCTTAGCAAAGGTATACTGAGTCATGATAGAGTCTACCTCTACATAAGCAATTTTCAATTCAGCAGGAGCCTTGCGCTCTGACTTAGCCTCTACCTGAGGCTGAGATTTGTTGCATGATGCCAATGACAGGGCAGCAACTGCTGCGATTGCCACTGAACCCAAAATGTTCTTTCTCATTTTTTCTATCATATTATATTATTACTATTTTCTAATAAGCCTTGTTGGCTTCTCTTGCCTCGCGGTCCTGATCCACCACACAATGAATGCCCTGCTTGCGCAAGCCCGGATTGTCGTGCACATGCTGGGAAGAGAACTTTCCGTTCTTCTTAAAAATCAACTTTACGCAAAATAATGCCATGCAAATAGCAATTATTAACACGCTTAATAACATTAATTTTATCATTTTTATTACCTTTGCAGTGCCTTAGTGCACTTTTGGGTGCAAAGGTACTATTTTTTTGGGAATAACCAAAACAAAATAGCAGAAATAAATGTTTTATCAAAACAAAATAATAGAAAATAAATGAATAAAAGTGAATTGAAGCCTGCTCTCGTGTTCGAGCAGTTCGCAAAAATCAACGAAATACCTCGTCCTTCCAAGCACGAGGAGAACATGATTGAGTTTTTGAAATCTTTCGGTGAAGCTCATCAGCTCGAAACGCTGGTAGATGAAACAGGTAATGTGCTCATCCGCAAAGCTGCCACTCCAGGCTACGAGCACGCTGAAACCATCATCCTACAGAGCCACATGGACATGGTTTGCGATAAACTGGTAGATGTTGATTTCGATTTCCACAAAGACGCCATCCAGACTTACGTAGACGGAGAATGGCTTAAGGCAAAGGGTACTACACTGGGTGCTGACGACGGTATAGGCTGCGCCATCGAGCTGGCTATCCTGGCAAGCAACGATATTGAACATGGTCCGATAGAGTGTGTCTTTACACGTGATGAGGAAACCGGACTGACCGGTGCTCACGGCATGAAGGCGGGCTTTATGACCGGAAAGATGCTCATCAATCTTGACTCAGAGGATGAGGGCGAAATCTTCGTATCCTGCGCCGGTGGTCAGACAACCCATGCCACCTTCCACTTCTCTCGCGAAGAGGCTCCTGCGGGTTATTTCTTCATGGAAGCTTCGCTGAAGGGTCTCAACGGTGGTCACTCGGGCGATGACATCAACAAGAAGCGCGCCAATGCCATCAAGATTCTTGCCCGCTTCCTCTTCCTCGAGAATGAGAAACTGGATGGAAGTCTGCGCCTCGTAAGCTTCAACAGCGGCAAAATGCACAATGCGATTCCTCGCGACGGAAAGATTGTTTTCGCCGTCAAGAATGCTGATAAGGAACAGGTTCGTGCCGACTGGAACATCTTTGCATCTGAAGTAGAGGATGAATTCCACGTAACCGAACAGACTATGCAGTTCAATATGAGAAGCACCGATGCTGCACCTGTCATAGAGAAAGCCGTAGCAGACAAGTTCGTAATGGCTCTCCAGGCAGTAGACAACGGTCCGCTCACCACCTGTCAGGATGAGGCGATTGCCTGGATGGTAGAAACCTCAAGCAATGTGGCAAGCGTAATGACTGATGAAAACAGCATCAACATCGTAGCTTCCCAGCGAAGCAACGTGATGAGCAATCTGGCGAACATGACCAACACCGTAAAGGCAGCCTTCCTCCTGGCTGGTGCCGAGGTAACAGTAGGCGACAAGTATCCTGCCTGGAAGATGCGCGCCAACAGCGAGCTTACCGACCTGGCTGTGAAGGCTTACGAAAAGCTCTTCGGCAAAAAGCCATTGGTAAAGGGTATTCATGCCGGTTTGGAGTGCGGTCTCTTCTCTGAGCGCTATCCTGAACTCGACATGGTAAGCTTCGGTCCTACCCTTCGCAATGTTCACACCCCAGACGAGGCTCTTCTCATCCCTACTGTAGAGATGGTTTGGGACCACTTGCTGGAGATTCTCCGCAGCGTGGCTAAATAAGCAAGTGGGCTGAATAAAAGCAGCACGCTAAATATAAAGAAGATGCCTATGATGAAGATAAAGAAAATGATATTTGTCATGGTTTCAGGACTTGTACTGATGTTCACCTCGTGTGGCGATCAGCACAAGGCTCAATCTCTGGTCAAGGATTTTCTTGATGAAAACCTCGTTGATCAGGACTGCAGCTATGAGCGGTTCTCCCGCCTCACTCCTACCGCCATGATCAGTTTCGAGCAGATGAAGGCGATGCGACAAAATGTCAGCAAACTGCCTTACGTTAAAAATAATATTGATTATAATGATAATGCTTATCCCGACACCTTATTATATTTAAGGGCTACGTACAAGCTGACTGACCATCAGGGTAAGAAGCAGGAAGTAACCCAAACCTTTTATCTTGATAAAGGTTTGACAAGAGTAATCGGGTTTAAGGAAAACTAAAAGACAGTTAAGAATAGCCTTAAAGCAAGGCAGTAAGAATAAACAGAAAGAGTTGACTAGCATTTTAACTAGCCAACTCTTTTTTCATATAATCTCTTATTTCTTTTCTAGCCAGAGTCAGACGATTCTCAGCCGCTTTATATCCGAGGTTCAGACTTTGGGCAATCTCGCTCACCTGCATTCCTTCGAAGAGATTCAGGCGGTAAACCTTGCTTCTCTTCTCCGTAAGCCGGGCAATACCACGCTCCAGAATCTCGTTGGTCTGCTGGGCAGAGAAAACAGATTCGCCATCAACATCATATCTCCCCATCCAGTCGCTAGCTCCCAGGAAGTGTTCATACTCCTCTATCTTATGCTTGCGACGGTAATAATCGATAATCAGATTCTTGGCAATGGTGTATACAAAACAAGGTAAAGTAACAGGCGTAATCATCTTATCGCCTCGAAGTAATCGCACAAAAGTATTCTGCACGATGTCCTCAGCCTCGTCTGCCGGAAGCGAACGGGACATGACATACAACTTCAGCTCGTTGTAGTGTTCAGAGTAATAATCAGCAATAATGCTGTAATTTGAATTTGTTTGTTCCATGATGGCGATTGTTTTAATCATGTTTTTCGTTTATCGATATTGCAAAGGTAATAAAAAAAAGGAAAGCCACCAAAGGAAAGCGAAAAAAAAATGTGCTAAATGTTCGTTTTGAAACATTTAGCACATATGATAGAAACAATTTGTAACATGAAATGTTACGCATCGCAAAGTTTTATTTCTTAATTCAAACCTTTTTACAGGTTGGATTACTTGATCATGTCAACGCTTCTCTTGAGGAATGCGTCGAGCGAAGCACCCTTCAACATACCGTTCTGAAGCAGGGCGAGGTCGATGAGCTGGTGAACAATGTTGTTGTTCTTAGCATAGCCCGAGATGATTTCGTTGCGCTTAGCCTTCTCATCGCTGATGGCCTTCTCTGTGTTGTGAACATCATCCTTCTCCTGCTGGGTAATCTCTTCAGGCTTCTTCTTGTTCTGCTCCTGATGGAGTATGGCAAGGCGAGCTTCCTGACCCTTGATTTCTGCAAGGATTGGCTTCAATGTTTCAGCAGTGTTGGCCTCAGCATCTTCCAATACCTTCTTTACCAGAGCATGGTCTGAGTTCAGTACGATGTTGTAGCTGTCTGGCATCTGACCGTAGAAGTTCATGCCTGCCTGAAATTGGCTCATCGCCTTCATACGGCGCATGTACTCGTTCTGAGTGATGAGCACTGGCTGGTTCTGTTCGCCCAAAGCCTGAATCTCAACAAAGAATTCTGTCTTGTCGAGTTGAGGCATCTGAGAGCGGAATACTTCTGTCAAGTTGTCAGACTGCTCTTTGCTCAAATCGGTCTTCTTAGCATCTTCCTTCACGATGAGGCGGTCGATGATGTCGGCGTCAACACGTGTAAAGCGACTCTTCTCCAGCTTCTGCTCCAGCATGTTTACCATCGGCGTATCGAGCTGACCTTCCATCAGAAGTACAGAATAGCCCTTCTGCTTGGCAGCTTCGATGTAAGAATACTGCTCTTCCTTATTGTTGGCATAGAGATAAACCAGGTTGCCGTCCTTATCGGTCTGGTTGTCCTTAATCAGCGTCTTGTACTCCTCGAAAGTAAAGTACTTGCCCTCAACATCTTTCAGAAGTGCGAAGTCCTTTGCGCGCTCGTAGAAATCTTCCTGAGAGAGCATTCCGTAGTTGATGAAGATCTTGAGATCATCCCATTTCTCTTCAAACTCCTTGCGGTTCTCCTTGAAGATAGAGTTCAAACGATCGGCTACTTTCTTGGTGATGTAGGTAGAAATCTTCTTCACGTTGCTGTCGCTCTGAAGGTAGCTGCGGCTTACGTTCAGCGGAATGTCCGGTGAATCGATTACACCATGAAGCAATGTGAGGAATTCTGGTACAATGCCTTCTACCTGGTCGGTTACGAACACCTGATTGCAATAGAGCTGAATCTTGTTGCGCTGCATGTCGATGCTGCTCTTGATGCGTGGGAAGTAGAGAATACCCGTGAGATTGAATGGGAAGTCTACATTCAGATGAATCCAGAACAACGGGTCGTCCTGCATCGGATAAAGGGTGTGATAGAACTTCTTGTAGTCCTCATCCTTCAAGGTGCTAGGAGTCTTTGTCCAGAGCGGTTCAACATTGTTGATAATGTTATCCTCATCTGTCTCAACATTCTTACCATCCTTCCACTCGGTCTTCTTGCCGAAGGCAACAGGCACTGCCATAAACTTGCAGTACTTGTTCAGAAGTTCCTCAATCTTGCTCTTCTGCAGGAATTCCTTGCAATCATCAGCAATATGGAGGATGATGTCTGAACCACGCTCAGCCTTGTCAGCATCTTCGATTTCGAAAGCAGGTGAACCATCGCAGCTCCACTTTACAGCCTTGCTTCCCTCTTTGTAGCTCTTAGTGATGATTTCTACCTTGCTGGCTACCATGAAAGAAGAATAGAAGCCGAGACCGAAGTGACCGATGATGGCGTTGGCATTCTCCTTATACTTGTCGAGGAAGTCAGTAACGCCTGAGAATGCAATCTGGTTGATATATTTATCGATTTCCTCCTCAGTCATACCAATACCATGGTCGCTGATAGTCAAGGTTCCAGCCTTCTCATCGAGAGAGACACGAACGGTTGTGTCGCCTATCTCGCCCTTGAAATCGCCCTGAGCTGCAAGAGTCTTCAACTTCTGTGTAGCATCTACGGCGTTTGAAACCATCTCACGGAGGAAGATGTCGTGATCTGAATATAAGAATTTCTTGATGACAGGGAAAATGTTCTCTGTCGTTACACCAATATTACCTTTCTGTGCCATAATATAAAATGTTTTTATTCGTATTTACTATTTAATATTTGGCAAGGGGGCTTACAAATAGCGTGCCAAAATATAAGAAAGGTCTGAAAGCCCCAAATACATCACGCCCTGCAAGGGCAAAAGCTTCGTTGCATCAAGGTATAATCAAAGCTTTTTGCTCTTACAGGGCGTGTAGAGTTCACTTTCGGAAACAGAATCTCATGGTTAAATGTCTCTTGGGAATCCCTTTGCCAAACCGCCTTCGCTTGTTTCCTTGTAAAGCGAAGGTAGGTCATGACCCGTCTGTCGCATTACTTCAACTACACGGTCGAAAGATACGGTATGATGGCCATCTGAGAAGGAAGCGTAGAGGTCTGCATCCAAAGCTCGGGCGGCAGCAAAGGCATTTCGCTCAATGCAAGGAATCTGAACCAGTCCACAAACCGGGTCGCAGGTCATTCCGAGATGATGCTCCAATCCCATTTCGGCAGCATATTCTACCTGAGCCGGACTGCCTCCGAAAAGCTGACAGGCTGCAGCCGAAGCCATGGCGCAGGCAACACCTACCTCTCCCTGGCAACCTACATCAGCACCGCTGATAGAAGCATTCTGCTTTACGATGTTGCCTACCAATCCGGCTGTAGCCAAGGCTCTCAAGATGCGCTGTTCACTCATATCATGAGAAGTAAACATGTGGTAGAGTACAGCTGGCAATACACCACAGGCGCCACAGGTAGGAGCTGTAACGATTGTGCCACCCGAAGCATTCTCTTCGCTCACAGCCAGCGCATAAGCATAAACCAAGCCGCGGCTCTGCAGGGAAGCACGGTAACCTTTCGCCTTTATATAATAGGTGGCAGCCTTACGCTGTAGCTTCAGCGGACCAGGCAAAACACCTTCATGATCCAAACCATTCCTGATGCTCTGCTTCATCGTTTGCCAAACCATGTCTAGATAATCCCAGATATCATCCGATTCGCATTTCTCAACATACTCCCAGAATGAGCGTCCGTTATCATAGCACCATTGCTTGATGTCGGCGAGCTTGTTCAGATCATAAACATCCTTGGCGCCCAGCTCTTCGTTGCCGGCAGTACCATCTGATATGGCTCCACCACCAATACTGTAAACGGTCCATTCGTCAATAATATCGCCGTTCAGATCCTTGCCCACAAATTTCATTCCGTTGGGATGATAAGGCAGGAAAGTCTGTGGCTGCCAGATAATATTCACAGTTTTATGAGGTCTGAGCACTTCTTCTATTGCCACATCAGTCATGTGTCCCTTACCTGTAGCAGCCAGACTTCCATAGAGGGTTACTTCATAATAAGAAGCGTTAGGGCAACGCTCCAGAAAAAGTTTGGCAGCACGCTGAGGCCCCATCGTATGACTGCTCGATGGTCCCTTACCTACTCTATATAATTCCTTTAATGACTTCATTTTTCTCGTATTTAATATTTTTACTTATCGATTTTTCCCTTTTAATGGGCTCAGTTACTTATTTTTTCTTCAGTTTACCATCCGAAAGTTACTTCATCTGCTTGGCTTTCAGGATGATGACATCCGTGAGAGGTCTGTCGTTGTTCGCCTTATCGGTAGCCACATTCTGAATCTTATCAACCACATCCATTCCTTCAAGCACCTCTCCGAATACAGTGTAGCCGTTGTCAAGGTGAGGAACACCACCATGCTTGATGTAGCCCTTCTGCAACTGTTCTGAAGGAATGGCGTAATACTTGCCGTCCCGTTTCAGTTTTTCTACATAATATTCCATCTGCCGTGGAGAAAAATTTCTGCCCCAGGTGATGTAGAAATCAGTAGGCGCCGAAGCTTTCGTCGGATTTTCATCATCTCCTTCGCGAGCAGCACAGAGCTGTCCGCGCTTATGATAATATTTAGGATAGATGATTTCTGCCGGAACCGTATAGTTTACATCAAACTTCTGCGGCTTTTCCAGGTTCACCTTTCTGCATGAATAATCGCCACCCTGAATCATGAAATTCTTGATGACACGCTGAAAGATGCAACCGTCATAATAGCCCGAATTGACAAGTTTCAGGAAATTATCCCGATGCTTGGGAGTATCGTTGTAGAGAGCCACGAGAATGTTGCCCATCGATGTTTCCAGCAACACCTGAGGGCAGGTTGGATCGTGCGGTGTTTCCCAGTCTAGCAGAGAATCGGGCTTAGACGCCACAACTTTTCCGGCTGGTTCTGATGTGTTCTGATTGCCTTCACTCTGAGCGAATGTCGTAACAGGCACCGTAAGAAGAGCGAGTGTCAATAATCTGATGATCTTCTTCATATTTTTGTATAATTTTACATCTATTTATGTTATCGGATGCAAAGATAATGATTTTATTCTAAAAAATTGATTTTTTATGCGGGAAAAGTTACTTTGTTTCATACATTCTTCATATCTTTGCAGCAGAAGACAGAAAATGCAATCAATTATGAAGAAAAAAATATATATTATCATCGCTTTTTGCACTTTCCTCACTACAGAAACAAGTGCACAGCAACAGGTAAGCTTCGGACCATTGCACAGTCCGGACAGTCCGCGCGAAGAATGGTTGCTGCCTGGCGATACGGTTTACCAGGCAGGAAAACCTATGATTTATCAGGGAAAACCAGTGAAGAATGCATATATGACTCCTGCCCGACTATCAGATAAGAAAGAAGCTCTCGGCAAAAACGGATTGCTGGGTGATGCTTCGCTAGACAGCACCTATTATAATAATCCCATCTCCAACCTTACCAACGGCTTGAGTTATCCGTTGGGCTATGGCTGGGGGCTGCACAAGGGATTGAATCTCTCGGTAGATCTTTCTGCCTTTGCCACATTCGGCAAGAATGTGCCTCACAGAGGCGGTTTCACTCAGACCATCAATGCAACCTACCTAACGCCACTCACGAAAGACAACAAACTCTGGTTGGCTCTGGGCACTTATATCAACAACGTAAACTATGGTGGAGACAGTTATCATGACGGCGGAGTCTACGGCATTCTGGGCTACCAGTTTAATGAGCATTGGGAGGCTTACGTTTACGGTCAGCTTAGTGTAGCCAACAATTACAATTCTCTTTACGGCCGTTATGGCGGTTATGGCTATGGTCCCTACGGCTATTCGCCTTGGGGCTACGGAATGTATCCTTGGGGAATGGGCAGAGGAATCATGCCGGGTGGTTACGGAATGGGAGTACCTGGCGCCAACGTTTTAGGAGCCGGTGTAAGATACACTAATTCCAAAAAGACTTTCTCTATCGGCTTAAACGTAGAAGGAGTATGGTATGATAATAAGACGCCGTCCTATTTCAAGCAATACGACTATCCTGTGCCAAAGGCACCTGAAAAGGATTAAGAAAAAGATAAAGCATAAAAAGAAAGAGGTTCACTTTTCAATATAATCATATTGAAGTGAACCTCTAAGTTTATTCTGAAAAGAATCAGTTTACATAGCATCATCTCTCTCCATGAGATTATACCTATGAGTTTAGATTCTATTCAGCGAGAATCTGGACTATTCTTTCTGCTGAGCGACCATCCCATCTGTCAGGAATGCCCGCTTTCTTCCATTCACCCTTCAGAAGTTTCTGCATAGATTGCTTCAGTAACTCCGGATCTTCAGCAACCAATTCGTTTGTACCCACCTTTACGGTTTCAATATGCTCAGTATAGCTGTTGAGCGTAATGCAAGGAACTCCATTGAAGGTAGCTTCTTCTGCCACATTACCCGAATCGGTAATCACACCTTTGGCGTGAGCTGTAAGATAAGCAAACGACAGATAATCGAGCGGCTGAACCACCTGGATTCCACTCTGATGATTACTCTCTTCCTGATAAGCCTTGAATGCGAGCACGAAGCCCAAGGCTTTACCTCGAAGCGGAGCAATCACCTTCACTCCAGCCTGGCGCGCCTCTTCATCTATGACAGAAATGAGCGATTTCATCTCATCAATGTTATTGACGATGGCCTTGCGGTTCAGGGTCAAAACCATATATTCGCCTTCTTTCAGATGAAACTCGTCCATGACTTCAGGACGCTGCATTTTAGACTGAAGGAAGCGGATGTTGTCGATAAGCACATTTCCTACCATGTAAACCTTAGACAATTCTGCACCTTCCTTGTTGGCGATGCTGTTGTTTGAAATGCCAGCGGTAAAGAGAACATCTGACAAGCCATCAATCACCAGACGGTTGATTTCCTTTGGCATGGTAATGTCAAAACTGCGGGTTCCGGCTGCAATATGAGCAAGCTGCACACCCTGCTTCTTGGTAACAATAGCCACAGCCATGGTTGAAGCCAGATCATCAACCACAATGACAACATCTGTAGCATTCTGCTGCAGATAGCGCTCAAACTGACCCATCACCTGTCCGGTAAGTTCGTTCATGTTTGGACAGTCTACGCCGAGATAAGCATCCGGTTTCTGAATGCCTAAGTCATCGAAAAGAGAAGATTCCAAAGTCGGATCATCCTCTTTTCCTGTGTAAACCAACTGATAGCTGATTTCGTTACCAGCTTCCTGAGCATTACGAATTGCTCTAATTACGGGCGCAACCTTGATAAAGTTAGGTCTTGCACCTGCAACGATACAGATTTTCTTCATTTTTATCCTGTTTTATATTTTTACTTACTGAAGTTACAGTTTACTGATATTCAGAGTGCTTTATTTTTTTTGAGTCAATCTTGAGCCTAAGGGCATTATCCATTGACTCAGAGGTCTTTATCCCTTAAAAAGGTCTTTGATTCCTCCAATGGAACCCAAGAGATTGGTTGCCTCGTATGGCAGATAAACCACCTTGTTATCCTTACCCTGTGCTACTTCCTGCATCATGCTGATGTATTTCTGGGCCAGGAGATAGTTGGCTGGATTCGTACTCTGTCCTACAGCTTCTGTAATCTTCTGAATGGCAATAGCCTCGGCCTCAGCCTTACGGATGCGGGCAGTAGCCTCACCTTCTGCATTCAGGATAGCCTGCTGTTTGGCAGCCTCAGCCTTGTTCACGATGGCAGCCTTCTCACCTTCTGAGAGCAGGCGCTGCTTTTCTTTCTCACCTTCAGAAGTCAGGATGGTAGCACGCTTGTTGCGTTCAGCCTGCATCTGCTTTTCCATGGCCTGGAGCACACTCTCAGGAGGTGTAATATCCTGCAACTCTACTCGGTTTACCTTGATTCCCCACTTATTGGTTGCATCATCCAAAACTGCACGGAGTTTGGTGTTAATCGTATCGCGGGAGGTAAGAGTCTGGTCAAGTTCCATCTCACCTATTATGTTACGCAAGGTGGTTTGGGTCAGTTTCTCTATGGCGTTTGGCAGATTGTTGATTTCATACACACTCTTGAATGGGTCCACAATCTGGAAATAGAGCAACGCATTTATCTGCATCTGGATATTATCCTTAGTGATTACGTTCTGACGGTCGAAATCGTAGACCTGTTCACGAAGGTCGATGCTGTTTGTATAAAGGTATCTTCCGTTTCTCATCGCCACAATATCCTTGGCATGGTCAATGAAAGGAATGATGATATTAATACCCGGCTTGAGCGTGGCAAAATATCGTCCGAGACGCTCTATGATTTTCGTCTCACTTTGAGGGATGATGACGATGGTTTTCTTAACCACTACGAGTGCAAGTGCTACTAGAGCCACCAGCACATAAATTCCTATGTTCATGATGTTTATACGATTAAGTGAATAATGTTGAATTTAAACTTTTCCTACCTAAACTTTTTCTACCTTGAGGATGATAGATTCGTGACCTAAGATTCGAACCTTATCGCCTACAGCAAGCGGTTCGGCAAGATGCGGAGCTTCCGCTTTCCAATCATCTCCATCCAGCTTCACTCTACCATATCCTCCGGCAGGAATCATCTCGGTCACTTCCCCTATCTGTCCTGCCAGCGCATCGGCGTTACTGCGGCGGTCTTCCCCACCCTTGTGTAGCGATTTCAGCAGATGCGGACGAACCAACCAGATGCTAAGCATAGAGCAGATAGCCCAAACCACTACCTGCACCCAGAAAGGTGCTCCTACTAATGCCACAGGAATGCTGATGAGCGCACCAATGGCAAAACAAGTAACATAGAAATCGCCCGAAGACAACTCTAAGATGAGGCAGATGAACATCACCGACGTCCATACCAGCCAAAGGTTATGAGATAAATACTCCATACTTAACTATTTTAATTTGATTCTTCAGATTCGAGAGATTCGAAAGAGAATATGAATTCATTTCATCAGATTCGAGAGATTCGGAAAATTCCTTATTTTCTGTGGGTTGTAGTCTTCTTTTTTCTACTGGTCTTCTTGGTTGTAGAAGTCTTGCTCGCAGAACCTACCTTATAAGTTGTCTGAGGCTTATAATACTTCAGCGCAGTAGGCATTTCCTTCTGCAAGGCAGCAATACGCTTGGCGTCTGAAGGGTGATCACTGAAAATATCACTCTGATTGCTGCTTGAGCCCTGTGACATTCTCTTCCAGAAAGGAATGGCCTGCTGAGGATCGTAACCTGCCATGGCTGCGAAGATAAGCCCCATGTAATCTGCCTCGGTTTCATTATCACGGGAATACTTCAGATTGCGGAATGAGAAATACTGTCCGGCAACTGCACTTGCCACATTACCTACACCATTACCTACTGTCTGGTTCAACACAGTTCCCAGGATGCTTGTGCCGGTTTGCTGGTTCTGCTGCTTGGTGAGCTGCTCAGCACTATGTTTAGCCACAGCATGAGCTATTTCGTGACCCAAAACGATTGCCAAAGCGGTTTCATTCTGAGTGTAAGGCAAAAGTCCTTCATAAACCACGATTTTACCGCCAGGCATACAGAATGCATTGGCAGACTTATCTTGTACCAGATTGAATTCCCATGAATAATTCTTCACGTCGGCTTCAAATCCATTCTGCTTCAAATAGAGTTCAACAGCATTGGCTAGTCTTTTTCCTACCCGCTGAACCATCGCTGTATTGGCTGCATTGGTCGACTTCTTGGCAGAAGCCATGTACTTTGTGTATTCCTGATTAGACAGACTGAGAACCTGCTCATCGGATACAGAGATGCGATGAGTGCGACCGGTCAGAGGCACCGTCTGAGTAGTGCCGCAAGATGACAGCGCAAGGACTGCCACAACCGTCAAAACTAAAACCTTAAACTTTTTCATCTTAACTTACTTATGTATATTAAATATGTTTATTCATTAAGTTTATGTGCTGTTTGAAACACATTTTCTCTGCAAATATACTATTTCCAGTTGAAACCACCAAAGAAAAATGAGAAAAACATGAAATATAACCTAAAAATAACACAAGATAACTGACAAAAAAGGGGTGTACGAAAAAAAATGGCAAAAAAATAAGGTGTGGCACAATCTTTGCAGTTTCGCAAAACCGTCAGACTGCCAGATGACAGCTGCCCGAGAAAGCAGCATTATCAGCAGACTGGGTTTAAGAAGTATAACATTAAAATATTTTAATATGAACGCAAAGAAGGAAGTGCCTGTATTGCTCTTGACAGGCTACCTGGGTAGTGGAAAGACAACCCTTCTCAACAAGATTTTAGCTAACGAAAAAGGTATTAAGTTTGCCGTCATCGTCAACGATATTGGTGAAGTCAATATTGATGCAGCCCTGATAGAAAAAGGTGGCGTAGTAGGTCAGAAAGATGATTCGCTCGTTTCTCTCCAGAATGGTTGCATCTGCTGCACATTGAAGATGGACCTGGTAGAACAGCTCAAGGAAATCGTAGACATGAAGCGTTTCGATTACATTGTCATCGAGGCTTCCGGAATCTGCGAGCCTGCTCCTATTGCACAGACCATCTGCTCTATCCCATCCCTCGGTCCTCAGTACATCGAGAATGGTATTCTGCGCCTTGACAGCATCGTTACCGTAGTAGATGCTTTGCGCATGAAGGATGAATTCTCCAACGGCAGCGACCTGATGAAGAAGAATATGGATGAGGAAGATTTGGCTTCGCTCGTCATCCAGCAGATTGAGTTCTGCAACATCATTCTTCTGAACAAGGCTGCAGAGGTTGAACCTAAGGAACTGGAGCACCTGAAGCAGATTATCCGTGCCATCCAGCCTAAGGCAGAAATCTTTGAATGCAACTATGGTGACGTTGACTTGAATCTGATTGTCAACACCAAGAAGTTTGATTGGGAAACCGTATCCACTTCAGCCGGTTGGATTCAGGAGATTGAATCAGAAAGAAACGAAGAGCATGAAGAAGATGATGAAGAAGAAGCACATGAACATCATCACGATCATGACGAGGAAGACGAACATGAGCATCATCATCATGACCACGATGACCATGACCACGATCATGACGAGCATGAACATCATCATCATCACCATCATCACGACCATGACCATGATCATGAAGGCGGAGAAGTTGAGGAATACGGAATCGGCACCTTCGTTTACTATCGTCGCAAACCTTTCGACCTGGGTCTCTTCGATGATTTCGTAGCAAGAAAATGGCCTAGAGACGTGGTTCGCGCCAAGGGAATCTGCTATTTCGATGATGAGCGCGACATGTGCTACGTGTTCGAACAGGCTGGCAAGCAGAAGACTGTAAAGCAGGCTGGTCAATGGTTGGCTACCATGCCGAAAGACGAACTCGCCCAGGTCTTGATGAATAACCCACAGCTGCAGAAGGAATGGGATCAGGAATTGGGCGACCGCATGATAAAAATCGTATTCATCGGTCAGCATATCAAGGAACAGAAAGATGCTATCATTGCTGAGCTCGACAAATGTCTGGCATAAAACAGATTAAAGAAGTAGACAAGCAGAACAGAAGTCTATCTTCAGAACAAATATTGCAGAATCTTATTCTGCCCAGTTCCTAGCAAAAAGCAAAGGAAAAATAGCTCAAAATGAGCAGGAAACAAGAAAAACGGAGGAAAACGAACAAAAAAGTGAAGTTTTTCCTCCGTTTTTTAGTTTAATTCGTTTTTTTTTGTTAATTTTGCACCCGAATAATAAAAGCGTAATAAATATGAAGACAAACTTCAGACCGGCGTATATAAAGGACTTTGCTGCTTGCTGGAAAGTCATCGACCAGGCTCGCCAAAGTATGATAGAATCGGGACGTCACCAATGGACTGAGGAATATCCATCAGAAAAAGACATCAGAAAAGACATAGAAAATGGCAACGCCTTCGTTCTGACAGTAAACGAAGAGGTGGTTGTCTATGGAGCAGTCATATTGAATGGTGAGCCCAAATATAAGAAATTAGTAGGCAACTGGATTACTGATGGCGATTATTATGTAATACATCGCTTTGCCACGTTGCCTAGTTTCCAGCGTGAAGGTTTGGCGCGTATTTTCATCAGTAAGGTGAACAGCATGTGCGAGGTAGAAAAAATACCTAGCATCAAGGTTGACACCAACTTTGACAATACGCCGATGATTAACCTTCTGTCTTCGATGGGTTTCTGCATCTGCGGACGTGTAAACTATGGAGGAAACAGAGGTCAGCGTTTCGCCTTTGAAAAACTCTCCATAGCCATGGAACCTGCAGAATAATTTCTGACCATCGAAAAACACAACATTTGATTAATATCCTCAAACATTCATTATGGAAGAGAAACTATTGCAGATGAAGAGCTTGGTTGAAAGACTCAACCAAGCTTCGGATAGTTATTATAACGGAAAAGGCGAACTCATGACCGACTATGAGTGGGACGCCCTTTTCGACCAGCTCAAGAGATTGGAAGAGGAAACAGGCGAAATTCTGCCTGACTCCCCTACTAATCGCGTGTCAGAAGATTCTATCGTAGGAAAGAAAGAGGAGCATGAATTTGCCGCCCTCTCTCTGGCAAAGACCAAACAGGTAAGTGATCTTGTAAAATGGGCAGAAGACCGCCCTATCTGGATTTCATGGAAACTGGACGGACTGACCCTCGTAGTAACCTATGACGGCGGAAAACTCACCAAAATCGTTACCCGCGGTAACGGACACATCGGCACCAACATTACCCACTTGGCTCCAGCCATTTCAGGCATTCCTGCTACCATTTCAGAGAAAGGACATCTTGTAGTAAGAGGAGAAGCCGTCATTTCGTATTCTGATTTCGAACAGTTCATCATCGAAAGCGAAGGCGATTACGCCAATCCACGAAACCTCGCTTCAGGCTCACTCACGCTGAAGGATATTGAAGAGGTGAAGCAGCGCCACATCCAATGGATTCCGTTCACCCTGGTTTATACTGAGCGGGAACTTACCTCATGGGGCGAACGCATGCAAATGCTGAAAGACCTGGGAATGAATCCTGTAGAACGTGAGCGTATTGACCACCCTACCACAGAAAATATCCAGCTGGAAATAGACAAGTTTACGGAGAAGGTGACAAGCAAGAAGAATCCTTTCCCGGTAGACGGACTGGTGATTTGCTACGATGATACGGCTTATGCAGCTACCGGTTCGGTTACAGGCCACCACGCTACGAGGGCAGGATTTGCCTTCAAATGGCAAGACGAGCATGCAGAGACAGAACTCGACCACATCGAATGGTCGTGCGCAGCCAGCACCATCACGCCTGTAGCTGTTTTTAAACCGGTAGAACTTGAAGGAACCACCGTGCAGCGTGCCTCGCTCTGCAATGTAAGCGAATGCGAGCGTCTGGGCATTGGCGACAAGGGAACCAGACTGCAGGTCATCAAGGCCAATAAGATTATCCCGAAGGTAATCAATATTACAGAGGTTGTGGGGAGTTTCGTCATTCCAGCCGAATGTCCGGTTTGCCATGCGCCGGCCGTAGTGCGCGAGAGCGAGAGCGGCACCAAGACTCTCCATTGCACCAATGCAGCCTGCCCAGCCAAACAACTTAAGAAATTTGCCCGCTTCGTCAGCAAGGAAGGAATCAATATTGACGGAATCTCTGAACAGACTGTCTGGAAATTCATCAATCATGGTTTTATCAGGGAATATGCAGATTTCTACAAACTGAAGAATTATGCGTTCGAGATTTCCTGTTTCGAAGGATTTGGCAAGAAGAGCGTAAGCAATCTTCTGGAGAGTGTAGAGAAAAGCCGCCATACTGATGGCCGTCATCTGCTCTACGCCTTGAATATTCCGCTCTGCGGCGGCGATGTGGCTAAAAAACTGCTCAGCCGTTACAAGGTAAAGGAACTGATAGAAACGGCGCGCCTGAGCATGTTCGATGATGAGTTTGCAAGTATTGATGGTATTGGACCTGAAAAGAGTGCCAAGTTTATCGCCTGGTTCAAGGATGATGTTCATTTCCAGCATGTGCAGCATCTGCTGTCCGAGCTGATTATCGAGGAACAGGAGCCTGTAGAAACGGGAAATAAATGCCAAGGGCTGACTTTCGTCATAACCGGAGATTTGTATCATTACAAGAACCGCAACGAGCTGAAGGCTTACATTGAAAGTCAGGGCGGCAAGGTTACGGGAAGCGTGAGCAAGAGTACTAACTTCCTGATTAACAACGATGCAGCTTCGCAGAGTTCGAAGAACAAGAAAGCCCATGAACTCAATATTCCAATCATTACAGAGGATGAGTTCATAGAAAAGTTTCAGGAGTAAACAAGTGAATTAAGCGAAATAAAAAGCGAAAGCCAGATTCCGGATTACGGACTTGGCTTTCGCTTTTCTAGTTTTAAGAACCTGCAAATTTTCTGTTATTATTCTCCCAGGAACTGACCCATGAAGAGAATGGCGCCACTGTTACGTTCGGTAATGAAATAAACGAATGGGCGGTTGGCATGAAACTCTACACGCTTCATCTCGTGAGGACCCAGTGAGGTCAGCATCACAGCAGCTGTTACGGCAGCAGCCTTTGTTCCACGCTCGCTTACCTCAATCTTTGCCTTCTGCAACATCTTCGATACGTAGAAGCTGCCATTGGCAAAACGGCTGAAATCTGCCGTGCCTGGCTGAAAGATGCTTGGAGCTCCCAATTTACTGATAATCTGGTTGAGCGACAAATCCATCTCTGTGGTAAACTTCGGAAATTTCAAATCCACCTGGCAACGGTCCATGTCATTACTCAACTTCTGAAGTTTATCAGCATCCATCTCCTTCATCACCTCGCTGATGCTCTTGCCAGCCTTAGGAAGAAGAACGGTCATCTGATAACTTCCATTTCCGTATGGCAGCTCTACAGCCTGCAACATATCATTTTCAGTATAGGCAAACTTCTTGTTCTGGTGCATCATGTTCACCTTCTTAATATCGCGGGTGTAACCGCTGAAGTTCTCGAGGTGGGTATTCTTCGCATCAAACTTCTCCTGCCAGGTTCCATTAAAATGAATAGCATTCAGGAGGTAAGAAACGGCTGCAGGGTCTACCTGGTCGATGATGCTAGGAATCATGCCTTTAGTCTGCTTCTTGCACCAGTCATTAATGCGGGTGGCAGATTTAGAATTGGTAAAGTCCATGCTCTCAACGCCAGCCTGATAAGAATCGGCTACGGTGTGAGCGAAATCGCTGTTCAATGTGAAATTCTTATTGATGGCAATAAAGTTGGCAATGTTTACGGTTGTCTGCTTGTCGAGCTTGCCAGCCGAAAGCATCAGCGCCTTATAACAGTCGTTGAGTTCCTTCACGCTCACGCCCTCGCAACCGATTGCCTTCAGAATCTCCTGCTGTGTCTTACCGTCAGCACCATTCGCAAGCATTCCCATCAGATAGGCGATGCTCATCGGCGAAACCACCTCAGAATCCATACCGCTGATCTGCTGATAGAGTCTGAAAGCGAAATCGTTGTTCTGCTTCACAATGTTCTGCTGAGCCTCTGAGAGGATAAGATAACTCTCGTCCATTTCCTCATCTGCCGACGGACGGGCAGCCTCTGCCTCTGTTATCTTCTCAGCCTTTGTTGCGTTCTCATTCTGTGCATTCTTGCTAGTGCTGCAAGAAGTCATTGCCATTGCAGCTGAAGCTAAAATAGCTGCACTAAATACTTTCTTGTTCATATTTCTCTAATTTATTAGTTCATTTCAATGACTCAACGCTCCTGAACCCAAAGGGACTGTTCCTCTTTAAGAGGCTGTTCCCGAATCGGAATCTGAATCGTGAGTTCTGAAGATAAAATGAAAAATCGGCTAATCCTTGCACGGGAAAAGCCGATTTTACTATTTCTTAACAAAAAACATCTATGTTCTTTACAAAAAATCAATGCAACGGTGCCTCTTCCGAAGGTCTGCCAGGCTTTATTCTGAGATGATATCTGTTTCCATCATATTCCACGCGCATGATGTTCGTCCTGTTGGTCTTCATCTCATCGCTCGAATGAGCCACAAGATGTTCGTATAGATCGATTGCCACATGACCCATCGTTCTGCGCAGATTGATTTCGATGCAAGGCACTACGCCCAGACCGGTTCTGTTTACGTCCTCACCTTCCTGATTCAGCACAGCCTCGCAGAATTCATCCTTCTCCCCTTTCGTGCAGATCATCATGTCAACGCCGAACGGACCACTGTAAATATCCTTCAGCGCCGGCTCCATTACCTCAATGATGCGCTGTCTGATTCCGGCAAGCTGAGCCTCGCTAATGAGCGGTTTCATCATTTCCACCTTATCATCTTCAGAGCAGAGCACATTGCCCGAATAGGCATTCTTGATCGTATCGAAGAGCGAAAGACCGCGATAGAGCGCCTTGCCATCTTTCATTTCAAACTCCATGGCGAAATCTCTCACCTTATTATATAGGGGTTCTACGGTTACGCCGCCCTGATGATAAATCATGTTTGCCACCCATCTTTCGAAGGTAGGATAATCTCCGGCTGTTCTGAAGTCCTCAGCACTCACATATTTCACTCCCCTCCCGCTACTGCTCCAGGGAGCCTTGACAACAGCTTTGCCGTGCTGGAGGATGAGTTCTTTGACGCGAGCCGTCTCAGTAACATATTCCACGCCTCGCTGCAGATGAAGGGCAGCCCATTGCCTGCTGCTCACCTCGCGTACCTTATTTAATACAGCATCAGTCGGCAACATAATCTCCGGCATTCCCAAACGCTCCAACTCACCTTTCAGCGACGAGTTCCATCCCCAGGGATGAACACTGTCCAGAAATTCAGTCTTGAGCAGATGCTTCAGCTGAGGCTTGGTGATGAACTCAACCTTGCTGTTCAGTTCAGCTCCAAAATGGCGCACCCTGTTCTTCGCAAAATCAATATCATCCACAAGTACGAGGTCGCCCTCTTCCGCCCAAAGAGCCGGAATGAAAGCAAGATCACTTCTAAGTTGTCTACCCGCATGAGGCGCGGTGAACTGTTTCAGATTTGCAGCCAAAGCCAAATCATGTTCTGGATTGAAAATATGTAACTTCATGGTGCAAAGATATAAAGAAAAGTGCAAAAAAGGGCAGAAAATCCCCATTTTTACTTAGACAAGTGCTAAATAATGAAAAAAAAGTTACTTTTTGCTATCTAGAGTTTGCAAATTAGAAATATTTAATTACCTTTGCATCGTAAAAACAATTAGAAACGATATAAACTCATGGAAGAAGCATTCTTCAGAACACATACATACCTCGTAGAGCATACGGACGCACCAGTAAGACGCACTCTGATGGACGAAATCGACTGGAGCGACCGTTTGATTGGCATAAAGGGAACACGCGGTGTAGGAAAGTCTACATTCCTCCTTCAATATGCCAAGGAGCACTTTGGCCCTACTGACCGCAAGTGCCTGTATGTGAATATGAACAATTTCTATTTTCAAAGCAGAGGAATCGCAGATTTTGCAGGTGACTTTGTTCGCCACGGCGGCAGAACCCTTCTCATCGACCAGGTCTTCAAGCAGTCGGACTGGAGCAAGGAACTGCGCAAATGCTACGACCTCTATCCAGAGTTAAGAATCGTATTCACAGGTTCCAGCGTGATGAGACTGAAGGAAGAGAATCCTGAGCTCAATGGAATCGTGAAAAGCTATAATTTGCGAGGCTTCTCTTTCAGAGAGTTTATCAACCTGCAGACTGGCAACAGTTTCAAGCCATATACACTCGATGAAATCTTGCGTAATCACGAGCACATCATCAAACAGATACTGCCTAAGGTGAGCCCGATGAAGTACTTCCAGGACTACTTGCACCATGGATTCTATCCATTCTTCCTGGAGAACCGCAACTTCACAGAGAATCTACTAAAGACAATGAACATGACGACCGAGGTAGACATCCTCCTCATCAAGCAAATCGAACTGAAATAT
This sequence comes from Segatella copri, assembly GCA_021615735.1. GTDB lineage: Bacteria > Bacteroidota > Bacteroidia > Bacteroidales > Bacteroidaceae > Prevotella > Prevotella copri_Q. The sequence goes on along the minus strand of JAJWFY010000045.1, from coordinate 907 downwards.
CTCACCAAGATCAAGCGGCTCTTCTATCAGCTAGCTGTAGAAGGTGCCAAGGCTCCCAACGTGAGCCAGCTTGCCGAAGAGATCAACACCAGCAGAGCTACGGTAATGAACTACATCAAGTATCTTGCTGATGCGCGACTCATCAACATGATTTACCCTACCGGGCAGGAGTTCCCAAAGAAACCATCCAAGGTGATGATGCACAACTCCAACCTGATGTACGCCATCTATCCTATCAAGATAGACAAGCAGGAGGTGATGGAAACATTCTTCGTCAACTCGCTCTGGAAAGACCATAAGGTAAGCCAGACCGGCAAGGACCACTACTTCATTGTAGATGGTGAGAAGAAGTTCAGAATCTGCGATGCGCAATCTCCAAACAAGGTGCGCAACAATCCCGACATCATCTATGCCCGATACAATACCGAGGTAGGCAAGGATAACAGGATTCCGTTATGGCTTCTGGGTTTCCTATATTAGGGAATGTTGAATGTGGAGTGTTGAATGTTGAATTGCCTAACGGCATCTGCATGAAGACACATAAGGGCGCAAGCCTAACTCAACACTCAACATTTATTAAGGAATGTTGAATGCGGAGTGTTGAATGTTGAATTGCCTAACGGCATCAGCATGAAGACACATAAGGGCGCAAGCCTAACTCAACACTCAACATTCAACACTCAACATTAGAATAAGAACATTAGAATAAGAATGAATTAAATACAAAACATTTTTAATATTTTATCTAAAAGTAAAATGGCTAAAGAGAAAAAATTTATCACTTGTGATGGTAACACAGCTGCCGCACACGTAAGCTACATGTTTACTGAGGTTGCTGCTATCTACCCTATTACTCCATCATCACCAATGGCGGAGCATGTAGATGAATGGGCTGCCAAAGGTCGTA
>JAJWFY010000008.1:79609-87686 GCA_021615735.1 Segatella copri | reverse complement strand
TACTTTCCGATGCAACATGTAGATGTTGCTGATAGTTAAGCTTTTATCTTTTAAACGGTACAACTACCCTTTTTATAAGTGCACAGAAAATGGGCGACAAATGCAATGTGCTTATTCTCAATGCCTTAACGATAAAGTTGTACCGCTTCTTTTTAGCCTCAAATTGTAAATCTCTGAAAACAAGTGCAAAGCACTGAATCCGAGAATATTCCAACTCTTGTGTTACAGAACGCTTATCTTCGGGTGCAAAGGTACAATATAATCTTGGAATATTCCACTGAATATATCTTAAAAAATCTTATTTATTTCATTGTTTCTGTTGGTATTCAGAATATAATCACTACTTTTGCACATAATCTTTATATAATGATTATGAGCAAAAACAATGAATATATCAAAAACGCAGCTAACTATGTTGCTTCAGTTTTGGAGGACAATATTGTGGCGAAACCTGTGTGCAAAAGTGTGCAGGATATACTTCCTGTATCCGTTGTTGGTAATTTTGAACTATATAATGGGCGAATATTAGGAAAGGATATTCTTTTTGCTTTTATTGAAGATGGCAACGTGATAGCTCCTGCTCAGACTAAGAAGCAATTAGACATTATTCAGCGAAAGACAGGTATGGTTGCCATACTTGTATCTGAACATTTATATTCTTATAATATAAATAGGTTGGTTGCTCAGAAAGTAAATTTTATAGTCCCAAATAAGCAGATGTTTATTCCTTCTTTATTGTTAGATTTGAAGTCTATTAATACAATAGGCGGAGAAGATAAGAAGGATGCCATTACTCCTTTGACGCAATGTTTGTTACTGTATCATTTGGAAATAGAATCAATTTCGGGAAAGACAAGCTATGAACTTGCTGACATGTTGGCTGTATCATACGCTTCTGTAAATCGGGCGTTGCGTTGGCTTGTATCCAAAGACCTTATAAGGTTGGAGGGAGCTAAGACGAAGACCATACAAATAGATTTCAGCAATAGGGAACTTTGGGATAAAGCATTGCCATTGTTAGTGTCTCCGATAGAAAAAGTCTATTATACGGATGCTCTTCTTGAAGGACAGATGATGAGTGGAATGAATGCCTTGGCTTCCTATACGATGCTTAACGAAGAAAACAAGCAATGTCTTGCCATGCCGAAAAAAGATTTTAAGGCTTTAAACGTTGCGGTGGATAAGCAGTTTGGTCAAAACGAGATACAGGTATGGAAGTATAATCCACAAATACTGAGTTCAACAGGGGTAGTTGATAAGTTATCGCTTTATCTTTCTTTGAAAGACAATGAAGATGAGAGAATACAAATAGAGTTGGAACGATTAATAAGTGAAATGCCATGGTAAGAGGTATAGATACATTCAAGCAGTTCTTCAAAGGTTTTGAAGACAACTATGTGATAATCGGTGGTACGGCATGTGAAATCCATGAGGATTTGTATGCCCAAGTGCCTCGTGCGACAAAGGATATAGACATCATCTTGATAGTTGAGGCTTTGTCTGCTGAGTTTGTCGCTAAGTTTTGGGAGTTCGTAAAGAAAGGCAATTATGGGCAGCGCAACAAGGGAGTGAATGAAAGTGTGGAACCCAAACATGAGTATTTCCGCTTTATGAAGCCTGCCGATTCTGCTTTTCCATATCAAGTGGAATTGTTTTCCAGAAGCCTTGGCTTGATGAATTTCCCAGAGGAGGCTCGTATCACACCGATTCCTGTGGATGAAGACTTGTCGAGTTTGTCAGCCATCCTTATGGATAACGACTATTATCACTTTACGATAGAGCATAGCTTGCTTGAAGACGAAGTGCATATTGCTAACATTGAGAGCCTTATATGTCTGAAAAGCAAAGCTTTCTTGGATTTAAGTCAAAGGAAAGCTATAGGTGAAAGTGTGGACAGCAAGCATATAGCGAAGCATAAGAAAGACATCTTTCGTCTTGCTGCAATGCTTACTCCAGCAAGTAAATATGAGCTGCCCGACACATTGAAAGCAGATGTTGGTAACTTTTGTACTGCCATCATGCAGGATTTACCAAACGCTGACTTTATCAAGTCGGCAGGACTTGGTAATGTGACGAGTCAACAGATTGTCGAACAACTAAAGAAATCAATGTTGTAGTTATGGTAAAAATACAATATGTTTCTGATTTGCATCTGGAGTTTGTAGCGAATACTCGCTACTTGGAGATCAACCCAATCCAATCTATAGCAGACATCTTGGTGCTGGCAGGTGATACTGGCTATTTAGGGGATGAAAGTTTTCTCAAGTATCCTTTCTGGGATTGGGCTTCAGGGAATTTCCAGCAAGTGATAGTTACACCAGGCAATCATGAGTTTTACAAGGGGTATGACCTCGGACAGCTCTATGACGGTTGGTGCCTGGACATACGTCCTAATGTAAAATGTTATTATAATGCTGCTGTTCACCTCTCAGATGATATAGACCTCATCGTCTCAACGCTCTGGGGACATATTGAGCCTAAGGATGCTTTTGCGACAGAGCGCATGGTTAATGACTTCTATCGTATCAAGGATGGTGGTGTTGTGATAAATAGTGAGCGATTTAATCAAGAGCATGAGAAATGCCGTGCTTTCATAGAAAAAGCAGTTGGCGAAAGTCAAGCTAAACACATCGTGGTGGCAACCCATCATGTACCATCGTATGAATTGGTATCACCAGATTTCATAGGAAGTCCGATAAATGGAGCCTTCACTGCGGAACTTGGAAACTTCATTGCTTATAGTCGCATAGACTATTGGATTTATGGTCATTCCCATCGAAACATAGATAAGGTGATAGGTAATACCCATTGTGTTTCAAATCAACTTGGGTGTGTGTGTCATGGGGAGGCTAAGGTTTTTGATTTTATGAAATGTATTAATCTGTAAGAGACAATGGAGAATGTTTTATTTTTTGACATACCCAAACTTAAGCCCAATTATTCTTTGATAGTTATTGGCATTTGCCAACTTTTGATGACTATCTACTCATTAACTAAGGTTTATTTACCAGATTTAATGTTGGGGTTTACCATAATGGCTTGTGTTTTCGACTTTATAGGTTTTTGCTTAATTTATTTTATTATAGAAATCCGTAGATATTCTAGAAATGTAAAAAATAAGCTAAGATGTATTCTTTCTGATTCAGTAATATTAGGAGTTCTAAACATATCAAAAGGCATAGTTGTTGAAAGGAAACTCAGCCGTGTGGCTTCATGTATTGAAATTTCTGATATGAGATGGAATTATACTATATTCTTATCTGAAGGCAGAATTTATGAGTTTAAATGTGTTGTCGTTAAAGTTCTTCCTGACAAGATACATCTATTGTTAGATTTAGATACATTGAAATGTAACAAAAACATCCGTAAGCCAACGTTAAATGCTGTCAAAACAGGTACAAAGTTAGATGCTTCTGTACTCAAATTGCTGACAAATATAGCTTTAGGACTAATCTATCTTATATTGGTGCTCTTTGTTGGCTATATGAAAGGCATCTATGGCTTAATGCTTTTAATGGCATTTGTATGGGGAAGTATGGGAGTCGGTGTCTTATTTCTAAAAAATGGTCTAATTGGTGATAGATTATTGCGTTGTTTTGATTTTTATTTTAAGATTCCCTTGATGTTGGTCTTACCTTATGTTGTCTCGTTATTTGTTTCTTGTGGTGTTCCTTTTGCAATATTGATTGGGTTGAGAAGTTTTACTCAATCATCTATATCGTATGCAAATATGATTTTTTGTTCTCTGATTATTGGGTCTTTCACTGTCGTTTATGCAAATAATTTTTTTACTAGATTTATTCTTATTTGTATCTATGGTTTAGGAGAGCCAGAAAACGAAATATATCCTGCGACTTTTAGGGATAGGAGAATAATGTACTTACGAAAAATACTGATAGACAAGAGTTTGGTAAATATGCTGGTCTTGTTGACTTATGTCGTATTTTTAATTTCAGATACCATGCTGTTTTTTCAATGGCACACTCATGTCTTTACTACGGATATAAATGATGCTGTTAAAAATTCGTTTATTGTATATATAGCATTCAAGGGCTTTGTTGCAGCAAAGAGTAATACACATTACTCTTTAAAGGATATCGCCCACTTAATCGAATATTCATGACTTAATGTATCTGCCCCCGTAGATTTTCGACAGAAACAATCTGTGGAGATTCAATGTGTGTTTCTTAATTAGAGAGTGCAAACTAAAATGGTAAATTGACACAGAGTTTAGTTTACACTCTCTAATTTATTTCAATTTGGCTATCAGAGGACGAATTTTTATGTCGTATTCTTCGTTGCCAAAATTTATAACAATAAGATTCCGTTTACACCGAGTTATCCCAGTATATAATAATTCATCAAAAGATAGGTTGAAAGTTGTTGATTTGTCATATTTCGGTTCAAGAACAAGAAAAACAACTTCACTTTCCCATCCTTTGAATGAATTAATAGTAGATATTTTTATAGTACCACTATTCATCCAAAAATGTAGTTTTTTGTTATCTCTAATTTTTTTGTAATTTGAACTGTAAACTTCTTTTTTGAATTGAGTTAAAACTTCTTCGTAGTGCTTCCTAAAAGCAATTAATACGTCAAAGCTGATTCTACATTTTTCGCATTCTTCAATCAATCTTTCTTTGAAAGTATCAGGAAATGACACATATAAATCATAGATAGTAAATAAAACAGCAATGTGCTGTCTTAATTTGATGAGATCATAATCATAGAGCGTAGTCCTTTTGGGAAACAATTTCTTCTTGAAATGTTCTGTAATGTTGTTGAACCATGCAAGATTTGGATTGCCTCCATTGTTTTTACCAATATAATTGAGGTGAGTCATATACATAGTCTCTATCGTTTCAAGCATACTATTTGTTTTTTCTCGGCTTGCATATCGGTAGTAGGCATCAAATGTCCTGAGTAGTCCAGTAGTATATCCCAAAATTGTTATGTCGTTAGGTGATATGTTTCCTGCTTTATTAAGTATGTTCCCTCTTATAATAGTATATAAGGAAGCAATATTATTCTTGTCTTGAAGATACATATAATTAATATAGCCCTCTTTTTGCTGTTGCTGGCCAAAGAAATCATAGCTGCCGTTTTCAGAGAAATCGTCAGTATCATATTTGTCACCAAATACATTCTGTTGAAATGATTGGGCAAGATCTCTTACTTTAAAATCAGAACGGAAACAATACTTAAGCTCATTTACGCCTCGAACATTTGTTACAACATCCTTTTGTAGAGTAGGTTGACCATAAATATTTTGCTTAACATCACCAAATAAAACATAATCACCTTTAGGGTCTCTAAAGAAATTTTTAATTATTTCCATCCAAGACCTGTGGTAATCTTGTATCTCGTCAATGAGAACAGCATCATATTTAACAATTTGATTTTTGTGCTCGTAAAACAATTGAACATTCCCATAATACATTCTTTCCAGATAGTCGGATATGTGGGCTTTGTCCATACTTTCAGGAATTTCCATCTCAATATTTAGATTGTTGAGCTCAGCATTTATAAATTGATGGTAGTTTATAATGATAAAACTATCCAAGGGGAATGTTTCATCAACCCGATTAAGTTTGTCATGAATAAAGTTTTTGAGCGTAATGTTGAAAGTCAAAATTAAAATACGTGGGGTGTTATTACGTGACAAAGCCCGTTTGTATGCTTGTACTGCTCTAGCTGCTAAAACTGTAGTTTTACCAGATCCAAAAACACCACGTACTCTTTGCTCAAGATTTGTTGAGTATATAATGCTTTTTTGTTTGTCAGAATATCTATATGGTTCACCTTCTGCCTTTAAGTGTTCTGCTGGTGACAACAATCTTTTGAAATTTTCATATATAACATCAGTAAATAGCCAAGAAGGGCTTGAGGCTATAATACGTCGCTTTTTAAGAAGATTAATAAAATCCTCTTCGTTGAGTCCATCTTTCCCGATAAAGTCCATGTTATATTTAATGAATGTTTGATATTTCTTATCATCTTTATACGGTTTTATAAGCCTATCCTCAAGTTCATGTTGACTGGCACAATGGAAGTAAACAGCACATGCGACTATATTGAAATGGCGATAATCTTTTATCTTCATTTGTAGCAAGTCTGTGACATGAAGATCATAAAGATTATTCTTGTATTTCAAAACTTGGTCTATTGGTGACTTTACTACTGATCCATTTTGTATAAATATCCACTTTTTCTTTTCATTTAAGCGAAAATTGTTCAAGTTCCAATCTTTCACTTCTATAATCATAACCCCATACCCTTTTCGCATAATGAGCACATCAGGTCTGTCTCCATTTAAAAATGGATTGAAATAGACTTCAAAAGAATCATCTAAGCAATTCTTAAGAAACTCCAATAGTGTCCATTCTCCAACGGTCGCAGGAACTTTGAACATCGAAATCTTTTCAAGTGAAGGATAGAATATTGCCATAATTTTCTTTTTATAGTTACTCGATGTGAATCAACTTCTTTTCAAGAAGCAAATTTAACACATTGTTATGTAAATTTATCACAATCGAATAGTTTAATGCCGTATTTTATATTAATTTAAACTAATTTTAGAAAAATGGTAAAAATGGGATTCTACATATGTTAAGATAGGACAAGTAATTTCATGCCAAACATTAAAACGTTTTATCATATGACATGCATATATATACGACAGTAAATCAATGAATCTATACGACAGTAAGTCATCATATATGCAATTCTCTGCTTACCGATAGGTTGATTCAGATACTCGACTTTGGAGAGGTATCTACCGATAGGCAAGTGCTTTCGAGAGTAACTCGAAAGGTTTTGAGTAACTCAAAACATAACTTGCTATCGTCAGATACCTCGATTTTTCAAATCATCTCAGAGTCTGAAACCACGTTGCCTTTTAGGAGTGCGGAAACGTGGTTGAGGCTCGTCAATAATTTCGAGTTTGAAGACATCTATCAACTTCCGAATGGCAGGATTCTGTTTGATGAGGGCTTGAAGTTTTGCTTCTGCAGGCTTGATTTTGAGCAAATAATCAGCAATGTCCAAGCCTTTAGCTTTATCTTCTTCGCAGGCTTGATGCTCTAAAAAGTCGAAAAGTGTTGCACGGATGCCGAGAACTTGCATCATTGGCAGCTTATCTTGCCAAACTGTTGTCGCTCCCAAATCAGGGAATAAGACCACATCTCTGTTTTTCAGAACAGATAACGACTTCGTGTTAAAGCAACCATTCTTACCACCACTTGCTATCCATAAGAATTGAGGAAGATAGTAGGAGGCTATCAAGGCTGTCTTCTCACTTTCAACCAATGCTATAGGCTTGGTCTTGTCTTTATTTATAAGATGTTCGCCAAAGAAGCATTGACAGAGATTGAAATCCTTGTGGGGGATAAGCGAGTGTACCCATGAAATATGGTTGTATGGTTCTTTTACTCGCTTACCTGTCTCGGGATAATAGAGCATTACCTTACCAGTTCTCACCTTACCTTGATTGTCAACTTGCCAAAATACCGTGGCACCAGTCCAGTGTTTGGAAGTTCCGACATGATATTTCTCCATCAAAGAAAGAGTAGCTGTTTCACCGAATTGAGAAGATAGAAACAAGAAAAGGTTGTTCGCCTCATAACATTTCTGAGAACTTCGCATGATGTTCTCGTCTATATAAGAAGTGGGTAATGGCTTCGGCATTTCTCTCTTCTTATATGAAATAGTATCATCCTTTGTGAATGTCTCATTCTTTTCGGGATTCTTCTCAAAAAAATCCTTGGGAGTGAAGTGATAACCACAACTTTGCTCATGGTTGCAGCGGCCCACGTAAGGAGGAAACTCAATCTTCCCTTCTGTGTCAATATATCGGGCGAAGCTACGTTTCTTATGACATTCTGGACATGTATGTCGGGTAGCGATGCCTTTGTATGGCTCTAATATGAATCTATGTGTACTCATTTCATTTTTTTTTTATGTGGCGGTTCTGTCGGTTTTGTCGCTTTGGGTATTAAAACCGCCAAAAGCGACAATTCCGACAATACCGTCACGAGTTAATCTTTGAATATTCTCCATGCTTCTCTTTGCGAAATAG
>JAJWFY010000008.1:0-79509 GCA_021615735.1 Segatella copri | reverse complement strand
AATACCGTCACGAGTTAATCTTTGAATATTCTCCATGCTTCTCTTTGCGAAATAGAACTCCGATGTTAAGCTTGCAATAGATGCTGACAATGGTATCATTTGTTTCATTGTCGCATTGCTCGGAGAAGTGATGCTGCCATTCATAGAGCCTTGCCTTAGCTTCTTCAGTGAAGGATAAGACATGAGGCTCGATTTCCTGTTGCTCATTTATCGGACACTCCATATCAATAAGGTGTTGAATGATGGCTTGCCAATCTCGCTCTATATTATCGGGCAACTCTCGGTCACTCCATCTCGCTTTCTGCTGAAGGTTAGGCATGACGAACAAAATGCGATCGATGAAGCCGTTGCTGGAGCGTTCGCCTTTCGCCAACTCACTAAGTATCTTCTTTTGGATGGTTCCGATTACTGAGATATAGGGACGTTTAATGAAGATGGAACTCTTGGAACTTCTTCTGTCTGATATGGTTGTCTTGGCGCTAAAGACAGATAACCAGAACTGTTCCTCTGAACCATTGTTATAGCGGTTGAAGTTCTTGAACCATGCAGACAACTCGTCTGTCCATAGGCATAAACCCCTCTTGTTCTGCGCATGAATATAGCTCAAGCCTTCTGGTGTGACATCAGAGACCAAGAAACGTTTGCGTACAGGTTCTTGCGGAAATCCATCCTCTCCATTTTCAATGCGTTCCTTGCGAGACATGCACATCTTTTCCTCAAACTTACTGTATTGCTCCTCGAACAACTTGTTTTGCTCATAGTCGTAATCGAGGAATGGCTTCATAGCGAAGCTAAGTGGGTGGCTCTTGTTGGCTCCTGGTCTTCCGATAAGAGCCATGTATAAGATAGGACTTTCAAGCCAACCTTGTTTCATCTGTGCCAAGTGCGTGTTGCCGATACTAACAGCCAATGCAGTGAGTATGGCTGCTGATATATAGTCGGTAGGAAAACTGTGGCATTCGTGTACCTCCTTGATGATTCTCTGAATCTTGGCAGGAAAGATGCTTACAGGAAACTGGCTTCCTGATAGGCGAGTACTCATATCAATAGCCTTATCCATGATAATCATTGGATTGATGGAAGTTTCCTTATTGTTATTTAAAGCTGTCATTTGGCATAGAGTTAAAAATTATACATTGACTTGGGTTTGCGCTTCATTCCTCCTTGCATGGCTTTTAGCATTTCAGAATGGTTCTGCTCCTTGGTAGTTTTTCGACCATTCTCAATCCATGCAAGCAGCTCATCCTTATAGAAGTATAGCTTCTTACCTTTTTTATAGGATGGCAGAATGCCTTGGTTAACCAATCGATAAATGGTTGGCTTCGACTTCATTATAATAATAGCTGCCTCATCAATCTCAACCAATATATGGTTATTTGCTGATGATGTAGGTTGAAGTGCTGATACCATTTGCTTCAACTCGATAACTTGTTCTGTTAAATAAGATACCGCTTGTGGTAACTTATCAAAGGTGATACTTTCATTTATCATATCTGTTCATTTTTATTATTCGGGTACAAAGTAAATGAGTTATGTAATGGAGATAAATATCACTGAGATATAACCTCTGAATAACTGCTCAATGCTTATCAGCAACAATAATGTGTCTTGATTCCGCCTTGAACATCTAAGCTTGGTAGTAATTCAATGATGCAGGTACCTTCCATTCTTAACTTCCTTATAATAGTGGATATTTCCACATCAACCAGCGCATCAGCAAAAACTTGTTTTATAAAGGTTGCTGTATCAATGCCTTTCTTCTTGAAGAGATTTCCTATATTCCAAGCATAATGCATTAAGTCAATAGTACGAATAGCCTTGTCAACAATCAATGAATGATGTCTCATGTGTGTAGAGGCACAACACTGGAAAATAGCGATGTTGTCACAAAGTTGGTTCAAATGCTCCTCTTTCATGTAGGCAGCAAAAGTTCTTCTGGTATAATCGATAGCTGAGTTTAACAAGACCTTTTCCTTTTTGGCTTTGTCTTCCAATGCTTCCTGTCTCAACTGTTCATAGCTTGTAATACAAGAAGAGGCTTCATCTGCATAGACAAAAGTTACATCTTCCAGGTTTAGCTCTTCCCCCTCGTCATATGTATTTGTTTCATTGATGACAATAGAAGACAGACGCTTTCTTTCTGTATTGTTTACTGTATTACAAAAGATATGCTTAAACCATGGGGCAAGCAATCGTACGATACTATCTAATGCATGGAGATAAACAACCATCAGTATGGTGGTTGAGATAACGAACGTCAAGTTGCAGCTAAAGGTGTCTACACCATATTGCATAGCTCCGTTGCGAACAAGTGCACCAATGATAGACATTGCACACAAAACCAATAAATGCTGTGTCAAAAATTCTTTTTTAAACTGTTTCATATTGCGTATTATTAATCATTTGTGGCGCAAAAATAGGAAAAACTGCAGAAACTGACACGTGAGTCACGCGTGACTCACGTAAAACTTTTAGGAGCCTTTAACTAAAAAGCCCGATATTGAACATTTTTTCAATATCGGGCACCATGAAATGAATGCAATGGATTTATTTAAGAGAAATCTTATTTGCTGTCTCTCTTTTCTTTGCGTTCACGAGGTCGGCATATATCTGTGTTGTGCTTACATTCTTATGGGTAAGCATCTTCGAAACCGTGTAAATGTCTGTGCCTAAGGCGATTTGGATTGTTGCATACGAGTGCCGGAAGCAATGGAATGAAAATGGCTTAGTGATTCCTGCCTTCTTCAACCATGCTTTAAGGGGATGGTTAATCATGCTGCGCTTCAATCCCTTGAACACGATACCCGTGCTTGGTTCACCACATAGTTCGTATGCCTCGTTGCTGATAGGCAAGGTTGCCTCGGTCTGAGTCTTCTGGGTACGAATACGCAAGCAATAACCTTGGTCGGGAGCTATCTCGAAGTCTTCCCAACGCAATTTTAAGATGTCGCTGATTCGCAATCCTGTGAGGCAAGCGAAGAGGGAGGCAGACTTCAGTACAGGTATATCGCAAGGAGTAGCTGCCAACTGTTTTACTTCATCGAGGGTAAGAAACTCCTTCTTTACATCTTGTGGCTCAATCTTGTCCAGATAGTCATTGATGTTCTCACGTAGCCACTTGTCACGATAGGCGATTTTTAAGAGACCACGGAAAGTAGAGTAGTAACCTGCTGCAGAGTTGAGAGATACCTTTTGTTTTGTTCGATTCAACTGATTTGCATTCAGAAGATACTCTCTGAACTTTTTGCAAAGTTCCACTGTCACATCCCCAAATGTACAATGACCTTGAACAAATTTGAAGAAATGCTTGTAGACACATGTCCACTTGTCATCTTTTTTATGTGTCATCTTCTCAAAGTATGCCAAAAAATCTGCTTTCTGTCGTGTTTTGTCCAAAAAACCAAATTCTTCATTGATGAGTGATTGGGTTCTGATACAACGGATGGCCTCTGCTTTGTTGAGCATATCTGTATTAAACTCACGTTCCATCTCATTCTTTGGATGAGCATAGATATAGATACCTAAATATTCCCTGCGACTCATTTGCATAGTCTCAGGGTTGCGTACTGGTGGATAGAAATCCAAATAAAGAGAAATACGGTCGTTTTTAATCGCTCTTTGGCGAAGAGAAACTCTTGTACATGTATTTACCATGATGTTTACTTTTTATAATGTGATACTTATGTTTCATATATGATCCCGTATTAAGAGATCTTTGAAATCGATTGCAAAATAATAGAGTTATGTAATGGGGTACAACTTAACCTTTTGATAACCGCTAAATAACCTTAGGCTTGCCGATAGCTTTCTCTAAATCTCGCTTGGAAATCTTGATATACTTGCCAATCTTCACCTTTTCAATAGCGTATTTCTTGATACGCTTATAAATCTGGTCCTGACTTAATCCATACAACTTCATGGCCTCTGGTATTGTATAATAAAGTTGGTCTTCTACGGATTCACCTTTTGCCAATTGTACATGACGCTTGGAATACAGAACATTGTTACCTTCCATTTTTCTTGGAATAGCATTGTGACTAACGAAACTATATACGGCTGTTTTCGTCATACAATATTTCTGTTGAATGTCCATAACAGTCATCCATTCACTGATGGTTGGATCTGGAGACAGGTGTGCAAAATAATCATCCACCTCTTTCTTGTTCCAATATACTCTTCCTTGTATGGATATTCTTGAAATTTTGACTTTCTTGACTATCTCATAGATGGCGGTCTCGTAAGTGTTGTGGACTTCTGCAATTTCCTTGGCAGAGTAATATTCTGGAGCAGGTAGCTCTCGGTTTGCATGAACTACTTCTTTTGAAGCACTCTTTTTTGTGGTGTATGGCAAACTATCAACAAGATAATCTATATCTCGCTTTCTGATTAAAGATAAACGAGAAGTAATCTTGGATGCTCGCAACCTACCACTATACACCATATTATATATGGTCTGTCTGCTTAGCCCTAAAAGTATAGCGACCTCTTGAATAGTGAGGTATTCTTTCACGAGGATTTCAGACATGGATTTCTCGGAAGCTTTTCGGTGGCTCATTGTCTCAGCCATCTTTACTTTCTCCTCACGTCTTGCTGCCTTATAGGCATAACTGTTGCATTGCTTGGAGCAATAACGAGTTGTGGATTTCAATGCATAGAAGCTCTTCCCACAATACTCGCAAATTTTTAGAATTCTTTCTTTGCTTGCTGTCATTTGTACGCTTTTTATACTTTTTTACTTAATTTATTGTAGAAAAAGTCGTCTGTCATTACTCCGTTTATTTTCAATAGTCTTATATCATCGTCCATCATTGTCCAAAACTCTCGGCAATCTTGCACTCATTTGCCAAAAATGAAGTCTCAAATTATTACTTTTGAAAAGTGGAGGTACAAGAGCGGTACAAAAAGGTGCTAAAAAAGCCTTACCATTGATTATAACCAATAGTAAGGCTAAAAAGAAAGGTGCTCATTTTGAGCACCTTAACTATCATTTGTTGTCGATATTAATCGTTGTTTATCACGACTTATTTTCCGATGCAAAAGTGCTTGAAGATATTATTTAGCGTTTCCTGGCTACTGATCTGTCCGCCAGTGATTTCACCCAATTCTTCCAATACCATTTTCAGGTCTTCGGCGATGATGTCGCCGCTCATGCCCATTTCCATCGACTCCAATACTCGGGAGAGGGAATTGTGGGCACGGAGAAGGGCCTCGTAATGGCGGGCACTCGTTATGATGACGTCGTTCTCGGTAATCTCAGGAATATCAGCGGCTCTTACTAATGCCTGCTCCAGGGATGAAACGTTCTCGCCTGTGCGGGCACTGATGAAAAGTGGGGATTCTGCTTCAGTGGATTCTGTTTCGCCGGAATCTGAGCCACAGGAATGGGTGAATTTATCGAACGCAAGTTTATCATTCTCAAGTTTATCCATCTTATTAAATACCACCAGCAGCTTCTTGCCCTGGTTCTTCAGCTTCATCTCCTCGATTTCTGAGGCTGACGGCTGCTCATCTAATAGCCAGATTACTATCTTCGCCTCTTCCATCTTCTGGAAAGTGCGCTCTATTCCGATGTTTTCTACCACATCATCTGTCTTGCGGATTCCGGCTGTGTCAATAAAGCGGAAGGTGATTCCGTCGATGAGGGTGGTGTCTTCGATTACATCTCGGGTGGTTCCGTGAATGTCGCTCACGATTGCCTTCTCCTCGTGGAGCAGACGGTTGAGCAGGGTGCTCTTGCCCACATTCGTCTTGCCTACGATGGCTACGGCTACTCCCTGCTTTAGGGCATTGCCGGTTTCGAAGGAGTGGGCGAGGGTGGTAATCTTGTTATTGATTTCTTCGGCTAGTTCCTGGAGTTCGCTGCGGTCGGCAAACTCCAGTTCTTCGTGGTCGCTGAAGTCGAGCTCCAACTCCAGGAGCGAAGTCATCTTTAATAATTTTTCGCGAAGGAGGGAGAGTTCGTTGCTGAAATGCCCCTTCAGTTGGCTGAGCGCCATCTTGTGGGTTGCCTTGTTGGTAGAGGCGATGAGATCAGCTACGGCTTCTGCCTGGGAGAGGTCCATCTTGCCGTTGAGATAGGCACGACGGGTGTATTCGCCCGGTTCTGCCTGGCGACATCCTACCTCCGTAAAGCGATGGAGAACCTGCTGAAGAATGTATCGGCTGCCATGACAGGAAATCTCGGTGGAGTTCTCGCCTGTATAACTGTGGGGTGCACGGAACACGCTCACCAGTACATCATCGATGGTGTTGCCATCCTTATCCTTGATTTCGCCATAATGCAGGGTGTAGGGCTTGGCTTCTTCCAGGGATTTGCCGTTGGCAGACTGGAAGATTTTGTCGGTGAGGGTAATGGCGTCGGAGCCACTGAGTCGGATGATTCCGATAGCACCGCCGGCTGGGGTTGCCAGGGCGCAGATACATTCTTCTTGATTCATTTTTTTATTGTTTAAATTCTATCTAATACGACCTTGATGAGATTGTCGATGGTGCTCTTGTAGCCGGTGTTGGCGCTGAGGGCACGGCGGTTGGCGATGACCATGCAGCAGGTTAATGCCTTATGACCGAGGAGAAGGGAAAGACCGGCGAGGGCTGAACTCTCCATCTCGAAGTTGTTGACGCGCAGACCGTTATACTCGAAAGCTTCAATCTTCTGATTAAGTTCCGGGTCGGCAAGTGGGGCACGGAGTTCGCGGCCCTGAGGTCCGTAGAAACCGCCACAGGCTATGGTGATTCCGCGTACCATATCATCGCCGGCTATCTGGTTGAGCAGTTCCGGATTGTTGTCTACACAGTATGGGTTGCCAATCTGGTCGTTCCATTTTACCTGGCGCTTGAATTCTGCCTCTGTTTCGAGGTCGCAGATTTCGTTGCGACGGGCATAGAAGTTGATGAGTCCGTCGAAACCGATGCTCTTCTGCGAGGCTACGAAGGTTCCGGCAGGGCAGTTGAGCTGCAGACCGCCGCAGGTTCCGATGCGCACGAGGGTGAGCGTGGTGTGCTCGGGTTTCTCGGTGCGGGTTTTGAAATCGATGTTCTTCAGCGCATCGAGCTCGTTGACTACTATATCGATATTATCGCATCCTATTCCGGTGCTCTGCACGGTGATTCGCTTACCTTTATATGTGCCGGTGATGGCGTGGAATTCCCGACTTGAAACTTCGCATTCCTTCTCATCGAAATGGGAGGCTACGAGGGCTACGCGACCTGGGTCGCCAACGAGGATTACTTTATCAGCCACTTGTTCCGGGCGTAGATGAAGGTGGAAGCAGCTTCCGTCTTCATTGATAATCAATTCTGATTCTGCAAAATATTTGCTCATGGTTCTTTTGATTTTAAGTTATACATTATTTATATCAGGGCTTTGCGCCCCTCTGTGTTTAGACAAGCAAAGATACGAATAAAAAATGAAATGCGATATTTTTTTAATGATTTTAAACAGTAAAAAAGCACGAAGGGCAAATCCCGGAAATGGAACTTGCCCTTCTCTTTCAGATCTCTCTTCTTTTATATCTAGTAAAGACTGCCGATAAACGGAGCCTTTTGCCGGATATTCAGATATGGTTAAACCCGGATGAGGGGTTATGAATTCATAGAGAGCAGGAACTCGTCGTTGTTGCGAGTATGCTGCATATTCTTGTGGATGGTGCTCATCGCCTCGATAGAATTCATGTCGGACAGATACTTGCGCAGAATCCACATGCGGTCGAGCGTTGTCTTGTCCTGCAGCAGATCGTCGCGACGGGTAGACGAAGAAATGAGGTTGACAGCAGGGAAGATACGCTTGTTGCTGAGTGAGCGGTCGAGCTGCAACTCCATGTTACCTGTTCCCTTGAACTCCTCGAAGATGACTTCATCCATCTTACTACCTGTATCGATGAGGGCTGTAGCGATGATGGTGAGCGAACCGCCGCCTTCGATGTTACGCGCAGCACCGAAGAAACGCTTAGGCTTCTGGAGGGCGTTTGCATCTACACCACCGGTGAGCACCTTACCAGATGCAGGAGCTGTGGTGTTGTAGGCACGGGCGAGACGGGTGATGGAATCGAGGAAGATGACAACATCGTGTCCGCATTCTACCATTCTCTTAGCCTTCTCGAGCACGATTCCGGCAATCTTGACATGGCGCTCTGCTGGCTCGTCGAAGGTAGAGGCGATAACCTCTGCATTCACGGTGCGGGCCATGTCGGTAACCTCCTCAGGACGCTCGTCGATGAGCAGCATCATGAGGTAAGCCTCAGGATGGTTGGCTGCGATGGCGTTGGCAATATCCTTCATGAGGATGGTCTTGCCGGTCTTAGGCTGAGCCACGATGAGCGCACGCTGACCCTTACCGATTGGCGAGAAGAGGTCTACGATGCGGGTGCTGAGATTGGTGGTGCGGCGGTCGCCACAGAGATTGAACTTCTCATCAGGGAAGAGTGGGGTGAGGTGCTCGAAAGGAACACGGTCACGAACCTCTGACGGGTCACGGCCATTAATCTTGATGATGCTGGTGAGCGGGAAGTATTTCTCGCCCTCGTGAGGCGGACGCACCTTGCACTCGATGACATCGCCAGTCTTCAGACCGAACTTCTTGACGAAGCTGGATGCTACATAAACATCGTCCGGTGAAGAAAGGTAATTGTAATCGCTGCTGCGCAGGAATCCGTAGCCCTCTGAAATCACTTCGAGCACACCGTTGGATTTCACGAGATTGCTGAAATCGTAGGCTGGTGCTTCCTGCTTGTTCTTGGCTGCAGGGGCAGCAGCAGGTGTGTGCTGGTGAGAAGTCTGCGGAGTGGTAGGACGGTCGAAGATGTCGACAGTAGGAATGGCAGCCTGGTCTTCGATAGGAATGTCGACTACCGGGATGAAATCGGTTCCATCGCCCGGATCACCCTTCCAGGTTCCGTCTGCATCGAGTTCTACCTTCATACCTTCAGTATAGTGGATAGGAGCTGACTCCGGTTTCTTATCGGTTGCAGTTTTTTCAGTAACTTCTTCCTTTGCCTCCTCAGCTGGAGCCGGAGCGGCTGCCGGAGCTGGAGCTGCTGCTGCTGCTGCGTTCTGTGCATTCATCTTAGCCTGGAGCATCGCCTGCAAATCGCCGCTGATGTTAGCGCTCTCAGCGTTTCCGGCAGAGAACTGCTCTTCAGGAACGGCAGCTTGCTCAGGTGCTGCCTGCTCAGGAGCAGTCTGCTGGTTATCGGCTGTTGCCTCTTCCGGCTGTTCTGCCTCAGTAGCAGCCTGCTGGTTAGCCGTCTCCTGTGCATCTTTCGCCATCTGCGCTTCTATCTCGGCTTTTACCGCCTGATGCTTTCTGATGGCAGCTGCTCTGGCTTCTGCAATGGCTTCGAGTTCAGCCTTGCTTCTTCTGCCGCGGTGTTTCGGGAAGTTGGCAAGTACCTGAGCCTCGATGTCTTCGCCTGATTGGTTTAGAGTCTGCTTCTGGGCAGATGATTGTAAACTCTGCTCTGCCGGGCTGAACTGGATTTCTTCCTCAACCGCTGGGGCTGGGGCAGTTTCGTTCATAGCCTGAGGAGCAGTCTCGCCGCCGTTAGGACCCAGTACCTGGTTCTTCTGCACGTCGAAATTCTCTCCTTCATTACCGTGTACGGAATAAACACGGTCTTCTTTCTTGGTTGCAATGCGGGTGCGCTTGCGCTTAGGGGCTGCTTCAGGAGCTGACTGTTCTGCCTGGGCGTCGAGAATGGCATAGACGATAGTTCCCTTGTTATCGCTCTTTTTTACCTTGGCTCCAAGTTCCTTGGCAATGTCCTTCAACTGAACGACACTCTTTGCTTGTAATTCTTCTTTGCTATACATATATTATATATTGTATATTAATGATTTTCTTTCTGAAATGTCGCGTTTCTGAATGGAAACACGGTATTGATTGATAAATTCGTGTGCAAAGATAATTAAAAAATTTGTTTCTGCCAAATATTTTGCCTATCTTTGCACAAAAAAAATAAAAATGGCTAGTCAAATACCCTATTTAGACGTTCAAAACCTCACCAAACGCTTTGGTGCACAGGTTCTTTTTGATAATATTTCCTTCTCTATCGCTGAAGGACAGAAAGTGGGACTCGTGGCGAGAAACGGCACGGGAAAGTCTACGCTCATGTCGGTGCTGATGGATAAAGAGGGGCATGAGAGCGGAGACATCATCTACCGACGCGACTTGAAGGTGGGCTATCTGGAGCAGTCGCCGCAGTTTGATCCGGAGGAAAGTGTGCTGCAGGCGTGCTTCAATCATGAGGATGATCCGGAGAAGGTGCTGAAGGCGAAACAGATTCTCACCCAGCTGCACATTACCAACCTGGAACAGCCGATGGGACAGCTCAGCGGCGGACAGCAGAAGCGAGTGGCGCTGGCGAATGTGCTGATTACGGAACCCGACTTCCTGATGCTGGACGAGCCGACCAACCATCTGGACCTGGAGATGATAGAGTGGCTGGAAGGTTATCTGAATCGCGGCAACAAGACCATCTTCATGGTTACGCACGACCGATTCTTCCTGGACAAGGTGTGCAATACGATTCTGGAACTCGACGACCGCACCATCTACACCTACCGCGGCAATTATGCTTATTATCTAGAGAAGAGGCAGGAGAGAATGGACAATCTGAGAACCGAAATTCAGCACTCGAAGAATCTCTACCGAAGGGAACTCGACTGGATGCGCCGCCAGCCTCAGGCTCGCGGACACAAGGCGAAATACCGCGAGGATGCTTTCTACGAGCTGGAGAAGGTGGCGAAGCAGCGCATCGAAGACCGGCAGGTAAGGCTGAAGGCTTCCACCGTTTATATAGGTTCGAAGATTTTTGAATGCCAGTATGTGAGCAAGGCTTTCGACGACAGGGGACAGAAGAAGGTGATTCTCGACAACTTCTACTACAACTTTGCCCGCTTCGAGAAGATGGGTATTGTGGGTAATAACGGAACGGGAAAATCGACCTTCATCAAGATGCTGCTGGGCGAGGTTCAGCCCGACAGCGGCAAGTTTGACATCGGCGAGACGGTTCGCTTCGGCTATTTCTCGCAGGAGGGACTGAAATTCCGTGAAGACCAGAAGGTGATTGACGTGATTACGGAGATTGCCGATTACATAGATCTGGGCGGCGGCAAGCACATGACGGCTTCGCAGTTTCTGCAATTCTTCCTCTTTACGCCCGAGGAGCAGCACAACTACGTTTACAAGCTGAGCGGCGGCGAGAAGCGCAAGCTTTACCTCTGTACGGTGCTGATGAGGAATCCGAATTTCCTAGTGCTGGACGAGCCGACCAATGACCTCGACATCCAGACGCTGCAGGTACTGGAAGAATATCTTCAGGATTTTGCGGGTTGCGTCATCGTGGTGAGCCACGACCGCTATTTCATGGACAAGGTAGTAGACCATCTGCTGGTTTTCAAGGGCGAAGGCGAAATACAGGATTTCCCAGGCAACTATACGCAGTACAGGGAATGGAGCCGGATGCAGGCGAAGGACGAGGCAGAACAGGCGAAACCGGCAAAGAACGGAAATGCTACGGCAGAAAGCGACGGAGCTGGCACGGCCAAGCGCGACGCCAATTTTGAGAACAAGCGCAAGATGAGTTACAAGGAGAAGCGCGAATATGAGCAGCTGACCCAGGAAATAGATAAGCTCACCGAAGAGCAGAAAAAGTTGGAAGAGGAACTCTGCAGCGGAAATCTATCGGTTGAGGAACTGACGGAGAAAAGCAAGCGCCTGCCTGAAATCAAGGATGAACTTGATGAGAAGGAAATGAGATGGCTGGAACTGGCTGAAATGCTCTAGACTTTGGACTTTGAGCGTTGAACATTGAACTTTATGATTAGTTGATGTGCGGCCGTTAATAATAAACATTTATAAAAGAAAATAGAAAGAATGGAAATTAAGAAATCAGAATTTACAATATCGGCTCCACGAGTGAGCATGTGTCCGAAAGATACGAAGGCTGAATATGCTTTCATCGGCAGAAGTAATGTGGGAAAATCGAGCCTCATCAATATGCTCTGCAACCACAAGGGTTTGGCTAAGACTTCAGCCACTCCGGGTAAGACGCTGCTTATCAACCACTTCATCATCAACAACGAATGGTATCTGGTTGACCTTCCTGGCTATGGTTTTGCCAAGCGTTCGAAGACCGTACAGAAGCAGCTGGAACAAATGATAAGCAGTTATATTCTGCAGCGCCAGCAGTTGGCTAATGTCTTTGTGCTCATCGACGTGCGCCACGACCAGCAGAAGATAGACCGCGAGTTTGTAGACTGGTTGGGCGAAAGCGGCGTTCCTTTCTGCATCGTCTTTACCAAGGCCGACAAGTTGGGTCCGGTCAAGGCTCGCATGAATGCGGAGAAATGGATGCATGCGCTGGAAGACCGCTGGGAAGCACTTCCACCTTATTTCATTACCAGTAGTGAAAAGAAGATGGGACGCGACGAGGTGCTCGACTATATTGACGAAATCAACAAATCTCTCGCCGGAGAATAATCTTTCGGGAGAGAATAAACCAACAGAGAATGAAACAGATTAATTGGGGATTTATCGGCTGCGGAGAAGTAACCGAAAAGAAAAGCGGACCGGCTTTCAACGAAGTGGAGGGTTCGCAGGTGGTGGCTGTGATGAGCCGAAGCGAGAACAAGGCACGCAGCTATGCTGAGCGCCATCATGTGCGCAAATGGTACACGGATGCATCGGAATTGATAGAAGATCCCGATGTGAATGCTGTTTACATCGCCACGCCACCTTCTTCTCACGCCACCTTCGCTATCATGGCGATGCGTGCGGGCAAACCCTGCTACATAGAGAAACCGCTGGCAGCGAGCTACAACGACTGCATCCGCATCAACCGCATCAGCGAGCAGACGGGTGTTCCCTGCTTTGTAGCTTACTATCGCCGTTATCTTCCTTATTTCCAGAAGGTAAAGGAGATTATCGAGAGCGGAACCATCGGTAACGTGGTGAATGTTCAGGTGCGCTTCTCGGTTCCTCCGCGCGATCTCGACTTTCAGAGCGGCAAGGAAATGCCTTGGCGACTGCAGCCGGATATTGCGGGCGGCGGCTATTTCTACGACCTGGCTCCTCATCAGATAGATTTGCTCCAGAATCTGTTTGGTGTGATTACCCGTGCGCACGGCTATCCTGCCAACAGAGCGCATCTTTATCAGGCTGAAGATACGCTCTCGGCGTGCTTCTTCTTTGAGAGCGGAATTCCGGGCAGCGGAAGCTGGTGCTTCGTGGGACATGAGAGTGCGAAGGAAGACTGCATCGAGGTGATTGGCGAGAAAGGTTCGCTCTCATTCTCGGTGTTCACTTACCAGCCGATAGAAGTGATTACGAGCGAAGGAAAGAACTTGATTACGGTTCCGAATCCGCCTTATGTGCAGCTGCCACTCATCAAGAGTGTGATTCAGCATCTGCAGGGAATAGGAAAATGCGACTGCACCAGCGTTTCGGCTACGGCTGTCAACTGGGTGCTGGACCGAGTATTGTGGAAGAACTGATTTTTTACAAAATCATCATCTGGATTAGAGCGTAAGTTATGAAGAGATGTTTCTGTATAGTAGGATTTATCTGTTCTCTTGCCTGCACTTCGGCAAGGGCAGGGGAGCCCGTGGATTCTACCATGCTGGGAACGCTCTTCAACAAGACGATGTTCATGTCCAATTCCCAGGACAGCCTCGTGAAAGAGCGCCATCGCAAAACCTTCTTCCATCAGGTGGGAGATGTGTTCACCCGGTTCTTCAGAGAATTCAACAGTACGGATTCGGCTTATATAGAAGACCAGCATTACAATTATACGGTGATGCTGCAGAACACCAATACCTACGAGGAATATACGCTCAGAAACAGCGAAGGACAGAGCATTTCCTTCTCGCCTGATCCTTCTTACCGCCTGGGGCCTTATCTGGGCTGGCGATGGGTGTTTCTGGGTTATACGTTCGACCTGAAGCACATTAATTTCAGGAATAACCACACTAATAAAAAGGAGTTTGACCTGAGCCTCTACAGCAGTCTGCTGGGAATAGACCTGTTCTGGCGACAGACGGGAAATGACTATCATGTTCTGCGGATGAATCTGGGTGAGCACATCGATTGTAACCCTATCCGCAAGGCTCCTTTCGACGGTTTCAAATCGAGCATCAAGGGATTCAATCTTTATTACATCTTCAACCATCGCCGCTTCTCTTATCCTGCCGCCTATTCGCAGAGTACGGTGCAGCGGAGAAGTGCCGGTTCCATGCTTCTGGGAATCGGTTACACGGAGCATGAACTGGAGGTGGACTGGGATAAACTGACAAATCTTGTAGATGAACGGCTGAACAAAAATCTGACAAACGGAGGAACTCCGGAAGCCAAGATAGACAGTTCGCTGATGTTCAGTAAGGTGAAATACAGCGATGTGAACGTAACCTGCGGCTATGCTTACAACTGGGTTTTCGCCAAGAACTGGCTCTTCAACGCTTCGCTCTCGGTAGGTGTGGCTTACAACAGCTCGAAATCGGATAATGAAAGGGAACATCTGGACATTACCAACTTCAGTTTCAAGAATGTGAACCTGGATGGAATAGGCCGTTTCGGTATTGTGTGGAACAACACGCATTGGTACGCGGGCGCCAGCACCATCATCCATTCCTACAACTATAAGAAAAAACAGTTTTCTACCAACAATTCGTTTGGCTCACTCAATATTTATGTGGGTGTGAACTTCGGCAGGAAACGTCATCATTAACATATAAAAGAGAAGAGATGAAAATATTTACGAAAATGGCAGCTGTCGTGCTGGCTTGCGTGCTGGCTGTTCCGGGAGAAGCCAGGGTGAATGTGGTTTATCAGCGGCAGGACAGTCTGCGGATTGTAGGACTGCTGCAGCAGGCAAGGGCGATGAAGAAGAAACCTGCCAGTTGGATGCTCTGGTTCGGCAAGCAGATGGCGGGCGTTCCTTATGTGGGCGGCACGCTGGACCGGACGAAGGAAGAGGTGCTCATCGTGAACACCCGTGAGCTGGACTGCACCACATACGTAGAGATGGTTACGGCGCTCACCCTGTGCGCCAAGAAGAACGAGACTTCTTTCTCGGCTTTCTGTGAACATCTCCGAAATGTGCGTTATGTGAGCGGAGAGGTTTCCTATGTGAAGCGCCAGCATTATTTCACGATTTGGATGGATGCAAACGAGCGCGAGGGAATCGTGAAGAATATTGCGCCCAATCCTCCTTTCTCAGCTGTTCAGACCGTGAACATCAACTGGATGAGTACGCATGTTTCGAGCTATAAGATGCTTAAGGCTCATCCGGAATGGAAATCGGGAATCAGAAAGCTGGAACAGAGTGTGAACGGCAAGCGTTACCGTTATGTTCCGAAGGGTAAGATTGCCAACACGGCAGTTTTCCGCAACGCTATTCACGATGGTGACATTATCGCCATCATTACCAACAAGAAGGGGCTCGACACGACCCACATCGGTATTGCTTCCTGGCACAAAGACGGATTGCATCTGCTCAACGCCAGCAGCATTCACAAGAAAGTGATTGATGAACCGATGACGCTTTATACTTACATGCACAAACATCCGGTGCAGATAGGAATCAGGGTTTGCAGAGTTCAGTAAAAAAATATTAGAAAAAGAAAAGATAAATGGAAGAGAAAAAGAATTTTGAAGCGATCTTCAAGGAAGATCTTTATCAATATCTGCTGGGTATTGATAAGGTAGATGCTCATTTGCCGGAAGCTCCGGATTTGGAAGAGCTGTGGCAGAAAGTAGGCGAGAGTTATCTGCCTGATGCGATTCGCGAGTTTGCCAAATATCCTACGGTTTCATTGGGTTGGATCATGTATGTAGGAATGGCGCTTGCCAAGTATTGGGATGAGGATTGGGAACTCTACAGCAAGGTAGAGAATCATTATGAATATCTTCGTGACAGAATAGATTTCGACCACATGGATGATTACATCTGCGAAAAGGTTCTGCTGCTGAATGAGGAAGCGCATAAGGCTGTTACGAATGTAGTGGCAGAATGTGCTTCGCGCTCTTACAGCAAGCTGATTCATCTGAATCTGCAGCCTGGAAGCGAGGAAGCCTTCCGTGGTTTCGTTGCCGCCCTTCACCAGATGTTCCTCATGGGAATAGCCGTAGAGCTAAAAATGCTGGGTTACCACATGACTAAAATGTAAAAGAAAGTCCGT
The DNA here is from genome assembly GCA_021615735.1 of Segatella copri. GTDB lineage: Bacteria > Bacteroidota > Bacteroidia > Bacteroidales > Bacteroidaceae > Prevotella > Prevotella copri_Q. The sequence continues at coordinate 63,336 of JAJWFY010000008.1, read as the reverse complement.
AGGCGTTCTGTTAAAATGCCTACGGACTTTCTTACTTATTACTAAAATAATTACTTCATTTTCTTGAGATATTCTCCAGCGCGGGAATCGCCAAGTTCCTGGGCTTTCTTTAGGTTCTTGATGGCCTCTTCCTTATTTCCTTTCTCCTTCTGGAGCAGACCTAAGAGAAGGTAGCCGTCAGCATATTCAGGAGCCAACTCTATGCAATGGGTGGCTGCGCTGATTCCTTCATCATAACGCTTTACACGCAAGTCAAGACTTGCCCATTCTGCAAAATATGTAGGCTCTTTAGGAGCCAGGTAACAGGTGCGGGCAATATCAAGCAGGGCTGGCTGCCACATGCGTAACTTGGTTTCGCATTGGTAACGGGTGTAGAAGAAGGCTGGCGAAACAGGACGGGCAATGGAATCGTACATATTATAATCCTGAATAGCGCGGCGGAATTCACCCTGCTCCTTCAGAAATTCTCCACGTGCCAGATAATAATTCGCAACCATTCCGGTCTTGCTTCCAACGCTTACCGCACTATCGAGCAAAACTTCAATCTCCTTGGCAGGAGCCTTGAGATTCTTCTTAGCCTGGGCAGCCTCAAAATAGAGTTCGCCGCTGAGAAGTGAAGTATTGGTCAAATCCATGAAAGTATCGTAAGCTTTCTGATACTCACCCTTTACAAAATTAATCTGCGCTTCCTGATGGCGGTAAATAGGCTGAGCCTTGATTTCGTATGCCTTCTGAGCCTCAGCTATGGCCTTATCAAGCGTCCAGTCCTTATAAACAGAATCGCCCTTGTAAATAATCTTCTGATAAATCAGGTCGGCATAGTTGGAATGAGCCTCATCCTTGGCAGCCGATTTCTTAATGCCTTCTTCCATCAGTTTGGCAGCTGCATCATATTCTGCCTTATCCGTCAGATAAGCGGCTTTCTCCTTGTAACCGAAGGCTGAAGTAGGGAATTTGCTGATAAACTCATCGCTATATTTCGCATACACATCAGCTGTAGTCTGGCCTTTCTTCAGAGTCATCATCGTCATCGCTTCGGTCTCTGTATCAGGAAGAGCTGTACGGATGCTGGTTTCGCGAAGAGCTGCGTCAAGACTCGAAAGACCGGTTACCTTCAGCTGCTTGGCGTAGTTGGCGTCGATGGCCGTTACCTGACCATTGCTGTGCATCAGACCGATGACCTGTCCGTTCTTGTTGGCAAACGGACAACCTACTGCATTTTCGGGAGCACTATTCGAGAAGATGTAATAGTTGTACGTAGTCTTGAACTTCTCTACGCTGCTGATGTCCTCCTGCTGGTAAGCCGGCTTCTTGATAGAATAAGGAACCAGCCAGACCTTGTCGCCAGCAGCCGATTCCTTGGTTGCGATAGGGGCTGCAACGGTAGAGGCGTTGATACGGAATTTAGCCACATCGTAGAGCTCGTCGGCTCCCATGATAGCCTCAACAGGAATCGATTTGCCGGAAGCGTCAACAACGCTAGCCTTTACAGCTCCGACAAATGGCTTAAAGGTGCTGATTGCCGTTCCCTTGTTGTCGATAAAAACACCTTGGGTAGAGGCGATAATGTCGCCTTTCTGATTGAAAGTAGTCAAGGTGAAAACGCTCTTAGCCAGTTTCTGGACCGAACCCGGCTGGGCATAGAGGGACGATGCTCCGAGCATCAGTCCCATCATGATCATATTTATTTTTTTCATAATCTTATTTGTGTTGCTTATGTTTATTGAGCAACTCCTTAGCATTTGCCAGGGCAGCAGGCGTAATGTCGCTTCCGCTGAGCATCTGGGCGATTTCTTCTATACGCTGCTGCTCGTTGAGTTCCTTCATGTGAGAAAGCGTTCCCTCTTCGGTTTCTTCTTTCAGAACCTTGTAATGATGGGTTCCCATGGAAGCAATCTGCGGCAGGTGTGTGATGGAAATAACCTGACGGTTCAGGTTGCCCATCTCTGTCATGATTTCCGCCATCTTTTCAGCAATCTTACCGCTTACTCCCGTGTCGATTTCATCGAAGATGATGGTTGGCAGTTTTACGGCGCCGCTGATCATGGCCTTCAGAGAAAGCATGACGCGGGCGATTTCTCCACCGGAAGCAACCTGACTCACCGGCTGGAGAAGCGTGCTCTTGTTGGCGCTGAACAGGAAATTGACCTTGTCAACACCATCAGAACTGAGCGGCTTGGCGGAGAATGAAATTTCGAAGCGGACGTTTGGAATTCCCAGAGGAATGAGACGTTTCTTCATTTCTTCTTCTATCTTTCTGGCCGATTTCGTTCGGATGGCAGTCAGATCACCAGCCAGCTTTTCAGCCTTGGCAAGCAGAAGGCCAACTTGCTTTTCCAGCTCTTCTATGTCTTCATCTCCATTATCTATGTGCTGCAACTGTTCGTTGATTCGCTCGCGAGTGGCGATGAGTTCTTCTACATTTTCCACATGGAATTTCTGCTGGAGCGAGTAGAGCTGGTCGAGACGGGAATTGATGGTTTCAAGCCGGTTCGGGTCGAACTCTATATTGTCAACGCTTCCGCTTATTTCCTGGGCAATATCCTTGAGTTCTATATAGCTGCTCTGCATTCGCTCAGCCACCTCTTTCACATCCGGATAAACCTCCTTGATGTTGTCAATCTGCTGGGCTGCATTTTTCAGTTTGTCGAGAATACTGCCGTCTTCGCCCGAGAGTGCATTATCTGCCTCATAGAGCGCAGTCTTGATGTCTTCAGAATGGCTCAGGGTTTCTGCTTCCTGTTCCAGTTGCTCAAGTTCGCCTTCCTGCAGGTTTGCATCATCCAGTTCCTTAAACTGGAAGCGCATGAATTCCTCGTTCTCCCTGTTCTTTGCGATTTCCGCTTTCAGGTCTTCCAGCTGCTGCTTAGCCTTTTTATAGTTCTTGTATTCGGCAAGATAAGCCTTCTTCTGCTTTTCGTCGTGGGCAATAATGTCGACCACGCTGAGCTGGAAGTCTTCCTTCTGCAGCAGGAGGTTCTGGTGCTGCGAATGAATATCGACAAGCTGTTCGCCCAGTTCTCTCATCTTGCTCAGGGGGACGGGCGTGTCGTTGATGAAGGCACGGCTCTTTCCGGCAGCAGTCAGTTCGCGGCGGATGATGGTGTCTTCTGCATCATAATCAATATCGTTAGCATCGAAGAAATCCTGCATTCCGTATTTTGACAGGTCGAAGTGGGCTTCTATCACGCATCGGTCTCTTCCTGCCTTGATGGCCTTGCTGTCAGCACGGTTGCCCAGGAGCAGTCCGATGGCTCCGAGAATGATGCTCTTTCCGGCACCCGTCTCGCCCGTGATGACTGAGAATCCTGGATAAAGAGGAATGTCCAACTCGTCAATCAACGTGAAATTCTTGATGTATAATTGCTTGAGCATAATTTCTTATCTTATTGTTTTAAAGGAACTTAACCTATCTAGGAAGAATCTTTGCTTTATCATTCGGGAAGTTGCCTCGAATCATTCTGCATGTAGCCTTATTCCTTGATTTTGTCCCAATATGAGTTTTGAGAAGGATTGATGGAGAAGAGCAGCTCATAAATGCTTTCTTTCTCTTTCTGAGTGCCATGTTTCTGATAGATGTTAGCAAGCTCGTCCTTCTTATAGTCGGTCCAGATTTGTGGCAGCAGACTGAGCGGTCTATCCGTACGTGCCTTCTTCAGATCCTGGAGCAGGGTGTTGGTGATTTCAGTTCTGCCTCGTTCCACATTATTCGCCATTTCATCGAGCCCTTTTCTGTAATAGTTGTATTGCAGCATTCTGAAAGGTTCCATGGCTCCGTCGAGATAATCGGAAATGATGGCGAACCGGTTTCTGTTGTCACTAAACGCTTTCCAGCCCGGAAAATCAAGATTCTGGGCGTTGTTGGTGAGGTTCATGCAACGTTGCAGAATGTCTTCACCACCTTTAGGCGCAAAACTGTCAAGATCTAAACCGATGATGAGGTAAGCATAGTAGGCGAGCAGAGCCGTTAGCTGGTTGTCAATCCGCTCTTCGGTAAACTCCAGCTGGTCGAACTCGGCAAACTTGAACGTGAAGTTTTCATCCACATTATTATATAAGGTGGACGTATAGGCTGAATTGTAGACGGGACGGTTGGCCTGGATGAGCGCCTTGCAGGTAAAGATATTCTGGTCTTTATCATACTTGCTTACCGTGATATTGAAGTTGCACACGATGCGTTCGTTCTTCCTGAATTGAAGATTCGTCCATTGCCTGTCGTTCACAAACTGCTCAAGAGTTTGCTGCAGATTATCGAATACCCGGTTTTCCGTGCCCTGAATCTGGGCATGGTTGATGGTAATCTTAGCCTGCAACTCCTGAGCGGCTGATGTGATGGGACTACAAGAGATGAGCCAGCTCGTTGATAATGTCGCGAGCCACTTCAGTTTTCGGTTTCTTCTCATATTCTTTCTTACCCTCTTCAGAAATAATCGTTATCTGGTTGTCATCCGTACGGAATGTGGTTCCCGGATTGCGAGTAGAGTTAAGCACGATGAAATCGGCATTTTTCTTTTTGCGCTTTTTCTGTGCATTAGCCTCTTCATCGTTGGTTTCCAGGGCGAAAGCCACAATTCGCTGATGTTTTTGTTTCATCTTGCCAAGGGTTGCAGCAATATCGTGAGTAGGGACGAGGCGGAGTTCCAGATCATCTTTCTCGCGCTTGATTTTCCTGTCTGCAATCTCGCTTGGCTTGAAATCAGCAACAGCAGCACAGAGAATGGCTGCATCGGTTGAGGCGAAGGCTTGTGTGGCAGCCTGGTACATTTCCTCGCAACTTTCTACATCGATGCGATGAATGGCTTCGGAACAGCTGAGCGAAACCGGACCTGCTACCAGCGTAACCTCAGCACCACGACGGCAGCACTCTTCAGCAAGGGCAAAGCCCATTTTGCCGGAAGAATAATTGCCGATGAAACGTACCGGGTCAATCTTTTCGTAAGTTGGTCCGGCTGTAATCATGATCTTCTTGCCTTTCAAATCGCGCTTATCGCTTTCTTTTTCCTTGCAGTTTTCTGATGCAGCTTCATCGGTCTCTGCATTCTGCTGAGCCTGTTCATCGAAGAATCTGTCAAGGCATTCTACGATAATATCAGGTTCTTCCATGCGTCCCTTTCCTTCCAGTCCGCTTGCCAGGAATCCCACTTCGGGTTCTATGATGTGATTTCCATAGCCCAGAAGTGTTTTCATGTTGGCTTGGGTAGAAGGATGCTTATACATGTCGAGGTCCATGGCTGGAGCGATGAAAACAGGCGCTTTCATCGACAGATAGGTTGTGATGAGCATGTTGTCAGCAATTCCGTGAGCCATCTTTCCCATGGTAGAGGCTGTGCAAGGAGCGATGAGCATGGCGTCGGCCCACAGACCTAAGTCTACGTGCGAATTCCAGGTTCCATCGCGCTGTGAGAAGAATTCGCTTACCACAGGCTTATGCGTAAGAGCCGAAAGGGTGATGGGAGTGATGAACTCCTTTCCTGCAGGCGTAATGACCACCTGCACTTCGGCTCCGCGCTTGATGAGACCTCTTATGATGAGGCAAGACTTGTAGGCTGCAATAGAGCCCGTAATGCCCAATACGATTTTCTTTCCTTTTAACATGAATTTTTCTAACTGTTAAGAAATAAATCCGACTTTCGCAAGGTTTGTTCTTCAACTGCTTGCGAAAGTCCGGTAACAATTATTTTCCCATTCTCTTGTTGAATTCACGAAGGCGGATGCGGGTAAGTACCTGCTTGGTATTGTTGGTGAAATCGCTTCCCAAGACCCATGTAAAATATCCCGGGTCTTTGGTCAGAATCTCAGCCACATCCCATCCTTTGTATTTGCCGAAGTTGAATACTTCGTGCTTCAAAGGATTTCCGTTCTCATCGTTTACAACGTTGCCCTGGGCGTCTTTTACCTCTTCCCAAACGATGCGTCCGGCGAAATCTACATTATCCTTCTGCTTAGAGAAATCGGCAAGTTCATCCATATTGTTGTTGAGCACGCGCTCAGGTTCATCCTGTACGCCTGGAGCATACTTGTCGAGCTCGCCCATGAGCACGCGGTAAGTAGCCTCTGTATCCTGATCTGCACGATGAGCTTCGAAATCTTCCTCCATCTTTCTGCCGCAATAGAACTTGTAGGCAGCAGCCAGGTTACGGCGTTCCATCTTCATGAAGATGGTCTGCGCATCGATGAGACGGCACTTGTTGAAATCGAAGTCGATTCCAGCACGCAGGAATTCTTCTGCGAGCATCGGTACATCGAAGTGGTTGGAATTGTAGCCTGCGAAATCGCAACCTGTAAATTCCTTCTCTAATGTGGCAGCCAGCTGCTTGAAGGTTGGCGCATCTTTTACATCTTCGTTGCTGATGCCTGTAAGGACAACTACTTCGGCAGGAATCTCCTTGCAAGGATTTACGTAGAGGTTCTTGCGGTCTTCAGTTCCATCAGGCATTACCTTGATGTAAGAAATCTGTATAATACGATCCTTGATCATGTCAAGACCCGTTGTCTCCAGGTCGAACACGATCAGAGGCTTTGTCAAATTGAGTTTCATTTTTGTAGAAATACTTTTCTTTTTGTTGTTTCAGAGAAAGCCCGTGCTCCTTTAGTCGTTAAGGAGCATAGGCATGATGAGCATCAGAATATCTTCGTTCTCAGGCTGTTCTGCTGGTACGATGATTCCGGCACGGCTTGGGTCTGCCAGCTGGATGATGATGTTGTCGCTGGTGAGATTGCTCAGGATTTCCATCAGACTGCTTCCCTTGAAGCCGATGCTGATAGGAGAGCCGTTGTATTCGCAAGACAACTGTTCCTTTGCAGATGTTGAGAAGTCAATATCCTCAGAAGAAACCTCGAAACGGCCTGACTCGATGTGGAAACGGATGAGCTGGCTGCTCTCGCTTGCAAATGGCAATACGCGGCGCAAAGCACTCTGCAAGCCTCTGCGGTCTACTGTAACCTCGTTAGGGTTGTTTGGAATGACAGAGTTGTAGTTAGGGTAGCGGCCATCAATCAGTCTGCATCTCATAACGCCGTCAGTAAACCGGATTTCTGCGCTTCGGTCATCAAACTTGATGATAGCGTCGTCGCCGTCCTTGCTCAGAATGTTCTTCAGCAGAGAAGCTGGCTTCTTAGGCAAGTTGAATGCTGAAGGAGATTCGCTCTTGATAGTGAAGTTCTTGCTGCGAACCAGCTTGTGACCATCGCTTGCTACGATAGCGAGAGCATCTGCTGTCAGGTCGAAGTAAATACCATTCATGACAGGGCGCAACTCATCGTTGGCTGTAGCGAAGAGCGAGCGTGAAATGTTGTTGATCAGCATTTCTGTAGGCAAAGAAACGGTGGTGCAAGCATCGTTCATGCTCTGTGTGCGAGGATATTCCTCTGCGCTCTGACCTGTGAAGTTGTAAAGACCGTTCTGGTAAACAATCTTGATGGCAACGGCTTCTCCGGCAGCATCCACATCGAAGTGAAGAGGCTGCTCAGGCAGTTCCTTCAACGCATCGAGGATAACGCGGTTAGGCACACAAAACTCACCTTCTCCATCGTGGTCGGTAAGAGCGAGTGTACTCTTGATGACATTATCACTATCGCTAGCCGTGATGCTCATTTCACCGTTAGCAACTTGGAAAAGGAAACAATCGAGGATTGGCAACGAATTCTTGCTTCCAATCACTTTTGCGAGCATGTTGAGCTTGCTGCTCAATGCAGAACTTGATACTGTAAATCTCATGAGTATTTTATTTAAATTTTATTTTATTTTCTGTTTCACCTTAATTTAATTAGGCAATATCACCTAATTGAGCACAAAAATACAAAAAATATCGCTGATAAGCAAAAATAATTGGAGAAAAGTTCTAGTTTTTGAACTATTTTTAGTAATTTCGCAGTCAGAAAGAAAAAAACACCCTTTAAACAAAGGAAAAACTTTAAATATTATCATATGGAATTACAAGGAAAAGTTATTGCCGTTTTGCCTGAAAAAAGCGGCGTCTCTGCAAGAGGAGAGTGGAAAGCTCAGTCGTTCGTAATTGAAACCCACGAGCAGTATCCAAAGAAATTGTGCTTTGATGTTTTCGGAGCAGACCGTCTGGCTCAGTTCAACATTCAGAGTGGAGAGGAACTTCTGGTTTCTTTCGATATTGATGCTCACGAGTATCAGGGCCGTTGGTTCAACAGCGTCCGTGCCTGGAACATCCAGCGTGTTGACCCTAACGCCGTTGCTGGTGCTATGGGCGGAATGCAGCCAGGTGCGTTTCCTCCAGTAGGTGCTCCTGTAGCTCCTGCTCAGCCAGCAGCTCCTGCTAATGGCGCAACTGCAGCATTCCCTCCAGTTCAGCCTGCAGCTCCTGCAGCAGAGGGTGGTAGCGCAGATGATCTTCCTTTCTAAAAACAGAAAAGTAAGATAAAAATAAGAGCACTTCGCCTGAGACTTTCTTCTGTCTCGGATGAAGTGCTCTTTTTTTATTCGTAATCTTATATTTCTCTTTATCAACTGTTTTCTATTCTCTGCGTCTCTTCTCAAAGAATTGTTTCGAAGCGGCGAAGAAGAGGAGAACGGAAGCTGCATTTTCTATAGCAACCATCCAGAATGTTCCGTTGTAACCGAAATGTTCTGCCACAACTCCGCCTAGCAGACAGCCGATTCCGAAGCCCAAATCCCAACCTGTAAGAATGCTGCTGTTTGCCGTTCCACGCTGGTTGTGACGAGCCACATTAATAAACATGTTGAGGAAGGCTGGGTAAAGATGACCGTTGCCCAGGCCGATAAGACAAGCCGAAAGATAATAGGCTACCGGGTGCTTGACGGCAACAAAGATGATGAAACCGACAAGCGAAAGCAGCATTCCTTCGGCCGCATTCTGGGTAAGTTTTCCCTGGCTCAAGGCTTTTCTTCCCTGCAATCTTGACAGGAACAGGCCCATGGAAAGAAGGGCAAAATAAGTGCCCGTTCCGCCCGTAATTCCGAGTTCCTCCTTGCTGTAGATTGCGAGATAATTGCTCAGAACGCCCCAGCAGAAACCGAACATGGCGATATTGATGGCAAGAAGCCAGGCACGCGTCAGGAAGAAGCGGTCGAGAGAAAGCTTCTCCTTGTTCTTAACGATTTCCTTTTCGGGGAGGCGGATGGTTCCTGCAATCACAACTGAGGCAATCGCCACGATGAAAGCTATCCAGAAGAGAATCATATAACTGTCTACCGCATTATGGAGATAGATTCCGATGGATGGAGCAATTGCCATGGCAAAATTGTTGCTCAGTCCGTAGAGTCCGATTCCTTCATTTCTCCTACTTGCCGGAAGAACGTCGATGGCGCAGGTGCTGTTGGCAACCGTTACGGCTCCGAACGGACCTCCGTGCAGGGTTCTGCAGATGGCAAACATCAGGATGGTGCTGGCTGCAATATAGCCGGCAAAGAAGATGGCGAAGGCCGTGAGACAGACCATCAGAACCTTCTTGCGCGAAAAGCTGTCAACCACATATCCGCTGAACGGACGAATGATGAGGGCGGCAACCGTATAGCCGCTCAGCACAATTCCAATCACATCTTTCGTGGCTCCAAAATTTTCGCTCAGATAGAGAGGGAGCAAAGGTGTGAGCAGATAGAAGGCGAAATACAACAGAAAGTTGGTAGTCATCACCTTGATGTAGTTTGCATTCCAAAGTTTCTCTTTCATCATTTTTTAGAGTTTATCCTCACTTTTAGAGTTTGTCCTCATTATTAGAGTTTGTCCGCCAGCCAGGCGTCGATGAGTTTTCGGGCGATGGAAAGTTTCTCTGGGAGAATAGGGAGATTCTCTTTCGTGAACCATTTACCACGAGAGAGTTCTTCTTTCTGAAGATGAATTTCTCCATCTACATATTCTGCCGAGAAGCCAATCATCAGACCGCTCGGATAAGGCCAAGGCTGGGAACCGAAATATTTCAAGTTCTTGATAGTCAGACCGGTTTCTTCCATTACTTCACGATGAACCGCCTCTTCCAGATTCTCGCCAGTCTCAACGAAACCAGCCACCAGACTGTCGAAATTTCCCTTGAAATTGCGAGCGTGTACCAGCAAGACCTGATTATCTTTCTTAATCAGAACGATGATGGCTGTGGCAAGCGAAGGCCAGACCTGTTTGCCGCATTCAGTACATTTCTTACTGATGTCGGTTGCCATTTTCATCGGAGCTCCGCAAACGCCGCAGAATTGGGTATTCATGTCCCAATAGTTGAGTTCCTGACACTTTCCTGCTTTCTGGTAAAGGGCAGGAGAGAGTTTGTAGAAACTAGGGCGCAAGCCGCACATTTCGTACTTCGGATTGCCGGTAACGGGCTCAGGAATGGTGAAGGTCTTCACCTCTGTTCCGTCTTCCATCGGGGTAATATTGAGAATGTGAGTCCAAGGCTTTGTTGGGATTGGACTCTCTTCTGAACAAGGAATCGTATAGGTTCCGTCTTCTTTCTTTTCGAGCAAGAGATCAGTCTTGCAAAATATAAACCAATACTTCATTCTTTATTTTGAACTTATTTGCTTTTTTACTTTGAACTTTATAATATGCTTTTCCAGAAGCGTTTCGAGGAGCTATTCCTTCTTACCGAACAGCAATTCGAAATCGCGCTGGGCAGCTGGCTTGGTCCATGCTTCCGGCACAAACTTCCAGTTGTTGTTTGGTTTTGCATCAACCGTTCCCATCTTTTCAATTTCTTCCATCAGATAGTAACGCTGGTCGCGCTTGCTGCGATAGATGATTCGGCTTTCAAGACTGTCTTTCGGGATTCCGGCACCCTTGGTTAGGAGTTCGCCGCCGCCATTTCCACGATAGCTGTTAACGGCTACCTTGTACCATTTCTTCTCATCGAAAGGTTCGCCGTTGCTCATGCGCAGAATCTTCACCTTCTCGCCATCTGGCTTGGTTACGTCAACTTCGTAATCGATTCCCGCAGCACTATCAAAGTTGAACGAGAGATTCTTGAAGCCGAGGCGTTGCTGGTCGCCAACGGTCTTTTCATCGAGCAGCAGAAGATGGTCGTCCGGGCTCTTCATGGTGTTCACCCAGAGGTCGTAACTCATTTCCAGATGCTTTCTGATTTCTTCGCCCGTCATGCGCATTACGTAGAGCTGGTTCTCATATTTATAGAGATTGAACATGTCGCTCACGTAGATTGGGCCGGCTTTCAGAACCGCGTTGAACTGAAGGGGAGCGTTGAACGAAATGTCGGCTTTTGTCATCTGCAACTGGAGGTTGAGGATGAAATCGTTGAAGGCAGAACTGCCGAAGAACTGGTCGCGGCTGTAGATGGTAGTCTTGAAGTTGCCAATCTGCTTGCCCACATATTTCTTTACTTCCGCAATCTGAGGTTCGAAAGTCTTCATGAAATCCTCGTCGATAGGACAATCTGTCACATCCACAATCTTGCCTGTCACCTTTTTGTCAGTTACCACCAGCTGCTTCTTTCCGTTCACCTTTTTCTTGTTGAGGGTGAGGGTTATTTCTGCATCAGCCACGCTAATGGCGTTGTTGGCAGGATCCAGGCAAACCACCTGTTTTCCATCAGTATTGGTTACGGTTTCGTTGTCGCGCGTATGGTCGTGGCCGAAGAGAATGAGGTCGAAGCCTGGCACTTCTTTTGCCACCTTGATAGAGGCGTCTTCATCATATTCGGCAGTCTGAATGCCTCCGTCTTTTCCGCTGTGGAAGAGGCCGATGATAACATCCGGTTTTTCATTCTCCTGGAGATACTTCACCCATTTGCGGGCGTTTGTTACCATATTTTCAAATTTCAGTCCGCTCCAGAGATTCTCCGTGAGCCAGTTTGGAATGGCAGGAGTAATCATTCCCAAGACTGCCACCTTCACGCCCTCGCGGTTCAGGATGAGATAAGGCTTAACGTATGGCTGGTCTGTAGAAGTGCTGATGATGTTGGAACCAAGAACTGGGCAATTGAGTTCTTTTATCCATTTGTCGTAAACCGGATGACCCGTTTCAACATCATGATTGCCAAACACTTGCGCATCATACTTCATGTAGTTGACCACATCGGCAGCTACGTTTCTAGCCTCTGTGTTTACATAATTATAATAATAGCAGGTAGGCTGTCCCTGCAGAATATCGCCATTCTCCAAGAGGATGAGGTTATCCTTGTAGTCTTTTCGCAGATTATTGACGTAGGAAGAAACGCGCGCCAGGGTTCCTGCTTTTGGCTTACGGTTGATGAAATCGTAAGGGAAGAAAGAGCCGTGCACATCGCTTGTCTCTATCACTCTCAGTTTTACGGTACGTTGTTGTGCCATAGCTTGTGAATTGAAAGTTAGCGCCAGAAGAAGCGCAGCAAATAATTGTTTCATATTAATTAATGTATTACTTTTGAGTAATGGAAGCCCATCAGTTGAGCTCTGTTTCTTATTTTCTCTGCAAAAGTACAAAAAAGAACTTAAATAGGCATACTTTTTGTTGGATATTTTTTAAAAACTAAAAAATAGGAGGTTTTATAATATGGCATTTGTTGATTATTACAAGATTCTCGGCGTAGACAAGAACATTCCGCAGAAGGATGTGAGAGCTGCGTATCGTAAACGTGCAAAACAGTTTCACCCAGATTTGCACCTTAACGACCCGAAGGCGAAGGCTAAGTTCCAGGCGCTGAACGAGGCGTATGAGGTGATTTCTGACCCAGATAAGCGTGCTAAATACGACCAGTATGGCGAACAATGGAAGAATGCTGATGCATTCGGCGGTTTCGGCGGAGCTGGTGGTGCAGGCGGTTCCGGAAGCTATGGTGGAGCAGGTGGAAATCCATTCGAGGGTTTCGACTTCAGCCAGTTTGGCGGAGGCGGAGGTTTCTCCAGCTTCTTCGAAAATCTCTTCGGAGGTCGTGGAAGAAGCCAGCAGTCTGCTGATGGATTCGGTTCCGGCAATTTCGGCGGTTTTAATGGTTCTGCCGGTTATGGTAGCGGCTTTAATGGGGCTGGCTACGGAGCTGGTGCTGATTTCGGTACTGGTGGTTGTGGCGGCGGTTGCGGCCAGAATGGTCGTGCCAATAACGGCGAAATGAACATGAATGTGAATATCGACCTTTATACGGCTCTGCTGGGCGGCGAAGGAATCATTAAATTGAGTAATGGTTCTAAAATCAAACTGAAGATTAAGCCGGAAACGCAGAATGGCACGAAGGTTCGTGTTCGCGGAAAAGGATACGACCGAGGTGACGGAACCTTTGGCGACCTGATGATTACTTACAACGTGAAGTTGCCAACCGGGTTGAATGATAAGCAGAAAGATTTGCTCCGTCAGATGAAGGATGCAAAGTAATTTCTAAAAGAAGGGAACGGGTTCTCGGACATGAGAACCTTCCCGAAACATGAAGGTAAAAAGAAACGCCCTGCAAGAAGGGAACATTCAGAAATGAAGTTCCTGATTTTGCAGGGCATTTTTTATTATATTTATTTTTAAACGATTCTCTGAAATAAAAATCGCTTCGTCTCAGATGAGTCTCTATTTATTATTCTGCGGCATTAATCTTCGACATGTTGAACGCAGAAACCTTGCCGTCTGGCGAAACGGTTGCGTTGATTTTGAAATGGTTGGTTTTCTTAGTACCGTCGGTAAGCTGAACTTCCTCACGTGCTGAGAACTGAACCTGATATTCATAATCTTCGTCACCCACCTCGCGCTTCTTGATCTTATAATCGTTGGTGAGGAACCAGTTCAGGTTGGTCACATCTTCCTTATAAAGCTTATTCATAAAGGTAACAACATCTGCCTTGGTAGCAGAATTCTTACCCAGAAGCGAAGAGAGAATGTCTTCGCATGAAGCCTGCAAACCATCAGCATCGCGGGTATTGATGCTTTGGAAGAAATGGCGGAACAGACTGCTTACCATATCTTTCTCTTCAGGCTGCAAATCTCTGCTCTTGGCTTTCTTCATCGCATTCTCAGCCTCTTCGATATGCGAACCGTCAGCATGAGCGGCGAGATAAGCCTGGTAAGCTTCTACATTATCAGCATTCTTGGCCACATTCCAGTCGATGGAATCTATCTTGTTCAAAACCTCCTGCTTGTGTGGACTGTTTGGGTATTTGTCGAGATAAGCCTGCAGGGCCTCTTTCGAACCGCTTACTACGGCGTTGGTCCAGTCCTGATCGGTCTGTTTCAGAAGTTCGAGGTGAGCCATGATGGAATCACGATGCGCCTCGTCAGCATCTTTGTAAGTATCTAGGTAACTCTGCAGAACCATCGGGTCGCTACTCTGCATCGCATATTCGTAAGCTTCCAGTTCCTTATTCTTATTGGCACTATCATAGAAATAGTAGAAAATGCCACAAACGAGGAAGGCGAAAATCAGAGAGATGATGATGACGCCACGGTTGCTTTTTTTCTTTTCCTGGGTTCCCTCGCCGTTTCCGCCGTTCTGAGAATTAGATTGCTGTGGGCGAACCGGAGGAACGGGTGGAGTAGGAGGTGTTGCTGTTCTGACAGGTGTCTGTGGACGAGCCTGCTGCCTGAGAGCGTCCTGCCTGAGAGCCTCCTGACGGCGGATTTCTTCTTGTCTGATTGCATTCTGTCTGGCTGCGTTTTCAGCTTCTTGCTGCTGAGTCATAGAAGCCTGGCTGGCAGGAGTCTGCTGGCTCATTCCTGTCGGAGGCGTCATTCTTGTGAGCGAAGGATTCAGCTCATGGCAGTTAGGACACATTTCCAGGTTGCTGAAATAAATCTCGCCACAATTTGGGCATTTGGTAATTTTGCCTGCTATTTCTACCCCGCAACTAGGGCAGGTAGGTGCTTTATCGCTAATTTGGCGTCCGCATTCCGGACATTTTATAATTGCCATAATTCTATTTTGTGTTTATTAATTTACTTATATAATTCATGCTTCTCTACTTCCAGACCTTATCCACTCTTTACCTTGAAGCTAATCATAAAGTTCCAAGTTCAGGGTTCCAAGTACTATCGATGTCTGAATCTGATTTCTCTGAGCTTGTGGCGCCCCATGAAACGGCTTTTGTCAACATAGCCGTTTATTCCGTTGAGTCTGCCCTTACCCGTATATTGCCACATTTCGAAATCTCTACCATCACGCAATACAGGGATGCGCTTCGTATACTGGGCAATCATCAGCTTGTAGCTGTCTAGCTTGCCCAGAAGATAGTTGTCATAGAAATTGGCTCCCGTATAGATGAGGGGTTTCTGCTTATATGCTTTCTCTACGAGATGCAGAAACTTAAAGAGCGAATCGCAGAATTCTTCTGTATTCATGCCGCTTTTCGTCTCCACATCAATCATAGGCAAGAGGTCCTGATCTCCCGGACGGCATTGGGCCTTGAAATTTTCCAGCTGCGTCTGCTGTGGGATGCGGGGTCTGTAGAAATGATAAGAACCTACTTTCATTCCGTAGCGATGAGCCAGGTCGATATTCTTCTTGTATTTGCTGTCGATGTTGGTTCCGCCCTCGGTAGCTTTCAGATAAACGTAAGCCATCTTAGAGTTGTCGCCCACGGTTTCCCAGAACACGTTGCCCTGATAATGACTCAAGTCGATGCCGTGAACGTGCCGACAAGTGTCTTCGCATTGCACCTGGGCATGGGCTCCCAAGGCAATAATGGATGCTATAATAGAGATAAATAATTTTTTCATAGATGCAAAGATACGAAAATCAGATGAAAATCGTACTACTAAGAGATTAATTTTATAGATATTTTACTCTTCGTCCTGATGAATCCCAGATTAACCCCTTCAGTCCTTACTGAAATTTACTCTTCAATCTCAGATAATGAACGGAAGAAATTGTTCATGAAATTGCTCATGGTTTCTATCGGAGCGTATTGCAGATAGCGCATGCTGCGGCGCAGATTCTTGCGCATGGTTCCCCCCGTGGTGCGTACAAAGCCGCTGCTGGTCTGCTCAAACAGAATGGCCTGCTGGTCCATGATATTATAGTAGAGCGAACGGAGCGTCAGCTTGTAGGCGCCTCTTTCTATGTGATGAACGAATGGGATTTCGTCCTGTTCAAAATCGAAAAAAGTGATGAGCACGCTTCCTTCCAGCTGGGCGATGCGCTGGATGCGGAGCTTGGCAAGCCACTTCTCCAGTTTCACGAAATCTACCTTGTCGCCTCGGGTTCTCAGGTAGTCTCCCAACTGGATGATTCCTCTGAGATTGATTCCGTTAGCCAGCATTCCATTTACGTTTGCCACGATGATGCGCAGCAGATAAATGGTCTCGATAGAGGTATCGATGGCGTGGCGTTCATCTTCCTGAATCTTGTTGAGCCGTCGGTTCAGAAAACTGTTGTTCATCTTCACCTCTCCGGCAGGAACATCATTCACATTCTTGAGCATCTGAGCTATCTTTTTCTTCTTAAAGGTAGTCATCGGTTCCATTTCTTCCTTGATGCCGAAGTTGTCGGCACGGAGCTTAGTAAAAAGGTTGCGCTGAAGAAAATTCATATGCCTTGTTCTTATTAATAGTCAATAATAAAGTTTTGTTCTTCCTGTCAAGAAATCTCTAACGCAGAAGGAGACCCTCCTCTGATTTGAGAAGTCTTCCTAACTGTATCTCTTAGGATAGCGCAAGAGGATGGCTAGCAGGGCTGCCACACCTATCGCCAGCGGATAGTAGAGATAAGGAAGAATGTCCATCGGACTGAGATTGGCCAGACCGGCTGCCAGGAGCATCTGCACGCCATAAGGAATCAATCCCTGAACCATGCACGAGAAGGTGTCGAGAATGCTGGCTGCCTTGCGGTTGTCTACGCCAAACCGGTCGCCTATCTTTTTCGAAATATTTCCTACTGTCAGAATCGCTACCGTATTATTTGCCGTACAGATGTTTACCATCGAAACGAGGGCGGCGATAGAAAGTTCGGCTCCACGCTTGCTGTTTACGTGGGCTGTAATCTTGTTGATGATGAAATCTATTCCGCCGTTTTCGCGGATGATTTCGAGCATACCACCTGCCATCATGGCGATGATAATGAGTTCGCCCATGCCGATAATGCCGTTGCCCATGGCTGAGAACCAGCCAAAGAGATCGTAGCTTCCGGAGGCACCCAGAAGATGACTGCCTATGCCGATGGCGCCACAGAGTAGGGTGCCCAGGGTGAGAACAGCCATTACATTCATGCCGGCAATAGCGGTAACGAGGACGATGAGGTAAGGCAATACTTTCATGTATTCTACCTCGTTGATGTGGGTTGGGGCCTGAAGACCGACTCCCATGACAGAATAGGCGATGAGTACGAGTACGGCGGCCGGAACCACAATCATGGAGTTGACCTTGAACTTATCGCTCATCTTGCAGTTCTGCGTCTGCGTAGCAACAACCGTCGTATCGGAGATGAACGAGAGGTTGTCGCCGAAATAAGCGCCACCTACGATGATGGCGGTCATCATGCCTACGTTAGCATCCATCGAGTGGGCCAGTCCGGCGGCTATCGGAACCAGAGCCACTACGGTTCCCACACTTGTTCCGATAGATACGGAGATAAAGCAGGCAGCCAGGAAGAGTCCTGGCAGAATCATGCTGGCTGGCAGGATGCTGAGCGCCAGGTTGACAGTTGCATCAACGGCTCCCATCGCCTTGGCTGATGCGGCAAACGAGCCAGCCAGCACGTAAATCCAGAGCATGAGCATCAGGTTGTTGGCGCCGGCACCCTTGCTGTATGTGTCCACTCGTTTCCTGACAGGCATTCCGCCGGAAATAGCCACGGCATAAATGCTCGAAATCATGAACGCTACTGTGAGCGAGAGGCTGGTGTCCTGATGGCTGCTGTCTACCGAATATACGGTAAAAGCCACGATGAGGACAATCAGCAAAAATAATGGCGACAACGCCAGCAAACCTTTTTTGTTACTCATACTTCTTTTTTCCTTCTTAATTAAAGAGTTACTCCATTCTTGAAGATGGAGATTTCACGATAGCCATTATACTCGTTGCGAGCCTCCTCGCCACTTGCTACGGCTATAATCTTATCAATAAACTTGCTTACCAAGTCTTTCATTTCTACACCTTCTACCAGAGCGCCGGCGTTGAAGTCAATCCAGTTTGGCTTGTTCTTTGCCAGATTGCTGTTGGTAGAAATCTTCATCGTTGGCACGAAGGTTCCGAATGGGGTTCCGCGACCTGTGGTGAAGAGAACGAGCTGGCAACCTGCTGAAGCCAGAGCTGTGGCTGCTACAAGGTCGTTACCCGGAGCTGAAAGCAGGTTCAAACCGGTTGTCTCCAGACGGTCGCCATACTGGAGCACGCCGCTTACCGGAGCACGACCGCACTTCTGGGTACAACCCAAAGCCTTATCTTCGAGGGTTGAGATACCACCAGCCTTGTTACCTGGAGAAGGGTTCTCGCCAACTGGTTCACCATGGCTCAGGAAGTACTCCTTGAAGTCGTTAATCAGGTGAACGGTCTTGTCGAAGAGTTCCTTGTTCTCGCAACGGTTCATCAGAATGGTTTCTGCACCAAACATTTCCGGTACCTCTGTCAGGATGCTTGTACCGCCCTGGGCTACGAGCCAGTCGCTGAATTCACCTACCAATGGATTGGCTGTGATTCCGCTGAAGCCGTCAGAACCGCCACACTTCAAACCTACGCGCAGCTTACTTACCGGAACATCCTCGCGCTTGTCTTCCTTAGCCAGGGCATAGAGATTGCGCAGAATCTTCATGCCTTCCTCTAGCTCATCGCCTTCAACCTTCTGTGTTACAAGAAGTTTGATGCGGTCATGATCATAATCGCCGAGCATCTTCATGAAATCATCTGGCTGGTTGTTCTCGCAGCCGAGAGAGAGAACGAGCACGGCACCTGCGTTTGGATGCAGACAGATATCGCGAAGCACCTTGCGGGTATTCTCATGGTCGCCCGAGAGCTGTGAGCAACCGAAGTTGTGGTGCCATGCGTGGATGGCGTCGATGCCTTCGCAGCCTGTTTCTTTCTTGAGGAGTTCTACCAGCTTCTCAGCCACGCCGTTAACGCAGCCCACGGTAGGAACTACCCATACTTCGTTTCTTACGCCTACTTCGCCATTCTTGCGAACGTAGCCCATGAAGGTGCGGTTTTCCTTAGCGATGTTCAGCTGCTCGTTAACCGGGTTATAGGTATATTCGAGCGTACCGGCAAGATTGGTCTTGAGGTTGTTCTCGTTTACCCATTCGCCCGCCTTGAGACCGGTCTTTGCATGACCGATAGGGTAGCCATACTTCAGGATATCTGTACCCTCGGCAGCATCGTTGATGAGCACCTTGTGTCCTGCAGGAGTATCCTGCAATAATGTGATGGTCTTGCCATCTACTTCAATCGTTTCACCCTTCTTCATAGGGCGCAAGCAAACCACTACCGAGTCGGCAGGGTTAATCTTGATAAAACTTGATTGTTCCATACGTAGTCTGTTTTTTATTTATTGTTTATAATTTATAATGTTCCTGTATGAATTGTCTTCCATGCGGAAACCCTGTTCTGCCCGATAGCCTTAGAGTTGGGTTCTGCGATAGAAATCTACGTTTTCCTTCATCAGCAGCTCGATAGGCATATAGTTTACCGGTGTAACTTTCTTCTTCAGCACGATGGCCTGGAAGAGCGTGTCTACGCAGGAGTAACCCTGCATGTAGGCGTGCTGGGCGATGAGGAAGGAAATGCTTCCTTCGCGCAGACAGCGGGCGTTTTTCTCCACCATATCATAGCCCATGATCTGAACGTCGCGGCGGTTGGTCTTCAGCAGGAAGTCGCCCACGATGTGCGCCTTCGAAGTCATGGTGATGCAATGGTGGATGTTCGGATGCACGGCAAAGAACTTCTCCAGCATTTTGACGAATTCAGCACGTGTGCCGCTCAACGGCAGGTCGAGCAAGGTAATCTTCACGTTAGGGAAGTGGTCGTGCATGTAATGGCGGAATCCTACCTCTCGGTTGTCCTGCTGCTTGCTGACCACTCTTCCGTCTTTGGTCTGCCTCATGAGCAGGATTTCATCTTCCTTTGCTGCAAGCATCATCAGCATCTTGGCTGCGAAGAAACCGGAACAGAACGAATCCTGGCCGAAGAAAGAGAGCGGACGGAGATCGGGCATGTAGGAGTCGAGCAGGATGAATGGGATGCTTTTGTGGTGCAACGCCTCGGTAAACTCGCGGGTTACATCGAGCGATGAAGGCACCACGATGACTCCTTCCGGACTGGCCTCAAGAATCTTGTTGCCTTCTTCGCGGAACGATTCCTCGCTGGAACGCTCATAGAAACGAATCTCTACATCGATATGGAAGTCACGTCGGGTATCTTCACATTTTTTTGCGCCTTCCTCTATTTCCTCCCAGTAAGCCTCCGATTCATGTTTCGGAATCAGCAGGTAGAAGGTATAGGATTTGTTGTAAGCCAGAGCGCTGGCGTACACATTAGGCTGATAATTCATTTCCTTGAGGGCTTTCTCGACCTTGTCGCGTGCAGGTTTCGACACGTTTGGACGGTCGTGCAGAACTCGGTCTACGGTTCCAACGGATACGCCAGCTCTCTCGGCAATATCCTTGATTCTGATTTTTTCGGCCATTGTTTTTTAGCATTACGGGTCTGGTTGCCTCGCGTGTACTTATTATATAAGGAGCCTCTCCTGGGGGCTACGATAGATAAAACGTCGCAGGTACTTCCTAGCTGTGCACAGACCACAATTAGTATTAAGCAATTCTGTTGTGTGCGACCACAAGTACGAATTTTGCCGCAAATATACAACAATTTTTTGAATTGTGCGAAGACACAGCAACTTTTTTGCACGAAAAACAAAAAAAAATGCGATTTTATTTCGTTATTCGAGAAATTATGGTTATTTTTGCCCTCGAAATTGAACGACAACTGATAATTGAACTTCATTTCTCTACTGAAAAGTGGAATTTAATTTGTTACTCATAACAAACAAAATAAAAACAAAAAAATTAAAACTATCAAACATGGCAAAAATTGTAACATTAGGCGAGATCATGCTTCGTTTATCACCAGAAGGCAATGATCGTTTCATCCAGAGTGAATCACTTCGCATCATCCCTGGTGGTGGTGAGGCTAACGTAGCTGTAAGCTTGGCTAACTATGGTCATGATGCTTACTTCGTATCTAAGCTCCCTAAGCACGAGATCGGTCAGATTGCTGTCAACGGTCTCCGTCGTTACGGCGTTAACACAGAGTTCATCGCTCGTGGTGGCGACCGCGTAGGTCTCTACTATGCCGAGACTGGTGCTTCTATGCGCCCATCCAAGGTAATCTACGACCGTGCACACAGCGCAATTGCTGAGGCTGACCCATCTGATTTCGATTTCGACAAGATTATGGAGGGTGCCCAATGGTTCCATTGGAGCGGTATTACTCCAGCTATTAGCGACAAGGCTGCTGAACTTACCAAGTTGGCTTGTGAGGCTGCTAAGCGTCACGGCGTAACAGTTTCTGTTGACCTCAACTTCCGCAAGAAGCTCTGGACTTCTGAGAAGGCTATCTCTGTTATGCGTCCTCTGATGAAGTATGTTGATGTTTGCATCGGTAATGAGGAAGATGCTCAGCTCTGCCTGGGCTTCAAGCCAGATGCTGACGTAGAGGGCGGTAAGACTGATGCTGAGGGTTACTACGGAATCTTCAAGGGCATGATGAAGGAGTTCGGATTCAAGTATGTTGTTTCTACTCTCCGCGAATCTCTCTCTGCTACACATAACGGCTGGAAGGCTCTTATCTATGATGGTAAGGAGTTCTATCAGAGCAAGCACTACGACATCAACCCTATCATCGACCGCGTTGGTGGTGGCGACTCTTTCTCTGGTGGTCTGATCCACGGTCTTCTTACTAAGGAGACTCAGGGCGAGGCTCTTGAGTTTGCAGTAGCTGCTTCTGCTTTGAAGCATACTATCCCTGGCGACTTCAACCTGGTATCTGTTGACGAGGTAGAGAGCCTGGCTGGAGGTAACGCTAATGGTCGAGTTCAGAGATAAATGAAGTGAAAAATGAAGAACGAAGAGTGAAAAATTCATTTGCTTTTCGTTCTTTAAAACACATATAAATAGATAATAAAATGGCAAAGTTTAGCAAAATGCAGGTTATGGCAGCCATGAAAGAGACTGGTATGGTACCTGTTTTCTTCAATAAGGATGTTGAAATCTGCAAGAACGTCATCAAGGCTTGTTACGAGGGTGGCGTACGTGTTTTCGAGTTTACTAACCGTGGTGACTTCGCTCACGAGATTTTCGGAGAGTTGGTAAAGTGGGCCGACAAGGCTTGTCCTGAGATGATCTTGGGTGCAGGTACAGTTGTTGATGCCGGTACAGCTTCTCTGTATCTCCAGCTCGGCGCTAACTTCATCGTAGGTCCTAACTTCAACCCAGAGATTGCTCCAGTTTGCAACCGTCGTCTGGTTCCTTATTCACCAGGTTGCGGTTCTGTAACTGAAATCAATAATGCTCAGGCTGCCGGTTGCGACGTAACCAAGGTATTCCCAGCAGGTAACGTAGGTGGTCCTTCATTCGTCAAGAACGTAATGGCACCTTTGCGTTGGAGCAACATCATGGTAACAGGTGCCGTAGAGCCAACAGAGGAGAATCTTACTCCTTGGATCAAGGCTGGCGTTCTCTGCGTAGGTATGGGCTCTAAGCTCTTCCCTAAGGAAACTGTTGCTGCTGGCGACTGGGCTGCCATCACAGCCAAGTGTCAGGAGGCTCTCGGTTATATCGCGAAGGCTCGCGCTTAATAAAGAGACTTTTTTTCCATTCGAGATGCTAAATTTCGAATCATTTTGTTTCATGTCGCCATCATCAGTTCTGGTGGTGGCGACACTTTTTCTTTCAGCTTGTTCTCCTGCGAATAAGGCTAGGGTAGATGAGCTGAACGAGCAATCCTATGCTTATCATTATCGCAACCTCGATTCTACTAAAGTGCTGGCTGAGAGGGCTTTGAAGCTTTCAGAAGATTATTCCTCAGGCCGTGCCGAAGCCTATAACAACCTTGCCTTCGTCTGTATAGCCAAGATGGATTACAAGGGTGCCAAGGGATGGCTGAGGAAAGTTGAAGAGGAGAGCGATAATCAGATAGAACTCGCTATTGCCGATGTTCAGAACATGCGACTCTGCCAGAGAGAATCGCACAACAAAGATTTTTATGCTTATCGCGAAAAGGCGATGAGGCGTTTGCGCAGAATTCGCGAAGAGGTGAATTCCATGCCCCCGAGGGAAAGCAAACGCGTGATTTATGCGAAATCTGAATTCAGTATTGTGGCCGCCACCTATTTTTATTATGTGGGCTTAGACGAGCCGATGCTTCAGGAGCTTAACCGTCTGGACCCAGATGAGCTGGAACAGGATTCGGCACAATATCTCAACTATCTTTATAATATAGGTTCGGGCGGAGCTATCGTCAAGGAAACCGAAAACGAAATCAATCAGGCGGAATTCGACCGGCTGATCAGCTGCTACATGCTGGCTAGCGACCCTGCCCATCCTTATCCTTACTGGCAGGCTAACGCCCTGCAATCTATAAGCGAGCACCTCAGAAAAGGAGAGGTGAGCGATTTCCTCATCCGCAACAACCTGCCTGCCTTCCAGTATCTCAACATCGAGCATATGCCAAACAATCTGCTGGCAGGCAACTTTGCCCAGCGTGCCCTCAACATCTTTTCGAGCTACGGAGATGTTTATCAGACTGCCGGAGCCAATCGTACGCTGGCTGAATGTTTCTGGGATATCCATGATTATTCTTCGGCGCTCGACTGCCTGAATCATGCCCTGAACGACAACAAGGCCATCGAGCAGGCACCCGACCTCGTAGCGTCGATACGTGAAAGACTCTGCCTGGTTTATTCGGCTATAGATGATAAGCAGCAGAGCGATTACAACCGCAATATCTATCTGGATTTGCAGGACCGTTCGCGACAGGACCGCCAGCTGGAGGCACGTGCCGCGGCACTCGACGAGAACGCCCAGCAGCTCAACCTGATGATTGCTGCCGTGGTGGCGATGATTGTGCTCGTGGTGGTTCTGCTCTACGTTTTCGACCACATGAAGCGCAAGAAGATGAAGAACCAGTCGATGGATGAACTGCTTGCACCTTTGCGTGAATGGAGCGAAAGTAACACTAAGAAAATCAAAGAATTAAAAGATAAGCAGGAGGAGGTTCAGGATGAACTGAACGTAACCCGACTGCATATCGAAGAAAACAAGAAACGCAATCTGGAACAACGGGCTAAGATTTCGCTCGTAAACAGCATTACGCCTTTCATCGACCGCATGATTCACGAGGTAAACCGACTCTCCGAAGGGGGCGAAAGCGATGAGGTGCGGCAGGAACGTTACCAGTATATCGCCGAACTCACAGATAAGATTAACCAATATAACAACGTGCTTACGGAGTGGATTCAGATGCGCCAGGGGTCACTCAGCCTGCGTATCGAAAGTTTCCCTCTCCAGCAGCTTTTCGATATTGTAAGCAAGGGCAAGATGAGCTTTCAGATGCAGGGCGTGAAACTCGATGTAGAACCTACAGATGCCGTGGTCAAGGCCGACCGCATCCTTACGCTCTTCATGATCAATACCATAGCCGATAATGCCCGCAAGTTTACACCTGAAGGCGGAAAGGTAACCATTAGCGCCAAGGTTTCTGACTTCGTGGAAATCAGCATCTCAGATACCGGAAAGGGTATGGACGAGGAGCAGCTGGCGCATGTCTTCGACCGGACCTATACGGGCGGTCACGGCTTCGGACTGCTCAACTGCAAGGGCATCATAGAGAAATATAAGAAGGTGAGTTCGCTCTTTGCCGGTTGCCAGATCAAGGCAGAAAGCAAGTTGGGCGAGGGGAGCCGCTTCAGTTTCCGTCTGCCTAAAGGCATCGCCCGCCGAACCCATCAGCTGCTGGGCATCTTCATCATGCTCTTCGTGCTGCTGTCGACTTCGGTCCAGCCTTGTGAGGCTAAGAAGGCCAACGACATCCGCCAGCGCCACAATCATCACAAGACGAACGTAGATGCCAATCTCCAGCGTGCCGACGATTTTGCAGATAGCGCCTACTTCAGCAATATCAACGGTACCTACCAGCGCACCCTGGCCTTTGCCGATTCTTCGCGCCATTATCTCAACGCGTTCTATCTGTCGAAATATCCCGACGGCAAGTATCTCATGGTGGCTCATCCGGAGGTGGGAATGGCGGCAGAACTCTCCTGGATACGCTCCGGACTGCCAACCAATTATCATGTCATCCTGGACCTGAGAAACGAGTGTGCCGTGGCTGCCCTGGCGTTGCACCAATGGTCGCTCTACCAGAGCAACAACAAGGTTTATACCCAGCTGTTCCGCGAGATAAGTGCCGATAATACGCTCGATAATTACGTGCACACGATGCAGCAGAGCGAGAACTCGAAGACCGTGGCCGTGGTGCTGCTCATCCTGTTGCTGCTGCAGTTGCCGCTGGCTTATTATCTGCTCTATTACCGCCACGTGCTGAGCTACCGGTTTGCCATGATTGAGCAGACCAAGGCTAAGCGTACCGACGAGGCTGAGCAGGAATCCCTGAAACTGGAGCTGATGACCGATGAGCTGCATAGGGCTGAATATGAGAACGATAAGCTTCATATCTCCAATTCCGTGCTCGACAACTGTCTGTCTACGCTCAAGCACGAAACGATGTATTATCCGTCGCGCATCCGCCAGCTTATCGATTCGCAGCCCGATGATGTAGATTCGCTCAAGGAACTGGTAGCTTATTATAAATCGCTCTATTCTTTGCTCAGCGCCCAGGCGATGGAGCAGGTAGAAGGCAACATCAAGGCAGATGATTTCCTGAACCGCTATCTTGTTTCTCTGATGCGCGGCAATTCCAAGGATTACCATACCGGAGTGGCTGAGATTCCGGGTTCTGCCTACGTGAGATATTGGATTGACCAGCAGGATGTGGCCTATGATGCTGCGCTCCATGCCCAGCTCTTCACCCCTCTGACGGGCGATTTGCGCTATCTCCTGTGCCGTCAGATTGTGAGGGAACTGGGCGAGATTACCAATCTGCGCGGCTGCGGCATCAAGGCTTGCCAGGGCGATAAGGGTTGCCTCAGGATAGAGGCCGTGCTGCCGGCACGCATCAAATGGAAAATTTTAAAATCATAAGAAAATAAAAATATCAGAAAATGGAAAATTTTAAAGTCATCATAGTAGAAGACGTGCCCCTGGAACTGAAGGGCACAGAGGGTATCTTCAAGAATGATATTCCGGAGGCTGAAATCATCGGTACTGCCGAGAGCGAAATAGCCTATTGGAAACTCATCAAGCAGCAGTTGCCCGATCTGGTTCTGCTCGACCTCGGACTGGGCGGTTCCACCACGGTAGGCGTAGAAATCTGCCGCCAGACCAAGGAGCAGTACCCTGACGTGAAGGTGCTCATCTTTACAGGAGAAATTCTGAACGAAAAACTCTGGGTAGATGTGCTCGATGCGGGCTGCGACGGCATCATTCTGAAGAGTGGCGAACTCCTTACGCGTGGCGATGTGGCGAGCTGCATGGGAGGTAAGAAACTGGTGTTCAACCAGCCTATCCTTCAGAAGATAGTAGACCGTTTCAAGCGGAGCGTAAACAGCCAGCTGATGCGTCAGGAGGCTCTGGTGAATTATGAGATTGATGAGTATGACGAGCGTTTCCTGCGCCATCTTGCGCTGGGTTACACCAAGGAGCAGATTACCAACCTGCGCGGAATGCCTTTCGGCGTAAAGAGTCTGGAGAAGCGACAGGCAGAACTGGTTCAGAAACTCTTTCCTGACGGCAACCACGGCATGGGCATCAACGCCACCCGCCTGGTGGTAAAAGCCTGCGAGCTCCGCATCCTGGATATCGACCATCTGCAGGCAGATGAAGAATAATTCGTTTCAATAAGCGCTTTTTAAAAAATGTATAAGAAAGTATTGGCCTATCTGGCATTATCGTTGGGAATAGCCGAAGTTGTGGTGATTCTGGTTTCGTGGCTGCTTACAGCTGCGATGCCCGAGTCGTTCACCCATTCGCTAACCAGCCCCGAGGGCATCCGCTGGTTTACGGGCCATTTTGTAGACCATCTCACCTCTGTATGGCTCGTATGGCTGGTGCTCATCAGCATCACCATCGGGGTGGTAAAGCAGAGTAGGGTGCTCCATTTCGACCATACCCAGTATCGCCAGCGCACGGCGTTGCGCCTGATGCTCATCGAGTTGTGCATCTCTGTAGGTATCATGCTGGCGCTCACACTCTTGCCCCATGCCATTCTGCTGAATGCCGTAGGAACCCTCTTTCCGGGTCCGTTCACGCATAGTCTCATTCCGTACATCTGTTTCTCGGTCATGGTGATGGGCATGAGTTACGGCATCATGAGCGAGAGCATCAAGGGCATCAGTCAGGTTTATGATGCGATGAATCAAGGCATCCGCCTCCTTTCGCCCTGCTTTCTTTTCTACATTCTCGTGATGCAGCTCTATACATCTATCCTCTATGTAATGGAGTAAAATAAGAGCCCCTGATTTTCCCCCTTTTTTACTTTCCTCTTTTTAATTCTAACCGGTATTATGGTAAATAGACGTTATGAGAAAAAGAAAGAGGTGAAATTTGGAACCTGAAAATGGAAACGGTTCACCCCTATCTGATCATTTCTTCCTTTCTGCCTGTTCTGAGATTAATTCTCATTTCAATCAAAAAGAAGAAAGCACGGAAACAAGTATAGTTTCTTCTTTGCCATTTTATTCTGTTTCCAAATTTTAGGATTGCTTTATTCTGTCGGTAAAATTGCATTAAAAGTACGAAATAGCCAAGTAAAACTGAGAAAATCAGCATTTTTTCTTAAAAAAATTAAAACCGAGTACCCTTAAAGCCATCTGAATACGTAATATGAGTAGTTTTTAGTAACTTTGCAACATAAAATTAAAAAATAGAAATGAAAAAAGTATTTTTAATCTTTCAATTACTCCTTGTAGTAATGCTGGCTCAGGCGCAGATGATGAACCCTGTGAAGTTCACCAGCTCGCTGAAAACAGACGGAAGTGCTGTGGCCGAAATCGTGTTTAGCGGAAAAATCCAACCGGGATGGCACGTCTATTCTACCGGATTGGGAGGCGACGGACCTATTTCCGCTTCGTTCAACGTAAACAAGCTTGAAGGAGCTGAACTCGTAGGAAAACTTCAGCCACGCGGCAGAGAGATTACAAAGTTCGACCCTCTCTTCGAGATGAAACTCCGTTATTTTGAAGGTAGCGTTACCTTTGTACAGAAGGTGAAGTTTACCCAACCAAATTATCATATTGATGCCTATCTGGAGTATGGCGCCTGCAACGACCAGAACTGTATGCCACCAAGCGAGGCTGGTTTTAAGCAGAGTGGCAAATCACCAGCCGTTGATGCTCCTGCAGCTGGAGCAAAAAATGCTCTGAATGCAAAGGATGCGAAGGCGATTGACCCTGCCCTTGCAGCCAAGATGAAGGCCGATTCGCTTGCCAAGGCCGCAGCCCTGGCTCAGACCGATAGTGCTACTCAGCCCGTAGATTCCGCAGCTTTGGCATCTGCTATGGAAAATTTGAACGTCAAGGACTTATGGAAACCGGTTGTTAAAGAACTTCAGGCATTTGGCGGAGCTAACGATATCGCCAACCATTCGCTCTTCTATATCTTCTTTATCGGTTTTGTGGGCGGTCTGCTTGCGCTCGTCATGCCTTGCATCTGGCCTATCATCCCGATGACCGTAAGTTTCTTCCTGAAGCGTGCTAAGAACGATAAGAAGAAAGGTATCCGCGATGCGATTACCTATGGTTTGAGCATCGTAGTCATCTATCTGGTTTTGGGTCTTGCCGTAACAGCCATCGCAGGTCCTAGCACCCTGAATGCGCTCAGCACAAGTGCCGTTTTCAACATCATCCTCTTCCTCCTGCTTGCCGTTTTCGCCTTCTCGTTCTTCGGTTGGTTCGAAATCAAATTGCCTGACAGTTGGGGAAATGCTGTAGACAACAAGGCTTCCAGCACCACGGGTATGATTTCTATCTTCCTGATGGCTTTCACTCTGGTATTGGTCAGCTTCTCATGTACAGCTCCTATCATCGGTTTGCTGCTGGTTCAGACCGTTACATCCGGCGACTGGCTCGCTCCTACCGTGGGAATGTTCGGTTTTGCGCTTGCTCTGGCGCTCCCATTCACCCTCTTCGCCCTCTTCCCATCATGGTTGAAGTCGGCTCCTAAGTCGGGGTCTTGGATGGAGACTATCAAGATTGTGCTCGGCTTCATCGAGCTTGCCTTCTCTCTGAAGTTCCTCTCTGTAGCCGATCTGGCTTACGGCTGGCACATCATGGACCGCGAGGTATTCCTCTCTCTCTGGATTGTCATCTTCGGTCTGTTGGGGCTCTATCTCATCGGCAAGCTGAAGTTCCAGGTTGATGCAATCGGGGGCGACATCAACAAGCCTATGCCTGTAGCCTGCATCATGTTGGGTCTCTGTTCTTTGGCATTCTCGGTTTACATGATTCCAGGTCTCTGGGGTGCTCCTTGCAAGGCTGTGAGCGCATTTGCTCCACCTATTAATACACAGGACTTCAATCTCAACACCAAGACCGTAGAGCCTGCTTACAAGGATTATGAGTTGGGAATGGCTGCTGCCAAGGCTTCCGGCAAACCGGTATTGCTTGATTTCACGGGTTATGGTTGTGTAAACTGCCGCAAGATGGAGGCTTCTGTCTGGACAGATCCATCGGTTGCCGATAAGTTGGCAAAGGATTATGTTCTCATCTCACTTTATGTAGATGACAAGACTCCTCTTCCTGAGCCTATGGAGGTAACGTTTAATGGCGAGAAGCGCACCCTGCGAACCGTTGGCGACAAGTGGAGTTATCTGCAGGCAAGCAAGTTTGGAGCTAATGCCCAGCCATTCTATGTGGCTATTGACAACGACGGCAATCCTCTTGCAGCAGCCTTCAGTTTCAAAGAAGATGTTAGTGCTTATCTCGACTTCCTGAACAAGGGTCTGGATAATTACAGAAACAAATAATGTTTTTGATTTAATAGTTCAAATAAGGCCGGTATTAGTTCTTTAAGTAGATTTATGAAGGATAATTTCATTAGGTTAGTTAATTGAAGGTAGATTTATTTAGGATTAATACTTTCCCCCGACAGGTAATGGTTTCCAAGCCTTCCTGTTGGGTTTAAGACACAAAAAAATAAAGACACAAAAAAATAGGGCCTGTTTCACAACAGACCCTAAACATACTTACTAAAACTAAATTAACCACTAAAAAAACTAATATTTTTTAATCCTAGAAAATAAGGTGAATAACACCTTTAATCTAAAAACCTAATCTATGACACGAAATCATCCCGATTTCTTGATTGCAAAGATAGGGCTTTTATATGAAACCGCCAAACTTTTTCCCAACTTTTTTTCTAAGAGTGGGCATTTTTATCGGGATTTCACATTATTTAATCAATAACTCCCCTACTTCACATTTTAGAACCTATAGCCAACGGTCATCAGCAACTGGTGGCGCTTGTTGTCAACCTTGGTTGCTGGAGCTGCATTCGCACCAAGCTCCTCCCAGGCTGCAAATGGATAGAAGTCACCATTCTGACAACTGTACTGGTAAGCCACATCAATAGACAGCTTCTCGTAGTTGAAACCTACGCCGGCTGTAAATCGGTTAGTCGCCTTCCAGTTGGTATAATCTGTAGAGGTGGCGTAGATTGTTCCCTGAGAAGGGATTGTCTGGTCACGGTCTGCGCTCTCCTTGAACATCGGAGAAACGTAATTATAACCCAGACGGAGCGCCAACATACTAACAGGCTTATATTCCAGACCTAACTTCAGCGTGCTCACGCCCTGCAACGACTGCTTGGTATGATCATTCATGAGATCATCGCTTGAACTGGTCTCATAATATTCGTCCCAATAACCATCATAATAACCGCCATCCTTCACACGATTATCCATGTGATTGTACCACGCATACTCGTAAGTAGCACCCAAGGCAAGATTGCCGCCGATGGTGTGACCCAAGCTGATACCCGTCTTCCAAGCCGTATTCAGACGATAATCGAGGCTGGAACTGTTCGTTTTGCTAGCCTCAGCATAATTGCTGTTTTCGTCTGTTATGTTCTTGTCAACGAGTTCCAGATCAGCTGTTCCATCCATCGACAAATCATAAAATACTGGCGAATTGACATAAGCACCAATACGGAAAGGAGAATCTTCTACCGGACGGAAGATAATACCCAGTTTTGCATCATAACCCGTACCCGTGATACGCTGGCTTTCCCAAGCTGTTCCGTAAGCCTCCTTATCAGCCACATAATTCTCTGTATAAACAGAATTGCTGCGGTAATGAACATCATGAATGCCCAAGGTGAAACCCAACCATACGCGGTCGTTGAAGCCCACGCTAATGTTGAAATCATATTCGCCTATGTAGCCCTTTTGATACTGGCCAAAGAGGAACGAACGGCCATCGTAGGTCATCTGGTTTCCTTCCTCGTCTTTGCCCATCAACGCATTATAGTTGGCGTCTACCGCATTCCAAACCTGATCGCCTGCATCTTTACCATGTTTCTCATCCAATTCTTTAGCGTAAGCCGTCTTGGCAGAAGCCCATTTGGTTTGAGATGCTCCGTTGAGATAATTGGCAGCAGAAAGAATCTGAGAGAAATTTGTGCTCTTGTGATAGTTGAAACCGAAGTTGAGCTTTACATTCGAATCGCCATTTGTAGCAGCCCAAACGAAACCAATCTGGTCGAAACTAGGAACCGATTTCTTTCCGTCGAAGCCAAATGGAGTTTTATCGAAATTGAGTTCCGTATCAGCTCCAGGCTGAGCCACAACGCCAGCCGAGAAACTTGCCATGCTCTTTCTGAACAGGCCAATACCGGCAGGGTTGCTGGAAATGGTAGAAATATCTGCGCCCAAGGCTTCCATAGCTCCACCCATACCTACATAGCGTGCAGTACCCGTGAGGGAATTTTCTGCAAACTTAGTATCCTGATAAGTTTCCTGAGCCAGCATTGGGGCTGACATGAGTCCCAATGAAGCCAGGAATAAATATTTTAAATTCTTCATAATCTCTTAATTCTTTACTTAATTCTTAAGGTCTTCATCCTCAGAACAAAGGCCCAAGCTATAAACTATTAACCATAAACTTTAAAAGCGACTATCTTCTTCCGCCAAAGCCGCCGCCACCTGAGCGACTGCCGCCTCCGAAGCTACCGCCTCCTCCGCCAAAGCTTCCGCCACCGGAATGCGATCCGCCTCCGAAGCTGGCTCCACTACGGTTTCCGAATCCGCCAAAGTTGCTGCGGTCGAAGTTGTTGGTATTATTGTTACGAACGCTATTGTAACGGCCATTATCGTTGATGCGACCGCCGAAATTGCGGTTTCTGTTGCTTCGGTAAGTACTGTTGCCAGCATAGCCTTTATCGCCATTATAACGATAAGTTCTGCTTCCTGCATAACCGCCCGAATTGCGTCCACCATAGCTAACATGTCCGATTACCGGACCGCCCCAATACCAAGGATTGTAGTAGCCGCCCCAGCCATAATACCAAGGGTCGTACCAGCCACCATACCAGCCGCAGTAACCATAATACCATGGATCGTACCAAGGGTCGAACCAAGGATCATACCAGCCGGCATAATAGCCGTAGCGCCATGGATTGTGCCAGCCCCACATGCGGCTGCGCCAATAGTAAGGACCGTAACCATAATAATCGTAGAACCACGGATTATAGAATCCGTCCCAACGGCTCATCTCGCGCGTGCGGACGAAATCCTCATCCCTGTCAGCATACTTCTGGGCGAAGTAAGCATCATCATAAATGCTGTCAGGCGCCACACCCTTGCCCACATGAAACTGGATGATGTCGTTGCCCAGGGAATCTTTCCCTACATTCTCATAATGGCTGAAGATTCTTCCGCCGCGATTGTATTCATCTACCGAACGGTCGCTTCCGCTCCAAAACAGACGGTAAATACTATCTCTACGTGCCCGCTGCTCAGCATACTGGCGCTGGAGTTGAGCCCGTTTTTCAGCCTTTTCCTTGGCCTCCTTCTTCGGATTGAAGTAGAGGTCATCGTCCTGAGCCATCGAGGTGAATGGCATCGCAGTTGCGATAAGGACTGCAAGAAGATACTTTCTTTTCATATTTCTGTTCTCCTATTTATTTTTTCTCTTTTTCTTTCTTCATTTTTCTCTTCCCGAATCATCTTAAATCATCAGGAAGAAGTCTCCCGAAAGAGCCTTTTTCTGATTATATAATAATCTGGATGCAAAAATATTGCTTATCTTTATGCAAAAATACAGAATTTCCCTAAATTATTGTAGGTTTTCCCCTATTTTTTTATAATTTTGCAGAAGATTTAAAAGAAATCTAGCTTTTTTGAACATTCGAAGGCATTTTTAGACAAGAAATTAATACAAATTAAATATGAAATATTTAGTAGCAACATTCACTATTGAAACGACTGCCGACTTGATGCAGGCCTCTCAGGATCTGCTTGCCGATGGTGCAGCCGAAGCCGGATTTGAATCTTTTGAAGAAACAGAAACAGGACTGGAAGCGTATGTGCAGAAAGAACTCTTCGACAAGGAGATGCTGGATGCATATATTGCCGATTTCCCTATCGAGGATACGAAAATAACCTACGAGGTGAAAGATGCAGAAGATAAGGATTGGAACCAGGAATGGGAAGAACAGGGATTCGAACCAATTTATGTGGACAACCAGGTGGTGATTTACGATGCGAAACATCCCGAACTCTATCCCGATACGAGCAACAGACCCGACATTATCGAAATAGGTATTGAGGCGAAACTGGCGTTCGGAACAGGAAATCACGAAACCACACGCATGATTATTTCCCAGTTGCTCAACATGCCTATCAGAACCAAGCGCATCCTGGATTGCGGAACGGGTACGGGTATCCTTGCCCTCACCTGCTCAAAACTGGGCGCTAAAGACGTGGTAGGCTACGATATTGACGAGTGGAGCGTGGAAAATGCCAAGCATAATGCCGTGCTGAACGGCGTAACAAACATGGAAGTACTCTTTGGCAACAGTCAGGTAATCAACCACATCAGCGGCGTTTTCGACCTGGTTCTTGCCAACATCAACCGTAACATTCTGCTTGACGACATGCGTGCTTTCCGTAGCGTGATGAACATCGGCGGAACCCTGGTTCTGAGCGGTTTCTACGAAGAAGATATTCCGGTACTTCTGGAGAAAGCAGAAGAACTGGGAATGCATGAAATAAACAGACAGATTGACAACAATTGGGCCTGCCTTGTTTTAGGTTCATAAAGATTCTTTTCTGATTCAAAAAGGTTCAATACTAAAATCAGAAATATCAGATTAAAACATACGAATAAAGGTTGGATTTTCGCATATTGCCAAAAATCCAACCTTTATTCCATGAATTTCTTCTCATTATTATTGCTTCCTATGCAGAGCTGCTTGAGCTCATAATAACTGCCGTTGTAAATATTGAAATCTACGTAACCCTTAATGCCCGGCAACTTGCCCACATCCGTATGCTGCCAGAACTTCCATTTGCCCTTATACTGCACCTTGTCAACATAATAGTGGGCTATCCAGTAAGGATAATCATCGAAGACAGGCGCACTCAGATATTGCTCCTTAAATTTATAATAGGTGTAGATGATAGGTTTAACATGATACTTATCCTCTACAATATGCAGCCAGGTAAGCACATCACGCTGGAAATCCTCCACACTCTTATCTGCCGGCTTATGTTCAATATCCAGAACCGGAGGCAAATCTCCATCTGTAAGATGAACCTGGTCAAGGAAATAATAAGCCTGTTCGCGTGCCGTGGACTTATTGCTCCAGAAATGATAAACACCCCGGATGAAACCGAAATCGCGAGCCTGATTAAAGTTTTCGCGGAAATTCTCATCCAACCGTGAAGAACCTTCCGTACTCTTGATGATGACGAAGCGCACAGGACACCCCTTGATCATCGCATTCTTGAGCTGTTCCCAGTCTATCTTGCCCTGATAATGCGAAATGTCGATTCCATGAATTTCGAAACCTTCAGGATATTCAGCATCGCCATAAAGCGCACGCCATCGGAAGCCAGTTGGACCTACAAAGAAATGATAGAACAGAAAGACATAGAGCACGATAACAGCCGTTCCGCCTATCCACCACGCCCAACGGGGATAGCGTTGCAAAAAAGAAGACGAACGCCTTCTACCACGGGAGCCGCCACGCCGAGGAGTTTTCTTTCTCGCCATGGCACTCTTTTTCTGTGAAGAAGCCGTTCGTCTTGTTGACATATAAAAAAATATTTATTCTATTTTTTACTTAGCCTGCTCCAACTGGAGAGTCTTTGTGGTCTGGTCGCAAACCTCAGAAGGACCCCAGTACTGGATAGGACCTGGATAAACGTAAGCTGTTTCCTTAGCCCACTCATCACGCTTAGAAGCGAAGAACTTGAATGGAGCGCCGTCAAGCTCAACGAGAGCCTTGCGGATAACTGGCTTGTTAGCACCATTACGACGCTCGATGTTCATCATCATAGTGATTGGCACACCACCTGCAATCCACTCTGCTGCAGGAGCTGTTGTGTTCTTGATGATTGACATGTAACCGGTCTTGCCGTTAGCGATGAGGCGTGAAGCGTTGAAACCGAGTGAGTAGCAGTAGTCAGCATCGTAGTTAGAAGGAGCTGCGCAACGTCCCTCGTAACCGAAGAAGTGGTGCTGTGCAGAGAACTTACCAACAAACTTGCCTTCCTTCTTCCATGCAGCCAACTTCTCAGCTACCATGCGAGAAAGCAACTTCTCTGTCTCGATGAGAGAAACCTGTACGTTTCCGTGAGGGTCGCGGTCGAGGCAAAGCTGGCGAGCTACGTCAGCTGGCAAAGACTCCAATACTGCGAGGTTGTCCTTAGCGATGGCACCCTTAACGAATGCAATCTGCTCCTCAGCACTTGCAAACTCACGGCTCTCGCCTGTTGCAGGGTCTGTAAGAACCTCGTTCAATTCTGCGATGAGCTTCTTGATAGCTGGGATGAACTCGATCAAGCCCTCAGGGATGAGAACAGTACCGAAGTTGTTGCCCTCAGCAGCACGGTTAGCTACTGCAGTTGCAATATAAGTAACTACATCATCGAGTGACATTTCCTTAGCCTCTACCTCCTCAGAAATCAAGCAGATGTTTGGCTGAGTCTGGAGAGCGCACTCAAGAGCGATGTGAGATGCTGAACGACCCATCAACTTGATGAAGTGCCAGTACTTACGTGCTGAGTTACAGTCGCGCTCGATGTTACCGATGAGCTCAGAATATGTCTTGCAGGCTGTATCGAAACCGAAAGAAGTCTCAATCTGCTCGTTCTTCAAGTCGCCGTCGATAGTCTTAGGGCAACCGATTACCTGTACGCCATACTTCTTAGCAGCATAGTATTCTGCGAGAACGCAAGCGTTGGTATTTGAGTCGTCACCACCGATGATGACAAGTGCCTTAATGCCGAGTTCACGAAGAATCTCAATACCCTTCTCAAACTGGTCTTCCTTCTCAAGCTTGGTACGACCGGAACCGATGATGTCGAAACCACCAGTATTGCGGTATTCGTCCATGAGTTCAGAAGTAATCTCCATGTACTTATGGTCAACGAGACCACCAGGACCGAGGATGAAACCATAGAGCTTGTTAGCTGGGTTGAGAGACTTCACACCGTCGAAGAGACCAGAAATCACGTTGTGACCGCCAGGAGCCTGGCCACCTGAGAGGATAACACCTACGTTGAAAGCAGGAAGTTCCTTAGCCTCACCTGCCTCGAATGTAATAACAGGCATTCCATAAGTGTTAGGGAACAACGCCTTGATTTCATCCTGATTACCTACTGACTGTGTTGCTGCACCTTCAACTGCCTTTACTGGGCCCTGGAGAGCCTTAGGCAATTTTGGCTGATAAGCAGCTCTTGCAATCTGCAATGCACTTTTTTCCATAATTCGTTTTTATTTTAATTAGTTGAAACTTCAAAAACATCTGCAAAAATAACTCTTTTCTGCGAGATACGGAAAGAAAAATGCTAAAAATGCGTTAATAGATACATTTTTTCCCAAAAAATGATGTTATTTCAAAGAAAATGATTATCTTTGAGCGATATTTTTAATTATTCATTAATTAGGAGAAAAGAATTATGGCTAATAAAAGAGATTTAAAGCGCACGATCAACTACATTACAAGCGAACTTTTCGCCGAAACAGTAGCTGCATCTTTGTATAATGGTAAGCCTTCACAGGAAGATGTGGATGGCATTCTTTCAGCTATCGTCATGATCAACGGCGATTACATCAGCCGCGTGTCTCACCCGGAACCGGGAATCAAGAAGGGTGAATATTATAAAAAGCTCATAGGCGACTTCAACAAGCAGATGAGCGAAATCATCGACCAGATTTCAAACCTGGCATAATCCTTTCATCATAAGAATCAGAAAATACACCTATTTTATATATATGGTAAAAGGAATTTGTCAATGGATATTGTATAAGCGCTTGGGCTATAAGAAAATCATCACCCAGGAGCTTCCTGAAAAGTATATTATCTGCATGGCTCCGCACACAAGCAACTGGGATCTGATCCTGGGCCAGCTCTTTGCCCATGCTGAGGGAATAAAATGTAATTTTCTCATGAAAAAGGAATGGTTCTTCTGGCCGCTAGGTCCTATCTTCAGAAAGATGGGAGGTATTCCTGTGTGGAGAAGCAAACATACCAGCATGACGGATAATCTGGCTGCTGAAGCGGATAAACGGAAGTCGTTCGGACTGTGCATTACGCCCGAAGGTACCCGCTCGCTCAACCCGGAATGGAAAAAGGGATTCTATTTCATAGCCCTCAAGGCGCATCTGCCTATCCATCTCTATGGGCTTGACTATGAGAAGAAGGTCATCCAATGTACCAGGCAGATTATCCCGTCAGGAGATGTTGACAAAGACATGCGTGAAATAAAGTTGTACTTCAAGGATTTCAAAGGAAAGAAACCGGAGAAGTTCACAATCGGAAATATTGATTAAACGTTAGCTGATAACGGGTAAATCATCTATTTAAGAAGGAGTATTCGTAAAGTGAAACACCAAAACATAACATATTGTTTGATAAGCAGTTTGCTGTTAGCCGCTGGAGCTTCGCTTCAGGCTAACGGCAAATCGTTTTTTCCTACCTACGACGAGGCTAACAGCGGCGCATGGCAAGGCATCGGGTATGATGGCGACCCATGGGTGTTTAATGTTTCCCGTCCTTATTTCGTTACGGCAGGACTACAGAACAGGCACCTTTCGCTATGGGCTTCGCACGGACGGTATTATTATGCCGACAGAGATGTATGGAAATGGCAACGTCCTAACCTGTTTTGCACCAACGAAGATCTCTTCACCCAAACCATCGTCGTGCCCTACCTCATTCCGATGCTTCAGAATGCGGGAGCCATCGTCTTTACACCCCGAGAAAGAGACTGGCAGACGAACGAAATCGTCATCGATAATGATGATGCTGTCAAGTCGGTTTATTATTTCGAAAAGGAGGGGAGCAAGCGATGGAAAAACTGCGATTCGGTCGGTTTTGCCAACCGCTACCGACTGAAAGATGGGGAAAATCCGTTCCGCATGGGAACCGTGAGACAGGCGAAGGCTACCAAGCGCAAGAAAACCAGTCTGGTTAGCTATCAGCCCCGTTTCAAGGAAGCCGGAAAGTACGCTGTCTACGTAAGCTATCAGTCGCTCCCCAAGAGCGTGAGCGATGCAAAATACATCGTTTACCACAAGGGCGAAGCTACGGAATTTTCAGTTAACCAGCGCATGGGCGGAGGAACCTGGGTTTATCTGGGCACCTTCGATTTTGACAAGGGCTGCAACGAGTTTAACCGTGTGGTCTGCACCAACAAGGCTTCACGCCGTGGAGTCGTAACTACCGATGCTGTACGCTTTGGCGGCGGCATGGGAAATATAGAACGTGGCGGTTACACCAGCGGATTGCCCCGTTGCCTGGAAGGAGCCCGGTACTACGCCCAATGGGCAGGCGCTCCCTACAAGGTTTATGGCGGCAGAAAAGGAGAAAATGATTACGCCGACGACATCAACGCCCGTTCGCTAATGACCAACTGGCTGGGCGGCGGTTCGGTTTACATGCCTGCCAAAAATGGCAAGCACGTGCCTATAGAACTCTCGCTGGCGCTTCATAGTGATGCGGGCTACAATAAGGATGGAAAAACTACCGTCGGAGCCCTCGCCATCTGCACCACAGATTATAATGATGGGATGCTGAACAGCGGAATCTCCAGATTTACATCCAAGGATTTCGCCAGGGCTTTGCGCGATAATCTCGTTACGGATCTGACGGCTCAGTTCGGAGAATTCGGCAAACGCTACCTATGGGACAGAAACTATTCTGAAACCCGTCTGCCGGAAGTTCCGTCGGCTATCCTCGAAATGCTTTCGCACCAGAGTTTCCCCGACATGAGAATTGCTCAGGATCCGCTCGGAAAATTCTACATCGCACGCTCCATCTACAAAACCATCCTGCGCTTCGTAAACAGCAATCATGGAACCCGATACGTGGTCCAGCCGCTGGCTCCGCAGAACTTCAGCGTTACGCAGAACCAAGGTGTTGCCCTACTCTCATGGACTGCCCAGCTGGACAAGACGGAACCATCTGCCCGCCCTACTTCTTACATTATTTATAAGGCTGAGGGACAAGGCGGTTTTGACAACGGAACAATCGTGAACACCACCCGCTGCCAGATGCAGCTGGAACCGGGCAAGCTTTACCATTTCAAGGTGGCTGCGGTTAATGCAGGAGGAGAAAGTTTCACCACCGAAACCCTCTCTGTGCTCTATAATCCTGCTGCCAGCAAGTCTGTGCTCATCGTAAACAATTTCCATCGCCTTGCCTCTCCGCAGGTCGTGGACGATGAGGAAAAGCAGGGATTCGACTTCGACCAAGACCCAGGCGTAAGCTACGGACTGACGGCGGGATGGAGCGGCAAACAGCAGGTATTCGACAGAAGCAGAATGGGCAACGAAACCAGTTTCGGACTCGGCT
The DNA here is from genome assembly GCA_021615735.1 of Segatella copri. Classification (GTDB taxonomy): domain Bacteria; phylum Bacteroidota; class Bacteroidia; order Bacteroidales; family Bacteroidaceae; genus Prevotella; species Prevotella copri_Q. The sequence goes on along the minus strand of JAJWFY010000008.1, from coordinate 23,336 downwards.
TCAGCGGCAACGAAATGATTGGCAAGTTTGTGGCAGGCAACGACTTCAACTACGTTCAGGCGCATGCTACAAGTATTGCGGCTTCGGGCAAATACAATATTTCAAGCTGTTCGAGCGAAGTCATCGCCAGCGGCAGGGTTCAGATGAAGAACTATCAGGCAGTTGACCTCATCAACGGACTGGAGCGCCATGACGGTTATACTCACGCCTTCTTCAAATCGTTCACGCCTGCTCTGCAGAACAGCATCAGGCAATACGCCAGCCAAGGCGGCAGAATCCTGATAAGCGGTTCTTACAACGGAAGCGACATGCAGACTGAAGAGGAACAGGCGTTCCTGAGCGATATTCTGAAACTCAGCTATGAGCCTACAGGTTCTACGGCCATCACCAGGGACATCAATCCCGAAGATTCAACCGTAACAGAACGAGACAGTATTGTCTACACTTCGCCTAACGTCAAGGGTTTAGGTCTGCAGTTCAGCTATTATAACGAGCTGAATGTCCAGCATTATGCGGCAACCCATCCCGAGATATTGAAACCCGTTGGCAATTACGCCTTCACGGCGATGCAATACGATACGGGAACGAGTGCGGCTGTTGCCTACAAGAGTACAACTTACCGCACCTTCGTCATGGGATTCCCGCTGGAATGCATCATCGACGAAAGAACCCGAACCAGCGTGCTGCTCGGCATTCTCAAGTTTCTGACAGATTAAATTCAAAATAAAACAGATAAAATTTTTAAGCTTATGTATAAGATTCAAGCCAACCAGTCTGGCACTCGCTCTATCGAAGTGAGCGACCAGCATTTAGAGACTATCGAAAAGTATCAGTTACTGCGCAACCTCGTAGACAGCAACGGCATTATCGACGAGGAAGTGCTCGACAAGCTGAAACTTAATGTGCGTTCACTCCTCGAAAGTAGCGACATCAAGGATAAGGAGTTGCTCGACCTCTGTCTCGACGTCATCTACAATCAGAACATGAAGGCGCTCGGTCTTCATAACCTCGTTCTGCTCTACGTAGACTGGAAAGACAAGAAGCAGGCTGAGGCTGCAGCTGATGCAGAACCAGACGCAGTAAATGATTAAAAAATATTGAATGGATTATAAGTTAACAGATTTCTTACCTACCACCAAGAAAGAATGCGAGTTACGCGGTTGGGACGAGCTCGACGTCATCCTCTTTTCAGGAGATGCTTACGTTGACCACCCATCCTTCGGTCCTGCCATCCTCGGACGAATGCTGGAGGCTAACGGCTATCGTGTAGCCATCGTTCCCCAGCCCGACTGGCACGGCGATTTCCGAGACTTCAAGAAACTCGGTCGTCCTCGCCTCTTCTTTGGTGTTTCTCCGGGTGCCATGGACTCGATGGTGAACCGCTACACGGCAAACCGCCGCATGCGTAGCGAGGACGCTTTCAGTCCCGACTCCCGCCACGACATGCGCCCCGACTATCCATCTATCGTCTATACGCAGATACTGAAGAAACTCTTTCCCGACGTACCTGTAGCACTAGGCGGTATTGAGGCTTCGTTGCGCCGCATCAGTCACTACGACTATTGGAAAGACGAGCTCCGCAAGTGCATTCTCTGCGATTCGGGCGCCGACCTCATTCTCTACGGAATGGGCGAACGTTCTATCGTAGAACTAGCCAATGCCTTTGCAGAAGGCAAGACGCTTAGCCAGATCCACGAAATGCCGCAGGTGGTTTTCTACTGCAAGGAAAGTGAGATTCCGGGCGGTTTCAAGGACGATGACATCATCCTCCACAGCCACGAAGAATGTCTCCACAACAAGAAGGGACAGGCTGAGAATGTGCGCCATCTGGAGGAAGAAGCCAACAAGATGCATGCGCAACGCATGATTCAGGAAGTTGACGGCAAATACGTGGTGGTAAATCCGCCTTTCCCGCTGATGACAACCGAGGAACTGGATGCGGCATTCGACCTTCCTTATACGCGATTGCCTCACCCTAAATACAAGGGCAAGACCATTCCTGCCTACGAGATGATCAAGTTCTCCGTGAACCTTCATCGTGGCTGTTTCGGCGGCTGTTCTTTCTGCACCATCTCTGCCCATCAGGGCAAATTCGTGGTTTGCCGCAGCAAGGAGAGCATTCTGAAGGAGGTGAAGAAAATCATCCAAATGCCTGATTTCAAAGGCTATCTGAGCGATTTGGGAGGCCCTTCTGCCAACATGTACGGAATGCACGGCAAGAATCAGAAAGCCTGCGAAGTATGCAAGCGTCCGTCGTGTGTAAACCCTCAGATTTGTCCGAATCTCAATACCGACCACAGCAAGCTTCTGGAGATTTATCATGCTGTAGATGCTTTGCCGGGAATCAAGAAGAGTTTCATAGGTAGTGGTGTGCGTTACGACCTTCTGCTGCATAAGAGCAAGGACGAAAAGGTGAATCAGGCGGCTAGAGAATACACGCGCGAACTGATTACCAAGCACGTGAGCGGCCGACTGAAGGTGGCTCCCGAACATACGAGTCCGGAGGTTTTGAAGTTCATGCGCAAGCCATCGTTCGACCTCTTCTACGAGTTCAAGCGCATCTTCGACAAGATCAACAAGGAAGAAGGTCTGAACCAGCAGATCATTCCTTACTTCATCAGTTCGCATCCGGGCTGTCATGAAGAAGACATGGCTGAACTTGCCGTCATTACGAAGGGACTGGATTTCCATCTGGAGCAGGTGCAGGATTTCACCCCTACTCCTATGACCATTTCTACCGAGACCTGGTACACGGGTTACGATCCTTACACCCTGGAGCCGGTCTTCAGCGCCAAGACTCAGAAAGAGAAGCTTGCCCAGCGCATGTTCTTCTTCTGGTACAAGCCTGAAGAGCGCCGTGCCATCGAGAGTGAACTTCGCCGGATAGGCAGAGCCGACCTCATCGACAAACTCTACGACAGGAAGAGCATGGGTGGCAGTTTCAAGGGTAAGAAGACGCATTATGACGATAAGGCGATAGGCTCTACATACGATAATCCAGGTGTAGGAAAAGGTGCTAAAGGCAAGCGTGGAGCTGGCAGAAATGCATCTGAACCGAATGCAGGAAAAAGCCGTGGCAGAAATGCTTCTGACCGCTTTGCCCCAAAGGGATATGGCAATGTGGGTTGCTATGATGAGGAGAAATACCTGAATAACGGAAAATCTCTAAAATCAGGTAAGCCTTCGAATGCCAACATCCGTGATGCCGTAGCAGCGGCCAGAGCCGAGCTGAGAAATCAGAAAGACCAGGGTGCCGGCTTCTTCAAGGACAAGAAGAAAAAGAGTTTCAACCCTAATTTCGACAACGACAACCATAACCGCAAGAACCGCTATAATAGCGGGGATAAGAACGAACGCGGCGGTCGTGGAAATCAAGGTCGTGGAAATCAAGGGAGAAATGAAGGTAGAGGTAGAGGAAGATAAATGTCAGCAATACGCCCTGAAAGGGCAGAAGAAGATAATTGTCAGCAATACGCCCTGAAAGGGCAAAAGCTCCTAGCCCAGGGCAACACCCTGGGTTTAGAATGTGAGATACTAAAGTCGCCCTGTAAGGGCAAAAGCTTTAAATATGTGAAGCTTTTGCCCTTACAGGGCGACTTGGTTGTTAATATATATGACCCAGGGCGTTGCCCTGGGCTAGGAGCTTCTGCCCTTTCAGGGCGTGCTGCTTAAATGCTAGTACTGTCTCAAAGCACCGAGTAATTCAGCATTCTCACTCTTGTTTCCAATCGTGATTCTCAGGCAGTTGCCACACAACTGAACCTTGTTGCGGTTTCTTACGATAATGCCTTGTGCCACCAGATAATTGTAGATGGCATTAGCGTCGGTCATTTTAGCCAGGAAGAAGTTCGCATCTGTAGGATAAACCTTCTCGCAGATAGGCAGATCCAGGAAAGCAGTCATTACCTTAGAACGCTCCTGCAGGATGTTCTTCACCCATTCGTCAACCTTCAGCGGATTCTTCATCACTTCCAGCGCATGCTCCTGAGTAAGCAGATTGATGTTATAAGGATATTTCACCTTATTGAATATGTCAACAATCTCACGGCTCGCAAAGGCCATTCCCAGACGGAGAGCAGCACAGCCCCATGCCTTACTCATGGTGTTGAGCACAATCATGTTGGGAAATCTGTCGAGAACGCTGCGGAATGTGCGCTCCGAAGAGAAGTCGCTGTAGGCTTCGTCGATGATGACAATACCCTGGAATTTCTGCAACACCTCTACGATTGCCTCGCGATTGATGTGATTACCCGTAGGATTGTTCGGACTGCAGATCCAGATTACCTTCGTCTGTTCATCGCAGGCTGCCAGCAGATTTCCGGCAGAAATCTGATAGTTTTCATCGAGCAATACAGAGCGATACTCTACATCGTTGATGTCTGCACATACTTCATACATTCCGTAAGTAGGCGCAATCGCTACCACATTATCCTTTCCCGGGCGGCAGAACACACGGTAAACCAAATCGATGGCCTCGTCAGAACCATTACCCAGGAAGATTTTCTCTTCAGCCACACCCTTAATCTTGCTGATCTGCTTCTTCAGTTCAACCTGCAGCGGATCAGGATAGCGATTGTAAGGGTCATTATATGGATTTTCGTTGGCGTCGAGGAAGACGCGGGCATTTCTGCCTGCAAACTCCGTACGGGCGCAACTGTAAGGTGCCAGATTCCAGATGTTTTCTCGGCACAAATCTTTCAATTCTTTCATTTTCTTTCAAAAGCTATTAAGAAGTATCTTTACAACTTCCCGTTTCACCCTGTTATTTCAAACTATTCACTCTCAGTCTCATCGCATTGGCATGAGCTTCAAGTTGCTCATTTTCTGCCATGGTCACTACAGCATTTCCGATGTTACGAATACCTTCTTCTGTAAGATGCTGGAAGGTGATTTTGCGATGATAGCTGTCCAGGTTCACTCCGTTGTAAGCCAAAGCATAACCATGGGTTGGAAGAGTATGGTTCGTACCGCTTGCATAGTCGCCTGCACTTTCGCACGCATAGTTTCCGAGGAATACACTACCTGCATTCACAACTTTTTCTGCCAGCTGCTCGTAATCGGCTGTGGCGATAATCAGATGCTCCGGCGCATAAGTATTACAGAGGTCGATTGCCTCCTCTTCGGTCTTCACAAGGATAAACTTAGAGTTGTCTAACGAGGTCTGTGCCATCTCCTTACGTGGCAAACGCTCAAGCTGTACTTCAACTTCATTCTTCACATCATCCAACACCTTTTCAGATGTAGTAATGAAGAAAACCTGAGAATCGAAACCATGTTCAGCCTGCGACAACAGGTCGGCAGCAGCAAATACAGGGTTGGCTGTTTCGTCGGCAATAAGACAAACTTCAGACGGACCGGCAGGCATGTCTATAGCCACATCGTGCAGGGAAACCTGCTGCTTGGCAGCCATGACAAACTGGTTGCCCGGACCGAAAATCTTATAAACCTTAGGCACGCTCTCTGTACCGTAAGCCATGGCTCCGATAGCCTGAACGCCACCCGCCTTAAAGATCTTGCTTACGCCCGCAATCTTTGCCGCCATGAGGATAGCCGGGTTCACCTTGCCCTCTTTATTAGGAGGAGTACACAGTACTATTTCTTTACATCCCGCAATCTTGGCAGGAGTAGCCAGCATCAGAACGGTGCTAAAGAGAGGAGCAGTACCTCCCGGGATATACAATCCCACCTTCTCTATAGCCACACTCTTCTGCCAGCAGGTTACACCAGGGCAAGTTTCAACCTTTACACCATCAAACTTCTGGCTATGATGGAATGCGGCAATGTTATGATGGGCGAGGTGCAAAGCGTCTTTCAGTTCTTGAGAAACCATTTTCTCTGCCTCTTCGATTTCAGCTTCAGTCACAGCCAAAGAATCGAGATGGGCATGATCAAACTTCTCCTCGTAACGCTTCACGGCTTCGTCGCCATGGTTTTTCACATCGTCGAGTACACCTTGTACGGTCGCATTCAGCTGCGAAACATCCAGGTGTGGGCGTTTTACAATCTCGCTCCATTCCTCCTTTGCAGGATACTTTATTACCTTCATTCCTTTTATTAATATTTAATTATTAATGTTTAATGTTTAGTTTTTAACGCATAATGTCTCTAAATAAACATTACACATTAAACACTACACATTATTATAATATCATCTTTTCGATTGGTGTTACCAGGATGCCCTGTGCACCGAGTTCCTTCAACTTTCCTATGATTTCCCAGAAACGCTTCTCGTCGAGCACGGTGTGGATAGAGCACCATTCCTCATCAGCCAATGGGATAATCGTAGGACTCTTGATGCCTGGCAATACTTCTGTAATCTCCTGAACCTTTGCCTTAGGAGCATTCATCATCACGTACTTCTTGTCCTGTGCAGAACGTACAGCCTCGAAGCGGAACAGCATCTCGTTCAGAATCTCATGCTTCTCCTCGTCCATGTTCCAGTTGCCGATGAGCAGAGCCTCGCTCTTCATCACCACCTCAACCTCAGCAAGATTGTTGCTGACCAGAGTAGAACCAGAACTTACAATATCGAAAATACCGTCAGCCAATCCGATGCCCGGACTGATTTCTACAGAACCCGTAATGACATGGATGTCGGCATTGATATTATTCTTCTTCATAAACTTGCGCAGGATGTTAGGGTAAGAAGTAGCAATCTTCTTGCCGTTGAACCATTGCAATCCCGGATAATCAATCTTCTTAGGAATAGCGAGGCTCAGGCGGCACTTGCTGAAACCCAGACGGTCGATAATCTGCGCATTCTCTCCACGCTCAACAAACTCGTTCTCGCCCACGATTCCGATATCTGCCACACCAGAGGCTACACTCTGAGGAATATCATCATCACGAAGGTAGAGAACCTCGAGAGGAAAGTTGCTTGACTGCACCAGGAGGGTGCGTTTAGAGGCGCTTACTTTGATGTCAGCCTCTGATAAAAGATTCATGGTGTCGTCGAAAAGACGACCCTTACTTTGTACTGCTATTCGTAACATATTTCTATATTTTGTATGAAAAACATTGCAAAAGTACATATTTTTATTAGAATAAACAAATAATTTCTCACTTATGTGCAAAATATTTCGTACTTTTGCAGCTGAAATGAAGAATAAAGGATATTTATACGCATTATATGCACTATTTTTGCTCGCTGCCTGTGCCGACAAGAAACCACAGCAGGAGCTTACGCCATGGGGAACTCCCGTAGGCGAAATGGAGTATGCTGACAACTCTGATGGGGCTGATGGCGATGAAAAGAAGCCTGCTTCAACCAGTAAGGGGCTTTCGCTCGAAGATATTCAGGCCAATGGTGAGCTCATCATGCTTACCGTTAACGGTCCTACTACCTATTATGATTACCATAGCCACGGAATGGGACTGCAATATCTGCTCTGCGAGAAGTTTGCCCAGCAGATCGGTGTGTCGTTACGCGTAGAAGAATGTAAGGATACGGCTGAAATGGTTCGCAAACTGGAGAAGGGAGAAGGTGATGTGATTGCCGTGCCCCTACCCCGAAAACAGACCAGAGGCAACCTGCTATTCTGTGGTGTTACGCCCGACAGCACCCGAACCCAATGGGCTGTGCTGAACGGTAACAAGAGTCTTGCCGACACCCTGAACGGCTGGTTTAAGCCTAAGCTGATTGCTCAGGTCAAGCAGGAAGAATCGTGGCTGCTTTCATCTGCCAGCGTGCGCCGCCACGTTTATTCACCATTCCTGAACCGTTCCAAGGGTGTTATTTCCCGCTACGACCACCTCTTCCAGCGCTATAGCGGGACGGCTCGCATGGACTGGCGCCTGATGGCTGCCCAATGTTATCAGGAGAGCTGTTTCGACCCGAATGCGAAGTCATGGGCTGGAGCTTGCGGACTGATGCAGATTATGCCAGGCACGGCTGCCCATCTGGGTTTGCCGATGAGCATGATTCATGAACCTGAGGCGAATGTGGCTGCGGCAGCCAGATATATGGCGGAATTGCAGGGGCATTTCTCGGATGTAGGCGACCCTTCCCAGCGCATGCTTTTCGCCCTTGCATCTTATAATGGTGGCTATTTCCACATCAGAGATGCGATGGCGCTGGCTCGCAAACATGGTCAGAATCCGCACAACTGGGGCGTAATTCGCGATTATATTCTGCGCCTTTCTCAACCGGCTTATTACACAGACCCGGTAGTGAAATACGGTTATATGCGAGGCACGGAGACGGTTAATTATGTAGATAGAATCAGAGCTCGCTGGGGCGAATATAGCGGTGGTTCGGGCTTCCATGAGAGTTTTCGTGGCAGCGGTATGGGCAGCGGTTCCTTCCATGGAGCCCCTGTTAAATCCAAGCGCCACTACCAGAATAAGTACCATATATAATATAAATAGGGAACGCACTGCGTTCCCTATCTGTTTATTACTTGTAACCTATAGGATGGTTATCCAGATACTTTCGTCTCGGTCGCGCGCCGCTGTCATGGCGTTGATGAGCCGCTGCAGCCAGATGCGGGAGTTCACCACCATGCCCTCGAACTTGTTCTCCCCAACGAGGATGCAGCCTTGCGTATCGTCAGGATAATTGCCTGCATGGATGCGGATGCCCTCGAAATTCGGCACGCCCACCAGCAATGGCAGCCAACGCTTGAATCTTGGAGAATACGATATGACCACGGGATATGCTCCCTCAGGAATGGCAGTATGGCCAGGTACCTTACGCGCCTTCACGCCGCTCTTGCGGCTATAGCGGGCATCCACTTCCTCTGGCTTTAGCTTGATACCCAACAGATTGCGCCATGTAGGCTCCATGGTATCACAGAGATATGTATCCTTGGACAACAGTTGGCTGTCAAAGGTATGAATTAATTTGCACTTGTCGTTTTTCTTCTTGCCGGGCAGCGAGTTACGACTTACGCTTGCATCGGTCAGCAGATAGAGTCTGCCGATGGTATAAGTTCCCTTTTTAGCTATACGCTTTAATACTATTTCCATTTTGTTTGAATGTTAAGTGTTAAACTATTTTGCGTTAAAACATCTCAGGTCGAGTCCGTCAGAACGAAATAATAGCTTCTTAAAACTGAATAACTGAATACTGAGTACCTTTCCGCCTTGTTTTTCGTCACCACCGTCGGCAGTAGCGCCCTTCGGAGGAATTTTCTCAATGTAATGGCGGTTCAGCCAGTTTCTCAGCATCTTCGCCGTACCCTTCTTGCCGAAGTCGTTATGCAGACGCACCATTTCAGCTTGCGCATAGGTGAAGGTGTCAGGCAATTGCTGTAGCAGGTTGGCTGGTCCTCGCTTGCTCGATTTCTCTCCTATCTCATTAGCCTTGGCTATGCTTGCGCCAAAGAAAATCATCTTGCACCACAGGTCGTAACTCTCGCTCCATCTGATGAACTCTTCTATTTCGGGTTCCCATTTGCAGCCGTTTGCCACGTATAGCACGCAAGCCTTGAGGAAGGCAATAACGTTGCCACGGAAGGAGAGATTCTCGAACACCCTGTTTTGCGACATGCGCGAAAAGTCGGCGTTCTCATCCTTCAACTTTTCTGCCAGGGCGAAAGCCTCAGCACAGTCTATCCTACCCGACGCCTTGCACAGATTCTCTATGTACGGTCTGAGTGCCTCTCTGAAGGCATCGTCGTATTCGCCGTATACTGGCATTTCGGCACCGATTTCCCGCTCCGGGATGGTACAGAAGTTGATGCGGCTGATAGGTCCGTCGGTGAGCACCTTTGAGAAATATCGCAGCCCCAGTTGGACGGTGGTCGATGCATTCCAGTTGAACCGGATGGTAACGCGCTCGGTGATGCTCGATGTACCCACGCGAGTCTGGCCATATAAGTTGCCCGGATCAAAGGCAAGGCACATGATCTTGAACTGCTGGTTGCCCTGTCCCTTGAGGGCATCGAACTGGTCTATCTCGTTGAGCGATGTATAGAGGAAATGTTCCTGTGCATCAGCCGTGCGCATCACGAATGCCGGGTTGGTCATATCGGCGTCTATCTCCTGGACGATGAGGTTTTCCGGGCGCTTGCGCTTATCCTTGTTAGCGCCCTTGCGTGTCACCTCGTCTTTCCATTCCTTCTCCCTTTTCAGGTTCTCACGGTCGCGCTGTCTGATGTCCTCCATAATCATGTTGATAGGCATCTGTACACAGTTCTTGCCTGCACCCGTGCCCGCCAGCAGACAGCACATCAGGGTAGCCTCGTGCTCCACGTTGTCGATATACTTGAAGGTGGTCTTACAGAGGTGTGTAGCAAGTGGCGGAAAGATGGCGTGTGCCACGGCGGGCTTGTATACGTCCGGTGTCTTCGATAACAGCAGCTCCACGAGTTGGGGGAGATGTTCGGGCATCGGAGGCGGAGTTAATTTATCATCTTCCGCATTGGAATCCGTGCCGCCCTCGGAACTCACGGACCTTGCGGATTGGAATGCCACGGCGTCCTTCTGGGAGGACTTCTCTGCCTGGGCATTGATGCGGATTACGGCTTGCGACATCGGCTTCGAACTGTCACCATATTTCGCATAAAAATCGTGGATGAGCTGTTGGCAGTCACGTTCCTGCGAGAAGGCAGGCATCTTCTGCGCCACCACCGCCTTCAGTTCCTCTTCGGGCATCACTCTCGATGCGCCTGCGCTCATGATAGCCAGGAGCGATGAGTGGCGGGAGCCTGGGGTGTTGATGTCTACGTCCTTCAGACCTGCCGCATTGCGGAAGAGGTCGAAGGCTGCTAGGTTCTTGCCGGTTGCCACAGTGTCAGCATCCTGATGAGCTCCAGCAGGGCTGAGATGAGCAGCATGAGCAGCATTGCTATCACAAGGTTGGGCAGGCTGAATAGCAGAGCCAGAAGAAACAGCGTGATGGCTGTCAGAGCCCGGAAGTCGATGGTCTTGAACATTTTGTTGAGTGTTGAATGTTGAGTGTTGAATGTTGAATGGTTGGGGCTGAGTGCCCTGCTGGATTCGCCCGTCGATGGTGAGCCCACGGTCCAGGTAGGCTTGTCTGCGCTTCTCCAGCTCTGCCTGTGGCAGCACCTCGTACCAATGAGGCGAGCGATAGATTTCCGACGCCTTGTCGGTGATGAAGAGCATGCGCTCTGGCGTGATGCAGCTCTCGTCGTAGGGCACGCCCAGCGCCTCGCAATAGGCTCGCTGCGTCTCCTCGATAGTCATGCCGATGGGCATGCGGATATCGATGTGCAACTTCTTGCGGGCAGAGTACTCCAGGTGCAGCAGGGCTCCATTCCAGATGGTATCGCTGCAGTTCAGTTCACGTGCCTTCTCTATCGCCTTGTCCACATATTCCTTGTCGTCCACGTCGATGGTGGTCTGGAAGAGGAAGCTTTCGGGCACAGCGTTCTTCTGCGAACGTCTGTTGTCTCGGAACTGGTAGTAGTGAGCGCAGCGGAAAGGCAGCTGCTTTTTCAGTTCATCGTTACCCCCACGGATGGCAGCTACCAGGTCTGCCATCCAGGGATAAGCGATGGTCTTGTCATAGACCGAGAGTGGCTGGGAGCTTACGCTCCCTTTATTGCCATTCTTGTACGGATTATATGCTATAATATGTTCCATCGTTCTTGAATGTTGAGTGTTGATTGTTGAATGTTGAATTTAATGTTGAATGTTGAGTGTTGAATGTTGAATTGCCTAACGGTCGCAAGGGCGCTAGCCTAATTCAACATTCAACATTTAACATTCAACATTCAATATTCTCCTTAAATCCTGTAATCAGTTCCTTGTGCTCTGCCTTGAGGTAGCGCAGCATGTCCTGCTTGTCCAGGTCACGGCTGAAGGTATAGTTCACCTGCACCGTGCGCTTGGTGGTGCGCACCACGGCATGCTTGGTCTTGAAGATTTCCTCGAAGAGCTTCTCACCCGTACGCTCATAAGGCTTGAAGTCGAACTCGTCGCCTCCCCTCTCGCCAGAGCAAACCATTCTGCCCGGTATCACCTTAGGCTGTTCGCAGATAACCTCGGTATCATTCCATGGTGCCTTGCGGAAGGCGATGATACCGTTTTCTTCACTGATGATGGCTCCGTCCACCTTCTGGGCGTTGAGGAGCTGCTTCTTTGCTGCTTGTTTCATAATTGTAATCACTTGTTTAAAAGATGAATAATGTTTAGTTGATTCGCGTATCGTTGATATACAGGCCGTCGGCAGCATATCGGATGTCTATCGGCTTGTCTAGAGGGTCGTAACTGACTCTTTTCATCATAACACATTCATGACGCCAACGGCTTTCCTTGTCCTCAATCACAGGCTGGATAAAATCCTTGACCCACTTGTAAAACAACTTACGCTCAGGATCTTTCGAACAGCCTATCGTCATATCTCTCACCACCTGAGAGTCTACGAATGTCATACATCTCCAAGCTGTTTTACTATTCCGTTTCACCATATCAGCATTGCCAAAGAATTCAGCAAAGAACAAACGAGGTTTATAATCCTTCGGAACCTTTTTTGTTTCCACTTCCACACACATTTCTACCACTTTTCCCTCTGTGTCGGCTAATACTGGGAACAATTTATCTCTGCCGATATCTGTGATGGCAACCAGGTCCTCGATGCAAAAGAAAAATCCCTCTTCGTTGCGCACCACTCTCAATCCGCCATACTGCGGATGATAAAACACATAAGCTTTTCCTAACATATCAATATAATGTTAAAGGGTTGGACTGCGAGATATTCGCCAAATTTCAGTTTCAGGAACGGTACCGGATTCCTATAAACAAAAAACGCCCGCAACCAGACTTTACTTATCTGATTACGGGTGCAAAGATAGGGCAAAAACACCTATGGGAAAAATAGGAAAAATAGGATTAATTATTAATCCCACAAAAAAATCATCTCTGGGCAAAGAAATCTGCCACTTTATCATCCATTTCTTGATTCTGAATGTCCTCGCAATGATTGAAGACATTGTAGAACGATTTAATCGTAGCTTCTCTTCGTATATTGCAATCCTCAGTAAGAAATCTATAAATGGCATTGGCACTAACGATATGCTGCGGTGCCAGGATGCCCTTTCTTCTCCAATATCTGATAAACGCAAATATTGCGATATTCAATGGTGAAGACTTGCTTGCACTGGTTCGCATAGAATCCAGGCCATTTAGGGTGAGAAATTCTATAAATAAAGAGGCTTGCTCGGCGGTCGTCTCTTCATCTTTTAAAGAAGATGCTTCATCAGACACAAAAAGGTATTCTTTTTTTCGGCCGATTCTGGTACCATTTTTCAATGGTTTTCTATTCCTTTGCTCCAGGTATTCATAATAGCCATCCAGAGTGGCGATATAAGCATCAAGCCTAGGAAGTTCAGCTTCAACCAAATGATTGTCTATTCTGTTAAAGGTCTCCAAGTATCGACGTACTACGAGTACATCATGATAATCTCTTTCCTGCATGGCAACATCTACCAGTAAGTGTGCGTGTATGCTCATATCCATAGGAGGTAACGCCTCAAATTGTAAGTATACTCAATATACTTGCTGTTGCCATTCAATTGAATGACCACGCAAAAAAGGCCGAATCGCCCATACTTCAGTATCAAGCGCACGAGCTTGATAATAAATCTCCCCATAATTCGAAATTTATAATAGTCAGTAATTAAGTTCTTTGTCGCTCGTTCCTTAGTAGAGGACGTTAGAATTTGTTTGCGCTAACAATTTTGCTGGTACAAGCAAATGCCAGGAGAACTATAAGAGAATACACCCTTAGGGGACAGTTGGTCTCCGATTTCATCATATTTTACTTTCTTTTTTTTAGGTATTTATTTATAGATTAGAATTAGCCTCAAAATGAGTTCGCTAACACATAGTGAGGCGGAAAAACTCACTTATATTTACTTCATAAAAGCCAGCAAGTCCTTTCCCATATGCATGAGGTTGAGAACCACTGCGGCTTGCATTCCGTAAATTTTCTTAGATAGCCTTGCCTTCACGCTCATAAAGAATTGTTATAATCGTTCTTTTATTGAGTTGACATTTTCCAAGCGTCGTTTGTCCACTTTTGCTCTTGTCGAGAAATTATACACTAATTTGCACCATAGATTTCTATATTGTCTCTCTGTATAGAAATGATATTTCAGAACTGGGACAATGTTTGTAGACCTCTGATGTATGGAATTGAAAATATCATCAATACCTATTTGTATGCTCAGTGCGTTATTAAAAAACATACGCTTGTAGGAAAAGTCAAAGCTATAATATCCCTTTTGGTATGTATTGCCAGTAGCGGAATGAGTAACTACACTACAGTCAAAGGTAAATGCTCCGATGTGTTGCCAATATAGTCGGTTTGCCCAGGAGAAAATGCCTCCCCATAAGTGCTCGCGATTATAACTCTTGGGAATGTCTGTATATTGACCTACTGCATAAAGATTGGTTTGCCACCAAGACAAAATATTTCCACTGTAAGAATAATCTAATGCAAGCACAGAAGAGGTGCCAAAGTTGATGTTGGTATGATAGGTGATTCCGTCCTCAACCGTGAAATATTCCACTATGTCTTTTGGGGTACGCTTGTAACTGACGGATGCCGAATGGTTGAGATACCTTACCGTGAACCCGAAGTTATCGGTCAAGGCTGCTTCCAAGTTTGGATTACCCTTGTCATATAGTATGTCGCTTAGGCGGTTGGAATAACCGTTCATCAAAGCGAATGGTGGACGATATACACTCCTACTATATTGGGCTTCGTATTTCCATCCCTTAGCCGTTGCGTAAGATAGAAAGAAATATGGAAACCAATCTGTGTAATGCTTTGATATGTTACGCGCAGCTTGTTCTGGGTAGGTTCCATTTACATCTGTATATTCACCACGTACGTTGAGATTTATATACCAATGTTTAGAGAAACTTTTTGCGATTCCCACATAAGCAGCCCCTATGTTCTCTTTGTATTTCCAATGGGTTTCATCATTGAGTTTGTTTAATCTATCCCAACTATAAAAATCACTATTGCGTGTACTTACTATAATTCGACCACCAGAAACAAATGACCAACCTGTTTTAAAATTTTTGGTAAAGTCTATGGTGGTAGACCAATTGTTGGCATTGGAAGAGTTGGTGTTATCTTCCTTGACATTGCCAGTTGCGTATTCTGGATAAATAGCATCCAATTGGTTATCACTAGACATTTTCTTATGATTCCAATTTACCAAGAGTTTTAAGTTGCTGTTTTGCTTATCAAAGTTCCAATTGTAAGAAAAAGCAACATTCATAAAGTCTGATGGACTGTAATATGTTGAGCTAGATATTCCTTTATACATGTTATTGGCATCTTGAATAGACAAGTTTCCCTTGGATTCGTCTGATTTTGGACGCATGACAACTCCATTCAACTCAATTCCCAACTGATGATGCTGAGACAATAAATAGATGACACCCAAACGATAATAATGGGTATTGGCATGAGAAAAATAGTTGTTTTTTTCCTGATGTTGTGTATTATTGTAAAGATAGTCATTGATGGTTTCACTATATTGTTTTTGTCTTTCTTGCTCATAAGAGTACATTCCGTAAATGTTCCATTTTTCTTTGCCTACGTATAGGTTTACTATGGGCGAATAATAATAGTAACCATCCTCTGGTGTAGAGCCTTTAATATACAATGTTCCCTTTACACCAAGTTGTCTTTGGTGTGTAATGATGTTGATGATACCGCCTTGAATATCTGCATCTTTTTCACCTCCATGACTCTGTTGTATCTCTATCTTTTCTATGTCTGATGCATTCAATCCAGAAAGATAGGAAAATAATTCTTCATTGCTTAGTCTCCTGTCATTGAGAAATACTGTTGCTGTTTTTCCTGCCACCTTAATCTATCCATTGGAACTTACCATCACTCGTGGGGCATATTTCAAGACATCATTGACTTTCAGACCTCCAATGCTTGGCATGCTCTTTAAGTAGAAGACGGTCTTGTCACCCTCTTGTTTCATAAAAGGGCGCTTTCCTTTCACTATGACTTCGCCTAATACTTTTTTGTCTTCTGCTAGCACTAGTTTCATTTCATTTTGCAAAGATGCTTGCACTGTCAAATTCTTGTACCCCAAACAAGATGCCTTTAGTATGTAATTTTTGTGAATATCAAGCTTTGAAATTGAAAAAAATCCTTTTTCATTACTCATCCCCCCATCAACATAGCTTGAGTCATTCGCATCAAGTATTTGTATAGCAGCATAACTTATGGGATGTTGCTTGCTATCCATAACAACACCTCTAAGCTCTTGTGCTGATAAGTTAATAAAAGAACAACAACTGCATGTTAATGCTATTAAAAAGTTTCTACGCATGGCTATCTTCATTTTTTTGTATGTTCGGAGAGGAAACCACCTTTTAAAAGGCCTTGTTCAGATTTGCTTAACGGAGTTAGCAACTTTTTACTTCTGCCGCTCATAATTAATTTAATTAAAAGTTAATAATCCAGTTAACTATCCTTGATTTTAACGTTTCGAGGTAAGTATACGCCTTTTTTAGCAGACGGGGCTGTTTCAACCTTGCACAAAGGTTATTGGAACAATTTCACCAAAACGAAAGCAAACTGCATTTATTTGCCTCATTTTGTATTCCGATTGCAAAGATATAAATACTTTTTGAAACAATATAATTTTAGGAGGATATTTAAATTACATTAAGCAATGTTATACGTGCTTACGCTTTACATAATAATACAAAAATAACATTTTCACTTACCTTTTTTACGGTTTATCTGCATCTTTATTCTATTTGATTCATTAATAAGTTGTCTTGCTACACTATCTTTACAGAATGCAATCTCAATCATTTTGTGGTAGTGATAGACGGAATCTTCATACACATCAACTTGGGTTCTTAATTTATCAAAATAAGACCCGTGGGTTGTTGTGTCTCACTCACGGATTTTATTGATATTTTCTCCTAACTAATTATATATTTTATAGCAAAAATCTTTGTAATTAAGGATCTTGTAATTTCCTACCAGACTTTTC
Organism: Segatella copri; assembly: GCA_021615735.1. GTDB lineage: Bacteria > Bacteroidota > Bacteroidia > Bacteroidales > Bacteroidaceae > Prevotella > Prevotella copri_Q. Next base: position 6,387 of record JAJWFY010000008.1, on the reverse strand, counting down.
ATCACACTTATAATGTAAATTTCCAGAAGAATCTGTATAAAAATACTTTATTATATTTACTTTAGCTCCCATCCCGTTATGTCTTATTACATATTGAGTGTTTGGTAATAGCCTTATATAGGAAGGATTATACCGAAATTCTTGCTTATAAGAAGACGATTCTATCGCTTTAAATTTCTTTGATATTCTTTTTTTTAAACAAATAGTATCCACCTCTCTACATGTTCCCTTTGTCCGCAAAAAGAAGTCATATGTATAAGATTTGCTAAAGCTATCTAATGGCTCAATAGAAAAATGCAACAGATTGTAAATATAAAAAGTCTGTTCCTTTTCATTGAATTCTACATCATGATTGTCACATGAACAAATCAAAAATAAACACATGAAAATTTCTATTATATATTTCATTCTCAAAAATCTATTGTGAATAGCCAAATCTTGACCATTCTTGTTAAACTTGTTTGTTAAGACATTTTTTATATTGGGCGGTATTCACCAATTGTGAAACCGCCCAATTTGAGGTGTCTATAACAGGGTTTCATACAATGGTACATACTCAATATGCTGTACCACCTCGCCTTCAAGGTTGGTGATGTAACTACTGCTATTGCAGCAGAAGACCTTACCATCGACATAATCGTTGTTGTCCTCGCCATTGTACGGCACTGCAAAGGTTGCCTCCTTTTTTTCTATTTTATCTGTCATATTTATATTCATTTTTCCAAAATCACAAATTGTGTCTTTGAACATTACCATATTTAACAGCATTCAAAGGTAGTGCCTTTAGCCTTTAAGCCACTATTGCACAACCCCTTTCTTTGAAAAGAACGTAAAAATAATAGTTTTATTGCGATGATTGTACTGTTAGTAATTGCTTAACACGTTGCACCGTACTCACGCCCTTGCATTCTGATTTTATGATAGCGGATTCGGAAAATTTTACATTCTTTCTTTGTCCTCTTCATTAGAAAATTCCTTATCATGCCGAATTGCGCGTTTTGCGCCTACTGAGAAATTAAACGTTACACTGACAAAAAACTTTCGTGAAAGAAAATCAAATTCTGAATGGTGCTCAAAATCACCATTTCTAAAGATTTGCTTGTTCTTTCCCCTACAGTTAAGCAAGTCTTTTACGCCAAAATTGACATTTACCCTATCCTTACAGCAATTGTAATTGCCCTCAACATCTACACCGATGTAATCTGTCTTCTTGATAAGGTAGAGTTGCTTGTAATGTCTGACATAACGTAGGTTTGACATCGCTGTAAGTTGTTTTGACAACCTGATGCGATTATAACTGGACAAAACTACACCAAAGTCGTTGACACAATTGGCACTATTCTGGTACCAACTCTGACTTAACTCTACATTGTTTCTGCAATTCCAAATTCCCCATGTGAAAGGTATGCCCATGTACAGCGTCAACCTCTTCGTTGTGCCGTTGTTTCTTAACATGTAACGAGTTTGATACTCTCCAATCTGCTCATATATCTCATTGATTTTCCTGTCGATGAAGAGAGCTGACAAAGAGAATATATATTTAGATTTCAGCATGAATTGTAAGCCTGTGTTGTATAGCAACTCTCCTTTTAAATCAGGATTACCTTCTTTGTAAGAGGTCTCTGACAGATGAAAAACGAACGGATTCACCATTTGATACAACGGACGATTGATTGATTGTGTATAACTCAGCGATAAAGAATTGCCATCTCCCATTTCTCTGCTCACAAAGAAAGAAGGGAAGAGAATGTTATCATTTCTTTTGGTATACAATTGATTCTTCACACGTTGCCTTGTTTCCCATTCTGTGTATTCATTACGCAATCCCACTTGAACTTCCCATAACTGTGATGTATACTTATACATTCCGTATACAGCTAATCGTTTTTCAAAATATTTGAAATCGTCTCTTTGGTCTATATCTTCAGACAACACTCCTGCCAAGGTCGTGTTTCCAAGATTCAATCTGCTATTGTATCCGATGTCAGCATAGACATACTTGGCACCGAAGGCAAACTGATGAAGTTTTAAAGACTTGGTGAAACCTACCTGTGCGCTATAAATATCTATACTCTCTAAAGAGGGTTGCGACTTGGAAATGATGCTGTCCGAGCCAATGCCTAAAGTATATTGGTTCTCATATTCATACAAATCATGCTCTCTTTTTCCTGCATAATCAGCTATAACATTCAACTTGCTACCCAATGAGTCTACAGTCCATTCATAGTTTAAGGTAACGTTGTTGGCGTTGTCCTTTAATAAGTATGGGGCAAAGGTCTTTATATTTGTTGGATAATTGTTCTTGTCCGTAATCGTAGAATTTAACCAACAAGCATTGGAGTAGTCTTTTGAGTAGCTTCCCGACCACTCGACACCCAAATATTGTTTGTGAGAGATATTGAAGTCAAGACCAAACTTTGGCATATAGTATTGCCCTTTATCATTGCTTCTCGAATTGCTGCCAACAGTTAGGTCTCGTCCATAGTCATTTTCATAGGTTACACTTTTACTTTCCGACTGTCCAAAAATCATATTGGCATAAAGGGCGAACTTACCCCATGAATACGTCAATCCAGTAAATTCAGAGTATGAATTTCTGCTTTTCCGCTCATAATCGCTGCCCACATAACCAGAAAGTCCATATTCATGCTTCTTCTGTCTATTGACAACAAGAATTGCAGTACCACCTTCTGCATCATACTCAGCCGTTGCTCGAGGTAATATTTCCAAACTCTTGATGTCATTTCCATGCAAAGAAGACAAGTATCTTTTCAGTTGAACACCACTCAGGTTCACCACTTTTCCGTTTTCATATATTTTGACGCGATTTCCCATGACGCTGATGCCTCCCTCACCATCATAATCGACATCAGGAATCAATTCCAAAATACTAGAAAGAGAACGTGACTTCAGTAATTTATTATGTTCTACACTTACTATCATCCTGTCGGCTTTATGCTGAACCAAAGGTCTTTCTGCCATGACGGTTACAGCGGAAAGTTTGATAGTGTCCTGCATTGAGGCATGTTTACCTTGCGCAAAGCTCATTAACGTGCTTTGCGCAAGGTAAAAACAAAGAATATATAAATACTTTTTCATACGCATTTAGGGCAATTAACTTGCTGTCCTCTAATTACTTTTATTAGCGACTCTATATTATCTACAACAACCAACTGGTCACGATTTGTGACCAGTTCGCCGTTTCCTGTCTTTTCCGTTAAGTCTGCCATATTTCTATCTTTATTTTTGAGATCACAAATTGTGACCTTAAACGTGTTGTTACTTATTATTGCATTCAAAGGTAGTGCTTTCAGCCTTTAAGCCACTATTGCACAACCCCTTTCTGAAAAGAACGTAAAATTAATAGTTTTATTGCTATGATTGTACTTTTAGTAATCGCTTAACTCGTTGCACCGTACTTACTCCTTTACTACTCAACTTCGCCACATACCTAATGGCTATGTCGTTAATCCTACCCTTACCCCCTGTTTTAGGGTGCATGGGTAGTTTTTTTATAAAATCAATGTGCATAGGATTGCTTGTCAAACAACTCTTATCGTTTGCAAAACTACTAATAAAATTTGGATTATTCTATAAATCCATTATAATTTTTGTTTTTTTGCTATCCCCTAAATATAACGATTTTTTGGGGCTCTTCTTCAGTTTCTTCTAACTATTTCATGTGCCTTTCTGAATAGGGAGTGAATTGTACTGCAAAGCGTTTATGTGCTGCTTTAAGATATGAGTCGTAGGCATGGTCAGAATGGTTATATTTATAAGGAACGATTTTCCCTTTTCTTAAGCGGACAATACGCCCTTGTTCGTCTATTCGATAGAAGAAAGTATGATAGTAGTTGTCCAAGCATGGATTTTTGTCTTCGTCAAGCCAAGAATTTTCTTCAAATACCTCTAATTTAAGAAGATTACTTTGCTCGTTATATACCCATTTACTTCTTTGAATATCCTCTGTAGGAATATGCCGTTTGCTATTGAAACTGAACTTTATAAATGTGGGGGTAATTTCGTTTATGCCTAAATATAATGCATCTGCAATTTTTCCATCATGCCCATAAGTAACAAGAAATGTTTCATTTGTTTTCCATTCAAAACCAATGCTCTTTATGTTAAAGGCACAGACAAGAACTTGAGCGTATGGTTGACTAACACCTACGAGCCTAACCTCTCGATTTTGTGCTTCCTTATGATGATAGAAAATGTCTCCGAGAAGTTCTTTTGCTAGAGTGTCTTTTAGTAGGACACCACTGTCTGGTGAAGCTTGTTGTAAAGTGTAGGAATAAGAATTTATGCTATCTATTTTTTCTACAAGATTCGAAAAACTTACATACCTTGGTTGACACAGACAAGAGGATAGCCCCATTGTTATGACCAAGACTATAACGATATTCAATAAGGAATGTCTCATAATAACTTTTTACTTTGATATTTAGAACTTAGATTTTTTATCTGTAAGAATATTAATCATTTCCGTATCTTCAATTTGCTTTGCGAAATCTAAAGGAGTCATCTCCATTTTATCTTGATGATCAATATCAATGCCTTTATTCACTAAATCAATAGCAATTGCATTTTCACAAGATACAATAGCTTCTTGTAGAAGATTTCTGCCATATGCATTGCTATAATTTATATTTCTTTCAAGTATATTTTTTTGTTCATAGATTCTCATTTCAAGAACATTTTATTTATGATAAATCTGTATGCCTTTAACATCTGCGATACCCTCAAACATAATGGTTTCGTCATCGACTTTATTGATTTTATTTACGTATTGTCTTCCATTTATGTCATTGAGATATAAGGAATCATTTTGCAAACAATAGGTATATCTGTATAGGGTATCAGCTTGTGAGTATAATTCCACCGTACTATCATTGAAAAATTCAATCTCAGGATAATTGATCTGTCTTTCTCCACCATTCAAAGTCCAATGACCAACCAAATCCTCATTAGTGCAAAATTCGGTATTGTCTATTTTCGGAGCACTGATTGTACTAATTGAAAATAACAACCTAAGAATTAATATTGGTACTATCGGACATAGATAATAAAGCCAAGTTGCTCTTAAGTTCTTTGAAAGTTGAAACATAAATCTCAACAAAGGGAACAAGTAGATAGGATACAAGTAGATGGTTATAAGCATACCATAACGACATATTTTGTCTACATCAGAGCGAACAGGGGCATCAAAGAAGAATATAGAAACATAGCATCCCAAGGGCCATAATATCAGCGAAAATGCCATAAGTATAAAGAACACCTTCTGTAAAATAGTGGGTGTTCCTCCTAATATGCGAGCTATCAGCCCATCATTAGGTTCTTGTTTTATTTTTTCTTTGTTCATGCAAAAACAGTTCCGTTACTTTTAGTTATCTTTCAACCCCTTTTCCAATTCCTCGATAGTCGGCATAGATGATTTGAAGTCTTTCGGGAAGAGTAGATTGGAAATTTGTAACAGCCTTACCATCACGCTCATATAGGTCTGTGTCAAGCCAATTAAGCAACGCATCACGTCCCCAATTATTTTCCCATGTTTTTCTTACAAAGAACAGGGCTTTGTCCATATCATCCTTGCATTTGTCGATGATACGGCGATGATGGTCCCAAGGAATAGAGAACAACAAATTGAAATCATCAACAGGCTGTTGACGTTTTTCAAATTGTTCCGCAACTTGCGGAACATTTGAGTCAGACAACGAATCAGAGAAAAGTTCCGCAGTCTGCGGAATATTTCTATATAGAGGAGCATAGAGTTTGAAAAACTTACTCATATAGCGCAAGTTTATAGGCGAGAAACCTTTTACCCCTGGCATCTCGTTCTTCAAGTCCTGACTGAGATTCTTATAAAAGCCAGAGCCGTAAGTATTGGCATATTGTTTGGCTTCAATGTCTCGTCCCAACTTCCAATAGAAGTCCAACAAGTAGCCATTGGTGGCACATGACGCTTTGAGGCGATGGCTGTAGAATCGTTCCTTGAGTTCCACAAGCCAGTCCTTGTAGTCGCAATCATCATGAAGGATTACTGCTAAGTCTATATTTTTCTTTGCCATAATTCTAAAACCATTTAACGCTACAAATATAAAATTTTATCGTGATAATCGGTTAAAAATAAATGATTTTTTGAGATTAGCGGCATCTATTTAGACAAATTAAAATTTATTTGAAGATCTTACTCCTTTACCACTCAACTTCGCCACATACCTAATGGCTATGTCGTTAATCCTACCCATACCCCCTGTTTTAGGGTGCATGGGTAGTTTTTTTTAAAAAAGGAGAAGATTATGGCTGCTACTGCAAGAGAAACGGTTTGGCTATGTTAAACTTGGGTTAACTTTACAGTTTTTTTTAGGAGCTTGGCTTTTTTTACAA
>JAJWFY010000044.1:0-27634 GCA_021615735.1 Segatella copri | reverse complement strand
CAAGAGCAGCACCCGATGCATTCTTAGGCGCAATATCTACCGCCATCAAACCACCGAGGAAGCAAAGCAACACGCCGATGCTCAAACCGAACAGTACCATCGCCGTAGCATCAACCCAGAGATGATGCCCTGGAATCAGCAGGAACAGACAGAGCGCCAACGCATTCAGCAAGCCGAAGATAACGGCTGGCAAATAACGGTTGCCCTTGAAAATCTTATCTGATACCAGACCGGATGATACGGTTCCCACAATACCCAGAATAGAGTTGATAGAGATGATGAAGCTGGCATCAATCGTAGTATATCCCTTCTCGTTCTCAAGATAGAAGATACCCCAGCTGTTAACAGCATAGCGGCTGATATACATGAAAGCACTACTCAAGGCCAGAATCCAGATGAGCGGATTCTTCAAAACCGCACTCTGTGCCTTGTTATAAGATTCCGTATCCTGCTTTTTCTCCTCTACCTTGATACCCGGCAGGGTAACACCCTTGCTGGCAGGCGTATCGTGGAAGAAAGTAAGGAGCAGGACAACGCCCGCCAAACCTACTATTGCAGCTCCGATAAAACCATATTGCCATCCGAAGGCGCTCACGATGGAAGCCACAAAGATGAAGGTCATCGCCTCGCCAATATTATGGCTCGCACTCCAGAATCCGTAGAACGTTCCTCGGTTCTTGTCATTAAACCAGCGGGAGAGGCCTACCACGCAAGAGGCAGCTCCCATCGACTGGAACCATCCGCTCAATCCCCACAAAACAGCGAAGAGGATGAAGGAATTGGTAAAGCCCAAAGCTAGATTCACCAAGGCTGTAACTAGCAGACCGGTAGACATCAGTCGCTTGATGTTGCTTCGGTCAGCAAGGAAACCGTTGGTAAACTTACCGATAGCGTAAGTGAAGAACAAGACAGAGCCGATGATACCGAGCTCAGTTTCAGAGAATACGCCATTATCAACAATCGGTTTTTTGATTACATTCAGGCTGAGTCGGCACACATAATATGTACCATATCCTATGGTAGCAGAAAGGAAAGTAGCCCATTGCAGACGTTTCAGTTTTCTTTCGTTTTCCTCAGGTGTTGAGGCTTTAGCCGGAATCGGTTCCGAAACCTTATAGAAGTCTATTATTTTCTTAAACATATAATCCTTAGTTGTTATTTATGAAGTTTCGCAAGTTTTGCCCCACACGCCCTGAAAGGGCAGAAGCTCCTAGCCCAGGGCATCGCCCTGGGTTATTACGGGCGCAAACCTGTCGCCCTGTAAGGGCAAAAGCTTTTAAAAAACAGGCAATTTATAAGGCTTTTGCCCTTACAGGGCGCCTTGCTAGCTGCTATTATACCCAGGGCGATGCCCTGGGCTAGGAGCTTTTGGGCCTTCAGCCCGTTCTTAAACCACGTGCGAAACTTGAGTTATTTATGAAGTTTCTTTGCTCTCAAATAATCGAGAAGCAGGGCAGGGCGATCGGTCTGAATCAGTTTGAATCCCTGTTGGATAAGCCATCCCCAACTTTCATCAGGTTGTTTCAGTTCAACAGCCCTATCATCATCGTGCTCAGCATTTTGTGCAGGCCATAAGGCGTTGACAAATACTTTGATGCCGTTGTCGTTTAGCTTTTTAATCAGTTCAAATACCTTATCGTTTACTTGAGAAAATCTAACTTCAAACGCTAGAGGTTTCTCATTCTGCAAGTAACTGTCGATAATGCTTTCTGCCTCAGGCTTGCATAAGTCTGCCTTAGGCATGAAAATTACTTTGTCTAGAATATCGCCATGCTGTTCCTTAATCGTTTGATAAGGTATCTTTTCCTTGACAACACATTGGTTAGCCGTACCGGTTTCTTCAAGAATCTTTTGAACATCTTCAAAGTATTCGTAGCCCTTGTCAACATTCACCAGAATTTTTCCCTTACAGAGCAACATGGTTTCTCTAAGTGTAGGAATCTTATGACGGGTAAGGCAGCCTGCGCCGTTCTTCAACCTGAGTTCTTTCAGTTCAGCCAGCGTATAGTCTTCCGGTTTTCCTGTACCATTGGTTGTGCGGTTCAGCGTATTGTCGTGCATCAGGATAAGTTCTCCATCCTTGGTTTTCTTCAAGTCCAGTTCAACCATGTCTACTCCCATGTCTATGCAGTTCTGAAATGCCTGAAGTGAGTTTTCTGGAGCATTACGCCAATCGCCACGATGCGAAACCACCAAGACTGATTGCTTGGCAGGAGCAGATAATTCTGAGAGGATTTCATTTAGGTGCTGTGCATAACTTGCAATAGCAAGCATGCACAACAAACCTAAACTTGTTAACCTTTTGAACATATATAGCGAAACCTATTGAATATTATTTATGAAGTTTCTTGGCTCTCAAGTAATCAAGAAGCAAAGCAGGACGGTCAGTCTGAATCAGTTTAGCGCCTTGGCCGACAATCCATCCCCAACTCTCTTCTGGCTGTTTGAGTTCTACGGCGCGATCATCATCATGTCCACCGCAAAGCTCAGGCCAAAGTGTGTTGATGAAAACTCTTGCTCCACTATCACGTACTTTCTTAATCAGACGGCGAGTGTTGGCATCATCAGTCTTGAATACCAATTCGTAAGCCTTTGGTTTCATGTTCTTGATGTAACCGTCGATTACCTCTTCTGCACCAGGCTTGCCGAGGTTAACTACAGGCATGAAAATCATCTTGTCGAGAACATCGCCATGCTCAGCCTTTACCACCTCGTAAGGAAGTTCTGCTTTGATGATGCATTGGTCAACTGTACCAGTCTCCTTCAATACCTTCATGGCATCGTCGAAGTAGTCGTAACCCTTGTCAACATTCACCATGATTTTGCCCTTGCAGAGTTCCATTACCTCACGGAAAGTTGGAATCTGATGGCGGGTCTTGCAGCCTACACCATTCTTCAGGCGGAGCATCTTCAAAGAATCGAGGGTATAGTTCTCTGGGAATCCCTTACCATTCATGGTTCGGTCAATCTTCTTGTCGTGCATCAGAACCAGAACGCCATCCTTTGTCTTCTTCAAGTCCAACTCAACCATATCAACACCCATGTCGATACAGTTCTGGAATGCCTGAATAGAGTTTTCAGGGGCATTACGCCAGTCTCCACGATGAGAAACTACCATAACATTTTCTTTTGCAGGCTTGTTGAAATTCTTAAGAATCTCTTTCAGATTGCTTTGTGCAAAGCTCACCGAAGTGAGCATGCACAACAAAGATAAAATATAAATCTTCTTCATTTTAATTCAATTTACCGTCTTTCCAAACTAACTTTTCTCCCCAGAAAGGAACAACAGAGTTCTCGCAGTTAAGCTTGCTGGCTCTTTCTAAGGCAGAATTCAAACTCCATCTAGATTCTTCCTCGCTTTCGTGAGAAAGTTCCAGGATGTGTGAGAGTAATACATAGTCAGGCTTTGTCTGACCGGCACCAGTACCGATAATGTTGTTCTCGGTAAGCGCATTAGGTGCGTAGCGAGGAATCAAAACATTAACGTGTGGCAGAATGTTGGTATACTGAGCAGCCTTGAAGTTTGAGTCGCCAGTATGGAGCATTGTGAAGTTGCCACTATCATCGCCACATTCAAAAGTAAATACAGAAACGAAGTTTGATAAACCAGAGTTGTTATGGTCTGTAATAGACACATGAATCTTGATGTTATTAAACTGGTAATCAGTATTTTCCTTAGAAGTATAGCCACCCTTTATCCAGTTAGAATAAACAGGCTTTCCTGCATTCAGCATCGCGTTGATGAGAGCTGTGTTGTAGTGATCCTGGTGTTTGTGAGTAACACAGAGGAAATCCAGATAAGGCTCCAGTTTCTCTGCCCAGCGATGGTTGATGTCAATACCAAAGCAAGTGGTAGGAGTCTTTACGATGTAACCCATATTGTAGAGCTGCCAGATGCATGTAGTACCATTCTCAACGGTAGTCGTCTTGATGGCATTAATAACATGATCCAGAGACAAACGGTAGAACGCCAGCATAGGGTCGTACTTTTCTCTTATTTCAGCAGACTGGTCCAAAGAAGCAATATAGCTTTCAAAGAAATCAGAAGTGCAGTCGTCTGCCATCTTCTGTATCTTCTTTAGAACTTCAGATCTTTCCGCATTGAGAGGTTGCTGCTGTAATGGAGTAGTAGCCCACAAAGCTTCAGCCACCTCTTTTGCTGTCTTCATGTCGGTAGTTTCACCTATTTCGACAGGCTGCGCATAAGTCATTCCATCTTCGTCACTTCCACAAGAGCAGAGGGCGCAAGCGAATAATGCGATGAATAAATATATCTTTTTCATACTGATTCAAATATTAATATTGGTTTGTACCATGAATATTACCACCTCTGCAGCTCCATGTAGATTTCTCTGGGCCGGCAAAGATCTTAATAGCAGCAACATTACCGCCGATATAAGAAACATAGAGCATCTGGTTCTCGCCGATAGTCATTCCAGACATAATCTTGGCATTATTATCTGTACCTTCTGAGTCCATGTGCCAAAGTTCCTCGCCATTTGTGCTGTTTACTGCGTAGATGCGACCGGCGCCGCTACCGAAATAAACAGTTCCCTTATCGTCGAGAACAGGGAAGCAATAAGTAGGAGCTGCATCAATAGTGAACTTCCACTTCAACTGTCCAGCCTTATCAACTGAGCAAAGAGCCTTGCCACCCTTGTCTGTGAAGTAGATATTGCCGCTCTTGTCAACAATAGGAGCATAGATATCACCCGCAGCTTCAACGTTCCACTTAGTAGAACCATCTGCTGTGTTCAAAGCCAGCAAACCTGCACCACCAATTTGGGCAGCATAAAGAGTTTCGCCATCCAAAGCGAAAGAACCGATTTCAGTTACTTTACCGGCTACCTTCCAAAGCTGAGTGCCATCGGCCTTGAAACCATAAATAGTAGTACGTGTACCTACATAGATATTGCCTGTCTTGTCTATAGCTACAGCTCCAGCCTTGTTCTTTGTACCAGCCAGTTTAACAGACCAGTTCTTAACACCAGTAGCTGTATTGATAGAATGGAGAACGTTGTCGCCATCAAGGATATAAACTGTCTGTCCGTCAGCAGTTACAGCAGGGAAACAGTCCAGATTCTTGTTGGCAGCTCCTGTAGCGTATGTCCACTTCTGTGTTCCATCGCTATTGATAGCATACAAGGTTGCGTTGCGAGCACCCTGATACAAAGTACCGTCTTTGCCTACTGCTACACCACCACCATAAGTAGTCTTAGGAATGGCAGCGGTCCATTTCACAGTACCTGTCATCGCATCAAAAGCAGTAACATCACCCGTAGCACCTGCAGAAGGCAAGTAGAATGTATTTCCGTCTGAAGAAAATACTGCATTTGCAGTCTTCACCATACCACCGTTAGGCATATCTGTAGACCAAACCTTGAAAGGCTCTGTATCAGAAACAGGTCTTGCCTTTGTTGTAGAAATCATAGAACGCTGGTTGCCATAGATGGCCTGGATGGTGATGGTATAAGTAACCTTGTTAACCAAACCTGTTATAGTATATGAAGTAGTCTTTGCATCCAACTCTACAGAACCACCTTCGTATGTAGCAACTTCCGGTGTCCAATTGACCAAATAACCTGTTGGGTTGGCTCCCTGCATAGGAGCCCATTCCAACAATACCTTCTCATCTTGTGCTGTAGCGTTTAAACTACCTACCTGGCAAATGTCCCAACTTGCTTTTGGAAGATCATCGCTACAAGAACCGAGAATAAAAACTGTCACTAAAGACAGTAAATATATAATCTTTTTCATGTCTTAACCGTTTATTAATTGTTGTCATATCCAGGGTTCTGCCAGAGGATAGACTTGTTGCCTACCTTTTCAATCTCCTGCTGAGGAATAGGGAAGAGTAATTGATAATCCTTGATTTCAACACCATTCTCAGCCATCACGCTCTTTGCAAATCCCATTCTTACCAAGTCGAACCAGCGCTGACCCTCATAAGGGAATTCTCTCTGACGTTCAACCAAGATGCCCTTGCGGAACTTCTCCTGTGTAGGCAACTGTTTTGCAGTCAGATTAGAAATGCCAGCTCTCTGTCTTACGGCGTTGAGATACTTCAGGGCAAGTGAACCCTCAGATGCATCATACTGAATCTCGTTGAGTGCTTCTGCATACATCAGAAGAACATCTGCGTAGCGAAGAAGAATCTGATCATTACCTACAGTCTTGAAGGTAGGGCTCTTTGTATCATAGAATTTGTTCATCAAACGAACGTTTTTCTCAACCTGTACGTATGTAATGAGGTCTTTGCGAGTATCACCTGTAGGGAATGTGTTGAGCAGAGAACTTGTCTGGTTGGTATCATCAGATGCATTGGTGAGATTGTACCAGTAACTATGTCCCTCTCCCTCTATTTCCTTGTTGAAATGTACGGCGAAGATAATCTCATTATTATTCTTGTTATCCACATTGAAGACTTGGGCGATAGGGCTTACCAGCTGATATTTTCCGATTAACTGAGAAAGAATGTCTTTAGCCTCAGTCCATTTGTGGAAAGTAAGATATACCTTACCGAGCAAAGCCTTGGCAGCACCAGAGGTTGCTCTACCCATATCTGCAGAAGAGTAAGTTTCTGGAAGATAGTTGTTGTCAACAATCTCCTTCAAATCTCCGGCAATCAAATCGAACATCTGCTCATCAGAATATCTCGCAACTTTCAGAGCCTCTGCAGCACTTACTACATGCTTGGTAGCAGGAACGCCTCCCCAAATACGATACATGTTGAAGTAGTTCAAAGCTCTGATAAACATCGCTTCGCCCTTGTACTGCTTCTTCAGGTTTTCTGCAAAGTTTGCACCATCAATCTGGTCGAGCAAGAGATTGCAACGATAAACGTTGTTGTTGAAGTTCGCCCAGTAAGAACTGAGGATTCCATTAGATGGTTTCTCTGTGAAATGGTCGATATCGTAACGGTCCTGGGTACCTGCTGTTGGGGCGCCCAAAGAAAGGTTGTCACTACGATACTCGCAGCATTCTGTATAGAAATTCACCTGTGACTGCAATTTTGCGTAGCAGCCGATAACTGCTACATTATAATCGCTCGCAGTCTTATATACTTTGTCAATGGTTACGCTGCTTGCTGGCTCCAAATCGAAGAAGCTGTCTCCGCAAGAGGTCATGAGCAGGGTTGCCAATGATGCTAATACTAATATCTTTTTCATGTTGCTATATTCTTTATAATGTGAGATTCAAACCAAACATATATGTTCTTGCCAAAGGATAAGTACCATAGTCCTCACCTGGAGTCAGGTTCTTGGAAGGACGGGCATTTACCTCTGGGTTGTAGCCGCTGTAGTTGGTAATAGTGAAGAGGTTCTGTCCTGAAACATAAACTCTCATCTTCTCAACCTTGAACTTCTGAGTAAGTGCACGTGGCAAAGTATAACCTAATGACAGGTTCTGGAGACGGAGGTATGAACCGCTCTCCAAATGCCAGGTAGAAGTACGGCTGTTGTAACCTGTCTGCTTACGGCTTGCCTTGTTTACCGAACCGCTGCCTGGATTCTCTGGACTCTTCCAACGGTCGAGAGCAATCTTGGTACCATTGGTGTTACCCTCCATATTGTCGAGGTAACGCTTGTTCAAGTTCAGAATCTTGTTGCCATATACACCCTGGAAGTTGAAGTCCATATCGAAACCTGCATACCAGAGCTTACCGCCGAAGCCGTATGTGAACTTAGGCATGTAGTTGCCGCAGATAGTGCGGTCTTTATCCAAATCCAACTTGCCGTCTCCGTCAACATCAACGAAGCGGAAGTCACCTACTTCTGTATTGTCGAAGTGAGGATACTTTTTCAAGTCTTCTTCTGTAGCAAAGATGCCGTCCTGTACCAGGAGGTAATAGTTACCGATAGGCTTTCCTACCTCTGTAATATAATAAGCATGACCTACACTTCCCGAAGAAATGATAGGCGCATTACCAGGACCTAACTCTTTCACCTCATTGGTGTTCTTGGCATAGTTGGCATTAAATGAATAGCCGAAGCCATTAGCAAATGTATGCTGTGATGTCAAAGCTAATTCCCAACCGCGGTTGTTTACCTTACCCAGATTCTGGAGAGAAGTGCTGTAACCTGTCAACAGAGGTACTGGTACATAAAGCAACATGTTTGAAGTGTTGGTATTGTAATAGTCTACAGAGAATCCAATGTAGCCGTCAAACATCTGAAGGTCGATACCGGCGTTGATCATCTGGTTCTTCTCCCAGCTCAGGTCGTCGCGCTTGATGTTGTCTGGTTTATAACCATAATGCAACAAACCTCCATTGGTACCTAAGATGTAATTGTCTGTTGACATGGTTGCCAAATGGTCGTAGTTACCAATCTCAAAGTTACCGGTTACACCATAGCTGGCACGAATCTTCATATCATTAACGAAAGACAACTCCTTTATGTTCTTGAAGAACTTTTCGTCGCTGATACGCCAAGCTGCTGAGGCTGATGGGAAGTAACCCCAACGGTTGTTCTTACCGAAACGTGAAGAACCATCAGTACGGATGGCTGCAGAAAGCATGTAGCGTCCCTCGTAGTTGTACTGAACACGAGCCAGATAAGAAGCAATAGACCATTGTGTCTTGTCAGAACCACCCTTGGTTACAGTACCGCCATTTACGGTCTGGATGTAATCATTAGGGTAATCGGTTGCTGTTACGTTGTCGGTCTTCTTGGTTTCTTTCTGAGCAGACTGTACAAGTATGGCTGTAATGTTGTGCTTCTTATTGATTGTTGTTGTGTAAGTCAACTGATTTTCAACCAACCAGTTGAAGAAGAAACTGGAAGAGCTGTAACCTGTTGGGTTTGAAGGAGAATCATAGTAATCCTTTCCCTTCAAAGGCAGACCAGACTGGCGATATTTATCATTATGAGCACCATAATAGTCACCACCCAAAGACAACTTATAGGAAAGTCCCTTCATCAGTTCCAATTCTGCATAAGCCTTACCGGTAATAGACATGCGGTCGGTAACATTAGACTGCAGGCGAGCCATCGCAACAGGGTTCATCACCTCGTTGTGCTCATAGTCTGTACCAATTCGCCAATATCCATTACCCTGGAAATTATATGAACCGTCTGCGTTGTATACAGGGAAGGTTGGAGGCATCATCAAAGCAGACTGAACGATACCACCTGCACCTGATGCATCTACTGAATTCGAAACCGAATAAGAAGGAGCGAAGTTAACACCGAACTTCAAGCGCTTATGCTGACCAGAGAGGTTCAAACGGCCACCAAACTTCTCGAAGTCAGAACCGATAATGGTACCTTCCTTTTTCATATAGTTGCCTGATACGAAATAGTTGACGCTGTTAGACTTGCCAGAAAGTGAAATATTATGTCCGGTAGTCATCGCTGTGCGGAAGATAGCATCCTGCCAGTCTGTATCTGTCAAGCCCTTAACACCCTCCAGATATGGGAACAAATCGGTTGCAATCTGCATGTAACCTTTAGGGCGTACGCTGTTAGGATCACTTGCTGATGCACCAGGAACTTTAGAAAGATATGCGTTGTTACGTGCATCCTTTACGAATTCTGCATATTCGTAAGCGTTCATCATATCGAGTTTCTTTGATACGTTCTGTACACCTACGTAACCATCGTAAGAAACAGAGAGTTTATCAGAGGTACCCTTCTTGGTAGTAACGAGAACTACACCATTAGAACCACGGCTACCATAGATAGCTGCTGCAGAAGCATCCTTCAAAACTTCAACAGATTCGATATCGTTGGTGTTCAGGTTGGCAAAACCACGCTCCATAGGAACACCATCTACTACATAGAGAGGGTCGCTACCGGCGTTGACGGTACTTACACCACGAACGCGAATGCTTACGCTACCCTCTGGGTCTCCGCTAGGTACAGTTACCTGAACACCAGGCATCTTACCAGCCAAAGCCTGACGGAAGTCGGTAGAAGGATTGTTGGCTAGAGCTTCTGCCTTGACAGAAGACACAGCAGTAGATACGTCGCGCTTCTTCTGCACGCCATAACCTACAACCACAACTTCTTCCAATACCTTATTATCATCTGCCAGGTTAACATTGATTACTTCGCGACCATTTACCTTGATATCCTGGTCCTTGCAGCCAATGTATGATACTGCCAACATACCGTCGGCAGGAATCTCGATGGTATAGTTTCCGTCAATATCGGTTACAACACCATTGGTGGTGGTACCCTTCTCCATGACGGTAGCGCCGATAACTGGCTCGCCAGTTTCGTCTTTCACTACACCACGTACCTTGATTTTCTTGCCATGAGCCTGAGATTTAGCTTTTTGCTGAGGCTTGATGACGATGTAGTTGCCTTCCATCTCATAGGTAAAATTAGTACCTTTGAGCAATTGGTTCAACATACCAAAGACATCATCACTTTTCTTGGTTAATGTAACCGAACGGTTAGCATCCAACTGTGAGGAGTTGTAGGCAATCTTGTACTTAGATTCCTTTTCAATCTTCTCAAAAGCTGACTTAAGCGTTACCTTGTTTGAGCTGAAGCTGACGTTCTGAGCCGAAAGGGTCATCTGGCCTGCCAGGAGCAAACAGAAGCATGACGCAGAGATTCGTTTAAGATTCATACTTTATCTTTTTAAGTTATTAATAATTTTCTTGTTACGTCTTGAAGACAACGGGAAAGAGAGTTACACCCAATTACAAAACTGTTAAAATGAAGTTTTTCTGAAAAAAATGTCTTGTGTTCGCAAACAACTGTGTTTTTCTTTTTTATTTTCTCACCTATAATATATGATTGACTTTTTTCTTGCAAAGCATCACATATCCAGAACTAATGTTTGCCGAAAGAAGAGCAAGGTAAAGGGCAGAAACTCCCAGTTCTGTATGATTTTCTGAACTGGGAGTTTCTGCCCTTGTCTTCTTTCGAATGAGTATCTTAAATGTAGGATCTAAATTGCATATTGTCCTACTGTCGGAATATTTAGATGAGCCTGTAATCCCATAGCATGAAGTACTCGGGAAATAGTATTGAGTGTAAGGTTCTTGCCATTCTCAATCTTAGATATCTGTCCCTTCTTTACTCCGATAAGATTGCCTAACTGTTCTTGCGTAAGTTTTTTGTTTTTACGAGTCTCCTTAATAGCTTCACCAATTAAGAATGTGTTGATTTCATCCTCAAATTGATCACGATGAGGAGTTCCAATCTTTCCAACATGCTTATCTAGCATTTCTTCTTCACTATAAAATTTCATTTCTTCCATAGTCACTTTCTTTTCATTTTAAAATATAATGCTCTGATTTCCTCTGCTCGCTTTATCTGTTGCTTTGGCGTTTTTTGCACCTTCTTGATAAACCCATGGGTAGCTACGACTAATGAATTAGTTGAAGTGTCCCAAAAAGCAAGTAAACGATATTGGATTCCATCATATTTTGTACGGAATTCCCATATATCTGTTCCTTCCAGTTTTTTAAAGAGTTTAGGATTTAAGACATATTTAGCCTTTCGGATATTTGACAATATCTTATCCTTTGCTTTTTGTGAAAGACTTTCCAAAAAGTCGTCAGCGTCTTTTGAAAACAGAACTTTAAATCTTTCTTTCATTATCTGTCTTATATTTAAAACATGTGCAAATATAAGCAAAAGAATCTATATATGGAAACTTTTGGGAAGGTTATTAACCATTTATAACATTTTTCTCAATTCCCGCTCGTATTGTTCAGCATCCTCAAAGCAGATGGTCTGCATTCCGAAACGCTGGGCGGCTTCTACATTCTCCATTCTGTCGTCAGCAAAAAGGCATTCTTCTGGTTTCAGATTGTATTTCTGGCAGATTCTTTCGTAAATCGCCCTGTCGGGTTTGATGATTTTCTCTTCTGAAGAAATCACCTGTCCTTCCAGAAGTTGGAAAATGGGATATTGGGCCATCGTTTCGTGAACCTTGGTGCACCAGTTGGAAAGTCCGTAAAGGTGATAGCCTTCTGCCTTCAACTGGGTCAGCAAGGTGCGCATACCTTCCTTCTCGCCCCTTACAAATTCGTTAAAGCGCTGGGCTACGGTTGCTATTTCTTCCTTATATTGCGGCATAATCTGCTGTATCTTGCAGAAGGTTTCTTCGAAAGAATCTCCGCGATCCATATTCTCATTCCATTTGCCGTCTATCAGGAGATGATAGAATTCTTCAGCCTGTTCGTGGGTCTTGAATATCTGGTCAAGCGTTTCAAAGTATTCGTAATCTACGAGTACTTTTCCAAAATCAAAAATCAAATTCTTTATCATGATATTTCCAGTTTATGTTATTATTTCTGTTTTCATATCCCGTGCAGAGACACTCTTTTATGAAAAAAGGCGCATTATGTAAAAATGATGCGCCTTTTGTTTACCTATTATAATATATGCCTACCTGATGATTACTTCATCTTTCTTCACTTCATATTCCAGACCAGGAACCAGGTTCTTCAAGACAAACATGGCTCCCGAGAGGGTTTCGCCACGGTTGAAATGAACTGTAACCTTCGTCTTTTGGTGAATCTTTGAACGGAAGGTGAATTTCACTCCGTATGCATTACCCAGAATCTTACCAGCTTCTGCCAACGTTACATCGTTCAGGTCAATCTCCTTGTTGCGCCAGCTTGTACCATCTTCTTCGGCCGAAACCTTGCGGAGATTTACTGCCTTGGTCTTTACATTATATACTAACTGGTCGTTAGGCTTCATGCTGTAAACCTTGTCTTCCTGGCCAATGATGCGGAGTTCTATCTTTCCGGTTTTGAGCGTGGCAGATACTTCGTCTGTATTTGAATAAGATGAAACCGTGAAAGAGGTGCCCAAGTCGGTAATCTCGAAATGAGGAGTGCTGACGTGGAACGGCTGGGCATCATCATGTCTGATGTCGAAGAATGCCTCTCCCGACAGGAAAACCTTGCGTTCTTCTGCTCCCTTGAAAGAGGAAGGATAGAGAAGTACGGAACTCTGGCTGAGTCTTACTTTCGTTCCGTCTGCCAAGGCGATGACTTTGCTCTCTTCGTTGATGGTATGTTCCTGGAGCATGGTTGCCAGTTTTATATCCTTGAGTTGGTTGTTCATCTGGACGTAGAGCTTGCCGAATACAATCAGCATCAGCAGCGGTACGAAGACGGCAGCCAGTTTGGCAAAGTTGAAGATTCGAAGCGATTTTTTCTTTTCTATTTCTCTTGTTTCTTCTGTTTCGAAGAGGCGGTTGTATGCAGCAGAAATTTCTTCTTCTTCCATATAGGCTGAATCAGCCTTGTCCCATAATTCTCTAAATGCTTCGTTCGCCTCTTTATCGTCTTGTGTATTGGAAATCCTATCTAATACCCTTTCTTTTATTTCATCCGGCACATTGTGCCCGCTATAATAATCTATGATATCCCTTATCTTTGTTGCCATAATAAAAACTTCATTTATTTTTAAGACATGTTTCAATGGTGTTACACCCAATGCCAAGGTAACAAAATCATCAAATATAAGGCTTTTTTAATTTCTTTAAGAGCTAGGTTAAGATGATTTTCTACCGTTTTCTTCTGAATGCCCAGGCGCTGGGCTATCTCTTCGTTCTTGAGATGCTGTTCGCGGCTCATGCGATAAATCATCTGGCGTTGTTGCGGCATGCTTTCTACCACCATGTCGATGAGCAGTTGGGTATCCTTTGCCACCACATCGTCATGTGGCGAAGATTCGTTGGCGTATCTGTCTGGTAGACTGTCAATATCTATTGGGATGATGTGCTTGGAGGAAATATAGTTGATGACAGTATATTTTGCCAAAATAAAGAGGTAGGAATCGAAATCCTGGATATCGGCAAACTTCTCGCGTTTGTTCCATACCTTTAAGAAGATGAGCTGGCTGACGTCATCAGCATCATCTTCGTTTTTCAAGAGCATGGCCACAAAACGGTGTACCTTAGGATAGAACCTGCGGAACATCGTTTCGTATGCTTTCTTGTCTCCTTTCGACATTAATAATATTGTTTCTTTTTCTATTTCCATTCTTGCGATTATGTATGTTTAATACGATAATAGCTGCAAAATTAAACAAAATATCTGAAATTGCAAGCTTTTGCGGGCATTATTTCGGGAAAGGCACATAAAAATGTCCTTTTTATCCCTTTCTTCCGAAATCGGCTGGAATCTCGCCCCATTTCTTCGTCTCCCATTTTATAATAGGTATGTTGATGGGGTGGGTGCGGAGCCAGTTCTCGGCTCGGGCGATGACCTGGTAGAGCTGTTCGGTCTGGGGAGTGCGCTCCAGTTTGGTCTTGCATTGTTTCTTGCTTACCCAGAGCTGGGCATTCACGCTGTCGCTATAAATTATCTTGTCGGTAATGCCCTTCTGCTGCATCAGGGCGAGGGCGTGGACGATGGCGAGAAACTCGCCGATGTTGTTGGTGCCGTGGATAGGACCATAGTGGAAAACCTGGGCACCGGTCTGAAGGTCGATGCATTGGTATTCCATCGGACCGGGATTGCCGGAACAGGCGGCATCCACAGCCCAGGCGTTGGCTCTTACCTCGTTGGGCAGAGGCAAAACGGTATCGTTTCTCCATGAAGGAGGATTTACGGGCATTTTATTCATCTTTTTTCTTTTTGGGGTTGGAAAACAAAAAGGATTGGCTAAAACTGAAATGAGCATGCACCTTGGAGTCGAGCTCCAGGGCCATGCTCATTATGTCAAATAGTCAATATTTTTTTTATTTTTAAATTGTAGGTTATTATATCTTATGTATATATTACATTCTTTCTGGAACCTCGATGCCGAGCAGAGACATACCGTTCTTCAGAATCTTAGCCACGTTGGCTGCAAGAACCAGACGGGTAATCTTCTCTGCCTCGCTCTCAGCATTCAGAATGCTGTAGTCGTGATAGAACTGGTTGAACTCCTTGGTCAACTCATAGCAGTAGTTAGCGATACCACCAGGGTTGTAGTTGTTGCCGGCATCGGCTACGGCTGCTGCGAAGTCGTTCATCTTCTGAATGAGGTCGATCTCCTTCTCGTTGATAGGAGCATCTGCACCCAACTCTGCAGGAATCTCGATGCCCTCAGCTGCTGCCTTGCGCATGATGCTGCGGATACGAGCATAGGTATATTGGATGAAAGGACCTGTGTTGCCGTTGAAGTCGATACTCTCTTCTGGGTTGAAGAGCATGTTCTTGCGGGCATCTACCTTGAGGATGAAGTACTTCAACGCTCCGAGACCCACGATGCGTGAAATCTCCTGGCGCTCTTCCTCGCTCATGTCCTTGAACTTGCCGAGCTCATCGTTTGTCTGGCGAGCATCCTTGATCATCTCTGCCATCAGGTCATCAGCATCTACTACGGTTCCCTCGCGGCTCTTCATCTTACCGTTAGGCAACTCTACCATTCCGTAAGAGAAGTGAACCAAGTCCTTACCCCACTTGAATCCGAGACGGTCGAGCAGGATAGAGAGCACCTGGAAGTGGTAGTTCTGCTCGTTACCTACTACGTAGATCATCTTGTCGATAGGGAAGTCCTTGAAACGGAGGTCGGCAGTACCGATGTCCTGAGTCATATAAACAGAAGTGCCGTCAGAACGGAGGAGGAGCTTCTGGTCGAGACCCTCGTTGGTGAGGTCAGCCCAGACAGAGTTATCGTCCTTGCGGAAGAAGAGACCTTTTTCCAATCCTTCCTCTACCTTCTTCTTACCCTCGAGGTAAGTATTTGACTCATAATATATCTTGTCGAAACCTACACCCATCATCTTGTAGGTCTCGTCGAAGCCAGCGTAAACCCAGTTGTTCATCTTCTGCCAGAGCGCGCGGACCTCAGGATCGTTGTTCTCCCACTTTACGAGCATCTCGTGAGCCTCCTTGATCAGCGGAGCCTCTACCTTAGCTTTCTCTGTGGCAGCTTCTTCGTCCATGCCATCCTTCATATACTGAGCCTTGAGCTCTGCGATTTCCTCACGATAGTGTTTGTCGAAGGCTACATAGTAGTCGCCGATGAGGTGGTCGCCCTTCTTGCCGGAAGTCTCAGGAGTTTCGCCATTGCCCCACTTGAGCCAGGCGAGCATAGACTTACAGATGTGAATACCACGGTCGTTCACGATGTTTGTCTTGATCACCTTGTTGCCGTTAGCCTCCATAATCTGAGCCAATGACCAGCCCAGGAGGTTGTTGCGCACATGACCGAGGTGGAGAGGCTTGTTGGTGTTAGGAGAAGAGTACTCGATCATGACGAGCGGGCTGTTCTCTGTAACTGGCTTCTCACCAAACTTAGGGTCAGCGTTGATGGTGTTCAAGAGTCCTACCCAAGCGGCAGGAGCGATAGAAAGGTTGAGGAAACCCTTTACCACGTTGAAGTCTGCGATGACATTAGCGCAGTTTTTCTTCAGGTATTCGCCGATTTCCTGTGCGGTATCCTCAGGCTTTTTCTTCGACATTTTGAGGAATGGGAATACGACGAGGGTAAGGTTACCTTCGAAATTACTCTTGGTCTTCTGCAGGGCTACCATCTTCTCAGGTACGTCCTGACCATAAAGCTCCTTCACCGCAGCGATGACCGAGCTGATGATTTCGTTTTCTATCTTCATTATTTAATATATCTTTTTTACCGGTAAAATTATCTTTTTAAACTGATTGAAGAGGGATTTGCAAGTTCCCTTTCCGTTTATGCGGCTGCAAATTTACAAATAATAATTGAATTGTGAAAGAAAAATTGCACATTCTTTTGTTTTTTGTCGCATTCTTTAGTTTTTTATTGCTTTTGCAACAGAAATGAAGTATTGCGGGGCTGTTAAAGACTGTCTTTAAAGGGAAGAAAGAACAGAAAGTATAAATGGGAATAGGAGCAAAGACCCCGCAAAAAGAGTCTTGGCTCCTATTCTTATCTGTTGGTAGCTGAATATAACTTCCGTGATTTATCCCTCAAGGATAATTGACGCCACGTCTTCGGGCGAATTCCATAGGAGTCCGTCTTGCAACTCATCATCGGTAAATCCGTTGAGTGCTTCCTGTGCTTCCCTTGGAGTAATGGCTGGAGTGCCGTCCTCGTTCTTAGTATCGAGCAAAGCCTGCAAGATGGCTGCTCTGTATTCTTCGATTGTCATCATAATTTTTATGTCGTTTCGTTGTTTATTTTATGATGGCAAAGGTAATGCATTTTTTTGGAAACACCAAACTTTTTTGTCATTTTCTTTTAGCGGATATTGAAAAAGTTTTATATATTTATATGCCTTTCTATGATGGTATGGGTACCTATTTCTTGGAAAAATGGTGCTCCGGTGTTGAAAAAACAATAAAAAAAACGGGCGATCTGCTTGTTTCTAACTTAATTTTCATATATTTGCAGTTGCTTAGCTGAGGCTACCGGCAACATGGAGGCATATAAGATGCTCAAGGATATGCCTATATATAATAAGGTATAGAATAGCCTATATATAATAAGGTGTAATTTCAATCTAATGTATAAATAACTGACAAACATGAAACAGAGACTGTTCGTTACATTAAGTTTGGCAGGATTGGCTATGGCAACCTTTGGTGCAACCAAACCGAAGGCAGCCATTAAGTCGTTGAATAAGACGACCATCCAACAGCCAACTTACACAGAATGGCACGACCTTCAGGTGAATGCCATCAATCGTTTTCCGTTGCACACCAATTTCTTCACCTATCCGGCAGATGACTGGGTTTCTGAGAAAGACGGTAAAATCGTGAGCAAGGATATCCTGCACATGAACAAGACGGAAAGCAAGTATTTCCTTTCGCTCGACGGAACCTGGAAGTTCAACTGGGTGGCTAATGCCGACCAGCGTCCTACTGACTTCTACAAGGAAGATCTTGATGATTCCAAATGGAAGACCATGAATGTTCCAGGCAACTGGGAGATGAACGGATTCGGTGATCCGGAGTATGTGAACGTAGGCTTCGGTTGGCGCGGCCATTTCGACCAGCAGCCACCAGCTGTTCCTACCAAGGACAACCATGTTGGTTCCTACCGCCGTATCATCGACATCCCTGCCAACTGGGATGGCAAGCAGGTAGTAGCCCATTTCGGTAGCGTTACTTCCAACATCTATCTCTATGTAAACGGCAAGTTTGCCGGATATGCAGAGGATAGCAAGGTGGCTGCCGAGTTTGACATCACTCCTTATCTGAAGAAGGGCAAGAATCTGATTGCCTTCCAGACCTTCCGCTGGTGCGATGGTTCCTGGGATGAGGATCAGGACTTCTGGCGCTTGAGTGGTGTGGCTCGTGAAAGCTATCTCTTTGCCCGCGATGCCAAGTTGCAGCTGGAGGATATCCGTATTACTCCTGACCTTGTAAACAACTACAAGGATGGTGTGCTCAACATCTCTACCAAGGTAAAGGGAACAGGCAAGCTGAACTTCATCCTCTTCGACAAAGAGGGCAAGCAGGTGGCTACAGCTACAGGATTGGCAAAGAATGGAACAGCCAACATTACGATGAACGTAGCTAATCCTCAGAAGTGGAGTGCCGAGACACCTTATTTATATACACTGCAGGTTTCCCTGATGGGTGCTCAGAAGAAGGACGCTATGAAGGCGGCTAGCATGACTCCTGTCAAGGTAGGTTTCCGCAAGGTGGAAATCAAGAACAAGCAGTTCCTTGTCAACGGTCAGCCTGTGCTTATCAAGGGTGCCAACCGTCATGAGATTGACCCAGACGGAGGTTACGTATTGAGCATGGAGCGCATGATTCAGGACATCAAGATTATGAAGCGCCTGAATATCAACGCTGTCCGTACCTGCCACTATCCTGATGATCCACGCTGGTACGAGCTCTGCGATGAGTATGGTATCTATGTGGTTGCTGAGGCTAACCAGGAGAGTCACGGTTTCCAGTATGGCGATGATGCTGCTGCCAAGAAGCCGATGTTTGCCAAGCAGATTATGGAGCGCAACCAGCACAATGTTTCCATGTACTTCAATCATCCTAGTGTCGTAACCTGGAGTATGGGTAATGAGACTGTGATGGGCGATAACTTCCTGCAGGCTTACAAGTGGATTAAGAGTCAGGACCAGAGCCGTCCGGTTCAGTATGAGCAGGCTCGCAGAGGCGAGGGTACCGATATCTTCTGCCCTATGTATTATCCGGTAAGTGCTTGCGAAAAGTATGCGAAGGACCCTAACAGTCCGATGCCGCTCATCCAGTGCGAGTACAACCATACCATGGGTAACTCAGGCGGTAACCTGAAGGAATACTGGGATCTGGTACGCAAGTATCCTATCTTCCAGGGTGGTTTCGACTGGGATTTCGTCGACCAGGGCTTGCACCGCAAGGTATTGAAGCCGATGACCATCAAGAATCCAGAGAAGATGAGCAATGAAGAGCTCCGCAAGATAGAATATTGCTATGGTGGAGATTATAACAATTACGACCCTAGCGACAACAACTTCAACTGCAATGGTATCATCGGTCCTGACCGTCAGCTCAATCCTCATGCCTACGAGGTAGCCTACCAGTATCAGAACATCTGGGCTAAGATGGTGAATGCAGAGAAGGGCGAAGTAAGTGTATACAATGAGAACTTCTTCCGCAATTTGAACAACTATGCCTTGGCATGGAGCCTCATTGAGGATGGCGTGGAGACTCAGAACGGTACCATCGCTGATATCGATGTGGCTGCCCAGCAGACCAGGAACTTCACCATCCCTTACGACCTTTCTAAGGTAAAGGGCAAGGAGGTATTCCTCAACATCGATTTCCGTCTGAAGAAGGCTGAGCCTCTGATGGAGGCTGGTCAGATTGTGGCTTATGCCCAGCTGGCAGTGAAGGAGAAGAAGTGCTGCGGTCATTGTGCAGACAACATGGCTAAGGCTCAGGACGGCAAGAAGGTGAAGGCTAAGCTCATCGACAAGAAGGGCGAGCAGGATATCACCGTTACTACTCCTGATCTGACCGTGAAGGTGAACCGTACCACCGGTCTCATCTCTGAATATTCCTATCGTGGCAAGTCGCTCCTCGGCGAGGGCGGTACCCTGAAGCCAAACTTCTGGCGTGCTCCTACCGATAATGATTTCGGTGCCGGCCTGCAGAAGAAGTTCAAGGTTTGGAAGAACCCTGTCATGAACCTGAAGGGTGTAGCTGTTGAAAAGGATAAGAAGGCAAACACCATCAACATCTGTGCAACCTATGAGATGCCAGAGGTGAAGGGTGAGCTGGAAATCGATTATCTCATCATGCCTAACACCGGTGCGATAAAGGTAAGCCAGGAGTTTGATGCTTCTGATGATGCCAAGGTCAGCGATCTGTTCCGTTTCGGTATGCTGATGCAGTTGCCATACGATATGGACAAGAGCCAGTATTACGGCCGTGGTCCTATCGAGAACTATTCAGACCGTGAGGACTGCATGCGCATCGGAATCTATAGCGATGATGCCGACAACCAGTACTTCCCATATATCCGTCCACAGGAGAGTGGAACCAAGGGTGATATGCGCTGGTGGAACCAGACCGATGCTTCCGGTTTCGGATTCAAGGTGAAGAGCTGCAAGCCATTCTATGCTTCCGCCATCCACTTCGACACAGAAGAACTGGATGATGGTGATGACAAGGATCAGCGCCACAGTTTCAACCTGAAGAAGTCAAAATTCACCAATCTCTTCCTCGATGCAGAACTTTCTGGTGTGGCTGGTGAGAACTCTTGGGGTGCATGGCCATTGGAGAAATATCGCCTCCATTATGGCGATAAGAACTTCACTTTCGTGCTCATTCCATTAGATAAATAGTAGAAAAGCAGGGATTTATACGAAAATCCAATATATTTAAACAGAAAATCCACCTCATTCGGGGTGGATTTTTTTATCTTTGCACCACCTATCACGGAAAAGTGTAGGTACAGCCTAAAAATAAAACAATAACAAACAATATGAGAAAAGCAAAAATTTTCGCAGCAGCATTGCTGGCGATGTCTTCACTCGGAGCTTTCGCACAGCATCAGTTTACTGTTCAGGCTAACAAGCCTGGAGCAGAAATCCAGCCTACCATGTATGGTATCTTCTTCGAGGATATCAACTTCGGTGCCGATGGTGGTCTTTATGCAGAGATGGTAGAGAACCGTTCCTTCGAATTCCCACAGCGCCTGATGGGATGGAATACATTCGGAAATGTAACCCTCAGCGATGTAAAACCTGCCTTCGACCGCAATCCTCATTATGTAACACTTGAGAGCGCAGGTGCACGTGAGAAGCAGACTGGTCTTGAGAACCGTGGCTTCTTCGGCATGGGCTTGAAGAAGGATATGAAGTACGATTTCACCGTATATGGCCGTCTTCATCTCATCGATGGCAAGCAGGGTAAGATTCGCGTAGAACTCGTCAATTCAAAGAATGATGTGATTGCCAAGCAGGTCATCAACATCACCAATAATAAATGGCAGAAGCTTACTGCTACCCTTACTTCTCCTCAGACCGATGCCAAGGGTTTGATGCGTGTTTATCTGGAGAAGGGTTCTGAGAGCGTAGACCTCGACCATATCTCTCTCTTCCCTGAGGACAACTGGAATGGTCTCCGTGCCGACCTCGTACAGGATTTGGCTGACTTGAAGCCAGGCATCTTCCGTTTCCCTGGCGGATGTATCGTAGAGGGAACCGACCTCGATACCCGTTATGAGTGGAAGAACTCTGTGGGTGCTCCAGAGAACCGTCCTCTGAACGAGAACCGCTGGAGAGATACCTTCCCACATCGCCTTTTCCCTAACTACTATCAGTCATTGGGCTTGGGCTTCTATGAGTATTTCCTCCTTTCAGAGAAGATTGGTGCTGAGCCATTGCCTATTCTCTCTGTAGGTCTGGCTTGCCAGTATCAGAACGATGATAAGGATCCTAATGCACATGTAGCAGTCAAGGATCTCCAGAGCTATATCGACGATGCACTCGACCTCATCGAGTTTGCCAATGGTCCTGTCACTTCTAAGTGGGGTAAGCTCCGTGCCGATATGGGGCATCCTGCTCCATTCAATCTGAAGCAGATTGGTATCGGTAACGAGCAGTGGGGTCCTATGTATCCTGAGCGTCTACAGAAGTTTATGGAGCAGATTCATGCCAAGTATCCAAAGATCAAGATCTGCGGTTCATCTGGTCCATCTGCTGATGGAAAGGATTTCGACTACGGTTGGAAGCAGATGCGCAAGTTGGGCGTAGACATGGTGGATGAGCACTACTACAAGAGTCCAGAATGGTTCCGCAGCAATGCCAGCCGTTACGACAAGTACGACCGCAAGGGTCCTAAGGTCTTTGCCGGTGAGTATGCTGCTCATGCCGAGAATGATCCAAACTCTTGGGAGGCAGCCCTTTCTGAGGCTGCTTTCATGACCGGTTTGGAGCGTAATGCAGATGTGGTTTATCAGGCTACCTATGCACCTCTCTTCGCTCATGTAGAGGGATGGCAGTGGCGTCCGGACCTCATCTGGTTCGATAACCTCAGCTCTGTCCGTTCTGCCAACTACTATGTTCAGCAGCTCTACGGCGAGAACAAGGGTACCAATGTGTTGAAACTTACCGAGAACGGCAAGGTTGTAGCAGGCGAGAATGGTCTCTATGCCACCGCTTGTTTCGATAAGACAACCAAGAGCTACATCGTAAAGATTGCCAACACCTCTAACGAGGCAAAGGAAATCAACGTAACCTTTAATGGTATCAAGAAGTTGAACCCAGGTAAGGTAACCGTTCTCCATGCCGACGATATTCAGGCAGAAAACAAGATAGACAATAAAAATGTGGTTGTTCCTGTAGTATCAGATGCACAGGTTCAGGGCAATGTATTGAACGTGAAGATGAAGCCAAACAGCTTTGTTGTATACCGTTTCTAATTGCCGACCTCCAATCTTCAATAAATCCTTAAGGTACAAATAGATAAGTGGATAATGTGAATCCCTTGCGACTCTAGTGGTTGCAAGGGATTTTTTCTCTTCTAATGCCCTTGAAATTACATGGCGACGCAGGAGTTTTTGTGTCAGGACGTAGGAAAGATTACGTCGCCATGTAGGAAAAAGGCACTTTTATTTCTAATCCTGCTTGTTAGCAGACTATTAACGGCTTCTCAATAGGGATAATGCATAGAGAGGCAGTATGGTGACATGCCTTATGGCATTATCGTCCTGCTTGTCAATGTAATTAAATGATCCAAAATTCTCTAAGGAACAACGGAATGCTTCGGTGAGCTTTTTCTCTCTCATGAATAGCCAGAGACTCTTCATGCCGCCCTGAGTGCCCGATTTGATTTCGATAGGGGTAATCTTCATGTTGTGGATTTCCAGATAGTCTATCTCGGCAACACTCTTCCCCTTCTTCTCCCAATAAAACATCTTCTGGCGCTGGATGCATGGTTTGTAACGCATCATCTCGAGTCCGGCAACCATTTCTGTTACGCCTCCCTTATTGACAAGTTCCTGAGGAGTGCCGGCTAAAATAAGTTCTATGAGCTGCTGAGACAGGTCGCCTTCCAGTTGAAGCACGGCTAACAGTAATCCTGGGTCCAGAAAGAGGACCTTCATGCTTTTCTCGTCAGCTTCCGCATCCAGCGGAATACCATTGCCCGAGGTAGCGACCACAGGAGTAACGATTCCTGCAAGTGTTAACAGGCGGAGGGCTTCTCTGATTTGTGAACTCTGATAATCTGCTGATATTTGCTTGTATGTCAACTTCTCTCCTGCCTGATGACAGATGCCACGCATCGTTGTGCGCAGTAAATCTGGGTTGACTCTCTTTTTATACTTGCTGAAATCATCTTCGTATGTCAGAATGATGTCTTCCTGGATGTTTCTGCATCGGTTGAAATCGTGTGCCTTGGTCCATGCCAGAACAGATTCCGGCATGCCTCCAACAAGCAGGTAGGTGCGGAAGTATTCCACGAGTTTATCATGGAAGGCTTGATCTAAAGACTGGTTTCCGTATGCTTCATTACGGAGAAGGATGAGCCCTTCTTCGTGATTGGCATACAGAAATTCATCGAAAGTCATCGGGTACATGAAGAGCGAGTGAATCCTTCCTACTCCAAAAGTAGGGAGCTCCTGAAGCGTAAATTCCAGAAGTGATCCTGCGGCTATGACATGCAGTTCAGGATAATCTTCCTTGAAGAAGCGTAGT
The DNA here is from genome assembly GCA_021615735.1 of Segatella copri. GTDB lineage: Bacteria > Bacteroidota > Bacteroidia > Bacteroidales > Bacteroidaceae > Prevotella > Prevotella copri_Q. The sequence continues at coordinate 3,592 of JAJWFY010000044.1, read as the reverse complement.
GCCATGATGGCTTCAGGGCATTCCTGGATTTCGTCGAGAAAGAGGAGCGTCTTACCTGCTTCTATAGGGACATTGATATAGCTACTGATTTTTTTAGCAATCAATCGTACGTCAATATCCCCCTGAAAGAAGGTTTTGATTGCCTTGTTACGTTCGAAGTTTACCTCGGCGAAATACTCGAATTGCTTTCCCAAGTTTTTAACTGCTGATGACTTCCCAACCTGACGGGCACCACGAAGCAGCAAGGGTTTCCGCATGGAATCTTCCTTCCAGGCGATGAGTTCTGAGTCTATGTTTCTATGTATATATTCTGCCATAATCGTAACTGTTTGAATAACAGGTGCAAATATAGCGAAAATATTCAAATCCGAGAAATAAATCGCGTTAAAATACTCAAATCCGAGAAATAATCGGCGATAAAATACTCAAATCCGAGAAATAATATGCGTGAATTGTCTTATCTTTTGCAGGCTAAGAATAAGAAAAGTTTGAATTTTGCATAAAAAATACGCTCAAACGCTAGCAATTTGCTCATTTTTTCGTAACTTTGCACCCGCAAACTTATAATTAATAATAAAAGAAAGAATGGCTAATTTGAGATTTGAGGTTGTAGCCGAGGCCTTTAAGAAAAGACCTGTAGAGGTAGAGGCTCCCAAGGTGCGCCCTTCGGAGTACTTCGCCAAGTATGTATTCAACCGCCAGAAGATGTACAAGTATCTGCCATCTGATGTGTATGAGAAACTCATCGATGTGATAGATAACGGTACTCGTCTGGACCGTTCCATCGCTGATGCCGTGGCTGCCGGCATGAAGCTCTGGGCTGAGGAAAACGGGGTAACACATTATACTCACTGGTTCCAGCCATTGACAGAAGGTACTGCCGAGAAGCATGATGCCTTCGTGGAGCATGACGGAAAGGGTGGTATGATTGAGGAATTCTCTGGCAAATTGCTTGTCCAGCAGGAACCTGATGCCAGCTCATTCCCTAACGGCGGTATCCGCAACACCTTCGAGGCTCGTGGCTATTCTGCATGGGATCCAACATCGCCTGTGTTCATCATCGACGATACTCTCTGTATCCCTACCATCTTTATATCTTATACCGGTGAGGCTTTGGACTACAAGGCTCCATTGCTCCGCTCGCTCCATACTCTGAGTGAGGCGGCTACCGAGGTGTGCCACTATTTTTACCCTCAGGTGAAGAAGGTGCAAACCAATCTCGGTTGGGAGCAGGAGTACTTCCTGGTTGATGAGAGTCTCTATTCGGCTCGCCCCGACCTGATGCTCACAGGCCGTACCCTGATGGGACACGACTCTGCGAAGAACCAGCAGATGGACGACCATTATTTCGGAACTATCCCAGAGCGTGTGCAGGCTTTCATGAAGGATTTGGAAATCCAGGCACTCGAACTCGGCATCCCTTGCAAGACCCGTCATAACGAGGTGGCACCAAACCAGTTTGAGTTGGCACCTATCTATGAGGAGTGCAATCTTGCCGTAGACCATAATATGCTCCTGATGAGCTTGATGAAGCGTGTGGCTCACAAGCACGGCTTCCGTGTGCTCTTGCATGAAAAGCCATTTGCCGGCGTCAACGGTTCGGGCAAGCACAACAACTGGAGTCTCTGCACCGATACCGGTGTGTTGCTCCATGCAGCAGGCAAGACACCGGAGGATAACCTCCGCTTCGTAGTCTTCATCGTAGAGACCCTGATGGGTGTTTACAAGCACAACGGACTGCTGAAGGCATCCATCATGAGCGCTACCAATGCGCATCGTCTGGGAGCCAACGAGGCACCACCAGCCATCATCTCTTCATTCCTCGGTAAGCAGCTCACCGACCTGCTCAACCATATCGAGAAGGCAGATAAGGAAGAACTCTTCGCCCTTGCCGGCAAGAAGGGTATGGAGTTGGATATCCCTGAGATTCCGGAGCTGATGATTGATAATACCGACCGTAACCGTACCTCACCTTTCGCCTTCACCGGTAACCGTTTCGAGTTCCGTGCCGTAGGTTCTGAGGCTAACTGTGCATCATCCCTCATTGTATTGAATGCTGCCGTAGCAGAGGCGCTCGAAAATTTCAAGACTCGTGTAGATGCCTTGATTGCTAAGGGCGAGGACCAGACATCGGCTATTATAGATATTGTACGCGAGGATATCAAGACCTGTAAGCCTATCCGCTTCGATGGCAACGGCTATTCTGATGAGTGGAAGGAAGAGGCGCAGAAGCGTGGTCTGGACTGCGAGGCTTCCTGCCCGGTAGTCTTCGACCGTTATCTGGATAAGGAGAGCATCGAGATGTTTGCCAAGACCAACGTGATGAGCGAGAGCGAGTTGAAGGCACGCAACGAGGTGAAGTGGGAGACCTATACCAAGAAGATTCAGATTGAGGCTCGTGTGATGGGCGACCTGAGCATGAACCACATCATCCCTGTGGCTACCCACTACCAGAGCCGTCTGGCAAAGAACGTAGAGGGCATGATTCACATCTTCGGTGGCGAGGAAGGCAAGAAGCTGACTGCCCGCAACGTGAAGATTATCCGTGAGATAGCCGAGCGCACCGAGGCAATAGAGCGTGGTGTAGAGGCATTGGTAGATGCCCGCAAGGTAGCCAACAAGATAGAGAGCGAGCGCGAGAAGGCAGTAGCATATCACGACACGGTAGCTCCAAAGATGGAGGAAATCCGTTATCAGATAGATAAGCTCGAGCTTCTCGTAGCCGATGAACTTTGGACATTGCCAAAGTATCGTGAGCTGCTGTTTATCAGATAATATTTCCTGGATAAGGAATTGAGATAATAAAAAGAGTGCATTGCCGTTAACAATGCACTCTTTTTTTGCTTATCCTGAGCAGAAAAGTGCAAACTAAGTTAAATATTCATAAAAGTTTGGGGTTAAAACTCGTAACCTACACATAATCAAATAAAAATGTGTAATTTTGCAGTCCGATTATTTCGGGGATACGCTTAGAGTCCCCAAGATATGGTGTGTTAATAGCATGTCCTGTGGCCGGGGTATGTGGTTAGTGAATCACCTGTCTGAATAGTGAGTAAAAAAGATTAAAAACGTTTTTTAGTAGTAAATTTAAATTTTAAAATGGACACATTAAGTTACAAGACTATTTCCGTAAACAAGGAAACAGCTAAGAAAGAGTGGGTCGTAATCGACGCTACCGACCAGGTTGTAGGTCGCCTCTGCTCTAAGGTTGCTAAATTGCTCCGCGGAAAGTACAAGCCAACTTTCACTCCACACGTAGATTGTGGTGACAACGTAATCATTATCAATGCCGCTAAGGTAGTTTTCACTGGTAAGAAGGAAACTGATAAGGTTTACACTCGTTACACTGGTTATCCAGGTGGTCAGCGCTTCAACACTCCAGCAGAGTTGCGCAAGCGTCCTGATGGAATGGACAAGATCCTCCGTCACGCTATCAAGGGTATGTTGCCAAAGGGCCCTCTCGGTCGTTCTTTGATGGACAACCTCTTCATTTACGATGGCACAGAGCACAAGCACGAGGCACAGCAGCCAAAGGCTATTGATATTAACCAGTATAAATAATTAAGGTAGAATGGAAGTAATTAATGCAATT
>JAJWFY010000043.1:0-28221 GCA_021615735.1 Segatella copri | reverse complement strand
TTAATATAAGTTATTGATTTACAGACGATTAAATATTAATTTAACGCAGTATTGACTTAAAGGATAAGGCATTAATTCCAAAGGTCTTGTTTGCCCAGGAGTCCAATCCTTTAGAGAAGCCACTAAACGTTCCGCTCCATTATCCCTATTAACCATATAAACATTCACCGTTACAGGTTCCTTTACTTTATTAGCATACTGGAACTCCGGACGGACAGTTTCCAAGCATTCTGTATTCTCTAATGAGTTGTAACCTAACGAGTACGTTTCATCAGGATTATATCCAAAAAAATGACACCATGCCAAATCTATTCCATCCAAAATCGGATAACTTGGTTTTTCCTTCACATCAATGTAGAAATCTTTGGCAAGAGAAATACTTGTTTCTTTTTCAGGCAACATAACCAAATATCTACCTGCTGGCATCGTAAAACTATTCTCCACATTGATAGGAGAAAGCCCAACAGCTTTAACTGATGTATAATTATCATAGAGATGTTTAAATGAGAAAGAGCTCGAATTTGAAGTACCATACACCTTACCTGTTTCTACATTTTTAAACTGCAAATACGAGTTGTTCGTGGAGCCTTTAGCCTTCAGATAAAGATAAAACTTCGTACCAGCAAAAATCTCACTTGCAGGTTGAATATCCTCAATTGTCAGAGTTTTCACCAAGTCTTCACCTTCCAAACCATGAATAATCATACCAGTTCCTTTATTGACAATTTCCATGGTAGGAATAATCTGTTTTGGAGCAGGACATAATTGGGTTCTACCATCAGCATCTTTGTAAGCCGTACGTATCTCATACACTCCATCCGCCACATCTGTTGGTACTTTATTAAATCCTTGCGACAAGTTCCAACGATTGATACTTGGCCATCCGTTAAGCGTCTCGTTATAGTAGCCACCTGGCAAATTCTTGACAATTTTACCATCCTTAGCTAAAACCGTCGTAAATTCAAACTTTTTATTTTCGTATGTACTACTAATCAACTGGAAAATCATTTTTTCCTTAGATGTAACAATACTCGAAACAGACCGTGTAGAAATACTTGATTTTTGCTTACTCTTTACAGCATCACCTCTTCCTGTCTGCCAGTCACAAACAACAAAAGGTTGGCAAACTTCATCCGAATAGTAAGCGGTAGCACGAGGTTTGATGCCAATAATCATACTATGGTCACAACGATAACCTTGCTCATAATTAAAATTACCGCCAGGATTAAGAACTGCTACATCATAATAACCGTCAGCAATGCCCGTCCATCCCCAATTGACATGAACATAATTTTGAGAATCAATGCCATCTATCACAAAACAATGATTTGCAGCAGGTTTAACATACATACCAGAGCCACCAGGTAAATCGCTAGCGGAATAGATAATAGGACGACCTGCAGTCAACTCCTCCTGAATCATACTCATCCACTTATCCGTAGAAATATGGTAATCGCTTGAATATCCCCAACCTATAGAATAATGGCTTTCACGAGCTACATACATACACTCGTAATTATAATATTTATTGAGGGCAACAAACGGCATATTGGCACTAGTTGAGGTATAGTCAAAATCAGCTTTACATGCAATACCACACTCCAACATCAATTTTCCTACTGCATCTTTCTGAGTCTGTGTAATACCAGGTTCGATATATGAATTAAGCATATTCTTCCAATCATAAGTAGTAGAAGAATAATCTATCTCATATTCTGTTTCAGAATCTACATGCGCATACTTTAGGCTACCTCCTCCTTTTTGATCTTGATGATAGTAGTTCAGCACTTGTGCCAAAGCAACTGGTACACAACCAACTATAGCCGTTTGCTTTCCATCAGAAGGACATTTACAGTTATAAGGAGCACTCTGCCCCCATTGCGTTTTTATCAATGGAGCTACAGGAGTTACCGACGGTCCTTCCCACCCAGGCTCTTTTGTTGCCAAAGAACTTGAAGCCATGACTGCCTGATAACCAGTTAGCCAAGTTTTCATTGCCTCAGGCACATTGTCCACATCAAGACTTCCCGAGTCCGAATATCCTGCAACAGCAGTGTTTCCATTTCCTGTGCAAACCAAGGCAAAGCCACCACCTTGCACATTAAAGGCATAAACCTCACCCGTACTTTTCGTACTAGAACTTCCAACACTTTTTGCATTCGATGAAGTTGTCCCTACATCAAGTTTCGATGAAGACAATTCCAACTTGGCATTTCCTTTCTTTTGCTTTAAGAAATCTAAAGCCGCATTTTTAGCATCTTCTTCCGTTTGCGCTATCGCTGGAAGAGATGCAAGGAACATTCCCAACAAAAAAGTTAATTTAATTTTTCTCATAAGATTATAATTTAATTTGATTTTACATTAATATTCAAAACAAGAGCAAAACTGTCGTTTATACTTTTTTCAACATACACTTAGGAATATAAGCTGTAAAGATAGTACCCACCCCATTTACAACTATGCCAATTCTTGACTGTCCTTTGATTCGGCATACATAACCTTCTAAGCCTGCAAACTTGCCATCCACGATCTTGACGACATCGTTCTTTGCAAACTTTATTTTATCATCAGCTACAAAAAGTTTGTTATCATCACTAATCTCATTCCACTTGATAAAACTTTCCATCTGACAAGTTGGAATAACCAAGGGTTTTATGCCGTTCTTACCTAAAGGCCGTCCTCTGTCATCCTTATGTGGAACATAATAATGATGAAAGAAATCAAGTTCTCCTTTCCCGACATAATTCTTCATCTCTTCCTCACTACTCTTCACAAACAAGAAATTGGGAATCAATGACACTTGACGATGTTTTTTCTTACCTTTATATATATAGGTTTGTGTCTGCAAAGGCAAGAATGTTTTAATCCCTTTAGCCTCCAAAAAGTCTTTCGCTTTCTTTTCTTTCCCATAAGCAGCACGCATTAAAAACCAAACCGTCTCTTCCACATTTGCTGTAGAAGAGGCGGTTGGATTATTTTTATTAAGAATAGAATCTGTAGAGTTATCAGCACATGACTTAGATACATAGTCGGGGGACACTCCATTTTGTACACTACGGAGAGACATAATGTTTTTCAAAACACTACTGGAAGGAGAAGATTCTCCTGGACTTTGTCCTTTACTCAAAGAGACAGATTTGTTTTTATTAAGCATGAAGCACTCATGTTGTTAGACTATAAAAAAGAAAAAGCGGGGATCATGCCCGTCACCCGTTCCACAAACTGAGGCCCTGAGATTGCCCTTCCCCGTTGAACGAGCAACCACAGACCCCACGCCGATATGATTAATATACTAAATGATATTATCATACAACGTGGCATCTACCAGTTGCCATGTTCTTGACAGGGAATTGAAATTTCTCAGGTTTCAGTTTGTCATGAACAAGCGCTTAGCAAACGCCATTCCCAATTTACAGAATGTCCCACTTCCCTACTCGCCACAATCAGCACATTAGAATGCCTCTTACAGCCATCGGCATGGGATACATTTGCAAAAATATAATAAATTATCGGAACCACAAAATTTTTCATGATATTTTTCTAAAAAACTTCATAATTCTTCTTATTATCAAGAAAAAGTACTAACTTTGCAAGCAGCTATATATAATAAGGAGAAAAAGTCAACAACATATTGCCCAAATTGTAGCTATCCGTTTGGGCACTCGTTGACCATCACGTGAGCAACGGTTGCCCGTCTCTTGTTCACCAGTTCCCCATCACGTGATTCCCGAGGGACCGCTTGAAGAGCATGGCTGGTATTGTAGTTTTCCTATATTTAGTTGACTACATACTGATTTCAGTAGACACTTTTTTACTTTATAAACTAAAAAGGTAGACACTATCAATTTCATAAAACTGAAATAGTAGACACTCTGACTTTTCCTGACAATTGATTGGAGCGAAGTAGAATAAACATAATATTTCCCTTATAAAGGAAAGATTTTATATAAAAGTTTCCTTTATAGAGGAAACTTTTTGGTATTTTTTCCCCTTATAAAGGAAATTTTGTATATTTGCACCCATATTTCAGACGCAAGATGAATATCAATTTCTAATCATAAATTATTTATCCAACACACTTAAATTCTGATAGAACCAGACGTTCATCTGATTGGCTCCACGATGATTCCAAGCATAGTAAGGAATCAGAGTCAACACATCGTTCTTGACAGATACGCCATTGGCACCCTCTTCCAGAATCTGGGCATCAGCCTTGATAGCCTTGACAGAGAAGGCTGGAGCACCTTTGGTCTCGGTGTTCTGAATGCTGTAGTTATCTACCAGCGAGAAAGCAGGCTTCTTGGCCATGACGGCACGGAGCACTGGCTCATTCTGATTATCCACAGCCTCAGCGCAATATACCAATGGTCCACGCTCTACGGCAACCTTACCCTTATCATCTGCCACCTTGCCATTAGCTACAACTGTACGGATAGGCATATCGAAGTGGATGCGGATGACATCGCCCTTCTTGATGTTCTTGACTGGGAGATAACCCTTGTTGGCATTGAGGTCAGCCTCAACAGCCTTGCCGTTTACTGTAACGCTATAAGCTGGCTTCTCTGCATCGCTATACTTGTAAAGGTCGCAAGGAACCACCTGGTTGCGAACCCATCCAGGAATACGGACCAGTAGGTTGGCATTCTTCACACCGCTCTTCTTCACAGCAATCTTGATATCGCCGTTCCAAGGATACTCGGTAGTCTCCTCCAGAACCACATCCTTGCCATTCACCTTGATGGTAGATGTATTGCCGGCAAAGAGATTCACATAGATGTTGTTGTCCTTCACACCATAGAGATAACCAGGGATAGAAGGGATGAAGCGGCTCAGGTTACTTGGGCAGCAGGCACATCCGAACCAAGGCTGGCGGGTGGTGTTGCCATCGGCATTAAACTTATACTTGCCGTCGCTTGACAATGGGTTAGGATAGAAGAATCTACCGCCATCCATGCTCATACCCGAGATGACGCCATTATATAAGGTACGCTCCATGCAGTCGATATACTTGCTCTCGCCATGGAGCAGGAACATACGTTCAAAGAGATAAACCATAGAGATGGCTGCACAAGTCTCGTTGTAGGCAGTCATGTTTGGCAACTCATAATCGGCACCGAATGCCTCACCTGCATGGCGAGCACCCACACCACCTGTAAGATAGTATTTCTTGCCTACGATGTTTTCGAAGATACGGTCGATAACCTTCATATAGGCAGAATCCTTGGTCAGGGCAGCCACATCGGCAATACCAGCATACATATATCCGGCACGAACAGCATGACCTACCGCCTCTTTCTGCTCCAGGATAGGAGCCTGACTCTGAGAATATGGGTTGCGGATATGAGTCTTGCCACGATAGTCGAGCAGATACTTAGCCTCATCCAGATACTTCTTCTCACCGGTCAGGGTATAGAGACGAGCCAAAGCCATCTCAGCAATCTGATGACCAGGAACGATGGTAGCCTGTCCTGGCTTAGGACCTACTTCCTTCACCACGCAATCTGCATAACGCTTGGCGATATTCAGGAACTTGGTGCTTCCGGTAGCCTGATAGTGAGCGCAGGCTGCATCAACCATGTGACCGAGGTTGTAAAGCTCGTGGCTCAAATCCTCGTCCTTGACCCAACGCTTGTCACCCGACCACTGGTGCGGATGCTTTGGGTTGATGGTACGGGCTGTATAGAGATAGCCATCAGGCTCCTGAGCAGCACCTACTACATCGAGTACGCTGTCGATATAAGCCTTCAGTTTCTTATCTGGATAAGTCTGGAGAATATAGCTGGCACCTTCGATGGTCTTATAAACATCGGTATCATCGAAAGAGAATCCCATGAACTTGCTTACATCCCACTCCTTGGTATTCAAACCAGCATGGTTAGGATGCTGCAGGGTATAGGCAGCCATCTCGAAGTTCTTGTAACGGTGCTCGCTCTCACACTTGCTGAAAGCCAATGGCACGGTTACCTCTCGGGCTGCCTTCAGACGGGCACCCCAGAAGGTGTTCTGTGAAATCTTCACACTGGTAAAAGGAACCTAAGTAAATGGATAACCATTGCTCAATGTCTTTGCATTCTTCTGCGCCATCGTTGGCATTGCCACGGCTGCAGAAAGCAATACTGCTGAAATTAATCTCTTCATTTTCGGATAGGTTTTATTTAATTTATATTATTGTTTGTCATTTCGGTTGCAAAGATAAGAAAACTTTCCGACTATAGTGTATAATAAACAATAAAAAGCAGGTAATTATCAGTCAAACACCTATATTTATATCATATTTAACGCTTTTTCTTGTTCCACTCGTTTTTTTATCTTACCTTTGCAGGCAAATTAGAAATACAATAATATATCAAATATGAATCATCTTCCATACCGTGCCATCGCCCTTGATCTGGATGGCACCCTGACCAACCACGACAAGGTGGTTACCCCGAAAACCCGCGAAGCGCTGCTCCAGGCAGAAGCCGAGGGTGTTGTTATCATCCTTGCTTCAGGCAGACCGACCTACGGCATCGAACCGGTAGCAGAATGTCTGGAACTGGATAAGCGAGGCGGCTATATCCTATCCTATAATGGTGGCAACATCGTGAATGCCAAGACTGGCGAAAAACTCTTCGCCCAGTTCTTGCCTGATGAGGTGATACCTATATTATATAGGTACGCGAAGGAGAAGAACCATGCCCTGCTGGGATATGCCGGCAACGAGATTATCACCGAGATGCCCGACGACCAGTATGTGAAGGAAGAATCGCGTATCAACAAGATGAACATCCGAAAGGTAGAAAACCTGTTCGAAGCCTTGGAGCCTCACCCTACCAAGCTCCTCATGACAGGCGACCCGGCAGATATGCTCAAGGCAGAAAACGAGCTTTCAGAGATTCTGGGCGACAGGATGGACATCTTCCGTTCAGCCCCATTCTTCCTGGAACTGGTTCCTAAAGGCATCGACAAGGCTAAGTCCCTGCTCCGCCTTCTGGCGAAAATCAATCTCACCCCAGCCGATATGATTGCTTTCGGAGATGGCTACAACGACCTGAGCATGCTGAAACTTGCCGGCATGGGTGTAGCCATGCAGAATGCAGCACCAGAGGTCAGGGCAGAAGCTGACTACATCACGCTTTCCAACGAAGAAGATGGCGTAGCTGCTGCTTTGGAACATTTCTGTAAAAAGGATTTTTAAAAGTAAAAAGGTAAAAAAGTAAAAAGGTAAAAAAGCCTAGCGGGGTATAATCTCCCTAGTTTCTTTTTACCTTTTTACTTTTTTACCTTTTTACTTTTCAACAATCAGTCCACCCTTAGGCTGCATTTCCACCTTCAGGTTACCTTTCTTATCCACCTTTACGGTCTTCATCTGAGAAACAGGCCAGAGCGCCTTCTTGTCCTTGCTGGCTGTTTCATGATAATAGGTAACGCTCTTGCCGGCAAGCATTGGCAAATTCAGGGTGAGTTTCATCACCTCATCGGTGCCATTCAAACCAGCCACATACCATTTATCACCATGTCGACGGGCAACAACGGCATATTTTCCAGGATAACCGGCGATGAATTTGGTCTCATCCCAGGTTGTAGGAACACTCTTCAGGAAATCAATCTCGTGCTGAGGAAGCTCAGAGAGATTGTTCGGATAGATGGCGATACACAGGATGGCAGCCTGGTTCATGATAGCCGAAGCCATCTCGAAGACATCGGTGGTATAACGGCGATGACGACTCTTGTTATCTTTAGAGAGATACTTGTTCATGATGGTACCACCCCAATCCATCGCAGCCACGGCATTGCGGCAGAATGGATGCATGGTCAGCTCAAAGCCCTCCTGCTTGGCATGATAATCAGAGAAGAATATATTCTCCGAAGCCAGTACTGCCTCGCTCGATACATAGTTAGGATACATGCGCTCCCAACCTCTAGGCAGGGTGCAGCCATGGAAGATAACCTGAATGCCGTAATCATTGGCATCGCTGAGGATGTCCTCATACTGCTGCATGGTGTGCTGCTTGTCGCCACCGAAGAAATCTACCTTGATACCCTTGATGCCGATGCTCTTCATCCAAGCCATCTCCTTCTTTCTAGCAACGATGTTATCCATGATGCCACGAGGACCCTGAGGTGCATCGTTTGCCACACCATTAGAGTTATACCAGAGCATCAGACTCACATTCTTGCTCTGCGCATACTTGCTCAACTCTGCTATCTTGTCTCTACCAATCTGGGTATCCCAGAGTGCATCAACCAGCACATATTCATATCCCATGGTAGCAGCCAGGTCGATGAACTGCTTCTGGTCGTTATAGTTGCAGGATTCATCCTGCCAGATGAGCCAACTCCAGGCATACTTACCTGTTCCGTATTTCTGGGAAGCCTCGAATCTTGGCTCTACTACATCGTATGGAATGGTAGTCTCTACCAATGGCTTCAAATCTGAACCCACGGTGATGGTGCGCCATGGAGTGGAACCCGGAAGAATGAAAGCTGCCGATGTAGAACCGATGCCATCAGCCTCTTTCTCCATTGGGAAGGCTATCTGATAACCCTTAGCAGCATCATAATCGCTGATGTGACAACCCGGATAGTTGCCGTGAGTACCCGTCTCGCTAACCAATACCCAGCCATCGCCACCTACCTTGAAGAGGCAAGGGAAAGTATAGCCATGACCATAACCCGACTTGGCTGTAAGAGGCTGATCCACCTTATAATCTTCTTCATAACTTGGTTTGGTTCGGGCAAAACCGATGAGCGGATCCGACTGTGGGCAGAGATAGGTGGTGGTTACCTTCGGCAGATTGAAGGCAGTCTTCTCCTCGTTTACGATGATATGCTGAGCCTTCAGTTGATCAAAAGTATAACGGAATGCCACGTCATTGTTGCTTACATTGAAGGTAACCGTCATTGGCTGCTTCTTACCGTTGATGTATGTCACGTTGAGCTGGTTGGCATGATAATCTACATGCGAAACCTTGGCGGTGCGGAGGTCATAGCTCTTCTCCACCTTTATCTCATTCTTGCCCTGATAGGTCAAGCCCTGACTGAAATCGCCTACATTGGCAAGGAGTCCGAGCTGTGATTCCTCCATCATTCGCTTGCCTGCATAGTCAATGGAATAATAGAGTTTGCCATCGTGGTCTTCTACCACGACATTCAACTTACCATCAGGAGAGCTGACAGTATTCTTCTCTGCGTATGCACCGATGCTTGCCATCAATGCCAGCGCTACTGCTAAAACATTTTTCTTCATTTCCAGATAAAAGTAATTAGTTTATTTGTTACTATGTTTTTATGCCGCAAAGTTAAGCAATATTATCGAATAAACAAAAATTAAACCGAATTATTTTGTATTTTCTTCAAATAATAGTAACTTTGCACGAAATAAACTATACACATATCAGCAGTTATGTTACAACTTGACAATTTCTATAAGGCTCGCTTCGTGCTGAGCAAGGTAATAAGAAAGACTGAGCTGGTTCACACGCCAAGAATCAACCCAGAGAGTGATGTTTATTTGAAACCAGAGTGCCTGCAGAAGACCGGTTCGTTCAAGATTCGTGGTGCTTACTATAAGATTTCACAACTCACCGATGAAGAAAAGGCGAAGGGTGTGATAGCCTGTTCTGCGGGCAACCATGCACAGGGTGTAGCTCTCGGTGCCACCGCCATGGGAGTGAAGAGTCTTATCTGTCTGCCAGAAGGCGCTCCTATCTCCAAGGTAGAAGCAACCAAGCGACTGGGTGCTGAAGTCTGTCTGGTACCTGGCGTCTATGATGATGCCTACCAGAAGGCGCTGGAACTGAGAGATGAGCATGGCTACACCTTCGTTCATCCTTTCGATGATGAGAACGTCATCGCCGGGCAGGGCACCATCGGTCTGGAGATTCTCGACCAGTTGCCAGATGTAGAAGCTGTCGTCGTTCCTGTAGGTGGCGGCGGACTTATCTCTGGTGTAGCCTTTGCCATCAAGTCGCTGAATCCTAACGTCAAGGTATATGGTGTTCAGGCAGAAGGAGCAGCAAGTATGGTACAGAGTCTGCACGATCATAAACAGGAGAAGTTGCCTTCTGTAGCGACCGTAGCCGATGGTATTGCCGTAAAGGAACCGGGCAAGATTACTTTTGAAACCTGCTCCAACTATGTAGACGAAATCGTAACCGTGAGCGAGGATGAGATCTGTGCAGCCATTCTGAAACTCATAGAGAGTGAGAAGATGGTAGCCGAAGGTGCCGGTGCGGCCAGCGTGGCAGCCGTGATGTACAACAAGGTTCCGGTGAAGGGCAAGAAAACCATCTGCGTGGTAAGCGGCGGTAATATCGACGTAACTATCCTGAACCGCGTCATCACCCGTGGTCTTGCCAAGAGCGGCCGTCTCTGCACCATCGAGATGGAGCTGGATGACAAACCGGGCGAATTGGTAGAGGTCTGCTCTGTCATCGCCGGATTGGGCGGTAATATCACCGGTGTTCACCACGACCGTTCTGCCAACCGCAACAAGGTGAATGCCTGCGTGCTCCGCCTGACGATGGAGACTCGCGACGAGGAACACGTAAAAGAAATCAAGGAGGCTTTGGAATCAAAGGGATTCCATCTCTGGATAGTATAATATTTAATGTTGAATGGTTAGTGTTCAATGTTTAGTATTAAGTGTTAAATTATAAATTGTAAATTATAAATTGAAGATTATGAACGCAATTCACACAGACAATGCGCCTGCAGCTATCGGTCCATATAGCCAGGCTATCGAAGTAAATGGTTTTGTTTTTGCATCTGGTCAGATTCCTATCGACCCTGCAACAGGCAATTTCGTAGAGGGTGGCATCAAGGAGCAGACTCGCCAGAGCCTCACCAACGCCCAGAACATCCTGAAGGCAGCAGGTACCGACCTTTCTCATGTGGTTAAGACTACTGTTTATCTGAACAGCATGGACGATTTCGCTGCCATGAACGAGGTTTATGCCGAGTTCTTCAGCCAGCCATATCCAGCTCGTTCTGCCGTAGCTGTAGAGAAGTTGCCAAAGGGCGCCCTCGTAGAGGTTGAGGTTTTGGCAGCCAAGTAATTCTTCCTTTTTTCTATCAGGAAGAAAAGTTTCAAGGTGAAAATATTCTTTAGATGGTATCAAGCATTACATTAAAGAATCTGATTATAGGCTATCGTTCGAAGCATCAGCTCCGGGCGATAGCCTCACCTGTTCATGCCTCGCTCCAAGCCGGTGAACTGACCTGTCTCATCGGAGCCAACGGAGTGGGCAAATCTACCTTACTCAGAACTTTAGCCGGATTTCAGCCCGCACTTGATGGCGAAATTCTGATTCAAGACAAATCTCTTTCCGATTTCTCAGCCCAGGAACTCGCCAGAGAAATCAGCATCGTTCTCACATCGAAGACAGACCATGCCCAGCTCTCTGCCGAAGAGATTGTTGGCATAGGCCGTTCTCCCTATACCGGTTTCTGGGGCACATTATCTGCTGCCGACAAGCAGATTGTTGCTTCTGCTCTTCAGGAAACGGGCATTCAGAATCTAGCCCAGAGAAACATCAGCGAACTGAGCGATGGTGAGCGTCAGAAGGTAATGATAGCCAAAGCCTTGGCGCAGCAAACCCGCATCATCATCCTGGACGAGCCTACCGCCTTCCTCGATTTCCCCAGCAAGATAGAAACCCTACAGATGCTCCGCCGTCTGGCGCACGAACAGCATAAATCCATATTACTGTCAACCCATGACGTAGAGTTGGCGCTCCAGCTCTCCGACCGTCTCTGGCTGATGGAAGAAAGCCGTTTCTCTATCGGCACTTCTAAAGAACTGGCTGCCGATGGTTCCTTATCCAGATTCATCAATCGTGACGGCATCCGATTCAACAAGGATTCCCTCCGCATCGAAATCAAATGAGTTTTCGTAATTGATTTTTTCTATGGTTGCACGCAAGCACATGAAGAAAAATTCTCAAGTGGCTCAGTTTGCTAACTCAAGTAGCTCAATCTGCGAGTTCAGACGTCTCAGTTAGTTGATGCAGACGTCTCGGTAAGCCTACGGATACGGCTCCGTTAGCCTACGCAGCCATATCTGTAACCCGATGCAGTCATATTCGTAACCCAGCGCAGTCATATTCGTAACCCAACGCAGCCATATTCGTAACCCAGCGCAGCCATATTCGTAACCCAACGCAGCCATATTCGTGAATAAGTTTTAGATAATTATCTATCATCCATCACGATTTACATACACCACGCGCATTAATACACTAATATACAGATACTTAAATAGCGTGACAGATACTCCGCAAAACGGGAATATCCATCACGCTATACATCACGATTTGGGGTTATCCATCACGATTTTCTCACTACCAGATACCGCATTCCGTCGTTGAAACGCTTGCGATGGATGGTTGGCATCTGAGAAAGCTTGCGGCCGAAGGCTATGAGACTGTTCAACTTCAACGATGAACCGATGTGACTCTTCAGCTCTTGGAAAATCTCGGCTGCCGTAAGATACTCACCCTGTTTGGCATCATCGGTCAGGTCGAAATAGAGATCGAAATACTGGTCTACCGGAGAAACTACCTCAAACTTCCTGTTGTTCGCCATAATCAGTCGGGTCTGCTCCGCATCAAAATAAGTCTTCTCGCCTGCCCGTAATGCAGAAAGCGCCTGCGCATAGAGCTGTTCATAATTCGGACGCTGGCTCACATCGATAGGCCCCGTGAGCTCTACACCCAGAAACCGGCGATTACCGGAAGGATCGGAGAGGATATCCTCCATATTGCTCGTAGCGATAAAAGACGCCATTCTCGGAAATTCCTGTACATGACTGCCATAAGGAGGCTTTATCTTGACACTCGGCAACTGGATGATGTTCTTCAGGAATCCCTGCTGCACCTGAGGAGAAATCTGGTTGAACTCATCCAGGTTGATAACCAGCGACTGGCACATCGCCTGAAGCACCTGCCGTTTCTCTGACAATACGAGATTATCATTATACCCCCATTGCAACTCCGGCGGAACCAGAGACCGGCAGAAAGTACTCTTGTTGTAGCCCTGCTTAGAAATGAGAAGTGGTGCCACAGAGTTGCCGTATTTGCGATGACTGTAAGCACGCCACTGGTCAACCATCGCCAGGAACCAGGTATAGAACCAATCCTCCCAATAAGGATTATCAGTAGGCACCGTGCGCGCCAAGGCACGGATATAATCCTTTCCATCCCACTTCCCCTCACAATTAAACAGGAAGTTTTCTACAGGATTATAGGTCGAAAGAAGATCCGACTCCAGATAATTACGCACATCCTTGATACTCACACGGATGTTGGCGAGCTGTACCTCCAGCGTCATACGCTTCTGCACACGGGCATCCACAGGCTGATAGCCCCAATAATCCTTTTCCTTCGGCCTATATTCTGTGCATTTCATTACCGAATTATAACGGAAATCATATTTCTTACACAGAAATCCGATCATACTCATGATATTGTCACTCAACTCCTTACGGTCGTTATCCACACCTCCGGAAGAGTGGTCAGCCTCTTTCTCATCAACGCTCTCCACAGGTTTTTCTGCGCCATGAAAGACTTCATTCAACGTCAGGGGCAAGGCATCTTCGCGATAATAAGGAAAAGAATCTCTTGTCATCAGAAAATCGGAAAAGATAGAAGGCTCGGGCATCTGCATCTTTGCCTTTACTAGCGTCTGATAAAGCGGAGCAAAGGTCAGGAAGGCCTGCTTGTAAATCCTGTCGGCTGCAACCTCCTCATCAGGTAACGTCCCCTTTGCCAGCGCATATTTCGCCAGAACATGCAGACTGATGCCATCGGCTCCCACAAAGGCTGCAAGAGTAGAAGGCAGACTGGCTACTTTCTGCTTGATAGCATCCATACCTCCATCCTCATTTATATCAACAAACGTAAGCAGCAGAACGCCGTTGTTTTTCTTCATCTTCAGGAGTCCATTCTCCGATTTCTGAAATTCTGCCGCAGGGTGAACATGCATCCAGGTTGGCATATCCTTATACCCATCATAACCATTCATGAGATAAGGTACATATTCACGGAAGTTCTCCACGGTATTCCTGGCGTCATCGTTTACGATGCGCCCCAGGAAACGTTCCAGACTCTTGGTACTTACCAGGAGCTGGTTCTTTTTATTTCTATGTGTTATGGTAAATTTCATTGTCTGTTATTTTAAAAAGTTTACCGATATGAAACACTTTGGTTCATACCATGAAACAGTTTGGTTCAAGCGGAGAAACACTCTGTTCCACCCTGTGAAACAAACCGATACGTCGCATTCCCGCTTTCGATACATCGGCAGGGGATTGTGCTTTATTCGTAAACGAATCCGATTTCTTCTGCATAATGATCATAGACAGGTTTCCCATAACCATATTCAGCAAAGACCTTCTTCACCTGCTCCTGCATTTCCGGCGTAAGATGTTTCTCCCCCCGATGTACACGGTAATAGGTAGTACGGTTGCCCAGAACATCCATGACGCGGTACTTGATGGTCTGCATTTCGACATGTTTTACCTGGTCGTAGAGATGGGAAAATCCCCATGCTGCCTTGAACTGGTACACACGCATGAAATGAGAACAAGATGCATGGAGGTTAGCATCGGGATAAACAGCATTTCCGGCAGTAACATCATCGGGTTTGAACTTTGCCGAGATGAATCGGATGCATTCTGCTGCCCGAGGACAATCGGCATTGAAGCAGTACATCCAATGATAATCTACCAGACTTTTGATAAACGCTGGATCATTAAGATTTAATTCCATAAAAAATAAATTTTAAATTAAACATTAGGTTTCGCAGTGGTTATTGCCATTGTGGAATCTGTGTTGTCAACACTCCGCAAAGATACAAAATTTTAAAGCCAGATGCAAGCTTTGTCCCGAAAACTTTCATCTTTGTCCCGAATCACGTGCATAAAAAAAGCACTTTCAGCAAGAAGATAAGCTGAAAGACGTGATGGATAAAGTCAATAAGTGGATAGCGTGATGGATTTTGTAAACATTTCGTCCATCTATCACGCTACAAAAAAAGAGGCAACCACCTCATTATCAAACGATTAAAGATTTAAAAAGAGGAAACGTGAGGGATGTGAGGGATAAAAAGAGAAAAAAACTTAGCGCAAGCAGAAAAAATGATTTTGCACTCAAGTTTTGCATATTCAGAATGAGCTGATAAATGAGCCGATAAATGAGCCTCCATCCAATCGACAAACAGCCGAGATTAACGTAAAAAACATTAAAAACGACAAGATTCTCTGAGAAAAGCATTGCCTTATCCTAGGAAATGTGTATTTTTGCACCTACGGAAACCTAGGAAACGTGTAAAATACAAGATTACAAAACCTAGGAAACGTGTAAAATCCAACACTCTCAAAGCTAGGATACGTGCAACAACAAGAATACCAGAAAGTTATGAAACGTAAAATCTATAGTCAATTATTAAGATGGAAATCAGACGACAATGGGCAGAATGCATTGCTCATTGATGGGGCACGACGTGTCGGTAAAAGCTATATCGTAGAGGAATTTGCCAAGAATGAATACGAATCGTATATCTTGATAGACTTCAACAATACGATGCAGCAAGTATTAGATCTGTTTAGGGACTACCTATATGATCTTGATACTTTCTTTATGTACTTGCAACTCTACTTCAATGTAAAATTAACAGCGCGCAAGTCGCTCATCATCTTCGATGAAGTACAGGCTTTTCCTGAAGCGAGAGCCGCCATCAAGTATCTTGTCAAAGATGGACGATACGACTATATTGAAACAGGTTCACTTGTTTCCATCAACAAGAATGTAAAAAACATCATGATTCCATCCGAAGAGATTAGAATCAACATGTATCCGATGGATTTTGAAGAATTTCTTTGGGCAATGGACGAAGAGGCAATCATGCAACTCATCAAAAACCAATTTGCCAAGCTTAAGCCTCTTGGCCTCGACATGCATCGCAAGGCTATGACCTTATTCCGTCAATATATGATAGTAGGAGGCATGCCTAAGGCTGTAGATACCTATGTAAAGACTCGCGATTTTACAAAAGTTGATACAATAAAACGTGCGATAATAAGCCTGTATAGAAATGACATTCAGAAATACGCAGAAGGCAACGAGGTAAGAGTGACGAGCATCTTTGATCTGATTCCAAGCCAACTTCAGAAACACGAGAAGAAATTCCGCCTGTCTGAAATAAAGGCTGGTGCCAGAATGCGTGAATACGAGGGCGCTTTCTTTTGGCTGAACGAAGCTATGGTTGCAAATATCTGCTACGGAGCAACGGAGCCAAACATCGGACTTAATCTCAAGTTGGAAAACTCTAGCTTGAAATGTTACATGGCAGATACAGGTTTGCTAATCAGTATGGCTTTTGACGAGAATCGAATCATGCAGGAATCACTTTACAAGAAACTGATGATGGACAAGTTGGAAGTAAACGAAGGGATGCTTGTAGAGAATATAGTAGCACAGATGTTGAAGGCAAAGGGGCACAAACTGTTTTTCTATTCCAACTATTCACGTGAGGCAGAAGACAGAATGGAAATCGACTTTCTGATAGCGAAACCTTCGATTACGAGCAAGCACAACATCTCGCCAATAGAGGTAAAGTCTACCAATCGTTATACCATTTCATCTTTGGAAAAGTGTGTCAGGAAGTACAAGAATTACCTATCGACTCCTTATGTCATTCACACCTCAGACCTAGCGGAAAAAGATGGGATAGTATATCTGCCACTCTATATGACACCCCTGCTATAAAATGCATTTTTCTAGAGCATGTACAATATATTCTTTTATCAGGTATCTATTTACATCTTTTTAATTGCCAAAAACTTGCATGATTCAAAAATTAGCCGTATCTTTGCGGCTAAAGATAGGAATAGAAGAAAAGATTATGGCAAACAATGCATGCAGAAAGCTGCCGGTAGGCATACAGTCTTTCAATAAAATCAGAGAAGAAGGTTATCTCTATGTAGATAAGAGTGACATCATTTGGAAATTGGCGAACAACGGCAAACAATATAATTACTTGAGCCGTCCTCGTCGATTCGGAAAATCTGTGCTTGTTGATACACTCCAGGCTTACTTCGAAGGAAGGAAAGAGCTCTTCGAAGGACTGAAAATCATGGAGTTGGAGAAGGAATGGAAACAGTACCCGGTTATTCGATTCGACATGAGCCGAGGGGGAGCGACTGCAAATGAAGTTAAGGCATATCTGGATCGAACTTTTGATGTTTATGAGCAATTATATGGCATCCATATCAAACCAACAGATTCACTAGGAAACCGCTTCGACCTCATCATTAAAACCGCCTATGAGCAAACAGGGCTCAAGGTTGCCATTCTTATCGATGAGTACGACTCTCCTCTCCAGCACTCGTGGAAAACTCCCGAGCATGAGGGTTGCACAGAAGTATATAGAAGCGTGTTTTCCATCTTGAAAGCTGATGATGCGTACCAACGTTTCGTCTTCATTACGGGTATCACCAAGTTTACGCAGATTTCTCTTTTCTCTGTTCTCAACAACCTGACCAATATCAGTTTCCTTCCTGAATATGCAGCTATCTGCGGTATTACAGAAGAAGAAATCGGGGAGAACTTCAAGCCGGAACTGGAAAGAATGGCTGAAGTGAACGAGTGGACCTTGCAGCAAACTCATGATAACCTGAAGGATTACTACGATGGATACCATTTCAGTCGCAGAAACATGGTGGACATCTACAATCCTTTCAGTCTCCTTAATGCACTCGACGCACAAGACTTGAGCTGTTTCTGGGTTTCATCAGGAGCAACATCCATGCTACCTAAGTTTGTGGACAACATGGAACTGCGCTTACGAAATTTCGAAAATTGTCCGATTTTACGCAAGACTCTTGAGAGTTCTGATGTCATAAATGGTGGTGCCGAACTCTTTCTCTATCAGACGGGTTACCTTACCATCAAGTCGAGCGATGAATTTGGCTATTTCTTAGGTTTTCCAAACCAAGAAGTGAAACAGGCTCTTTACGAGGTTGTGCTGCCAAGCCTGACCATGAAATCAGAAAGCGATATTATCAGTCTGCAAGGCAGTCTGTTCCGCCAATTGGGTACCGGGCAAATCGCAGATGCCATGAAAACGTTGAAAGCATTGGTTGCCGATGTGCCTTACAGCAACAAGAAACTTGCCTCGATGGATATGGAAGAGCGCTACCGTCTCATCATCAGTACTATTCTGAATGCCATCGGTCTGAAAGTGGAGGTAGAGCATATGCTTGCAACAGGAAGGATCGACCTCATCGCCCAAACTTCACGCTACATCTACGTGATAGAAC
Organism: Segatella copri; assembly: GCA_021615735.1. Taxonomy (GTDB): domain Bacteria; phylum Bacteroidota; class Bacteroidia; order Bacteroidales; family Bacteroidaceae; genus Prevotella; species Prevotella copri_Q. Next base: position 9,920 of record JAJWFY010000043.1, on the reverse strand, counting down.
TGAAACTGAAAAATAATGGTGGTAAGAAGGCTGCCATCCAGCAGATACTGGATAACAAATACCTGGAGCCTTTCATGGCTGACAATCGAAAGGTGATAGGCCTCGGCATCGAACTGGACGAGGAAGGCAAAGGGCTATTGGATTGGGGAATTACTGAAGAATAAAAACATAGAAGAAGAGGGCGTGCAAAGACTATATCTTGCACACCCTCTTTTTTTCCCTATCCCTACAATATCTCCAACTGATCCTTTACCGCCTTATAGCAGCGGCGGGAAACGGTGATTTCTTCCTGGTCGAAGGGAGGAGAAAAGATGCAGCGGAGCGTATAGTTCTCGATGCAGAGAAGATAATCGAGATTGATGATGCAATCCTGACGAACCTGAGCCAGAGAAGGCGACATGGAAAGGATGGTCTTTGCCGTAACCTGCCTCTTCAATTTATAAACCTGCCCATTCGACAACTTCAACTGCCAAAGATGAGTAGCCTCATCAAAAGTGCAACTGAACACATCATCGGGCTTCAACATCAATAAACCCGAAATGGTCTGAATGGCAAGACGCTTGGCTGCTGTTCCCAGCATCCCATTCATTCCCGAAAAATCCTGAGCCTTCTGAGAAGCCAAGACTGATTCTGAAGAACAGGAAGAGGACTCTGGAACGGAAGAAGCATCTTCATCCACATCATCTCCATCTTTCATTTTCTGCCGGATTCGGTCTACCACCAGTTCAAACTCATCCTGCTGATAAGGTTTCAACAGAAAATCGAAGGCAGAGGCTCTGAGCACATCAATCATATACTTATCAAAGGCGCTGTAAAATACTACGATAAGTTCCATCGGAATTTCATCTCTCAGAGATTGCAACACCTCAAAACCCGTCTGTCCGGGCATTTCAACATCGATGAACAGCACATCGGGCTGTATGCTCATCACCAGATTCTTTGCCGATACCGCCGAAGAGGATGTGGCAATCACCTCAAAATCTTCCAGAGTTGCCAAATCATCCTGTAACCTGTGGATGCTCTGTGGTTCATCGTCCACAATCACAACCTTAATTCTATCTTGCATGTTATTTCGTTTTAAATTCTTATGAAAAGTTTCTTACTTAAAGACATTATAATCGTAATTACATGGAACTCCGATACTTACACATATTCCTCTATTCCTGGTACCACCCTCCTCTTCTGATGCTCCTCTGTTGCTCTGCATCTTGAAAAACATCTTGCGTTCGTTGCTTGCATTAAGCATTTCGATGGTACTGTTCAGAATTCTCAATCCGGTTCCCGTACTGGCAGCACAATTTTTCTTTTTCTTGCCAACGGTACCCGAAACTCCACATCCGTTGTCTGTAACATCTATGCGGAGCATATCGTCCTCAACCCAGATGTTTACATCCAGCAAAGGCTTATCTTCCGTCTCTTTCATTCCCACAAAAGCATGTTTCAAAGCATTCTCTACAGGAATCTGGATAATCATAGACGGCAGCATGAGCTTCATATCCACATTCTTGGCAACATGGAACTGAGGCATCGGAAGGAACGGATTGGTTTCATGGCGAAGAGTAGAATAGCTCGTCACCATCTGCAGTTCCTCTTCCAAACTTACCGCCATCTTATCGCAAGAAAGCAAGTAGGCACGCAGTACCTGTATCAGGAGCTGAAGCGGTTTGACATTAACCCCCTTCGGAAGATTAGATACGAAGATATTGAGCACATTAAATACAAAATGAGGCGAGAAACGATTGCGCACATTCTCCATCTTCAGAGCCATCATCCGGTTCATCTCCTCATGATGCTGATGCTTGCTGCGCAACCATTTGTAACGGAGGAAAGCGATGAGAGCCAACACGCTCATTACCAGCAAGCCGATAATCAGGAGCAGGATGACTCTAAAGGATCTTACCTCTGCTTGCGTGGTGCTAAGGGATAAATCACGGCGAACGATGGCCGTATCCTGCTTGAATCTCAATTCATTCTCCTGAACATTCGAAACCATCGTAGCGTTACGGAGCGAATCGTCGTACTGATTCATCAGTTTCTGATATTGCAGAGCCTTGGCATATTGTCCCTTGCGCTCACAAAGAGCCGCCAGTCCCTTATGATAAAGGTAAAGATAATTAGGCGACATCTTGGAGAGATCGTATGGCTTGTTCAAAATCTCAGTAGCCTTCGCCAGACTATCCTGCTTCAGAGCCAGAGATGCATTCAACCCATCCACATAGAACTGTACATCGCTCTGCATGGAGGGCTGGGCAAAGAAGAATTTCTTGGTAAGAGTCAGATATTTCTGTGCAGAATCCAACCGGTTGAGTTCCAGATAAGTCTGTCCGAGATTAGCATCAACAATAGCCGTCGCCAGGGGCTGTTCCATCTGCCGTGTAGCCTTTTGAGCCTTCAGGAAGCATTTCAGAGCCTCAGCCGGTTTTTCCTGACTGCTGTACACATTTCCCCAACTGTTGTAAAAGAAATGAACATCTTTCGGATTCTTTGGCGGATACAGGCGTTCAGCCTTCTGGAAATAATGATGCGCCAGCTGATAGTTCTGCAAATCATTATAAACCTGTCCCAGTCCTGAGAGAATACTGTTCTGGGCTTCATGCTGATTCAGAGAATCTGCCAGGAAATAGGCACGGCGATACCAGGAAGAAGCATCCGCCAGCTTACCCATCTGTCTGGACGCATCGGCAATATTGATACATACATCAATCGCCTCGCCGCAACTGTCAAGGTTCATGATTTCATGATAAGCTTTCTCATAATAAATTAAAGCCTCCTTCCTCTTGCCGGAAACCAGCAAAAGTATGCCTTGCAGATTATCAGCACAAGAAAGAATTCTGTTGTCAGGAGTTTGTTTGCAATAAGCGTTAACCGAATCTATCAACGACTGGCATTGGGCATCAGCCCCCTTCATATAATAACATTTAGCTATTAATAATTTTTTCCATTGATCGCTTTTATCGGGATTACCTTCACATTTGAAATTTCTTATCAGCATGATCATCGAATCAGGATGACTCTGCATGAGAGATTGGTGACCGGACACAAATTCATCGATATCTTTATGCCACGACTCATCACCCTTCTGCCGATGAGAACAAGCGGCAAACAGCAGCATCAGAACGAATAACCACAGAAGGCACAGTCCGTTCTTAATCTGCATCGTCATTATCTTTCTATATACACTTACCATGATAGACTATTTAAATGAATTTATGTTTCAGTTGCGAAAGTACAACAAAAAATCCAAATAGACAAAAAAATAACTGAAAAACTCATTTTTTATATAAAATATGAACTAAAACGCGTTTAAATGTGTATCTTTGTAGCATGGAAATGCATTTATTCAAAAATATAGAACTAAATAATATACCTGAAAGGATGAACAATCCATTCAGCTATGAACCTCATCCGCTCTGCATCGAAGCATGCAGAGAGTTGCAGGAAGAACTCTCACAGCGAAACGACTGGCGGGAGGAAATAGACCGTGGAAAGATGTTCGGCGTACTTATAGTAGAAGCCGGGAATGATAAGATTGGCTATCTGAGAGCTTATAGCGGACAGATTGGCGGCAGAAGCGACTGGGAAGGTTTTGTGCCAGCCGTTTTCGATTATCTTCAACCCGACGGATATTTCAAGGTACATGAGGCTGAGATTTCGGAAATGAACCAGCAAATCAGACAGTTTGAAGCCAACGAAACCCTGATAAAGGCGAAAAGCCTGATTGATGATTTGCAGCAAAAGCGCCAGGAAGTTATCGCAAACTATCAGACAAAGATAAAAGAAGCAAAGGAAAAGCGAGATGCAAGGCGCCAGGAAGCCCTTTCGGCAGGAAAGTCCCTGAGCGAGGAAGAGGAGAAAGCGATGATAAAAGAGAGCCAGTTTATGAAGGCAGAACTGAAAAGGCTGAAAAAGTCGATAAACGAAAAGACGGCGTACGAAACGCTATATGAAAACTACGAAAAGGATTTGAAAAGTGCGAAAAAGCTCCGCAAACAGTTATCTGAAGAACTTCAGCAATGGCTGTTTTCGAAATTCCAGATGCAGAATGCGGAAGGAGAAACCAAGGATCTGCTGGAGATTTTCAAGGACGAGGCGGTTAAGATTCCACCTGCCGGAAGTGGAGAATGCTGCGAGCCGAAACTCCTGCAATACGCTTACCAGCATGGCTACAAGCCTCTGCAGATGGCGATGTTCTGGTGGGGAGAGAGTCCGAAAGAAGAAATCAGACATCATCTTCAGTTTTATCCTGCCTGCAACGGAAAATGCAAACCGATACTACATTGGATGCTGCCTAAAACAGTCTTTGAAACCCAACAGACCGAAACTACTATATATAATAAGGTGGAAACGCTCTACGAAGACCGTGAACTGGCAGTCATCTATAAGCCCGAAGGTTTACTCTCGGTTCCGGGGAAAGATGCAGCCCAGCCTTCCGTCTACGCTCTGATGCGCAGGAAATACCAGGAAGCTACCGGTCCGCTCATCGTCCACCGTCTGGACATGGCAACAAGCGGACTGATGATTATTGCCAAGACCGAGTTTGCCTATCATCGTCTGCAGAAGGAGTTTCTGAATCATCGGGTTCAGAAGAAGTACGTAGCCATCGTTTGCGGAAAAGACAAGGAATCGTGCAACCGGATTCTGAAAGAAACTGAAGGCGGAAGAGGTTATATCTCGCTCCCCCTGATAGCAGATTTCCTAGACCGTCCACGACAGATGGTAAACCGCGAACAGGGCAAGGAAGCAATTACAGAATACGAGGTTCTAGAGCGTATTGACGATACCCATCTTCGCCTGGCGCTCTATCCTAAAACGGGCAGAACGCACCAGCTGAGAGTGCATTGTGCTCATCAGGAAGGTCTGAATGCCCCTATCATCGGCGATCCGCTCTACGGCAACGAGCCGGCAACAAGACTGCATCTTCATGCAGAGGAAATCACATTTGAGCACCCGATGACGGGAAAGAATATGACTATAACAAGAAAGGCTGATTTCTAAAGTTTATACAAAGAACATCACGATAACCTGAGCTATCACCACTCTGATAAACATGCCGAGCGGATAAACCGTAGCATAACTGATACTTGGCGTATCGCCATCCAGCGTCTCGTTGGCGTAAGTAAGCGCCATCGGATTCGCCATACTTCCACAGAGGATTCCGCAGATACTGCCGAAGTCATACTTCTTGGTCTTCAGGATGATGAGACCTACGATAACCACAGGTACAACCGTGATAAGGAAACCGATGCCTACCCACATCAAACCTTCCGGACGGACCACCGTCTCGAAGAACTGTCCACCAGCCGCCAAACCCAGGCAACCGAGATAGAGGGCAAGACCCAGTTCTCGCAGCATCAGACCTGCACTTCGCGTCATGTAAGAGATGAAATGCACACGAGGCCCCAACGCACCAATCAGAATACCCATCACGATAGGACCACCAGCAATACCCAGACGTACAGGAGCCGTCATTCCAGGAATATCCAGAGGAACGGTTCCTATGGCTAGACCGAGAATGATTCCGAGGAAGATAGCGCCGAGGTTCGGCTCGTTCAGGGTCTTTACGGCATTACCCAGAAACTGCTCTACATGGTCGATACTCGTAGGGTCGCCAACTACCGTCAGTCGGTCGCCGTACTGCAGACGGAGGTCATCTGTAGCAAGCAGACGGATATCACCACGAAGCACCCGGCTCACATTCACGCCATAGGAGTTTCGCATCTGCAGACTGCCCAGGCGCTTGCCGTTCAGTCCCGGACGGGTTACAACGATAATGCGGCTTTCAACCTTCGCATCAATCGCATTCCAGTCTACCTTATCATTATTCCACTCCTTATCCACCTTCTTTCCGAAGAGAATCTGCATCGCCGAAACCTCATCCTTATTGGTAACCACGAGCACATTATCATTCGTATGAAGTACCGTATCAGCCTGAGGAACAATTACCTGTTCGCCTCTCCACACACGGGAGATGATGAACTTGCGATGCGTCATCATCGTAATCTCTGCGATGGTATTGCCGTTCAGGGCAGGATTCACGATTACGTATTGTCCGATAGACGTATGGTCGTCATCATCATTTTTGCGAATCTCCAGATCTTCCGGTTTCACAAAGAGTTTGCGCAAGAGCATCATCGCCAGGATAACGCCCACAACACCCAACGGATAAGTAACGGCGCAGCCCAGAGCCGCACCTTCGCTAGGCAAGCCCAACTGCTGTAACGCCTGCTGGGCAGCACCAAGGGCAGGCGTATTGGTTGTGGCGCCACACAGGATGCCCATCATATCAGGCAGACTGATTGGCAAAATCCAGCACAAGCCGAGCGAGAACAAGGTTCCCACCAGGATGACAGCCAAACTCCAAAGATTAAGTGAAATGCCTTCGTGACGCATCGAACCGAAGAAGTTAGGACCCACATAAAGACCCAGCACATACACAAACATGGTAAGGCCGAAGCTTTCTGCAAACTCCAGCATATTCTGGTCAATAGAGAGTCCGAGATGACCCGCTATAATACCCACGAAGAATACGAAGGCTATGCCAAGGGAGATTCCTTTGACATGAATCTTGCCGAGGGCAAGACCCAAAGTACAAATCAAAGACAGGATAACGATGCCTTGCACCGCCGAATGCACGTTGATTAAATTATCAAACCACATAATGTTTCTTTATATCTATTCGAGATAATATTTTAAAAGTTGCTTTTTCTCGATGCAAAGGTACATTAAAATGCGAACAAAACAAAATAATTCACATTTTTTTTTGTATTATTCTCGATTTGCAGTACCTTTGCATCCGCAAAATGAAATAAAAATGAAAGATATTTGTTGTATTGGGCACGTAACAAAGGATAAAATCGTGACCCCGAACAGTACGGTTTACATGGCTGGCGGCACCTCTTTTTATTTTGCCTACGCCATCAACCAATTGCCAAAAGATGTAAGCTTCTCGCTCATCACGGCGATGGACCCTACAGAGAAAGAACCTGTAGAAAAGATGCGTGAAGCCGGAATCGACGTTACGTTGAACCCATCCCGCAATACGGTTTTCTTCGAGAATATTTATGGCGATAATCCCAACGACCGTAAGCAGCGTGTGCTTGCCAAGGCAGATCCTTTCACCATCCAGCAGCTGGAGCATGTAGAGGCCAAGGTCTTCCATCTGGGCAGTCTGCTAAGCGATGATTTCTCGCCAGAAGTGGTTGCCTTTCTTGCCAAGAAGGGAAAAGTTTCCATCGATGTGCAGGGATATCTGCGCGAGGTGAGAGACGAGAAAGTTTACGCCATCGACTGGAAGGACAAGCTCGATGTGCTCAAGAACACCTATTATCTGAAAGTGAATGAGACCGAAATGGAGACCATTACCGGACTGAAGGACCCGAAGGAAGCCGCCAAGCTGATTCATGCCTGGGGCGTAGCCGAAGTGATCATCACCCTGGGTAGCGAGGGTTCGCTGGTTTATGTAGATGATACGTTCTACGACATTCCAGCCTATCCTCCTCATGAAGTAGTAGATGCTACCGGATGCGGCGATACCTATTCGGCAGGCTATCTCTACAAGCGCCTGCAGGGAGCCAATCCGGTAGAAGCCGGCAAGTTTGCTGCAGCCATGTGCACCATCAAGTTGGAGCACAATGGTCCGTTCAACCGCACCATTCAGGACGTAGAACGCATCATGAAATAAATTTTAGATAATTTATCCTATTATCTTCTTATTTTTGCCTGAATTGGTGTAACTTTGCATCCAATTATGGAACAGATTTCACCAATTCAGGCATTATTGCAGCAACGCACCCTGCTCCAGCTGGAGTATTATACCGAGAAAGAAGCCTTCCGCAAGCTTACCGAACAGATGGGAATGCAGCGGAAGGTGAAACGAGGTGATGCCTGGTTCCCGCTACAGGTGGGAAAGAGCTTTTATAATTCGCTGAACCAGACAGCCATAGAGGTTTTCCGAACCTCTGACCAGGATATCGAGCACAACTTTGAGTTCGGTCGCCCCGTCATGTTCTTTATGGTCAAGAAGATGGGCAAGAATGAGAACCAGGGCAACACAGCCCTCCAGCAGTCAGAAAACCCTTCAGACGCTAATCATAAAGTTCAAAATTCAAATCTCAAAGGTCAAAGTTCAAATCTCAAAGGTCAAAGTATCAAATATTTCTCCTTCACCGGAACCGTGAGCTATGTAGATGGCGACAGAATGGTGATTACCGTACCCGATTCAGCCCCTCTGCTCGAACTTCAGCAGTCAACCGAACCTATCGGCGTACAGCTATCCTTTGACGAAACCAGCTACAAACTGATGTTCGAGGCCCTGGACCGCGTGATGAAGGCGAAGAACAATCGTCTGGCTTATCTCCGCGATTTATTCTATTCCCATCAGAAGGCAGGAAGATTTTCCTTTGAACCGATGAAGTTCCCTTGGCTCAATCCTATCCAGGAAAGGGCTGTGAACGAGGTACTTTGGGCGAAGGATGTGGCGATCGTTCACGGACCTCCGGGAACCGGAAAGACTACAACCCTGGTGGAAGCCATCAACGAAACCCTGATGCGCGAGAGCCAGGTTCTGGTGTGTGCACAGAGCAACATGGCGGTAGACTGGATATCAGAAAAACTGGTGGATAGAGGCATCAACGTGCTCCGTATCGGAAACCCGACCCGCGTAAACGACAAGATGCTGGGCTTCACCTACGAGCGCCGCTTTGAGAGCCATGCTGATTACCCTCAGCTTTGGGCAATCCGCAAGGCAATCAGGGAATTAAGAAAGAACAGAAAGAAGGGTAGCGAAAACTATCATCAGAAGATGGATAGGCTGAAGAGCCGTGCTGCCGAAATAGAACTCCGCATCAACGCAGAACTCTTTGGCGAGGCGCGTGTCATCGCCTGTACCCTCGTAGGCTCAGCCCATCATCTGCTGGAAGGCATGAAGTTCGGTACCCTCTTTATCGACGAGGCTGCGCAGGCTTTGGAAGCTGCCTGCTGGATTCCGATGAAGAGAGCCAGCCGGGTGATTCTGGCAGGCGACCATTGTCAGCTGCCGCCTACCGTAAAGAGTATTGCGGCATTAAGAGCCGGACTGGGCAAGACCCTGATGGAGCGCATCGCCGAAAACAAGCCCGAGGTAGTAACCCTGCTGAAAATCCAATACCGCATGAACGATGAAATCATGCGATTCTCCAGCGACTGGTTCTACGGGGGCAAGGTGGAGAGTGCGCCTCAGATTAAATACCGGAGCGTATTGGATTACGACCATCCGATTACGTGGATTGATACTTCGAACGAGGAGAATCAGATAACCATAGAGGGGGAAGATTCTCCTGAGGATTCTGCATCCACCTCATCTTCTGCATCTACATCCAATCAGAATTCTGATTTGAATTTCAAGGAGCAGTTTGTGGGCGAGAGTTTCGGGCGTATCAACAAGGCGGAAGCCGAGCTTACCCTGCTTACCCTGGCGGAATACTTCACCAAGATCAGCAAACGGCGCGTTTTGGAGGAAAGAATCGATGTTGGTATCATTTCGCCTTACCGTGCCCAGGTACAATATCTCAAGAAACTCATCAAGAAGTATGAGTTCTTCAAGCCTTACCGCCGCCTGATAAGCGTGAATACGGTTGATGGTTTCCAGGGGCAGGAAAGAGACGTGATTCTCATTTCTCTGGTACGCTCCAACGACGAGGGCCAGATTGGATTCCTGAAAGACCTCCGCCGCATGAACGTGGCGATGACGAGAGCCCGCATGAAACTCATCATCCTGGGCAACAAGGACACGATGACGAAACATCCTTTCTACAAGAAACTGTGGGAGTATGTGGAGGCAATCAATAATTATGAATAAGATGGGAAAGCGGTTGTCATGAACGTAATACGTGCTGCCCCTCAAAAAGTAGACACAGAAAGGTGGAAAACTGATGGAAAATGAT
>JAJWFY010000042.1:0-28318 GCA_021615735.1 Segatella copri | reverse complement strand
CGGATTTCTGATTTCTGATCTGCCATGATTAAGCCTCCTCTTTTTTACCAAGCTTTGCACGACGCTTCTCTGCGTAAGCGGCAGCATACTTGTCAAGTTTAACAGTCATGTAACGAATTACTTTCTCGTCGCGGCGATAAGCTGTTTCGAGCTTAGCGATAACAGTTGGCTCAGCCTTGAACTCAACCAAGCTGTAGAAGCCTGATGTCTTCTTCTCGATGTTGTAAGCCAACTTCTTCAAACCCCAAGCCTCTTTGTTCAGAATCTCAGCACCATTATCGGTGAGTACCTTCTCGAACTTAGCGACCGTTTCCTTCATCTGTTCATCAGACAAAACGGGAGTCAAAATGAAAACGGTTTCGTATTGATTCATACTACTTTAAATGATTAAATATTAATATAAAAATTCTCATGCAAACCGGAAAATGTGTGCGAAAACACAGCCTTTTCACGAATTGCGGTGCAAAATTACGACTTTTTCTTGAATTAACCAAATATTTTTCGTACTTTTGCACAAAATAATTGTTAATAGTATAAAAACAACCTCTAAATTGTAAAGAATATGGCAAAAATGAATAAGAAACTGATTACTCTGCTCCATACCCTACCATCTATGGGCATGGCTTTCATCGTTTTAGGCGTCCTGCTGATGGTTGCCAGTTTTGCATTTTCCATCCCGGGAAACAGCGTGCTCTTCGCTGGCCTCTTTTTCATTCTGGCGGGAGTAGCCGGATTTGTATATTCATTAAAAAAAGGATAAGCCGGTCATCGACTTATCCTTTTTATATCTCAGAGAATCGTTTCCCAATTACAGAAACATTTAATCCTCGTTAGGAACAATCAGTTTGTATCCCTTACCATGGATATTGATGATTTCAATCTGAGGATCGTCCTTCAAATGCTTACGGAGTTTGGTGATATAAACATCCATTGAGCGTGCATTGAAGTAATTGTCATCAATCCAGATGGTCTTCAGAGCAAAATCGCGCTGCAGAATTTCATTAGAGTGAGCGCAGAGCAAAGCAAGAAGTTCATTCTCCTTGGTGGTAAGCTTAGTCTGCTTTTCACCAATGGTAAGAAGCTGCTTCTGTGTATCGAAGGTAAAGTCACCAATGTGATACATGGTAGACTCCTTGCTCTTCTTGCCACGTACGCGGCGGAGAATAGCCTCAACACGGAACACAAGCTCTTCCATAGAGAATGGCTTGGTGATATAATCATCAGCACCAATCTTGAATCCTTCGAGGATATCTTCCTTCAAAGTCTTGGCAGTAAGGAAGATGATAGGGAGGTCAGCATTGGTCTGGCGAATTTCCTGTGCCAGGGTGAAGCCGTCCTTCTTTGGCATCATCACGTCGAGTACTGCAATATCAAACTTGTTCTTATTAAATTCCTTATAACCTACCTCGCCATCAGGGCACAGAACTGTGGTAAATCCCTTTGCCTGCAAATATTCGCGAAGCAACATACCTAAATTTTCATCGTCCTCGCAAAGCAAGATTTTAATTTTCTCTTCCATATCTTTATCTTTTTAAATTATTAATATTCCTTATATTCTATTTCTGCAATTTTTAACTGTGAATCACCGGCAACTTGATGGTAAAGGTTGTACCCTTGCCCAATTCGCTGTCTACCTTGATTTCACCATCATGAAGATCTACTATCTTCTTGACATAAGCCAATCCCAGTCCGAATCCCTTCACATCATGGACATTGCCCGTATGTACGCGGTAGAACTTGTCGAATATCTTCTTCAGATTCTCCTTTTTCATACCCAGACCGGTATCCGTAATCGAGAGATACAGATGTTCTTCATCATTCCAGGTCTTCATCGTAATGTTAAGCGGCTCGTCCGGCTTGCGGTATTTCACGGCATTGTCCATCAGATTGAAGATGACATTCTGGAAATGCACCTCGTCAACATAGAGTCCCGAATCGATGGCTTCGATATCGGTATAGACCTTACCACCTGTATGCTCAACGCGGAGCGAGAAGGAATTAGCAATATTCTCAACCATCTCGTTCAGATCGAGTTCTTTCTTCTTGAACACCGCCTTCTTGCGGTCGAACATACTCATCTGCAATACCTTTTCTACCAGGAAACGAAGACGCTTCGATTCATCGTTGATCACGTTACCCAGATGTTTCTGCATCTGTTCACTCTTTGCTACCGAGGTATCATTGAGCATCTGCGCTGCCAGACTGATACTGGCTATCGGCGTCTTCAGTTCGTGGGTCATATTATTGATGAAGTCGTTCTTTATCTCAGTATATCTCTTTTGTCTGAAGATAACCACAATGGTAAAGATGAAGGTAATCAGCAGTACCAGCGTGAAGATGACACTAGGAATCATGAAGCGCACACTGGAGAAGATATAGCTGTTCATATCCGGGAAATGCACCCTTACTACACCCATCTTCGACTGTGGGTCGTTGCGGAAGAGCACCTGTGAGTAGCTGTATTCCTCACCCTCGTCCGTATAGTCAGGACAGCGGTAAACCTCTCGTCCATCCTGGGTAGTCACGGTGAAATGATAAGGTATGTTGATACCATTATTCATCATCTCAGCCTTGAGGTCCTGATCGAGCTGCTTGAAGTTGATTCTCTCCTTCAGCGGCTTGTCTGATGCCGAATAAAGGATAGAATATACCACCTCATCCAGCAACGCTTTCTGATAGACATAGCGGTTCTTCACGATTTCCTGAAGCGACTTCTGTGTTTCTGTCAGCGAATTCTTATCGCTACGCAGTATCATCGCCTTCGGCATATTGCCCGGATGAGTGGCATTTGTCTTCAGCTCGAAAGTTGAATAAACTGCCGTTCCCTTGTTCTTATCTTTATTGGCCTTACGTTCTGTCTCGTTGACATTCTTTTCGAGATAGCGCAGAGTTTCATTAAGCTCCAAATTTCTTGAAGCTTGATACAGGGCTCTGTTGACCGACTCGTCAAACTGTTCCTTCTTCATGTTTACCATCTCCTGGATGTAACTGAGCTGCAAGTACAGCAGCGCAAGGAACGAAAAGCCCATGATAATGGCTATGGTCCAAATCGTTTTCTTCTTCATGGGGGCAAAGATAAGAAATTTCTTAATCAGTTAACTTAAAATCGTTAATTAATTATTTACTCTTTCTAGTTTTTAACATTTTTCTACGTTTTTAGTTTCGTATATAAAACTATATTTTCATTTTTCATAAAAAAAAGAGAGGAAGTATACATATCACATGCACACTTCCCCATATTGGTCATATCAACATAAAATTTTAATTTATATAAGAGAGATTTTTCTCTAACCTAACAATTGCTATTCAGCATCCTTCTCCAATTCTGCCTCATGATCCGCAATCAGCTTACTCTGAATGTCGGAAGGAACCAACTCGTAGCTGGCAAACTTGGTAGTGAATGAAGCACGTCCACCTGTCAATGAACTCAGAGAGATGGAATAGCTGGCAAGTTCCTTCAGAGGAATCTTGGCACTCAGCTTCTGATAACCAGCCTCGCTGTCCATACCCATAATGAGAGCACGACGTCCCTGGAGATCACTCATCACATCACCCATGAAATCAGCAGGCACATAAACCTCAAGATCATAGATAGGCTCCAGAATCTTCGGACCAGCCTGTTTGAAGGCATCGCTGAACGCATGGCGGGCAGCAAGCATGAACGAAAGTTCATTACTATCTACTGGGTGCATCTTACCATCATAAACGATGACACGTACATCACGTGCATAACTGCCCGTCAACGGACCATGTTCCATACAGTCCATAACACCCTTCAGAATAGCTGGCATGAAGCGGGCATCAATGGCACCACCAACCACAGAGTTGAGGAATACCAGTTTACCACCCCATGGCAAACTAACCTCTTCACGGCTCTTGATATTCATCTTGAATTCCTGGCCGTTGAAGGTGAATGACGTAGGATCAGGCATACCTTCTGCGTATGGTTCAACTATGAGATGCACCTCACCAAACTGACCGGATCCACCACTCTGTTTCTTATGACGGTAGTCGGCACGAGCCTTCTTGGTAATAGTCTCACGATATGGAATACGTGGCTCTTCGAAAGTCACATTGAGTTTTTCGTTGTTTTCCAGACGCCACTTCAGCGTGCGGAGATGGAACTCACCCTGTCCTCTTACGATTACCTGGCGCAATTCCTTGCTCTGATCAACAATCCAAGTTGGGTCTTCCTGGCGCATCTTCAGGAGTGCAGCCATCAGTTTCTCTGTATCCTGAACATTGGCAGCCTTGATAGCACGTGAATACTTAGGGTTAGGATATTTAATGAAGTCGAAACGCCACTCAGCTCCCTTACCATTAAGGGTATTGCCAGTCTTCACGTCCTTCATCTTCACGGTACAGCCAATATCACCGGCATTCAACTGCTCTACAGGCACACGGTTGGCACCCGCACAGGCATAAATCTGTCCGACACGCTCCTTGGAGCCACGATCTGCATTAGTCAGGTCGTCACCATTCTTGATAGAGCCGCTCATCACCTTGAAGTAGCTTACCTCACCGATATGAGGTTCCATACCAGTCTTGAAGAAGTAAACACTCTCAGGACCATTGCTGTCTGGCGTAATTTCCTCACCACGTGTATTATGCAGTTTCGGCATCTCGCTTACGAAAGGAACCACATTGCCCAGGAACTCCATCAGGCGGTGAACGCCCATCGACTTACCTGCACAAACGCAGAACACAGGGAAGATGCTACGGGTAACCAATCCCTTGCGGATGCCCTCGCGAAGTTCATCTTCTGTCAAACTCTCGCTCTCGAAGAACTTCTCCATCAGTCCCTCATCGTTCTCGGCTGCAGCCTCAACAAGAGCCGTATGAAGTTCCATGGCTTTCTCCATTTCCTCTTCTGGAATATCTTCAATAATAGGAGCACCGCCCTCAGGCTTCCAAGAATATTTTTTCATCAATAAGACGTCAATGAGAGCATTGAAGCCTGAACCGGTCTCGATAGGATATTGTATCTGCACACACTTAGAACCGTAAATGTCCTTCATGGTGGCTATGATATTATCAAAGTCGCACTTGTCTGAGTCGAGCTGGTTTACCAGGAAGATGACAGGTTTACCCAACTTCTCTGTATAACGGAAGTTGTTCTGTGTACCTACTTCTGGACCATACTGACCATTAATAAGGATAACTGCCTGATCGGTAACATTGAGTGAAGTAATGGCGCCTCCCACGAAATCATCGCTACCTGGGCAATCTATAATGTTAAGCTTCTTGTTGTTCCACTCTACATGAAAAACAGTAGGGAACACAGAGTAGCCGTATTCCAACTCAACTGGGAAGTAGTCGCTCACCGTATTTTTCGCTTCTACAGAGCCTTTACGCTTGATAACGCCTGCTTCAAATAACATACTCTCGGCAAGTGTAGTCTTGCCGCTACCCGCACTGCCCAACAGCGCAATGTTTTTAATCTCATTTGTCTGATAAACTCTCATGACGCTTATAGATTTTTAAGGGTTATACTTAAATTTGCTAGTTGCAATCCACAGTCAAACCACCGGTTTTTCTGTTTCATGCTACTAAAGTACAAAAAAAATCGCACATTGCCAAAAGTTTTGGGCAAAAAACTTCTGTTTTTTAAAACATATTAGTACTTTTGCACTTTGTTTAGACATGTTTTTGTCTTTACACCTTATTATATATAGAAAAAGAAGTTCAGAAATATGGCAGGACTATACATACATATCCCCTTTTGTGAAAGCCGGTGCATCTACTGCGGTTTTTACAGTACCACCTCCCTCAAGTTAAGGGATGATTACACTGATGCTCTCTGCCGGGAGATGCAGATGCGCCCGGCAAAAGCCGCTCTCGGAAGCAATGAAACTATCGAAACCATCTATCTGGGCGGTGGAACCCCGAGTCAGCTCAACGGCTCCCAACTCAACCAGATTTTCTCTGCTATCAGAAAAAACTATACGCTGGCAGAGAATATGGAGATCACGATGGAATGCAATCCAGACGATGTAACCGGCGATTTCTGTGAAACGCTGAAGAAACTCCCCATCAACCGCATCAGCATGGGGGCACAGACCTTCTGTAACGAGCGTTTACGCTTTCTGCATCGCCGTCATAATGCCGGAGAGGTAGAAGAAGCCGTCACCCGACTCCGTAACATCGGCATCCGCAATATCAGTATCGACCTGATGTTCGGATTCCCTGAAGAATCTCTTTCCCAATGGATGAGCGATATCAGGCACGCCATACAGCTGGATGTGGAACACATATCTGCCTACAGTCTGATGTACGAAGAGGGAACGCCCCTCTACCATATGCTGAAACAGGGAAAGATTAGCGAAATAGATGAAGAAACCAGTCGCAAGATGTATGAAACCCTGATAGACCAGCTTACTGGAGCAGGCTACGAACATTATGAAATCAGCAATTTTGCCCGTCCGGGCTTCCGTTCACGTCACAACAGCAGTTACTGGCACGAGGTACCATATATCGGAATAGGAGCAGCCGCCCACTCCTACAATAGGAAGCAGCGCAGCTGGAATATAGAAAATATCCAGACTTATATTCGAAGCATCGGCGATGGCATTCTGCCTTCTGAGAGTGAACAGCTAGATATTTCCACCCGATACAACGATCTGATAACAACCGCCTTGCGAACAAGCGACGGAATAAACCTCATGAAGATGGAGCAGGAATTCGGAAAAGAACTGGCAGACAGACTGCTCCAGGAAGCCAAGTCGCATATCAGCCGGGGACTGATGAAAATAAAGAACGGCAAGCTCTCCCTCACTCGGGAAGGTCTTTACATATCGGATGATGTGATGAGTGATTTCATGATTATATAATGGTTTCAATAAACAAAAAGCCTTGGAATCTAATTCCAAGGCTCTAATTTTTTTAAACCATTTTTCTTGTATACTTCATAATAAAAAGCTTTAATGCTCTTGACCACTTGTATGGTAGATTTCTTTTTCTGCAACATAGGCTTAACCAGCTGCATCACAGCAAAACAAACTACCACAATAAGCAATACTACTGCCCAAGAGAGAATCTCACTCTGAATATCCAAAATTGGCTGGAGGCCAATGCCCAAAGCCACAGGCAGGATAAAACAGACCCAATCTATCGGGCTGTCAAGCTTGGTTGATTCGAAATATTCATCGCGTAGTGCTTTTGGAGCATTCAAGATTAATCTTTTCTGGTGCTTATTCCAGTAATCTTCAAATTCTTTTTCCATGCAATCCATTTACTGTTTTGTATTAAAACTAGACGGTTAAAACTTCAATACTTATACTTTTCGGCTACAAAGATAAGAATAATTATTCATTTCTCCAAAATTACAACATACTACTTTGAATATTTAACGTATATTAGTTCTAATGGTCAAAACAAAAACTTCACTGCATCACTTGACAATAGCCTGCTTGTATATAGACTGGAAAAGGCAACACCCAACGACGGGCATTGCCTTTCTTGTATAATAACAAAGAGGAATTTTATCTCTCATTCAGTGGCTTATACTCCAGTTCGCCAAGAATATTCTTATATGCAGGACGGATAATACGACGGCCTTCGAAATTGAGTTCTTCAATACGATGGGCTGTCCAACCCACGATACGTGCCATGGCGAAAATAGGTGTATAGATTTCCTGTGGCAAACCAATCATTTCATAGATAAAGCCACTGTAGAAATCAAGATTTGCACACGCTGGCTTGCTGCCTCCACGGTGTTCCTGCAGACATTTGATACCTTCCTGCTCTATCAACTTCAGGAAATTATACTCGTCTTCTCTACCCTTTTCCTTGGCAAGTTCACCTGCCAGTCGCTTCAGTTCAACGGCACGTGGGTCACTCAAAGTATAGACCGCATGACCGATACCATAAATGAGACCTGTCTTGTCATAAGCCTCCTTGTTGAGCATTCGCTTAAGGTAAGTATCAAGTTCAGTTACATTACCCCAATCCTTGATAGCTTCTTTCAAGTGGTGGAACATATTGATAACCTTGATATTGGCACCACCATGCAAAGGACCCTTTAAACTACCGATACCAGCAGCAATAGAACTGTAAGTATCTGTACGGGTAGAAGATGTTACACGTACTGTAAAGGTTGAGTTGTTACCACCACCATGTTCTGCTTGGATAATCAGGAGAAGGTCGAGCATACGGGCATCCAGTTCGGAATAGTTTTCATGCTTCATCATATAAAGAAAGTTCTCTGCAATAGAGAGATTCTCACGAGGATGACGAATATGTAGACTTCTACCCTGAACAGAGTGACGGTAGATGTTGTATGCATAAGCAATGATAGTTGGGAACTTGGCAATCAATTCAATACTCTGGCGCATCAGATTGTCACGGCTGATGTCATCCGGATTCGGATCGAAGGTGTACATTTCGAGCACACAACGGGCCAGGATGTTCATGATGTTGCTGCCTTCCAGCTCGATGATATGGGTAATCGTACGATGATCAAGCGGCATATTATCGTTCAGAAGTTCCTTGAAAGCATCCAATTCCTCCTTATCAGGCAACTGGCCCGAGAGCAGCAGGAAGGCTACTTCCTCGAATCCGAAACGCTTCTCCTTCAAGAGAGGAGTTACCAGATCATCAAGTTCATAACCACGATAATAAAGTTTACCTTCTGTAGGAGTCAACTTACCTTCTGCATCGCGCTCATAACCCACTACATTACCGATATTGGTCAGTCCGACCAACACACCAGAGCCATCCTCATTACGAAGTCCACGCTTCACATTGAACTTCTTGAATGCATCCTTATCAATCTTGCATGAGTTTTTTACCTCATCGCTTAATTTATATATTAAATATTCTTTATTCATAACTGTTACTATTTTAGCAGCATGGCTACAACTATTATTTCTTTGCAGCAAAGTTCAATGCAGAACCAGCCTTAAACCATGCAATCTGTGTATCATTATAAGTATGCTCAACCTCGAAACTATCCTCAGAACCATCCTTGTGCTTCAGGGTGACGGTGAGTTTAGAACCTGGCGCAAACTCCTTCAAACCTGTCAAAGAGATGCGGTCGTCCTCCTGCACCTTATTATAATCATCCTTGTTGCAGAATGTGAGGGCAAGCATACCCTGCTTCTTCAAGTTGGTTTCGTGGATGCGGGCGAAACTCTTGGCGAGAATCACCTTCACGTTGAGGAAACGAGGCTCCATAGCTGCATGCTCACGGGAAGAACCTTCACCATAGTTATCCTCTGCCACCACGATGCTGCTGATGCCTTTTGCCTTGTAAGCCTTGGCAGCGGTAGAAACCTCGACATAAGCACCATCCAACTGGTTCTTCACCTTATTACTCTCACCGTTAAAGGCATTAACGGCACCCATTAAAAGGTTGTCGGAGATGTTCTGCAAATGTCCACGGAACTTCAGCCAAGGACCCGCCATAGAGATGTGGTCGGTGGTACATTTGCCCTCTGTCTTGATAAGAAGCGGCATATCTGTCAGGTCTTTTCCATCCCATGGAGCAAACGGAGCAAGTTTCTGGAGTCGGTTGCTGTCAGGCGCAATAACAACCTCTACATTGGCATTTTCTTCGCTTGGGGCAATGAATCCCTTATCCTCTACGGCAAAACCCTTAGGTGGGAAGGTGAAACCTGTAGGCGCATCGAGCATCACGCTGTTGCCATCCTTATCCAGCAAGGTATCTGTAACCGGATTGAAGTCGAGACGGCCCGCAATGGTGAGAGCCACGGTGAGCTCTGGACTGCCGATGAAGGCAAACGTATTAGGGTTACCATCAGCACGGCGGCGGAAGTTTCGGTTGAAAGAAGTGACGATGGCATTCTTGCGCGAATTATCATCGGTATGACGCTTCCACTGTCCGATGCAAGGACCGCAGGCATTGGTCATGATGAGGGCTCCAATCTTCTTGAAATCATCAAGGATGCCATCACGCTCGGCTGTATAGCGAATCTGCTCTGAACCCGGGTTGATGATAAGCTGTCCCTTCACCTCAATACCTTTCTCATAAGCCTGACGGGCAATGCTGGCAGCACGGGCCAAGTCCTGATAAGAAGAGTTGGTACAGCTACCTACCAATCCTACTTCTACTACCATCGGATAATCGTTGGCAGGACCTTTTGCCTTCATATGAGAGATTGGTGTGGCTGCATCTGGAGTGAACGGACCGTTAAGATGAGGTTCAACCTTAGAAAGGTCGATTTCAACAATCTGGTCGTAGAAAGCAGACGGATCTGCCAACACCTCATCATCAGCACGGAGTTCGGCTGCATTCATCTGTGCGAGAGATGCAATTTCTTCACGGCCTGTCTTGCGGAGATACTCGCTGGCATTCTGGTCGAATGGGAAGATAGAGCATGTGGCACCCAATTCGGCTCCCATGTTACAGATGGTAGCCTTGCCGGTAGTAGAGATGCTGTCCAATCCCTCGCCGAAGTATTCGAGAATGGCATTGGTTCCGCCCTTTACGGTAAGGATGCCGAGGATTTCGAGAATCACATCCTTAGGAGTGGCCCAGCCAGAGAGTTTGCCTGTAAGATGCACACCGATGAGGCGTGGCATCTTGAGTTCCCAAGGCTGACCGGTCAGCACATCTACGGCATCAGCACCACCTACACCTACTGCCACCATGCCGAGACCGCCGGCATTAGGAGTATGAGAATCGGTACCCACCATCATACCTCCAGGGAATGCATAGTTTTCGAGCACTACCTGATGGATGATTCCGGCACCAGGTCCCCAGAATCCGATATGATATTTCTGAGAAACAGATTTTAGGAAGTCATATACCTCTTTATTAGTCTTACATGCCTCAGGAAGGTCTTGCGTAGCGCCCACATCGGCACGAATCAAGTGATCACAATGTACGGAAGCAGGTACGGCCACCTTGTCCTTACCCGCATTCATGAACTGCAAGAGTGCCATTTGCGCAGTCGCATCCTGCATCGCCACGCGATTAGGACGGAAGTCAACATATTCTATACCTCTTTTATATGGTCGCAACTGTGTTGGGTCGAAAAGATGTGCAAAGAGCACCTTCTCGGCATAAGTAAGAGGTCGTTTCACCGTAGCCTTAGCCTGGGCTACACTTTCCGAATACGAAGCGTAAAAGCTTCTCAGCATTTCAATGTCCAATATCATCTTGTTCACAATTTTAATTAATTATACACTCTTTCGAGCAATTCTGTTTGCAAAAATACAACTTTTTCTACAAATAGTAGCATGTTTTATCGAAAATTTATCATTTTGATATGATTTTTCTATTATTTTGATAATTATGTTGCATATTTATACGTTAATCACTCTCTTTTTCCGGAAAAACAGGATTATGATATGAAAAGACAAGAATGGCTACGGAAAGGCAGGAAAACAGAGAAAAAAGAAAGGAAAGTGAAGAAAAGAGGAGTTAAAATGAAAGAAAAAGCAAAAATTTTTGGTACTCTCCGCATTATTTATTATTTTTGCAAATGTTATGAGAATAGACATTATTACAGTATTACCAGAGATGCTGAAGGGATTCTTCAATGAGTCCATTCTGGCACGTGCGCAGAAGAAGGGTCTAGCGGAGATTCATCTGCACAACCTGCGTGACTACACATTAGATAAATGGAAGCGTGTGGACGACTATCCATACGGCGGAAGTGCCGGCATGGTGATGCAATGTGAACCAATAGACCGCTGCATTGCTGCGCTGAAGGCAGAGCGCGAGTATGATGACGTGATTTACGTTTCGCCAGATGGTGAAACTTTCAACCAGAAGATAGCCAACGAAATGTCGATGCAGGGTAACCTCATCATCCTCTGCGGTCACTACAAGGGTATTGACCAGCGTGTGCGCGACCATCTCATTACCCGAGAAATCAGTGTAGGTGATTATGTGCTGACGGGTGGCGAACTTGCTGCAGCCATCATCTCAGATGCCGTCATCCGACTGGTTCCGGGTGTTATCAGCGACGAACAGAGCGCACTTTCCGACTGTTTCCAGGACGATATCCTTGCCGCCCCTATCTACACCCGTCCTGCCGACTACAAGGGATGGAAGGTTCCGGAGATTCTGCTCAGTGGCAACGAAGCCAAGATTCGCCAGTGGGAATTCGACCAGGCCATGAAAAGAACCAAGCGCCTGCGCCCTGACCTACTGAAATAAGAAGAAATCATTGCTGATTACTATCATACCCAGAACGGTGATTTTTAGGCACGGTGTAATCCGTTCCTAAAAATCACCGTTCTACTCATTCTCAAGCCATATACTAAAACTCTACACCTTATTTATCAACTACACCTTATTAATATTATTCTTTTTCTACGCATTTTTCGCAGAAAGCCTCACCCAGCATGAAACCTTCTTCGTAGAGGCGTTCCAGTTTATCGGTATCCTTCTCTATTCTGCCAACTTCCAACGGACGGATTGGACGGATACAGGTAATCTTACCCGCAGCCTCCAGATCATCTACAAGCTGGATCTGTTCGTTATAAGCCCGATGACGGTGACTCAGAGCCACACGTAGGCGAGGATAGTTCTTATATAAATAAGGTATCTTATGGTCTTTGCCCATATCACGCCATCCTTTGTTGCGAGTCAGGACAACCACATTGTGTTGCCACCCCATGTCAATGGCGTGCTGTACCGGAATACTGTCCGCAATACCACCATCCAACATCGGAATGCCATCCACTTCCACAATCTTGCTCACAAATGGCAAACTGCTGGAAGCACGCACAATATCCAGTGCACGCTGCCTGTCATGATTCTCGGAAAGATACATAGCCTTGCCCGTAAGACAATTGGTAGTAACCATCTCGAAACCATCGGCATACTTAAAATAGGTATCAAAATCGAAAGGCAAGAGCTGGTTCGGAAACTTATCGTAGAGCAATTTGCGGTCGAAGATACACCCCTGAGTCACCAGATGGCGAATACCGATATACTGGTATCGGGCCAGATAATCGATGTTAGAGATACGGGCACGCCGAGGCTGGCGGCTCATATACGACATGCCATTACATGCCCCAGCCGATACAGCCACCGTATAAGGGAAATGAACATCATGCTTCATGAAGGCATCCAGTACCCCACTGGTGAAGACCCCTCGCATGCCTCCTCCCTCAAGAACCAAACCTGTTGTTTTCAAATTCAATTTCATAACACACTCTCTGCTTTTAAAATTCTGAAAATAATTATATTTTGCTCGCAGCATAGACAATTTTCTTACATTTTGTCTAGCAAAAAGCCGTTTTTATATTAATTATTTATAAATTTACGCGTTTTATTCAATTTTGCTTGCAAAGATACGTATTTTTTGGGAAATAATTGCTAACTTTGCAAGCAAAATAATGTAAAAAACTAAAAATATGTTCAGCAAAGAGACTTACATCAGCCGCAGACAGGAGCTGAAGAAGCTTGTGAAAAGCGGCGTAATTATACTTTTCGGAAACAACAATTCACCATGTAATTTCCCTAATAACGGATATTACCCTTTCCGTCAGGACTCGACATTCCTCTATTATTTCGGATTGCAGCGCGACGGTCTGGTAGGTGTGATAGATATAGACAACGATATTGAAACCCTGATTGGCGACGACATCGACCTCGTAGACATCGTATGGTACGGAAGCGTTGACAGTGTTCATGATCTTGCAGCACAGGTAGGCGTTCATAACTCAGCACCTATGAAAACGCTCAAGACTATCTGCAACGACGCCATGTCGAAGAAGCGCAAGATTCATTTCCTGCCACCTTACCGCTACGACATCAAGCTGCAGGTATTCGACCTTCTGGGCATCCATCCTAACCAGCAGAAAGAAGAGGCCAGCATGGACCTCATTAAGGCTGTTGTGAAGATGCGTTCAACTAAGACCCAGGAAGAAATCGAGGAATTGGAGCGTGCTGCTGTCATCGGATACAAGATGCATACCACAGCGATGAAGCTCGTACGTCCGGGTGTGACAGAAAAATATGTTGCAGGTCAGGTAAGCGGCATTGCCCACTCTTACGGAGCCATGGTCAGTTTCCCAACCATCTTCAGTCAGCACGGTGAAATTCAGCATGGTTATCCATCTATGAACGTACTGGAAGAAGGCAGACTGGCACTCTGTGATGCAGGTGCAGAAACTATGAACAACTACTGTTCTGACAACACCCGCACCATGCCGGTGAGCGGAAAGTTCAGCCAGCGCCAGTTGGAAATCTACTCTATTGTAGAAGAATGCCACGACCATGCACTGGATGTAGCCAAGCCAGGCGTAAAATGGGCAGACGTACACTTCTCTGTTTGCCGCCTGCTCTTCGACCGCATGAAGGAGCTCGGACTTGCAAAGGGTGATACAGAAGAGGCTGTAAAGGCTGGAGCACACGCCATGTTCCTGCCTCATGGTTTGGGCCACATGATGGGAATGGATGTTCACGACATGGAGAACCTCGACCAGATTAACGTTGGTTTCGACGAAGAGGTACGCCCTAATCTGGAGCAATTCGGTACCAACTGCCTGCGTATGGGTCGCCGTCTGCAGGAAGGTTTCGTGGTAACCGACGAGCCGGGAGTTTACTTCATCCCTGCCCTCATCGACGATTGGAAGGCATCCGGTCACTGTGCAGAATTCCTCAACTTCGACAAGATTGAGACCTATAAAGATTTCGGTGGTATCCGAATTGAGGACGATGTACTCATCACCAAAGATGGTTGCAGATTCCTGGGCAAAGACCGCATACCTTATCATCCAAAAGATGTTGAGGAGTTCATGGCAGCCAACAAGGAATAAAATTTCTGAAAGAGAAATCATTTCAGGAATAAGGAATCAGAGAGAAGATATAACAAGAACATTAATATAAAGAGAAAAGAATTCATGAAGAAAACTATGATTGTTGCAGCCTTGATGGCTTTGGTAGCCACAGGAGCAAATGCGAAGAAAGCTGCAGACTCTGCAGAAGTAGCAAAGAACAAACCTGTATTTACTGTAGTAAAGCAGAATCCTATCACTAGCATCAAGGACCAGAACCGCAGTGGTACGTGCTGGGCTTACTCTACCCTCAGCTACTTCGAGAGCGAAATTTTGAAGAAGACAGGCAAGACCTACGACCTCAGCGAAATGTTCGTAGCCAACAAGACTTATATGGACCGCGCCACAGTGGCTGTAAGAATGCACGGCGACGTGAGCTTCTCTGAGGGTGGTAGCGCCTACGATGTACTCTATGCTTTGCAGCACTATGGTATTGTACCTGAGTCTGCCATGCCTGCACCAGGTTCATTGACAGGTGACTCTTTGGCTAACTTCGGTGAGTTCTTCAATGTAATGACTCCATACGTAGAGGCAGTAGCAAAGAGCACAGCTAAGAAGCTTTCTCCAGCCTGGAAGAGCGGTCTTCAGGGCATCATCGACTCTTATATCGGTAAGGCTCCTGAGAAGTTTACATACGAGGGCAAGCAGTATACTCCACAGAGCTTCTGCCAGAGCCTCGGTTTGAATCTTGATGATTATGTAACCATTACCAGCTACACCCACCACCCAATGTGGAGCAAGTTTGCTGTTGAGGTACAGGATAACTGGCGCTGGCCTTTGAGTTACAACGTTCCTATGGAAGACATCTGCAAGATCATCGACAACGCTGTAAACAACGGTTACACAGTAGCTTGGGGCGGTGACGTAACAGAAGATGGTTTCACTCGCAAGGGTCTCGGTATCGCTTACGACGTAAAGAAGGTTCGCTCTATGGCCGGTACAGATGCTGACCATTGGTTCAAGCTCTCTAAGGACGAGAAGAAGGAGAAGTTTGATTCTCTCGGCGTAAATGCTCCTGAGATTGTTCCTACACAGGCTATGCGTCAGGAAGCATTCGACAATTGGGAGACAACTGATGACCACGGTATGCACATCTACGGTATCGCTAAGGATCAGAACGGCAAGGAGTACTACATGGTTAAGAACTCTTGGGGCGAGTATGGTGACTACAAGGGAACCTGGTACATGACCAAGGCTTTCGTAGCTTACAAGACTATGGACTTCATGGTTAACAAGAACGCCCTTCCTAAGGACATCCGCAAGAAGCTCGGAATCTAGGAGAGTTTTAATAGTTAAAAGTTATAGTTAACAGTCTATAGGTTTTCTATGGACATTCTCCTAAACAAAAATATTCAAGGGGCAGCAAACCGATGAGTTTGCTGCCTTTTTTGTTGCCAAGAAAATCTCTTATTCACTTATTTTGGGTTGCCAACAAGTCTTATTTTTACTTATTTCTAGGTAATTTAATAAAATTCCTCCCTAAACATTTCCTTTTGTCATTTTATTTTCGTAACTTTGGGGGCAGAAATAAAAAATAATTAAAATGCATTTTAAATGGAATTACGAATCACCAACACCTGAACAGCAAAAAGCAGCTGAAGAATTAGGCGCCAAGCTAAATATGAGCCCAGTTCTTGCCCATTTGCTCATCAAGCGCGAGATTACGACAGAGTCTGCAGCCAAACGGTTCTTCCGTCCACAACTCTCAGATCTCATCAATCCATTCCTGATGAAAGACATGGATATTGCCGTAGACCGCCTGAACGATGCTATGGGTAGAAAGGAACGTATCCTTGTTTACGGAGACTATGACGTAGACGGATGCACCGCCGTTGCCCTGGTGTACAAATTCTTGCAGCAATTCTATTCAAACATCGACTACTACATTCCCGACCGCTACGACGAAGGTTACGGAGTGAGTAAGAAAGGAATAGATTTTGCTCATCAGACTGGTGTAAAACTGATTATTATTCTAGACTGCGGAATCAAGGCTATTCAGGAGATAGAATATGCCAAAAGTCTAGGAATAGACTTCATTATCTGCGACCATCACGTTCCTGACGATGTGATGCCACCTGCTGTGGCCATACTCAATCCGAAGCGTCCTGACGATCCATTCCCATTCAAGCATCTCTGCGGATGCGGTGTAGGATTCAAGTTTATGCAGGCTTTTGCCAAGAACAACAACATTCCGTTCTCCAGACTCATTCCTCTGCTCGACTTCTGCGCCGTGAGTATTGCTGCCGACATTGTGCCGGTGGTAGATGAGAACAGAATACTCGCCTTCCATGGTCTTAAGTTGCTGAATACCAACCCAAGTATCGGTCTGAAATCCATCATCGACATCTGCGGACTGAACGGACGCGAGCTCTCTATGAGCGATATTGTGTTCAAGATTGGTCCCCGCATCAATGCTTCAGGCAGAATGGAGAACGGCAAGCTGAGCGTAGATCTGCTGGTAGAAAGAGACTATTCCTCAGCCCTGCGCATGGCCAGACACATCAATGAATACAATGAGCAGCGCAAAGATATAGACAAGCAGATGACTGAAGAAGCCAACGGCATCGTATCGCGTCTGGAAAGCATGAAACACAATTCCAGCATCGTGCTCTATGATGAAGGCTGGAAAAAGGGAGTCATTGGCATTGTTGCTTCCCGACTCACCGAAATCTACTTCCGCCCTACCATTGTTCTGACCCGGGATGGTGATATGGCTACAGGTTCAGCACGTAGCGTAACGGGATTTGACATCTACTCAGCCATCAAGAGTTGCCGCGACCTCCTGCTCAATTTCGGTGGTCATACCTATGCTGCCGGACTTACCTTGAAGTGGGATAAGGTTAGAGAGTTCAGAGACAGGTTCCAGCATTATGTAGAAGAGCATATTTCGCCTCAACAGACAGAACCTATGCTCAACATAGATGCTGAAATAGACTTTAAAGACATTACCAAGCATCTGCAGGCCGACTTGAAGCGCTTCTCTCCTTTCGGTCCATGTAACCAGAAACCTATTTTCTGCACCAACCGGGTATATGATTATGGTACCAGCAAGGTGGTGGGCAGAGAACAGGAACACATCAAGTTGGAACTGGTAGACTCAAAATCGAGCACGGTCTTAAACGGCATCGCTTTCGGTCAGAGTGCAGCTGCCCGCTACATCAAGAGTAAGCGAAGTTTCGACATAGCCTTCACCATAGAAGAGAATATTTTTAAGAAAAACCAAGTTCAACTTCAGATAGAAGACATCCGTCCAAACGAAGGATGAGGTACTTAGCCCTATGCATGGATTAGGCACTGATTACTCGGATTACACGGATTTGTAGAGCAAATCCGCCAGGACGCAAAAGCATCGAAATCTGCAAGGGCAAAAGTTTCAAAAAATGGCAGATAAATATCAAGAAATACTACGTACATATTGGGGGTATCCTGACTTTCGCGGCATACAACGAGACATCATCGAGAGTATAGCCCGAGGTGAGGATACCCTCGGTCTTATGCCTACAGGTGGCGGTAAATCCATCACCTTCCAGGTTCCGGCCCTTGCCCAAAAGGGCGTCTGCATTGTGGTAACTCCACTCATTGCGCTGATGAAGGATCAGGTACAGCATCTCAAGGCCCGCAACATCCTGGCTGAAGCCATCTACACAGGATTGTCGCGCCAAGAGATTCTCCGAATATTGGAAAATTGTATTTTCGGTGAAATCAAGTTTCTGTATGTTTCACCAGAACGTCTTTCTTCAGAATTGTTCCAAACTAAACTGCGCCACATTCCGGTGAGTTTCATCACGGTAGATGAAGCTCACTGCATCAGCCAGTGGGGTTACGATTTCCGCCCGTCTTATCTCGAAATTGCAAAAATAAGAGATATGAAGCCCAGTGTACCAGTCCTTGCTCTTACGGCTACGGCCACTCCCGATGTAGTAGAAGATATCCAGAACCAGCTTCACTTCAAGAAGCAAAACGTATTTAAAATGAGTTTTGCCCGCAAGAATCTTGCCTATGTGGTGCGCACCACCAACGACAAGTTGACCGAAATGGTTCATATCCTACAGTGTACCCAAGGCTCGGCAATCATTTATGCGAGAAGCCGAAAACGAACCAAGGAGATGGCAGAACTTCTGAACAAACAAGGTATTTCTGCTACATTTTACCATGCCGGACTGGATTCCGACGTGAAGGATATCCGACAGAAAAACTGGCAAAATGACGAGATAAGGGTAATGGTAGCAACCAATGCTTTCGGCATGGGAATAGACAAGTCAGATGTGAGAATGGTAATTCATATAGATTGTCCAGACTCACTGGAAGCCTATTTTCAAGAGGCGGGTAGAGGCGGAAGAGACGGCGAAAAGGCTTATGCTGTGCTGCTCTACAACCAGAGTGATGAAAACAAACTCATGAAACGCATAGACGAAACCTTCCCAGACAAAGAATTCATCAAAGACGTATACGAGCATCTTGCTTACTTTTTCCAGGTGGCAGTTGGAAGCGGAATGGGACAGACTTTCATGTTCGAGATAGAGAAGTTCTGCTTCACCTACAAGTACTTCCCTACTCGCGTAGACTCGGCTCTGCGCATTCTGGAGCGCTCAGGCTATATCCACTACGAGGACAATCCTGACGGAAAAGCAAGAATCAGATTTAACATCAGCCGAAATGATCTCTATCTGCTAGAGAATGTTTCGGAGAAGGAAGAGTCTGTTATTACGGGGCTTCTGCGTAATTACGGCGGTCTGTTTACCGACTATGTTTACATTGATGAGTCGCTGATAGAGCGTGTAAGCGAACTAAACCGTCAACAGGTATACATGATTCTGAAAAATCTGAGTGCCCGCCACATCATCGACTTCATTCCCCGACGCAAGACACCTTATATCAGCTACACGCGTCCTAGGGAAGATGGTTTCAGAGTTATCATCCCTGAGGAGGTATGGGAAGTACGCAAGAAACAGTTTACTGCCCACATCAAGAGCATTATCAGTTATGCAAAGAACGACAGCATCTGCCGTTCGCGCCAGCTTCTGAGTTATTTTGGCGAAAAAACGAAAATGAAGGACGACTGCGGGATATGTGATGTCTGCATAGACCACAAAATACCCCAGAAGCAAACTATTATATCAGAAATTCTAGACTTGCTGAAAGACGGAAAGCCACATGACATTACAGAATTAAACCAACTGAAATATGATTCAGAAGATATGGCTGCAGTTCTTGAAGAAATGGTTGTGGAGAATATGATGAATGTTGAGGAAGATAAAATCCGGCTTGAACCGAAACCGGAAATGAAGTCCTAATATCTTATAAGTCCTGAAGAAGTAAAAGCTTTTCAGAAGAGAGATGCTTTTGCCTTTTCAGGGCTTTTTGTATATGCCAGCATTGGGATTTCGCATACGCCAGCAGCGAGATTTGTATATGCCAGCAACTTATACCCCCATATAAACAGAAAAAAGGGAACGACACCTCTCGGGCCATTCCCTTTTCAACATTATGTACGAGAAAAAAATTAGTTATTCTCAGGGCGAAGTTTACGAACTGTAACACCAGCCTGCCACATTTCCTTGTTGCGCATAGCCTCGAGTTCAGCGTTCAACTTCTCGCGGTAATCAGCCTGAGAGTTCTTGTCGATAGAAATCTGAGCCTCGTTACCAGTCTTTACAGAGTAGTACAACCACTCCATTACAGGCTTGATAGCCTCACGGAAACGAGGAGCCCAGTCAAGAGCACCACGCTGAGCTGTTGTTGAACAGTTAGCATACATCCAATCCATACCCTTAGCACCGAAGAGAGGGCCAAGGCTCTGTGTGAGCTCCTCAACAGTCTCGTTGAAAGCCTCAGATGGTGAGTGACCATTCTCGCGGAGCACGTCATACTGTGCCTCCAACAATCCCTCAATTGCACCCATCAATGAGCCACGCTCACCTGTGAGGTCAGAAGTAGCCTCACGCTGGAATGTTGTCTTGAACAAATAACCGGCACCGATACCGATACCGAAGGCAATAGTCTTCTCCTCTGCCTTGCCAGATGCATCCTGGTATACAGCGTAAGAGCAGTTCAAACCACGACCCTCGCAGAACATAGTGCGGAGAGAAGTACCAGAACCCTTAGGAGCAACCATGATTACATCAATATCCTTTGGTGGAACAACGCCTGTGCGGTCGCTCCAGTTGATAGCGAAACCATGTGAATAATACAAAGTCTTACCTGCTGTGAGGTGTGGCTTAATCTTTGGCCAGCATGCAATCTGACCGGCATCAGAAAGCAACATACAGATGATAGTACCCTTTTCAGCAGCTTCCTCGATAGAGAACAATGTCTTACCAGGAACCCAACCATCCTTCAGACACTTCTCGTAGGTCTTACCCTGACGCTGTCCGACGATGACGTTGAAACCATTATCGCGAAGGTTACAAGCCTGACCAGGACCCTGGATACCATAACCGATAACTGCGATTGTTTCGTTCTTCAATACTTCACGTGCTTTCTCCAATGAAAATTCATGACTGGTGACAACAGTTTCCATTACGCCACCGAAATTCATTTCTGCCATAATTTTTATTTTTTTTGTGCGGCTTGCCGTTTGAGGAGCCGCGGGTTATACTTGTCCATACGGATGCGAGCTGTATTCTTATCCAAAGAGAGCCTGTTTGATCCGTCCACCCCCTATCCAAGAAGGCGGCTCTGGGTTTATTTTTATTTTCTGAGTGCAAAGGTAAGCAAATAAAATGAAACTACCAAATTTTTCTTTCAATTTTTAATAAATTTAGCCTTACTTCTTACAACTTCCACCTCATTTGCGTCATTTTTGCCGTTTTTTGTTATCTTTATGCAGTATTCTTGCACTTTTTCCGCCTCACTCGTTTCTTCCAAATAGAAATGAAGTTGGTCTCCCTGGTGACTTTCTGCTACGTAAGCTATCTCAAATCTTTGCAAAAAGTGATTTTTGTAATAATCCAGATCAAAGAGGTCGAGGATATGTTCGATGTATTTCACCGAGTTGATGTGCCCGTTAACATCTACATCATGATAATAGGTGTCAATGGTTCTCACCAGCTTGGCATCCTTGCCCATTTTCACTCTCGAACTTGCCTGGATAGGACAAGGTTTTTCCGAATCAATATATTCTTTGATAAGCCCGTCGTGAATTTCAAAAATATCAACAGGCTGTCGGGTTTCCGTATCAATCATTGCCCACACGCTCTTGCCGTAACCGTAAACCTTGGCTTCTTCGGATGATGATGTCTTGCCGCAGATTTTGAAATCTCGGGATGTGAAATATTTCATGGCACTCTCGCACCAGGTTTCTACTACAAAGCGGTCGTAAGACTTCGGCATCTCTGTCATCTCTATGGCCAGTCGGCTGAGAACCCATGTCTTGTGTCGGGGCATGAGGTAGTTCATACCGAACCCGCGGTCGTTGCTGTGAAAATCGGCAGCATTGAGCAGATGATTTCCGAGATGCCCCATAAAAAGATGGCTGCTGAAATCGCAGTGGAAAGGCTCCGAAAGAAATTCGTAACGCCCTACCTTATCTAATATTTTCTGTTCCATAATATCTGTCTCGTCCTTTTATCTTGTTGTTTGTCTTGTTGTTTTAAACCGAAAAAGCCCCCTGCTCCGCTAGTTTGAAGCCAGGGGAACAAAGGGCATCAAAATATGAAAGAAATCTAATCTTCTGAATTCTGCTTGAGATAATCAGAGATGGGTTCGTCAAAACTTCTCGTAACAGCGATTCTGCCGCTTCGGGTATACTGAAGGAGGCAGTTGTAGCTGTTGAGCTGCTGGAAGAGGTCGGCGATGTCTTCGGTAAGTCCTGCCAGGAGCACGGTGCTGTAAGTAGGATTCACCTCCATCATGCGGGCATCATGCTTGCGGATGGTGCGCGAAACCTCTGGATTTTCGAGCAATACCGGAGTGGAAATCTTGAAGAGAGCCACTTCATGGATGAAGATCTGGTCGTCGGAGTAGTAATCGCTCTTCACCACGTCAATCTTCTTCTCTATTGCCTTGTTGATTTTCTCAATCTGCTCTTCATCACTCCAAACCGTGATGGTATACTTGTGTATATTCTTGATACTGCTGGCCGAAACATTCAAGCTCTCGATGTTTACCTGTCTGCGAGTAAACACGGCAGTAATCTGATTCAGGATACCGGCAATGTTTTCTGAGTAAACAAGCAATGTATATAATTTCTTTTCGTTGTTATTCTCCATTTTTCCAAATTTTAAAATAATCGGTTACTTTTCGGAGTCTTTCCTTTTCGGAGGATGCTCCCTCATGAAGGAATTTACACCTTATTATATATATAGCCGAGAACTTTTAATAATTCAACTCGAGTTGCATCTCATCTACACTCTTGCCCGGCAGCGTCATCGGAACGATGTCTTCATTCTCCTTGATGGCGCACTCCAGCAGGTAAGGCCCCTTGGTGCTGATCATCTTCTCCACCTTAGCCTGAAGGTCCTTGCGGTCTATTACCACATCGTATGGTATGCCGTAGGCCTTGGCAATCTCTGCATAATGAGGATTCATCATGTGGGTGAAGGAGTGACGGCCGCCGAACATCAGGTCTTGCCACTGGCGAACGTTGCCCAGATAGTTGTTGTTTAGCAGAATCATCTTTACCGGTGCCTGCTGCTCCATGATGGTGCCTAGTTCCTGGATGTTCATCTGGAAACCGCCGTCGCCGAAGAAACAGCAGATGGTGCGGTCGGGAGCTCCGAAGGTGGCACCGATGGCTGCCGGAAGGCCGAAGCCCATGGTTCCGAAACCACCACTGGTTACGATGCTCAGCTTCTTGGTAAACTTGAAGTAGCGGCTACTGATCATCTGGTTCTGACCTACGTCGTTTACGAGAACTGCTTCATTATGAGTAGCTTCCGTTACCACGTTGGTCACCTCGCCCATAAGCAGCGGTCCCTCTGTAGGGTGGATATCCTTCTCTATTACCTTTTCCTGTTCCTGCTGGCGGTATTCCTCGAAGGAATCTCTCCACTCGCGGTGAACATTCTTGTTCAGCAGACGGGTAATGGCTGGCAGACTCTGCTTGCAGTCGCCCACCACAGCCACATCTGTCTTGATAACCTTATCAATCTCAGCCTTGTCAATGTCCAGGTGGATAATCTTTGCCTGAGGAGCATACTTAGAAGGCACGCCTGTGATACGGTCGCTGAAACGCATACCGATGGCGATGAGCACATCACACTCCTGGGTCTTCATGTTGGTAGCATAAGAACCGTGCATGCCGAGCATACCCATGTTGAGCGGGTGGTTGCTAGGCAGGGCAGAAAGGCCGAGCAGAGTTCTGCCGGCAGGGATATCTGCCTTCTCGAGGAATTCGATGAGTTCATTATGTGCACCGCCAAGCTCTACTCCATGACCCACGAGGGCGAATGGTTTCTTGGCATTGTTGATGAGTTCAGCAGCTTCAGCCACCGCCTTTTCATCTATCGTAGGATAAGGGTTGTAAGATGTAACCTTCTCACATTTCACTGGTTCCCACTCGCATGTAGCCACCTGCGCATTCTTTGTAAAGTCGAGCACCACAGGTCCCGGACGTCCGCTGCGGGCGATGTAGAAAGCACGGCTCACAGCCCATGCCACATCCTCGGCACGGCGTATCTGGTAAGACCACTTGGAGATTGGCTGGGTAACACCCACGAGGTCTACCTCCTGGAAGGCATCGGTACCCAGGGCACCTACGCCTACCTGTCCGGCGATGACTACGATTGGTGTAGAATCCATCATGGCATCAGCGATGCCGGTCAATGTATTAGTAGCTCCAGGACCACTAGTGACAAGAGCGACGCCCACTTCGCCACTGACTCGGGCATAACCCTGTGCAGCGTGAGCAGCAGCCTGCTCGTGACGTACCAAGATGTGGTCAAACATCTTCTTTTCACCTCTCGTGTAACCGTACAGTGCATCAAACACTGGCATGATGCTGCCGCCCGGATATCCGAAGATGGTTTTAACATCCTCGTTTTTCAGGGAGCGCATCAGTGCTTCGGCTCCTGTTATTACTTCTTTTGCCATTTATATGTTATTATTCTGAATAATTCAAAAACTTTTCTTTTCTCAAAGACTCTAAAAACTGTCTTTTCAAAGACTCTCGAAGACTAGTCGATGATTCTCACACCGCCCTTATCTGCCGAACTTACGCTCTGGGCATAAGCGCGCAGTGCCTTGCTAACCACGCGGTTGCGCTTCAGCGGCTGCTGTGGGCGTGCTGCGAGTTCCTCGTCAGAGAGCTTCACATTGATGGAGCGGCTAGGGATATCAATGACGATGATGTCGCCATCCTTAATCTTGCCGATGTTACCACCTGCTGCAGCCTCAGGACTGATGTGACCGATGCTCAAGCCTGATGTACCGCCTGAGAAGCGGCCGTCGGTGATGAGGGCACATTCCTTGCCCAGGTGACGGCTCTTGATGTAAGAGGTTGGGTAGAGCATCTCCTGCATGCCAGGGCCACCCTTCGGACCCTCGTGGGTGATGACTACGCAGTCGCCTGAGTTAACCTTGCCGCCAAGGATGCCTTCGCATGCATCTTCCTGAGAATCAAAGCATACGGCTGGACCCTCAAAATGCCAGAGCACTGGGTCTACTCCGGCTGTCTTCACTACGCAACCATTCTGGGCGATGTTGCCGAAGAGCACTGCCAGTCCGCCATCCTTGGTGTAGGCATGCTCGAGGTCGCGGATACAACCCTCGGCGCGGTCGGTGTCGAGACTCTCCCACTGAGCGTCCTGACTACCCATCTGGGTAGAGAACTTTCTGCCCGGTGCTGAATGATAGATTCTGTCAGCCTCGGCATCAATCTCTGTGCCGGTAATATCGTATTTCTTCATCTGCTCATCGAGTGTCTTGCCGTCAACACGCTTTACGGCGCCGTTGATCAGACCGCCCTTGTTCAGCTCGTTCAGGATACCGAGGATACCACCTGCGCGGTTGCACTCCTGTACACTGTATTTTTGGGTGTTAGGGCTCAACTTGCAGAGGCAAGGCACCTTGCGACTCAACTGG
The DNA here is from genome assembly GCA_021615735.1 of Segatella copri. Taxonomy (GTDB): domain Bacteria; phylum Bacteroidota; class Bacteroidia; order Bacteroidales; family Bacteroidaceae; genus Prevotella; species Prevotella copri_Q. Next base: position 2,539 of record JAJWFY010000042.1, on the reverse strand, counting down.
TCGATGTCTTCCATCTTGAAGTCTGCGCCAGCTTCCTGAGCTACTGCCAGCAAGTGGAGCACGGTGTTGGTGCTTCCGCCCATGGCGATGTCCAGGGTCATGGCGTTGAGGAATGCGTCTCGGGTAGCTATATTGCGTGGCAATACGCTCTCGTCGCCGTCCTCATAATATGCATAAGCGTTCTTAACTATCTGGCGTGCTGCATCTTTAAAAAGTTGGATGCGGTTTTTGTGGGTAGCAAGAATGGTTCCGTTACCTGGCAAGCTCAGACCGATGGCCTCGGTGAGAGAGTTCATAGAGTTGGCGGTAAACATACCTGAGCAGCTACCGCAACCTGGGCAGGCGCACTGCTCAATCTGCGTCATCTCCTCGTCAGAAACGCTTGTATCAGCACCCTTAATCATAGCTGTAATCAAGTCGGCGTTCTCACCCTTCCAGCGTCCGGCTTCCATAGGTCCACCTGAGCAAAACACGGTAGGAATGTTCAGTCGCATAGATGCCATGAGCATACCTGGGGTTACCTTGTCGCAGTTTGAGATACAGATCATGGCGTCGGCCTTGTGAGCATTGACCATGTATTCTACAGAGTCGGCAATGATGTCACGGCTTGGGAGGGAATAGAGCATTCCGTCGTGTCCCATTGCGATACCGTCGTCAACGGCAATGGTATTGAATTCGGCTGCGTAGCACCCCATAGCTTCGATTTCCTTCTTGACGATCTGACCGATTTCATGAAGATGGGTATGACCTGGCACAAACTGAGTAAAGCTGTTCACGATAGCAATGATTGGTTTACCAAACTGCTCGTGTTTCATACCTGCAGCTACCCAGAGTGCTCGGGCACCTGCCATTCTTCTACCTTCAGTGCAGACGCTACTTCTTAATGGATGTTTCATATCTTTTTTTCTTTTATTTCCTTGCTTAAAAGGGCTCTTTCGAGCCCATTTGTTATAATTTGCCTGCAAAGATACAGAGAATTTATGTAATAGCCAACTAATTTCGTATAAAATTTCAGAAAACTTCGTTTTTTTGTTAGAAAAACAAATAAAATGCTTACAATTTATCACGACAGATACTCATTTCTGCTGATTTTGTGCAAAAAAACAAGAAAGAGCTTATTAACCACACAGAACTCTTATCTTATTAAGATTACCTGACGAAAAAGTATAAAGCGAGGCGGCCAGACATGTAAGAAAGGTAAGAAGAAAAAAAATCCTCCTAAACCGAAGTTTAGGAGGACCTGGTCACAAGACCAAATATCTGAAACTACTTATTTCTTTATTCAGCTGCATTGTTATCATTGAATGTAGCAACACGGTTGAACTCAACCTGCTTGAAGAGCTTGTCAGTAGCACCCATACCCTTAGCCTGAAGACGATTTGCGCTAATCTTGTAAGTCTTAACGAGAATGTTCTTTACAGCATTGGCACGAGCCTCAGAAAGTTTCTGGTTAAGTTCCTTAGAACCCTCTGGAGATGCATAACCCTTAATTTCAACCTTAGCATCTGGATGATTCTTCATATACTGAGCAATCATCTCGATGTTTGGCATTTGGCTACGCTCTACTTTTGACTTACCTACAGTAAACAATACTGTTGGCTGCAAATTGGTAGCAGTAGCTGGCTTTACATACTTAGGAGCCTTCTGGCACTCATTGAGCGCATTCTGGAGATCCTTGATCTGCTTGTCCTTAGCTGCGAGTTCAGAATCCTTGCTATTCAAGTCGTTGCGGAGGTTGTTGATCTGACCATTCAAACCATCAATCTCGTTCTGGTCGCGTGGAGTTACGATAGTGAAGTTGTGAGAGTTGTTAGAACCCTTGAACTTGTAGTTAACACCCACCTTAACCTGAAAAGCAGACTTGTTAACATCAAACTGGCAACCATTGCAAGCACTCTTGTTGTCGTGAAGGAACCAATTCATAGATGGCTCTACATATACCTGCCAAGCCTTGTTTGCGCCAAGGTTGAATGCGAAGTCAACACCTGCGTTAGCTGTGAGGGCATTGAGGTTGCCATTATGAAGGTTGAAAGAGTGGTAACCACCGATGCCTGCCAATGGGATGATTTCGAATTTACGTGGCTCACCCTTGTAACCCAAGAAGAGGTTTGTTGCATTGATAGTACCGATGAACTTACCGCTTGCACCACGAACCAAAGTCTTATGTGTAAAAGGCAGGTTGCGGTTACGAGCATAGAGGTCAGCCTCTACAGCAGCACCCCAAACTGGAGTAAACCACTTTCCGAGACGTACACCTACTGAAGGATTTACGTTCTTGAACCATGCATTGTGAGTAGTCTTTGTAGCAGCTCCAACGTTTACACCAAGATACCAATTGTCAAAGAACTTGCTCTCCTGTGTAGTCTGAGCAGATGCAGATACTGCCATTACGGCAGCAGCAAACATTAATACTAACTTTTTCATTTTCTCTCTAAAATTTGATTTTATATAAATTACTTAAAACTTCATTTTCAGGGTGCAAAATAATAAAAAAAATTATTAACTACCAAATTTTTGGCCATATTTTATGCTGTAAAAC